>NZ_JAME01000007.1 GCF_000521865.1 Roseivivax isoporae LMG 25204
AGGCGTTTTTCAACGGCATCGGCCGGAAGCGACAGTAGACTTGGCCAAGACAGTCGGAATTGGTTGCCGCCCCGCCGCATGACCGCTTCGACCCCATTGCAGAAGTGCCAAATCCTTGCTGCGTCGCAGCAGCGAACACTTCGGACATTCACGCGGCGTGGCAGCTGCACAAGATGATAGGTTCGCGCAGAACTCTGGAGGCCATAATGACCGATGAGCCGAACGATCATTGGGAACGCGTCTACGCAACGAAAAACGAATCCGAAGTCAGCTGGTGTGCTGTCGGGTCAAAGATCGATCCGGCGCAGCCGCAGGGCGTTGGTGATCACTGAGACCGACGACAGGCTCATCGCCGCCGCCGCGATCATCGGCGAGAGCAGCAGGCCGGTCACGGGGTAGAGCAACCCGGCAGCAATGGGGACGCCAAGGGCGTTGTAGGCGAAGGCGAAGAACAGGTTCTGCTTGATGTTGCGCAGGCTGGCGCGGGCCAGCTTGCGCGCCCGGACTATGCCCATCAGGTCGCCGCCCAGCAGGGTAATGCCGGCGCTTTCCATCGCCACATCCGCGCCCGTGCCCATGGCGATGCCGACATCGGCGGCGGCAAGTGCCGGTGCGTCGTTCACCCCGTCGCCGGCCATCGCGATCTTGTGGCCCTCTCGGCGCAATTGGTCGATCAGCTCCTTCTTCGCCTCGGGCAGGATGCCCGCGCGCACTTCGTCGATGCCAAGCTTGCCCGCCACCGCCTGTGCCGTGCGCTCGTTGTCGCCGGTCGCCATGATGACCCGCAGACCTTGGGTATGAAGTTCCCTGATGGCTTGCGCGGTGCTGTCCTTGATCGGGTCGGCGACCGCCACGATGCCAACGAGCGCGCCGTCAAGAGCGACGAACATTGCCGTCTTGCCCTCGGTGCGCAGGGTGTCGGCGTTTGCCTCGGCCTGCGCGGTATTAAGCCCCATCTCCTGCATCATCGCCGCGTTGCCGAGCGCCACCGCGCGCGCGCCGACGCGGCCCTGCACGCCCTTGCCGGTGACGGCTTCGAAGTCCGTGGCCTCTTGGCGCGCGGCGCCCCGTGTCTCGGCTCCCTCGACGATGGCCTCGGCCAGCGGGTGTTCCGAGCCGCGCTCGAGCGCCGCAGCCAGCGACAGCAGTTCCGTCTCGGTGATGTCGCCAAGCGCCACAACCTCCGTCAGCTTCGGCTTGCCCATGGTCAGCGTGCCGGTCTTGTCGACGATGAGCGTATCGACACCCGCCATACGCTCCAGCGCCTCGGCGTCCTTGATCAGCACGCCCGACTGTGCGCCGCGCCCCGCGGCCGTGGTGATGGAAATCGGCGTCGCAAGGCCAAGCGCGCAGGGGCACGCGATGATGAGGACGGACACTGCAGAGGCGATGGCGAAGACCAGCGCGGGTTCCGGACCGAAGATCATCCAGACGATGAAGGCGATGATGGCGATGGCGACCACGGTCGGCACGAACACCGCCGACACCTGGTCGGCCAGCCCCTGGATCGGCGCGCGCGAGCGTCGCGCGTTCGACACCATGGCGACGATCTGCGCCAGCACGGTGTCGGACCCGACCTTGGCCGCCTCCATCACGAGGGAACCGTTCTTGTTGATCGTGGCGCCGGTCACCGCATCGCCCGGGCCCTTTTCTACGGGCATCGACTCGCCGGTCAGCATGCTTTCGTCCAGCGACGAGCGGCCCTCGATCACCGTGCCGTCGACCGGAACAGCGTCGCCGGGACGGACGCGCAGCCGGTCGCCCTCCATGATGTTCTCCAGCGGCGCATCGTATTCAGTGCCGTCCGGCAGGATCCGCCGCGCGGTCTTCGGCGCCAGATCCAGAAGCGCGCGGATCGCATCGCCGGTGCGTTCGCGGGCGCGCAATTCCAGCACCTGGCCCACGAAGACCAACGCGACGATCACCACCGCCGCCTCGAAATAGGTGCCGACGCCGTGGCCCATCCGGTACTGTTCCGGAAACACCCCCGGCAGGAACGTCGCGACGAGCGAGTAAAGGTAGGCCGCCGCCACGCCGATGCTGATCAGCGTCCACATGTTTGGGCTGCGGTTCACAATGGAGTCCCAGCCGCGCCGGAAGAAAGGCAAGGCGGCCCAGAGGATGATCGGCGTTGCCAGCACGAACTCGAGATAACTTGCGGTCTGATGCCCGATCCAGTCGCGCACTGGCAGCGCGACCAGTTCACCCATCGTCAGGATGATGAGCGGCACCGCCGCCGCCGCCGAAATCCACATCCGACGCGTGAAGTCGGTCAACTCCTCGCTGGGTTTGTCCGATGGGACCATCGGCTCCAGCGCCATGCCGCAGATCGGGCAGGACCCTGGCGCATCGCGAACGATCTCCGGATGCATCGGGCAGGTGTACTGGACGTTGGCCGGAGCAGCCTTCTTCTGCCGGGCGGCCCGGCCCGAAGCGTAGAACCACGGATCCGCCTTGAACTTCGTCTGGCACTTCTCTGAGCAGAAATGAAAGGTCTCGCCCTGGAACGCGGCGTGACGCCCGTCCGGTTTGACCGCGACCGTCATCCCGCAGACCGGATCCTTCGCCGTCTCGGTCCCCGCCGGAATGTCGGGCGCCGCGTGATGATGATCGTGCTCCATGGTCTGCCAGCCTTTCGGTATCTCGTTTCAGCTTGCGGCCTCCAGCCGTTGGAAGCTCAAGCCCTTTTCAATGGTGGTCGTGAGCGCCTTCCGGGGCGGGATTGCGTGCGAGGAAGATCCCGACGAACAGGAACACCAGCGCCATGCCGATCGCACCCAGGACGACGATCAAGGGGTCGGACTGCCATTTCATCGCGGCGAAGGCGGCCAGCACCACGGCATCAAGTGCGATTGCCGTCAGCAACACCCAGCCCCGAGCGCCGATTTCTTCGCGCAGATGCCGGAACACGCCGAAGTGGATGATCATGTCCATCACCAGATAGAAGAAGGCCCCGAGCGAGGCGATGCGGCTGAGGTCGAAGAAGACCGTCAGGAAGCCTGCGATCACGACGGTGTAAACGAGCGTGTGGTCCTTGATCGTGCCTGGCATCCCGAAATGGCTGTGCGGGATCATCTTCATGTCCGTCAGCATCGCCAGCATCCGCGAGACGGCAAACACGCTGGCGATCAGGCCCGAGGCAGTTGCCACCAGCGCCAGCGCCACCGTCAGGTAGAAGCCGGTTTGCCCGAGGGCTGGTTGGGCCGCTTCAGCCAGCGCGTAGTCCTTCGCCGCCACGAGGCGATCGAGCGGCAGGCTGGAGCCGACCGCGAATGCGACCAGCAGGTAGACGACGACGCAGATGGCGATGGACAGGACTATGGCCCGGCCCACGTTCCGATGCGGATTGGTCACCTCGGCGCCGCTGTTGGTGATGGTCGTGAACCCCTTGAAGGCGAGAATGGACAGCGCGACCGACGCTACGAACCCACCCGCACGAAAATCTCCGCCCGACGCTTCGAACGAGATGCCGCTGGCCCACAGACCGGCCGCCCCGAACAGCGCAATGCCGCCCACCTTGAGAATGGCCATGATAACGGACAGCAGCCCGACCGACCGGTTGCCAGAGACGTTCACGAGATAGGCGAAGACGATCAGCCCCACGCCGAGGACCGGCACGAGAATGCTGTCCGGATCGCCGCCGAAGGCTCGCAGGGTGTAGGTTCCGAAAGTGCGAGCGACGAGGCTTTCGTTGATGACCATCGACAGCGCCATCAGAAGGGCTGCGCCCGCCGCGACCGTCGTCGGTCCGTAGGCTTTCTTCAGGATCATCCCGATGCCGCCCGCAGAAGGGTATACGTTCGACATCTTGATATAAGTGTAGGCGCTGAAGGCGGTCACGATGGCGCCGACGACGAACGAGAGCGGGAAGAGAGGCCCGGCGAGTTCGGCGATCTGGCCGGTCAGCGCGAAGATGCCCGCGCCGATCATCACGCCGGTGCCCATGGCTACCGCACCAGGAAGGGTGATGCTGTTCTTCTCGTAGTCGCTTTTCTTCATGGGTTTCCCTTTTCAGGCTCTTGCCGCAGCGCCAGCCAGAGCAGCGGCAACCCCGTCAGAAACCCGAGTCCGAGCACCGCCCATGTCGCGCGCCCGAGGTCTCCGCTAACCGCCTCACCGCCGAAATGCGCCAGCAGGAAGCTTGCCGGTATGATCCCCGCCAGTGTTGCGACGGCGAAACGCCAGGCGTGCAATCGGCTCAGTCCGGCCGCGTAGCTGATCATGTCGAAAGACACGAAGGGCATCAGGCGGCTGGCAAAGACCGTCGCCGTTAGAGCGTTCTGCGAGCCGAGCAGCCCGGCATCGACGCGGGCGCCGAACACCCGCCGCAGAGCGTCATGCCCCAGAACCCGCGCCAGCCCAAAGGCGATCAGTGCCCCGAGCTCGGCGCCGATGACAACCTGCACGGTTCCCCAGAGATGTCCGTAGGCCGCTCCGGCCGCCAGTGCGATCGGCGCGCTCGGGATGGGGCTGGCCACGACCGCGATGGTCATAAGCGTGACGATCAGGACCGGCCCCCAGAGACCCGCACGCGCCACCAGCGTTTCCAGACGTTCGCCGTCCAGAAGTCCGCGAGCCTCGGCGAACACCGAGGGCGCGACCAACCAGATGCCGAGCAGTCCGATCCCGAGGATCGCAAGGCCCGTGAGGATGGCGGCGCGCAGGCTCATCTCAGATCGCCTCGACGGCTTTCGCCAGGAGGGCGCGCACCTCGCCCGCCACGGCCGTCAGTTCGGCGTTCTCGATCGCCTGCATCGATGCCACAGGATCGATGGCGCTGACTTCCACGCCACCGTCGACCTCGCGCAGGATGACGTTGCATGGCAACATCGCACCGACGCGCGGCTCGATCCCGATGGCCTGATGCGCCATCTTGGGGTTGCAGGCGCCGAGGATGCGATAGGCTGGCATCTCGACATCGAGCTTCTTTTTCATTGTCGCCTTGACGTCGATCTCTGTCAGGACACCAAAGCCATGATCCGCCAGCGCCTTTCGTGTGCGAGCGTCGATGTCGTCGATACCCGCGTCGGCGATCATTCGATTGATCGTGTAGGTCATTTCCAAGTCCTTTTTCTCACTTCCGAAGGTATTTGATCAGTGCCGCTATGGCCAAAACCACCAGCACGAGGATCAGCAGGCCGAAGAGCCAGCCAAACCCCATTCCGAAACCCATTCCAGAGCCCATGTCGTTCCAGGTCATCATCTCATCCTCCTGATTTTCACCCGCAAGGTGCGCCTTTTGACCGGCCCTCACGACAACCTGGGGCAGGACAGCACAGGATCGGTGTCGGGACGTCGGGGCGCCCTGTCTGGACGCCCCGCCCGGATCAGACCGACGCCGTGACCGCGAACTCGGTCATCATCCCCGTCGCAAGGTGCGGCATGTGATGGCAATGCAGCATCCAGCGCGCGGCTTCGCCCGCGTCGAGCGCCACGTCGACCATCGACATCGGCGGCACGTGAACCGTGTCGCGCAGCGCACCGGCGACACGCCGTCCGTTCAGGCCGACGACCTGGAACACATGCCCGTGCAGATGCATCGGGTGGGCCATCATCGACATGTTGTGGAACGACAGCACGACCCGCTCGCCCCTGCGCGCGGCGACTGGCTGGTGTTGGCCCCAGACTGCCCCGTTTATCGTCCAGACGTACGGCTGCATCGAACCGCCCAGCATCAGCATCTGGCTGCGGTCCACGGGTCGATCCGGCAGGGCGTCCAGCGCGATGAGGCGCGCCTCCTGCGCAAGATCGGTGTCGAACGCGGGAGCCGCGGTCTCCGCCATGTCATCGAGGCGCCGAACCTCGGCACCCTGCGTGGCGAGGATAAGGCCGGTGCGCTCCCGCGCGCCTTCGCGCAGTGCAAGGATCGGCCAGGCGCCGCCTTCGTTCGGCAGGTCGATCTCGATGTCGAGCCGCTGGCCCATCGCCAGCCCGAACCGCGTGCCCGATAGAGGCTGGACAGCGTGCCCGTCCGCCGCAACCAGGCGTGCCTCGGCACCGCCGGTGTCGATCCAGAACACGGTCGCTGCGGCGGCGTTGATGACCCGGAGCCGGATGCGCCCGCCACGCTCGACCTGCACCACCTCGGGGTCCGACAGGGTCCGGTCATTGGCGAGATAGGCGTCCCAGTCGTAATCGTTCAGGTCCATGGCCATGCCGCCCATCTGGCCGCCCATGCCCATCATCCCACCCATGTTGCCCATGCCGCCATGGCCCATCGCGCCATGATCCATGCCCTGCATCGCCCCCATGCCTCCCATGGGAGCGCCTTGATCGGGTTGCACACCTGCACCGTGGCCAGCGCCGTGCCCGCCGCCATGGCCCGCGCCGATTTCGGCGAGAACCTCCTCGGGAGCCTTGAACGAGAAGTCATGCAGGAACATCACGACGTCCTGCCGGTCGGCAGCAACGTCCTCGGCCGAGCGCACGATTAGCGGCGCGGCGAGCAGCTGCATCTCCTGGGTGGGCACATGGCTGTGCATCCAGTGGGTGCCCGGCCGTGCCTCGAAGTCATAGGATCGGGTTTCACCCGGTGCGAGAAGGGGCATCGGCATGTCCGGCACGCCGTCCTGCGCATTCGGCGGGATCTGGCCGTGCCAGTGGATGATGGTGCCGACATCGAGATCGTTGGTCAGATCGATCCGGAACCTCTGGCCGGGGTTGAGGATCAGTCCCTGACCGCCGAGGCCGGCAAGGCCAAAGACCGTTGCCGCGCGCCCGTCGATATCGAGGGTCCGGGTCGCGGCGGAGAGGCTGATCGGCGCCATCCCTTGCGCGAAGGCGATGTGGGGCATCTGTGCCGCGCCAAGGGCGGCGGCGCTTGCGGCAAGAAAGCCGCGGCGTGAAAGCGTGTTCATTGTCGTCTCCTCGGGACTTATGTCCCGTTCATCAATACCGATGGGACGCCGCGGGCGTCGGCCCGGGCGCGCTCAGAGGAGACGGAGTTTCGGAGGGCGTTCGTTCAGTCCCGGCGCACGGCTGACGTGGATTGCCGCGGACGGGACGTCATGACTGGCGGCGCCGTGAGCTTGCCCGGCTTCCCCGCCTGCCGAAGTCAGGAAGGCCGAGAGGCCTGCGCAGACGAACTCGCACATCTCGGCATCGGCCGACCCAGAGTGCTCTCCAGCTTCACAGCCGAGGCCCGAAATGACCGGCGAGTGCATCATGTCGGCGACATGCACCGCGTGATCCACACCGGAATTCATGCTCATGCGTGTCGCATGCGCGGAGGTCACCGTCGTCACCACGGTGATCGCGAGTATGGCAAGCATGGTGATGACACGTGCGATCATGCTGCAAAGATAGGCATTGCTCACGAGAATGTCCATTGTGACAGGCGCCTCGCCGCTGGCACAACGTGGTCTCGACCAAACGCGAATGTTATTCCGCAGTGATCGGGGACAGACGTCTTGAAAAAAGCTCTCCGAAATACTGTCGGGATCGGTCTGGTCGTCGGAGGTGTGATCTTCGCGGTCTTTGCTGGCTGGCGTTATGCCGGTACCGCATCCACCGCCGTGGCGTCGGCGGACATCATCGCGCAAGGACGCCAGATCTATGCGGATCAGTGCGCCGCCTGCCACGGCGCGGACCTGGAGGGCCAGCCCGACTGGCGTACGCCGCTCGCATCCGGCCGGTTGCCCGCACCGCCGCACGACGAGAGCGGCCACACATGGCACCATCCCGACGAGGTCCTGTTCCGGATCGTTAAGGAAGGCACCGCCGCCGTGGTCGGTGGCGGATACGAGAGCGACATGCCCGGCTTCGCAGACGTACTGAGCGATGCGGAGATCCGTGCCGTGCTCGACTACATCAAGAGCACATGGCCGGAGCGCGAGCGCACCTATCAGTTGGAAGTCTCGCGCTCCGGATGAGGGGGGCACGAAACGGAGGCCGCATCCGGTATCCTTCTCGTCCGGTTTCAAGGACAAGAAGGGGCCCTGTAACGTTACTTGGAACAACGGATTTGTAACACTGAACTTCAGTCGTAATTGGATCTTTTGCGGTCTTCGACCGCGACGAACCGGAGTTCGCCGCCAAGAGACTGCACCGGATTGCCGAGCCTTACCGCATTGAGACGGAGATCCGTGGCATGGGTGTCTACCAACGACTGTCCGCTCGTGACGCCCGTAGCGGACTCTTCGTCGCTGAGTTCGGAGCCTGGCTGCAGGCACAACGTCTCCGAATTTCGGCCAAGTCACGCCTCGGCGAGAAGCTGACCTACATCCATCGCCAGTGGGGCGGTCAGCAGACATTCATCGATGACGGCCGCGTCGACCCCGACGCCTACCTGTAGGCCTGCCTCGAAGCCATCTCTGCTGACCACCCGGCGAGCAGGATTGGCTCACTGCTCCCCTGGGATGTTAAGCCGTCTGCTGATCCCGCGTGAGGCGGAGACATCGCTTGCGAGGCCGAAATCTAAGAGCGTCCGTTCGTTCAATTGCGGAGAAAGCTCGCTTTGCCCGTATGGGCGGCGCTGCGACGAGGCGCAGCGAAAGGTGGGATTAGGTTCCTTGGTCCGGCGCAGCCTTCAACGACCGCTTCCGTGATCTGCGCCGCGGCGCAGAACCCTGCGTGCTGCGGCTGCGAGCGACTCCATCGTCAAGCTGCAGTTGCATCGGTAAGTCGCCGAACGACCGGAAAGTCCGCACTGCTGACCTTGGGCTGCCAGAACATGCTGCACTTGGCCGCGAATGACTGGTTCGGGGTAGCTGCGCGGCAGCGATGGGCCGGCCCTCGAGCGGCAGCTCAGGGCCGTTCTTGATGAAGTGGCGGCCCACAGCCTCGACAGCGGCCACTGGATCCAGCAGGAGAAGCCCAACGAGACCATTCGGGCGATCCTGCACTGGCCTACGGTTCGGCAGGCGGCCTGGCCGGCAGTCAGGGTCTTTCGGCGGGCGGGGACGCAATCCGTTCGCGCCTTGCCGTGCCCGTGATAGGGTCGGGGTGCATGCGACCCTCAAGGGGCGCTCGCGCGAGAAACGACCGAGACGAATGGACAAACTTTCCGTCATGCACGCCTTCCGCCGCATCGTCGAACGCGGCAGCTTCGCGCGTGCGGCGGAGGATCTTGGCGTGTCGCCTGCGCTTCTGAGCCGCGAGATCAAACTGCTCGAAGAGAGTCTTGGCACGACGCTGCTCACCCGCACGACCCGCTCCATGTCGCTCACTGATGCCGGGCGGCTCTACTACGACGAGGCGACAGGCATTCTGGATGCCGTAACCCAGGTCGAGACGCGCATCCGAGATGGCGCCGGGGCCGTGCAGGGGCACCTCAAGGTCAACGCCTCCAGCTCCTTCGGGCAGACGGTGATCGCGCCGATCCTGCCCGGATTTCTCGACGCCTATCCCGATCTGCGTCTGACGCTGTCCATGGACGACCGGGTGGTGGACATGGTCGAGGGCGGGTTCGACGTCTCGATCCGTATTCGGCCTGCCATGCCCGACTCGGCGCTGGTGGCGCGGAAGGTCGGGACGATGCGGCAGCGGATCTTCGCATCCCCCGCCTATCTGGACCGGGCGGGCGTGCCGGTTGTCCCGCAGGACATCGCCCGGTATCGGGTGGTCGGCTTCCTGCTCGCGGACCACCTGACTTCATGGGCGCTGACTGGCCCTTCCGGCACGATCACGATCGACCTCGATCCGCCGGTTCGTGTCGGCAACAGCCTCGTCCTGCGCGACCTCCTGATCGCGGGCCAAGGCATCGGCACCTTGCCGGACTTCTTGCTCATAGGGACGTCCACGCCGTTTTTGCGCACTACGGCCGCGACGCTGGCCACGCTGCGGACCGAGGTCTTGGCGTTCGGAAACTTGGCCACGACCCTATCCCCAATAGGCAAGTACCCGAGGTCGGGCTCTACAAGGATTTCGTTCATCGGCGAGCCGATGGTCCGCCTCGGCTCGAGGCCGTGCATCTTGGTCGCCGCCGCAAATTTTCTTGGGGGTGTTCTTCGACGCCGGCCCGCAGAACGGCTTGACGAACCTGTCGTAACGTGTGCGCAGCGAGTTGACGTTGTGAATGTGGTAGCAGCCTGCCGCGACGCGGGTGCCTGGATCGCTGCCCACGACAAAGTGCTCCACGCCGCGCGCCGCTGCGAGATCCTTGTATCCATTGCCTCCAGAGTCTGACGGCCCATCAGGCATCACCGACCTTGCCGCTAATGAGACCAAGGTGTGGGCGCAACCCCATCAAGGCCAGGGCCCGCGAACCGATCAACAGGCCGGATACATATGAGCGATTTCCGATGCCGCGCCGCTTTCTCGATTTCGAACAGCAGCCGGCACATGCAAATGGGCCGAACGCGACAGGCATGCCATGCTGCAACTACGGAGGCTACTACGGCCAGCGCGGTCGGTGTGGGGTTCTTGACCTGGCTACAGTTATTTCGTCCTGCCACATCAATTTGCCAAAGCACTGATGACCGACCTCCAAGCCAATCACCTTCAGTTTTTTCCGTCATCCGAGGTCACCCATCCGGACAGGCATTTCAACATCAAAGCGTCATCATCTTCGACGAACGACCCCGTTGCGAGAAAATCAGGAGTTGGCGAAATTTTCTTCTTCGTCAGTCGAGAAGACGGCCAATGTCCAACTCGACCGGCCTGAAAGACCAGCCCTTTGCTCAAGGCGCATCACGCTCGAAGGAACATCCTATGACGATCTTCTGGAAATTGCCCCCCGGGATGCTTGCGGAAAAAACTTCGAATCGCCTGTCGAACACATGACTGACAGGGTGAAACCCGGTGCCTCGGAAAAAACTATCTCATGATCATGCTACTCGAGGTAGTAATTGAGGGGAAACCATATGCTTCGACGTGAATTTCCCTTGACTCTGCGTGGCTGCCGTTCGCTCCATTATGTCAGATCGTCCGCATGAAGCTTGAAGAGGTTATGAGCGCCTCATCTCGGCAAGGAGATGTCTCCGTGCTGATCTGGAATATTTGCTTTTGGAGGTCCAACTCGTGGATTACTCAGATACTTCACGTGACAATATAGATTCTCAAATTCCCTCAAGGGAGTCCAGTCCAAAAGTAATTGAAATAGACTGGGAAATCTATGCAAGGCAATTAGACGATTCAAATCTCAGCGAGGCGCGGAAAGAAGAATTTGTCTCGGCACTCTGGTCCATCCTCATCTTCCTATGGGGCGCGGGCTACACTACAAAAGCTGTGGACTTGGAAGACGGCGTTGATCAGGACGCGTAGATGGAGTGCTGTGCAACATCTCGCTAAGAAAATGGCCCAAAATTCTCAATAGTATAAGCAAATCTAAGGAGGTAAGCGATGAGGACGGGTTCAAAGGCAGCCATCTACGCCCGTGTTTCCACAAAGCGACAAGTACAACAGGGCAACGGTCTCAATTCTCAAATTAGCTCCTGCCGAGAGTATTGTCGTCAGAATGACTTTGAGGTCGTTGAGACATTCACTGACGATAGCACCGGCGGGTCAGACAATCGAGAGGGTTTGAAAGATCTGAAAAACTGGATCAAGAAAAATAGGAAAGACAGTATTGTAATTGTCGTCGACGCTATCTCACGTGTGGCTCGTGATGTCGCGATCTATCAAAATATCAAAAGATATGCGACTGACCATGGAGCGATTTTTAGGTCACCCACATTTACATTCGAAGATTCTCCTGCTGGCCGCTTCATGGAGACGATCCATGTTGGGATGGGCCAATTTGAGCGAGAAGACAATGCTGCGCGTGTTAAACGTTGCCAGAAGGCACGACTGTCTGACGGCTACTGGTGCCTGGCGGCCCCGATCGGCTATCGGTCAGCCGGAAAAGGCAAACCCATAGAACCCGATGGCCTCTCTGGCATTGTCCGCGAGGCACTCGAAGGCTTCGCCAGCGGTCGCTTCGAGACCGCTGCATCGGCAAAGCGGTTTGTTGAAGCTCAACCGGAGTTCATAGCGACCCGAAAGAGCCCCGTACTCGGGAACGGAAGAATGGAAGGGATGCTGCGCAATCCACTCTACGCTGGATACATCGACTATCCAAAATGGTCGATTTCCCTTCGAAAAGGCAAGCACAAGCCCTTGATCAGCTACCCGACTTTTCAGCTCATCCAAGAGCGGCTCGACGGAAATTCGCGCGTACATTCTGGGAAGGAGACAAGCGAAGATTTTCCTTTGCGCGGCTTCGTGCTGTGCGATGATTGTGGCCGACCGCTAACCGCAGGCTGGAGCCGGAGCAAGAGCGGCAAAATGTACCCCTATTACCGGTGCTTCAACAAGCGTTGCGACAGGCAGGGCAAATCAATCAACGGCGACAAACTTGAGGCGAATCTTGTCAGTCTCCTATCCGAGTTACAACCGCATGAAACCGTGGCCAAAGTTATGAAAAGGATGTTGCGTGACCTCTGGGAGCATAATCAAGCCGCTACCTTGGATCGGCGCCGTGACTTGGAGAAGCAAATCAAGCTTCTTCAACAAGAGCAGGAAAAGCTCCTCGATCGGATCGTCGAAACCGAAAACGACTCGGTCGCCTCAGCATACGAGAAGCGCATAGCACAATGTCAGAAGAAACAGGTGATCTGCAAAGAGAAGCTCTCAGATCTTGGCAAGAGTATCGGCAGCTTTGATGAGATGTTTGAACACACTTTGAAAGTAATCTCAACCCCCTGTGATATATGGAAAAAAGAGAGCTATGAGTGGAGGATTGCGGTCCTGAAAGTCGTGTTCTCTGAAAGGCTCAGGTACTGCCATAAATCAGGACTTAGAACACCGGAAACCACCTTTCCCTTCAAAGTGTTACGGGGTGAAGAGACCGCAAAAGATAATCTGGCGGAAGCGGTGGGATTCGAACCCACGAACGGCTTGCACCGTTGCTGGTTTTCAAGACCAGTGCCTTCAACCACTCGGCCACGCTTCCCTGCCTTCCCTGCGGGCGGGTTCCGGACACCTAGCGGGCCGCGGTCGATTCTGAAAGCGGCCGGCCGCCGAAATGCCGCGCCCGGGTCCAAGAGACTTTCCTCGGGAACCGCCAGCCGCTACACTCCCGCGCAAGCGGCAGCGCGGGTCGGCCCGTCGCTCGGATGCGGCGGAGCCGGCGAGCGACGAGGACGCGTCAAGAACCGTAGAGGCAAGGGCGAGCATGAGCAGACAGGTGGGCTTCGTCCGCCGGAACGTATCCGGCTTCCGGCAGGGCATCTGCATCCCCCGCCGCACCGCGCGGGGTGCGGGGCTTGCCGCGCTCTGCCTCGCGATCGCGCTTGCCGGGTGCGGCGAGGGCGGCGGCAGGCCGGGCTTCCTCAAGGGCGGGACGGACGGCGAAGAGGCCACGCTCGATTCAGGCGGCGCGCGCGGCGGCCGCATCGTCGAGCGCGACATCGAGGCGCCCGAGGTCTTCGAGGCGTCCGAGAACGGTCTCTGGGACGGCCGGCCGTCGCTCGGCGGCGTGTGGGTCGCCCATCCCGAGGTGCGCGAGCCCGAGCGTGTGATCATCCGCAACGAGACCAACGGCCAGTTCGTGATCGGCGCGCTCTTCAAGCGCGAGCGCGAGACGCCGGGCCCGCGGCTGCAGGTGTCCTCGGACGCCGCGGCGGCGCTCGACATGCTGGCGGGCCAGCCGGTGCCGCTGAGCGTCGTGGCGCTGCGCCGCGAGGAGGTCGACGGGGACCCCGACGCGGTCCCCGCGCCCGACGCGTCCGCCGGCGCGGCGAGCGCCACCGCCAGCGACGTCGAGAACACCGAGACAGGAACGCTCGCCCCCGCGGGCCAGGTCGACGCGGCGCCGCTTGCGCCGGCGGTGCCCGACCCGCGTCCCGAGCCCGCGCCCGCCGCGTCCCCCGTGCCGACGCCGGCGCCGGTCGAGACCGCGCAGCGCGCGGCCTCGCCGCTGTCCCGGCCCTACATCCAGATCGGCATCTTCAGCGTCGAGGAGAACGCCGAGAACACCGCGACAGCCATGCGCCAGGACGGGATGGTGCCCACGGTCAAGCGCCAGAGCTCGAGCGGCAAGACGTTCTGGCGGGTCCTCGTCGGCCCCGCCCAGTCGGCCTCCGAGATCGACGCACTCTTGAAGAAGATCAAGGCGAACGGCTTTACTGACGCCTACGCCGTGACCGATTGACATGGGCCCCGTGACGCTGCGGGGGCTTTGACGACCGGGCGCGGATCTGCAAGTCCGCGCCCGTAATCCTTCGAGCGACCCGAGGAGCTGCCGATGATCCCCTTCCTGCGTTCCTGCCTCGCCGGGCTGGCCGCGAGTGCCCTGCTCGCCCTGCTCGCCCTGCCCGCCGCTGCCTTCGACACGAGCGCCAGCGCCGCCTTCGTGCTCGACCAGAAGACCGGCACCGTGCTTCTGGCCAAGAATGCCGACGAGGCGCTGCCGCCGGCGTCGATGTCCAAGCTCATGACGCTCTACATGGCCTTCGAGGCGATCGAGGAAGGCCGGCTGTCGCTCGACGAACGGCTGCCGGTGTCGAGCCACGCCGCGAGCTACGGGGGATCGACCATGTTCCTCGACACCACCGACCGGGTGCGCGTCGAGGACCTGCTGCGCGGCATCGTTGTGCTGTCGGGCAACGACGCCTGCGTCGTGCTCGCAGAGGCGCTGAGCCCGAACGGCACGGAGGCGGGCTTTGCCGAGCTGATGACGCGGCGGGCGCAGCAGATGGGGCTCACGAACTCGGTTTTCAAGAACTCGAACGGCTGGCCCGCCGAGGGGCACGTGATGTCCATGCGGGACCTCGCGCTGCTCGCGAACAGGCTGATCCTCGACTACCCCGAATACTATCCGATGTTCGCGGAGCAGCGGTTCGAGTTCGACGGCCGCGCGCCCGCAAACGTCAGCAACCGCAACCCGCTCCTCGGGCTCGGGATCGGTGCGGACGGGCTCAAGACCGGGCACACGCAGGAAGCGGGCTACGGGCTCGTGGGTTCGGCCAAGCAGGGCGACCGGCGCGTGATCTTCGCGCTGACCGGCATGGATTCGACCCGCGTGCGCGCCGAGGAGAGCGAGTCGATCGTCAACTGGGCCTTCCGCCAGTTCGCCGAGAAGACCATCACCACCGCCGGCCAGCGCGTGGCGACCGCCGATGTCTGGCTCGGCGCCACCGAACAGGTGGGTCTGGTCGCGCAGGAGGACCTGACGCTGCTCGTGCCGGTCCTGACCGGCGCGCCGCTCGAGGCGGAGGTGGTCTATACCGGCCCGCTCGAGGCGCCCATCGCGCAAGGCCAGCAGCTGGCAGAGCTCATCATCCGCCCCGAGGGCCTGCCCGAGCACCGCGTGCCGCTCGTGGCCGAGAACGCCGTGCAGGGGGCGGGCTTCGTTAACCGGGTGATGACGGTTGCGGGGGTACTGCTGCGGAGGTTCGGGACGAGTCCGCAGGAAGTCATGTGATGGGAACTGCCAGACGCTACGGTGCCTTCCTCACGTTCGAGGGCATCGACGGAAGCGGCAAGTCGACGCAGTCGCGCCGGCTGGCCGAGGTGCTGCGCCAGGACGGGCACGACGTCGTCCTGACCCGTGAACCGGGCGGCAGCCCGGGGGCGGAGGAGATACGGTCGCTGCTTCTGCACGGCGCGCCGGACCGCTGGTCGGCCGAGACCGAGCTCCTGATGTTCACCGCGGCCCGGCGCGACCACGTGGAACGCACGATCCAGCCCGCGCTCGACGCGGGCAAGGTGGTGATCTGCGACCGCTTCGTGGACAGCACCCGCGCCTACCAGGGCATCACCCGCGGCGACCTGCGCGCCAAGGTCGACACCCTGCACGCGCTGATGATCGGCCTCGAGCCCGACCTGACCTTCCTCATCGACATGAACCCGGGCGTCGCGCATGCGCGCGCCACGAAGCGTGTGGGCGCCGAGGCGCGGTTCGAGAATTTCGGCATCGAGCTGCACGCGACCCTGCGCGCGGGTTTCCTCAACCTCGCGCACCGCTCGCGCCGGTTCCGCGTGATCGACGGCAACAAGTCCGAGGACGAGGTGTCCGGCAACATCGTCGGAATCGCGCGGAAGTTTCTCAAGGAATCCTGATGGCCGAGGTCGAGCTGCCCGAACCGGACCGCGTCGAGGGCGCACCGCACCCGCGCGAGACGCGCGCGCTCGTCGGGCAGGCCGCGGCAGAGGCCGCGTTCCTGAACGCCTGGGCGACGGGGCGGATGCACCACGGCTGGATGCTGACCGGGCCGCAGGGCGTGGGCAAGGCGACGCTCGCCTGGCGGATCGCGCGGTTCCTCGTGGCGACACCGCCGCCCGCGGACGACGACGGCCTCTTCGGCGCGCCCGAGCCGCCCGCGACGCTCGACATCAGCGAGGACCACCCGGTGGCCCGGCGCAGCCGCGCGCTGTCGGAACCGGGCATCCTGCTGTTGCGCCGGGGCGCCAACGACCGGGGCGACCGGCTCGCCGCCGAGATCCGCGTGCAGGACGTGCGCGACCTCAAGCGACGCATGACGATGTCCGCCGCCGATGGCGGGCGCCGCGCGATCATCGTCGACGCGGCCGACGACATGAACGTGAACGCGGCGAACGCGCTCCTCAAGCTGCTGGAGGAGCCGCCGGCGAACACGGTCCTGCTGCTCGTCTGCCACCAGCCCGCGCGGCTCCTGCCGACCATCCGCTCGCGCTGCCGCGAGCTGCGGCTTTCCCCCCTCGGGCCCGACGACATGGCGCGTGCGCTCGGCGGCGCGGGCGCCGACATCGATCCCGCCCGCACCGACGCGCTGGCCGAGCTCTCGGCGGGATCGGTGGGCGCGGCGCTGCGGCTTCTGAACCTCGACGGGCTCGCGCTCTATGCCGAGTTCATGGACATCCTCGGCGGCATGCCCGACCTCGACCGCCCGCGCGCCCTGCGGCTGGCGGAAGCGGTGTCGGCGCGGGGCCGCGAGGCGCATTTCGACCTCCTCCTCGCGCTCGCGGATCTCGCGCTCGCGCGCCTCGCGCGCACCGGCGTCACCGGCGCGCCGCCCGATCGCGCCGCCCTGCCCGACGAGAAGCGCACGCTGAGCCGGCTCGCCCCCGACCTGCGGGCGGGCCGCGCCTGGGCCGAGGTCGCGCAGGTGACGGCCGAGCGCGCGCGACACGGCCGCGCGGTGAACGTCGACCCCGCGAGCCTCGTCTTCGACATGATGGGACACCTGCGCGACACCGCCGCCGCCGTCCTGCGCTGAGGCGCGCGGGCGCGCGCGGCGCGCCGCCTTGACCCTCCCCGCACGATGCTGGATACCCGGGTCGCGCACGCCCCCTCAGAGAGCGGAGAGATCGCACCCTTGGCCGACACCCGCATCACCGACAGCCACTGCCACCTCGACTTTCCCGACTTCGACGGCCGGCAGGCAGAGATCGTCGCGCGCGCGGGCGAGGCCGGCGTGCACCGCATGGTCACCATCTGCACCCGGCTCCGGAGCGAGCCCGCGGTGCGCGCCATCGCCGAGGCGCACGCGCCGGTCTTCTACGCCGCGGGCACCCATCCCATGAGCGCCGCCGAGGAGCCGATGGCCAGCGTCGCGGACCTCGTGGCGCTCGCGCGGCACCCGAAATTCGTGGGCATCGGCGAGACCGGGCTCGACTACCACTACACCGCCGACAGCGCCGCGGTGCAGAAGCGCTCGCTCGAGATCCACATCGAGGCGGCGCAGGAAACCGGCCTGCCGCTCATCATCCACGCCCGCGACGCCGACGACGACGTGGCCGCGATCCTGACCGAAGGCTATCGCCGGCAGCCCTATTCCTGCGTCATGCACTGCTTTTCCTCGGGGGCCGAGCTTGCGCGCATCGCGCTCGACCTCGGCTTCTACCTGTCGATGTCGGGCATCGCCGCCTTCCCGCGGTCCGAGAACCTGCGCGAGATCTTCGCGGCCGCCCCGCTCGACCGCGTGCTCGTCGAGACCGACAGCCCCTACCTCGCGCCGCCGCCCCATCGCGGCAAGCGCAACGAGCCGGCCTATACCGCGCACACCGCGCGCGTCGGCGCCGAGGTCTTCGGGCTGAGCTATGCCGACTTCGCCGCCGCGACCGAGGCCAATTTCGAGCGTCTCTTCGCCAAGGCCGCCGCCTGGTCGGAGGCCGCATGACGGGCGAGCTGCGCCTGACCATCCTCGGCTGTGGATCCTCGGGCGGCGTGCCGCGACTCGGCGGGCTCTGGGGCGCGTGCGACCCGCAGAACCCCCGCAACAGCCGCCGGCGCTGTTCGCTGCTGGTCGAGCGCGAGACCGAGGGCGGCGTCACCCGCGCGCTCATCGACACCTCGCCCGACCTGCGCGCGCAGCTGCTCGATGCCGGGATCGGGACGCTCGACGCGGTGCTCTACACCCATGCCCACGCCGACCACGTGCACGGCATCGACGACCTGCGCATGATCGTCTTCAACCGGCGCGAACGCCTCGCGGTCTGGGCCGACGGCCCGACGCAGGACAGCCTCTATTCGCGCTTCGGCTACGCCTTCGTGCAACCCGAGGGCAGCCCCTATCCGCCGATCCTCGACATGCACACGATCGACGGCCCGGTGACCGTGGACGGCGCCGGCGGCCCCATCCGGCTGACGCCGTTCCGGGTCCATCACGGCAGCATCGACGCGCTCGGGTTCCGCATCAAGGACGTGGCCTATGTCCCCGATGTCGTTCAGATTCCGGATGAAGCCTGGAAGCATCTCGAGGGCCTCGACTGCTGGATCCTCGACGCGCTCCGGCGCGATCCGCACCCCACGCATACCCATCTCGCGCAGTCGCTCGACTGGATCGCGCGGATGGCGCCGGCGCACGCGGTGCTGACCAACATGCACATCGACCTCGACTACGACGCGGTCGCCGCCGAGACGCCGGACAACGTCGTGCCGGCCTATGACGGGATGGTGCTGAGATACCCGCTGTGACCGCCCGCGCGGCCCCGCCATGCAGTCGCTGATCGAGGTCATCCTGCCGGTCTTCCTGCTGATCGGCGCGGGCTACGCCGCGGTCTGGCGCGGGCTCTTCGCCGACAGCGCGGTCGACGGGCTCATGGTCTTCACCCAGCAATTCGCGATCCCCTGCCTGCTCTTCCGCGCGATCTGGACGCTCGACATCGGGCAGAGCTTCCACCCGGCGCTCCTCCTGTCGTTCTACGCCGGCTCGGCCAGCTGCTTTGCCGCCGGGCTTCTCGCGGCGCGCGTCGTCTTCGGGCGCGACTGGGAGGACGCGGTCGCCATCGGCTTCTGCTGCCTTTTCGCGAACTCGCTGCTGCTCGGCATCCCGATCACCGAACGCGCCTACGGCCCGGACGCGCTCGAGGCGAACTACGCCATCATCGCGATGCACGCCCCCTTCTGTTACGGCCTCGGCATCACCGCGATGGAGATCGTCCGTGCCCGCGGCGCGCGCCTCACCTCCCTGCCGGGCAAGGTCGTGGGGGCGATGTTCCGCAACGCGCTGGTGATCGGGATCGCCTTCGGCGCGGTGTTCAACCTCTTCGGGCTGGGCCTGCCCGGCCCGGTGACGGACGCGCTCGACATGATGATCCGCACCGCCCTGCCCGCCGCGCTGTTCGGCCTTGGCGGGGTGCTCTACCGCTACCGTCCCGAGGGCGACCTGCGGATCGTGGGCTTCGTCTGCGCGGTCACGCTGCTCCTGCACCCGGCGATCACCTGGTCGCTCGGGCGCTCGCTGGCGCTCAGCACGGTCGATCTGCGCTCGGCGGTGGTGACGGCAGCCATGGCGCCGGGCGTGAACGCCTACGTCTTCGCCAACATGTACGGCCGTGCCCGCCGCGTCGCGGCGTCCTCGGTGCTGCTGGCGACGGCGCTCTCCATCGTCACCGCGTGGTTCTGGCTCTCGGTCCTGCCCTGAGGCGCGCGCGCCGGGAACCCGGCGCACCGGTCGCGCCTTGTGCTCTGGGGCACCCCCGACAGCCGACCGTCCCGCCCGCGCGCGGTGGTCCGCCCGCGGGCGTCCCGGCTCCTCGGGCGACCGACCACAAGGGTGAAAGGAAAGCTTACATGTCCATCTACGACGCCATCCGCGCCGACCACGCACGCCACCGCGAGCTCCTCGCCACGATCGCAGATACCGAAGGGGCGAGCGAGGCGCGCAAGGACGCCTGGTCCGAGTTCTTCCGCGACGTGAAGAGCCACGCCGCAGCCGAGGAGGAGACGTTCTATTCCAAGCTCATGTCGAAAACCTGGGGACAGGACGCCGCGCGCCACTCGGTCGAGGAGCACGCGCAGATGGACGACATGATGGAGGAGCTGCACGGGATGGACATGTCGAGCCCCGAATGGCTCAAGACCTTCAACAAGCTGCGCGACGAGTACGAGCACCACATGGAGGAGGAGGAGGACGAGGTCTTCGGCCGCGCCCGCGAGGTCATCCCCGAGGAAGAGATCGAGGGCTACGGCGAACGCTTCCGCGCGCGCAAGGAGCGCGAGCTCGACCTCGTCGAGGCCAAGCGCGAGGACCAGCTCGAGGATTGACGCCTCCGCGGGTCCCCGACGGGCCCGCGTCGCCCAAAGGAAAGCCCGGACCGGTCTCCCCGGTCCGGGCTTTCTTCATGCCGCGAGGCGGCGGCGCGTCAGACGCTGCGCCCGCCCCCCGCGCCGCGCTCGGCGGCATGGGCGCGCAGGCCCTCCTCGGTCGGCGAGGCGCGCGCGGGCCCGATTTCGGCCGCCACCTGCCCGTAGGCCAGGAGCGCGAAGAGGCCCGTACCGCCCAGCACGTTGCCGGCAAAGCTCGGCAGGATGAGCCCGAGCCACGCCTTGCCCGCGCCGATCTCGCCGCTCATCCACAGCAGGAACGCCTCGTGCGAGCCCGCGACCACGTGGGTGAAGTCGCCCATGGCGATCAGGTAGGTGAACAGAAAGATCACGAAGATCTCGAAGCCCTCGGACGAGGGCAGCATCCAGACGATCGCCGCGATGAAGAAGCCCGCCGGCACCCCGTACTTGAAAGCTTCGGCCGCGCTGTTCTCGGCGAAGTGGCGGCCCACCTCCTTCATGCCCTCGACATATTCGGGGCCGACCGTGCCCCCGTGCACCGTCAAGAGCGCGACGAAGGCCGTTCCGAGAAGATTCGCCGCGAAGACCACCGCCCAGAGGCGCGCGGCGCATCCGAAGGTCGTGAGCGACTTCTCCTTCAGCACCGGCAGGACCACGGTGATGGTGTTCTCCGTGAAGAGCTGCAGCCGCCCGAGGATCACCAGGATGAACCCGACCGTGTAGCCCATGTTCTCGATCGCGCCCCGGTAGGGATGGTCGAGGAAGGTCTGGTGCAGGATGCCCTCGGACAGGACCGAGGCCGAGATGCCGATGCCCGCGGCGATGCCCGACCACCAGAGCGACCAGAGCGGGCGCAGGATTTCCTCCCGCCCCTCCTGGCTCACCACCTCGTAGACGGCGCGGGGAGACAGGCTGCGGTGGCGGTCGATCTGCTGGACTTCCTTGTCCGAATACCCGGACTTCTCCGGCTCGGCGTCCTCGGGACGTTCGGTCATGCGGTGTGATCCTCGTACACTGCCTGCGCCGTGAAGGGTCCGACCCGCGCGCAGGTTTACATGCAGCAACGTCGATCATGCCGCCGCGGTTCCGGCGCGGAGCCGCCCGCCGACGCGGCAGCGCGGTCGGCTCCGCGCGGTCGCGGCAGGTGCCGGCTATTGAACCACGGGCGCGCGCGCCTAAGCTGTCGGGCATGGCACAGAACCCCGACGTCCCCCCGCTCGAGCTCCTGAAACGCGTTGCCGACGGCACCTGCGACGATCCCTTCGCGGCCCTCGGACCGCACTGGTCGGGATCGGGCCGCACGGTCACGGCCTTCGATCCGGGCGCCGCGCGCCTCGCCGCGGTGATCGGCACCGACGAGTTCCCGCTCGACCCGGTCAAGGGCGCGCCGGGCGTCTTTCGCGGGCCGGTCCCCGGGGACGCGCCCTACGGCCTGCGCGGCCGCTCGGCCAGGGGACAGAGCTGGGACGCCGAGGACCCCTACCGCTTCGGCCCCGTGCTGGGCGAGATGGACGAGCACCTCCTCGGCGAGGGCACGCACCAGCGGCTCTGGCAGGTGCTCGGCGCCCACGTCATGACCCACGAGGGCGTCTGGGGCACGCATTTCGCGGTCTGGGCGCCGAACGCGCGGCGCGTTTCGGTCGTGGGCGAGTTCAACCAGTGGGACGGGCGGCGCCACGTGATGCGCCGGCGCGGCGCCACCGGCGTGTGGGAACTGTTCGTGCCGGGCCGGGGCGAAGGCACCGTCTACAAGTACGAGATCATCGGCGCCCACGGCGCACCGCTGCCGCTCAAGTCCGACCCGGTGGGCTTCGGCTCGCAACATCCGCCGGAGAACGCGAGCGTGGTGCGCGACATCTCGGGCTATGGCTGGTCGGACGAGGGCTGGATGCAGGCGCGCGCCGAGCGCAACGCCCGCACGGCGCCGATCTCGGTCTACGAGGTCCACCTCGGCAGCTGGACGCGCAAGGCCGACAACCGCCGCATCTCGTATGTCGAGGCCGCGACCGAGCTCGTCGACTACGTGCGCGACATGGGCTTCACCCATATCGAGTTCCTGCCGCTCTCGGAATTCCCGTTCGACGGGTCGTGGGGCTACCAGCCGGTGGGCCTCTTCGCGCCCACCATCCGGCACGGGCCCCCGCACGAGTTCCGCGACCTCGTGAACGCGGCGCACAAGGCGGGGATCGGCATCCTGCTCGACTGGGTGCCCGGGCACTTCCCTTCCGATCCGCACGGGCTCGGGCAGTTCGACGGCACCGCGCTCTACGAACATGCCGATCCGCGCGAGGGGTTCCACCAGGACTGGAACACGCTCATCTACAATTACGGGCGGCGCGAGGTGATGAACTACCTGACGGCCAACGCGCTCTACTGGCTCGAGGAATACCATGCCGACGGGCTGCGCGTGGATGCCGTCGCCTCGATGCTCTACCGCGACTATTCGCGCCGCGAGGGCGAGTGGGTTCCGAACAAGGACGGCGGGCGCGAGAACTACGAGGCCATCGCCATGCTGCAGGCCATGAACACGCAGACCTACGGCGCGTGCCCGGGGATCATGACCGTGGCCGAGGAATCCACCTCCTATCCGAAGGTGTCGCGGCCGATCTGGGACGGCGGGCTCGGCTTCGGGTTCAAGTGGAACATGGGCTGGATGAACGACACGCTCGAATACATCAAGAAGGACCCGATCCACCGCAAGCACCACCATCACCAGATGACGTTCGGGCTGCACTACGCGTTCTCGGAGAACTTCATCCTGCCGATCAGCCACGACGAGGTGGTGCACGGCAAGGGCTCGATGCTGACGCGGATGCCGGGCGACGACTGGGAGCGCTTCGCAAACCTGCGCGCCTATTACGGCTTCATGTGGGGCCATCCGGGCAAGAAGCTCCTGTTCATGGGACAGGAATTCGCGCAGACGCACGAGTGGAACTTCGAGACGTCGCTCGACTGGGACATGGCGGCGCGTCCGTCGCATGCGGGCGTGCGGGCGCTGGTGCGCGACCTGAACCACCTCTACCGCGACACGCCCGCGCTCCACGCGAAGGATGCCGAACCCGACGGCTTCCAGTGGATCGAGGCGAACGACGCCGCGCGCTCGGTCTTCGCCTGGATCCGGCGCGGCGCGCCGGGCGATCCCGAGGTCGTGGTCGCCGTGAACTTCACCCCCGTCACCCAGGACGCCTACCGCCTGGGCTTCCCGTCCGCGGGCCGCTGGCGCGAGGCCCTGAACAGCGACGCCGAGATCTACGGCGGCGGCGGGCGCGGCAACATGGGCGCGGTCACCGCGGGCGACACCCCCTCGCACGGCCAGCCGGCTTCGGCCTCCGTGGTCCTGCCCCCCCTCGGCGCGGTCTTCTGGATCAAGGAAACGGACTGACGCGCGGCACTGCAGGGGCAGCACCGCGCGTCGGAAGCGCCTTTCGGAACGGGGCGCGCGGCAATACCGCGCGCCCCGTCCGTTGTCAGAGCAGGCCCGTGTCGTCGTAGAGCAGGCCCTCGTTCAGGCCGACCCAGCCCACGACCTCGCTCGTGTGGCCGATTTCGGCCTCGCGCGACTGTTCCTCCTCGATGAACACCGACGCCTGACTGTCCGTAAGCCCGGCGAGGCGGACGGTCGCCGGATCGGTCCCGTCCTCGGTCTGCATGTCGGCAAGGAAGACGAAGGAGTCCTCGAAGGTCTTGCCGAACGGGATCGTGCTGGTGCTCTGGGTGACGCTGTTGCCCGTCAGCCCGGACGCCGCCCCGACCGCGGCCGATCCGCCCGACGAGACCGCGACCCAGTGCAGGGCCTCGGACCCGTGCGGAAGCGTCTCGATCTCATCGTTGTCGAGCGCCACGCCGAAGCCCGTCGTGGTCACGCCGTCGATCCGGTCGACCACCGCGCCGTTGCCGTTGTCGGAGGCCACCTGCGCCAGCACCACCGGCGCCGCGGCGAAGTTCTGGCCGAAAGCGATGGTCGACAGGCTGTCACTGGCTGTGCCCGCACCCGCGGCGATCGTCAGGCCGCTGATCTGGTGACTGCCCTGTTCGACCGCCAGCCAGCCCACGGTGGCGCTGCCATGGCTGCCGTCGAGGTAGTCCCACTCGTCCAGCTGGTACTCGAAGCCGGTGTCGGTGACGTTGCGCACCCGCATGACGCCGGGGGCCGCGTCGCCGGAGAGGATCGGCCCCATGACGACGGACGGGTTGTCCAGCGCCTGGTCGAAGGTGACCGAGTTCCAAGAGCCCGCATTTGCCTGGGTGAACGTCACGCTGCCGGCCTGGCCGACTGCGTCCTGCACCGGGTCCTCCACCTCGGAGAGCGTGAACGACCGCATGTCCAGCACGTAGCCGTTGTCCGCGAGCGTTCCGTCGAAGGTGAAGCGCAGCGTCTGCTCCCCCGCCGCGAGCGCGATCTGCTGCGTCCCGGTCGAGGAGAAGGCGGTTCCGCCGAACGAGTTGTTCACCGCGGTATTGGCATCCTCCAGCGTGAACTGGGTGAGCGGCGTGCCGTCCTCGAGCGAGACCGTGATCGTCGCGCCCGGGGTCGGTGCCTTCGCCACGAGGCTCAGGTCGTAGGTCCCGGCCTCGGCCACGTCGATCGTGTACTCCACCCATTCGCCCGGCAGCACGTGGCCGATATCGCCCTCCGCTCCGACGGTCTCGACATCCGTGCCAGGCCGGGCGGCGGAGCCGCCGTCCTTGCCGGGATTGTCGTTCCAGGAGACGCCCTGCCCGCCCGTGTCGAAGTTGGTGGCATCGACCGTGAGCGTGCCGTCGAGAACCGGGGCGTCCGGCCCGGGGAACGGGTTCTGCACCGGCGTGACGACCGGGACGTCTTCGACAGTCAGGCTGAAGGTCTCGGAAACCGAGAGCGTGCCGTCGCTGGCCGTGACCGTCACGTCATAGGACGTGTCGCCCGTCACCAGCGGAGCGGTGCCGCTGATCGTGCCGTCCGAGCCGATCGTGAGCCCCGCCAGGCCGCTGACCGTGTAGCTCAGCGCGTCGCCGTCCGGATCGTCGAAGGCGTCCGAGACATCGAGCGCGATGGCCTGGCCCTCGGTCACCACGACCGGCGCGATGTCCGACGCGGTCGGTGCCTGGTTGACCGGTGCCTGCTGGGTCAGCGTGAAGGACCGGAAGTCCTGGCTGCCGCCCGCAAAGGTCACCCGCACCACCTGTTCGCCGGCCTCGAGCTCGATGCCGTCGGCCGAACGCGCCACGAAGTTCGACCACGTCCCGGTCGAGGGGTTCGCGATTGCGCCGGTCGTGGCATAGGGCGTGTCGGCCCCCTGGGCGTAGAACTCCACCGTGGCGCTGCGCGCGCCGGTGCCGCCGAAGGCCAGGAGCAGGTCGAGGTCGTAGAGCCCCGCCTCCGCCACGTCGATGGTGTACTCGTACCAGTCGCCGTTCTCGATCCAGCCTATATCGCCGGACGAGGTCTGCTCGACGTCGCCATCGTCCCGCCCGCCGTTCGAGCCGCCCGTCAGGCCCGGCGCATCGTTGTACGCCTCGCCCTGCCCGCCCGTGTCGTAGTTCGACGCGTCGACGGTCAGCGACCCGTCGGCGAAGACCGGCGCGTCTGGTCCCGGGAACGGCTGCTGGTCGGGCTGCTCGCCCTGGAGGCCGCCGCCGGGATTCGCCGCCGACTGGTAGATGGTGATGGCGTTCAGCGCGGCATTGTCGATGCCGTCCGCGCCCAGGCTCTCGAGCGTGACCGTGAACGACCCGCCCGAAACCTGCACCAGCGCCTCGATCTCTACCGGCGTATCGCCGTTGCCGCCGGCCGCCGCGAAGGGATCGATGTTGTTCGCGACCTCGACGCCGTCGATGTCGATGTCGAACTGTCGCTGGCCGGCGCTGTTCCAGTAGGTCTCCTGGGTGTGCAGCACCACCACGTACTCCCCGTCGACCAGGCCCGAGACCTCGACCGTCCAGCTCGTGCCGTCGCGGTAGGACTGGAAGGCGCCCGGCAGCGCGTTCGCGCCGTTGGGGTTGCCCGCCCCGTCCAGACCAGGCGCCCGCGTCGCCCCGTCGCCCGCATAGGCGATAAGGGGATCGTCGTCGGCGCGCAGCGCGACACCGCCGAGGCCCTGCTGGCTCGCCACCGCGGCACCACCGACGTTGAAGCCCACCACGTAACCGCCACGATCGAGCCCTCCGCCGGTATCCGGCGTCTCGTCCGGATCGAAGAAGCTCGCCAGACCGTCATTGTCCACGTCGCTCTCGAGCGCGTCGATCACGCCGTTGCCGTTCGCATCCTCCGCCCCGGTCGGGTCATAGGCCGCGACGTTGCGGATGATGAACATGTGGTCGTTGTAGTCGTAGTTGCCGGCGCCCGGGTAGTCCTGGATCGCGATCAGCGTCCCGGGAATGTCCTGGCCGTTCGCATCCTTCGCTTGGAAGAACCGGATGAGGTGGCCGGCATCGTCGCCGACGAGCTGCCCGAACTGCGGATCGACCCGGTTGATCTCGGGGTCGGTCCACGAGGCATAGGTGGGCCGGCCGTCGACCGTCACCTTCAGCCCGAACGGACCCGACGGATCGAAGGACGCCCGCGCAACGCCGCCTGTATCGCCGGGTCCGGTGACGAGCCCGTCGGGAAGGACGGTCTGGCCCTGCTGGTCGTCGGCCGCGAAGAGCTCGGTCAGTTCCGCGCTTTCGAGACCGTGAAGGCTCAGTCGCGCGACGTTGGTCTGCTGCAGGAACGCCGCAAGCTGGATCACCTCGACGGGCTGGCTGCCGTCAAGGGCGGTCAGGTAGGGCGCGATCACCTCGTCGCCCACCGCCTCGACCTGCCCGCCGTTGGCCAGCTGGCCCTGGGCCATGTCGGTGGAGTAGCCGAACGCCTGAACCACTTGCGCGACGGTCGGTTCCTCCCCGCTCTCCGACTGGAGCTGGGCGAGACCGGCAAGCGCGATGGTCCGCGCCGCGCTGCCCTCCGGCGTGACCACGAGGCGCGCGTCGTCGTGCAGCACCGCCGCGTTGTCGTCCACGCCATCCGCACCGGTGAAGGCGACGGTGACCTGGATGGACTGGCCCGCACCGATCGTGAAGGCGCCCGAGGGCCCCGAAATGATCTCGAATGCACCGGCATCCGCGCCCTCGATGGTCAGCGCGGCCACGTCGAGCGCCGCGATCCCGTCGTTCGAGAGCGTGAAGGTTGCCTCGTTGCGGAAGGTCTGCGTCAGGCCCCCCACGTTGTTCGGGTTCTCGATGTTCGTGAACACGAGCCGATCGTCCGCCGCCGCGTCGTCGAGCCCCGAGACCGCGAGCACGCCGCCGAAACCCACGGGCGTCACGCCCTCGATGACGAACATGTTGTCGTTGTAGTCGTAGTTGATGCCCGTGTAGTCCATGATCCCCAGGAACGTGTTCTCGATCACGTTTCCGTCCTGGTCGACCGCCTGGAACATGCGCACCGTGTAGCCGTCCGTGACCCCCTCGCCGTCCGGCCCGGTGACGACGCCGCCGGTGACGGTGTAGCCCGGGTAGCGGGCATCGAGCTCGGCTTGCGTGACGGTTCCGCTGCCCGACGGGTTGAGCCGCGGATCGGTCGACAGCCCCGCCATGGAGATGCCGAAGATGTCCGAGCCGAGCCAGCCGTCGGGAATGGTGCCCCCGTCGAAGGTGGACGAGGCGAAGCTGCCGTTACCGAGGAGCGGGAACAGCGTCTGGTTCTGGTCTCCCGCGTGGTTGCTGAAGGTGATCCCCTGGCCCTTGTTGCCCGGGTTGTGGATGCCGAGCGTCGCGCCCGACGGCCCGTGGAACGCGGCGATCTGCGTGAGGCGCGCCTCGTCCACACCTTCCGCGAGGCGCCAGTACGGCGACAGCACCTCGGTCTCGTCGACCGGCAGGTAGAGGTCGTAGAAGTCGAGCTCGTCGCTCTCTCCCCCGCCCTGGAAGGTCAGGCCCTCGATCGTGTTGCCGAAGCCGAAGAGCTGCCACACCTCGTTGACGTTGGGCTCCCATCCGCCCTCGTCGCGCGCCTGCCAGAAGCCGGCGAGGTCGACGGAGACGATCGGATCCTCCGCGTCGTTGGTGGTCAGCGTCAGCTCGCCGAACCGCACCCCGTTCTGCCCGTTGCCGGGCTTGGGCTGGATCTCGGTCGCGTCGAACAGGACGGTGACATCGATCGACTGGCCGGCCGCAAGCGTCAGCCCGTCGAAGACCGTCGGATCCGCGAGATCGTAGGGTCCGGTGATCTCGGCCGCTGCGAACTCCAGCGCCTCGGTCCCGGTGTTCGAGATCCGGACCGTCGCACTGTCCTTGTAGGCCCTGTCGCCATTCGACGGATCGGAGACGTTCGGATCCTGCAGGAACGAGAAATGCAGACGGTCGGACAGGAACACGGGGTCGAGGCTCTGGATCGCGATGTCCGCGTTCGGGTTGCCGTCAGGGCTGACCGCGAAGGACGCGTCGGCGGAGGCGATGTTGGCCGCGTCGTCGACGACCGTCAGCACCGCGTCGACCGTGCCGAGCACGATGCCGACATCCGCGGTGAACTGGCCGTTTCCGTCGAGCGTCACGGTCTGCGGCGCGCCGCCGTTGAAGGCGACCTGCAGCGTCTCGATGTCGTCGTCGAGCCCGGTGACCTGGAACAGCACGGCCTGTGCATCGGTCTGGTCGAGCACGGTCAGCGCGAGGTCGTCGCCCTCGTCCGCGTCGAGGTCGAGCGGCTCGGACAGCGGCGCGGAGGTGATGCGCAGGTAGTCGATGTTGGGGCTTGCCGAACCGGTCGCCGTCAGCGTCAGCGTGTGCACCCCGGGCGCCAGGTCAAGCTCCACGATGGCCGGCGTCCAGATGGTCTCGTCCTCGTTCGAGTTGGCCGGGAAACCCACGACCTGCGCCGGCGTGCCATCGACGGACAGCTGCATCGGCCGGTCGGCCTTGCTCGTCGCGAGCGCATAGAGGAAGTCGACGCGGTAGCTGCCAGCCTGGCTGACCTCGACCGTCCAGGTGATCGAGACCTGCCCGTCGCCGTCGAAGTCGACGAAGGCGCCGCCGCTTTGCCCGCGGTTGTCCTCGGCCGTGGTCACGAGGTCCGTCGCGCCGGTGAGCGCCGCGTTCTCGGCCTCGTAGATCGTGAACGGCACGCCACCCACGGTTTCGGTTCCGTCGTTCGGCACACCGCTCGCATCGAGCGTGAAGCTCGCCGTCTCGGTCGCCGTGTTCGTGCCGTCCGAGACGGTCAGCGTGGCGGTCACCGCACCCGTCAGCGCCGACAGGTCGGCGGTGAAGGCACCGTTGCCCGTGGGCGTCGCCGTCACCGTGGTCGTCCCGTCGTCGAAGATGACGCCGAGGTCCACGAGGTCGGCATCCGCTCCGCTGATGGTGAACACCGCGTTCGCGGGATCGCTCAGGTCCGTCGCCACGAGATCGAGGTCGCCGCCCGCATCCGCAGTGCCGTCGGCCACGTCGAGCGGCGTGATGGTCACGCTGTCGATGTTGGGCGCGTTGGGTCCGGTCTGGCTGATGACGACGGTGTTGGCTCCCGCCGCCATGGTCAGCACCACGTCGTAGGACTGCCAGGTCAGGAAGCTGCCCGTGTTGACGGTGACCGTCTCGCTGTCGCCGTTCGCGCCGAAGGTGATGGACCGCGCCTGCTGCGCCGCCATCCGGAAGCTGAACGTGTAGGTGCCCGCGGCCGGGGCGTTGAAGGCGAAGGACGCCTTGTCCTCGGGCCCGCCGTTCGGGTCGAGATAGGCCACGCCGTCATAGCCGTCGTTGAGGCCGTCCACCGGGTCGATGTCGTAGGTCTGTCCGGCCTCATGGGTCGAGGGGAGGTTGACGTTGCGGATGACCGTCGCATCCGTGCCGGTGAGCGTGCTGAGCACGGTGAAGGCCGTGGCGTCGAGGAACACGCTGCCGCCGGTCTCGCCGATCGTCGCCTGCGCGCTCGCCGTGGCGGTGAAGCCGCTGTCGTCCTCGACGGTGAGCGTGGCCGAAACCGGCCCGCTCAGCGCCGACAGGTCGACCGCGTAGGTGCCGTTGCCGGTCGCCGCCGCTGTCACCGTGGTGGTTCCGTCGGTGAAGCTGACCGAGAGCGAGACGAGGTCGCTGTCCGCTCCGGTGATCGTGAAGGCCGCGTTCTCGGGATCGGCCACGGCGATGGCGAGCGCCAGGTCGTTGCCCTCGTCCGCGGTGGTGTCGACCACCACGCCGCCCGGCGCCGGGTTCAGCAGGACAATCCGGCTTTCGCCCGTGCCGCGGTTCAGCGTCATCATGTAGAGTTGGCCGGTCAGAGGGTTCTCGATGATGTCGAGCGGGTCGATGTACTCGTCGATCACGTCGCCGCCCGGACGCCGCAGCACGTCGTCACCGGTGACGCGGCCGGTGACCGGGTCGACGTTGATGACGCGGACGTTGTCGCCCACCGAGAACTGCGCGAACAGGATCGCGCCCTTGAGGTTCGAGCCGAACAGGTTGCCCGTATATTCGGTCGCACCGTTCGGCGACTTGTTGAAGCCGAGCGAATAGGATCCGTCGGCATCGTAGTCCTCGTCCCGCACCACGCCCGGGGCATATTCGTTGCCGCCGTCGGGCGTGTTGGCGCTGTTGTCCGAGCCGTAGATGTTCTGCGGGCCTCCGGCGCCGCCGTTCACCACGTAATGGCCCAGCAGCGAGTTGGGATGGCCGTAATAGCCGCCCTCCTGCACCTGGAAGAGGTAGTCGTACTGCTTGTCGAGGCCCGTCACGGATTCATTGATCGGCGTGTTCGGATCATCGAGCGTGTTGCCCCCCCGCGCCGTGCCGTTCGTCGGCACGTAGAGGTTGCCGTTCGAGTGCCACACGAGGTCGTAGGCGTTGCGGATGCCTTCGCCGAAGATCTTGAGCACCGCGTCCGAGGCGAAGGGATTGTAGAAATTGTCGACCGTGCCATCCGCGTTGAAGGTCGCGTTGGGATCGCGGTAGGTCGGCGCGTTCTGCCCGGCTTCGTAGGGTTCGGTCTGCACGTCGAAGCCGCCATCGGGCGCATCGCGCCGCGGGTCGATCTCGAGCGCCGCGGCGTTCAGCAGCCGCTCGGGACGGAAGCCCCATGCATTGTCGGGTCGCCCTGCCGCGGAGTTCGAGCCCTGCATGACATAGAGCAGGTACTCCGGGTCACTCTCGGTGCCGATGTTGCGGAACTCGAGGCTGTTCGTCACGTGGTCGCCGCCCGATCGCGGCAGGCCGGTGATGTAGGTCTCGGCGCTCGCGCCCTCGAAGGAACCGCCCGCACCGAGCGTGATCTTCGACACCTGCCCCGAGAACTCGGGCGTCTCGTCCGCCTTGCCCTCGCGCGGGACCGGGGCGTTGTCGCTGACCCAGATGGTGTTCGGGTCCTCGGGATCGAAGGCAAGCCCGATGATCGACCGGCCGGTATCCTGGAAGTAGTCGAGGCTCAGCGTCTCCTGCGACGCCTTGTCGAGCGTGCCGTCGGCATTGATGTCCCAGCGATGGATCTCGCCCATGATGGTCGAGACATAGAGCCTGCCGTCCGGACCGATATCGATCGACGTGTAGGCGGCGCCGCCGTCGGCAAAGCCGTCGAGCACAACGGTATCGGTGAAGGCCACCTCGCGGGCGACCACCTCCGGCGCCTCGCCGGTCACGAAGGACGTGGAATAGTCCTGGAACTGCCGGAGCGGCAGGTCCGAGTCCGTCAGGTTGCCAAGGTCGAGCACGTCCTGGATGTCGAGCGTGTAGCTCGTGAACTCCTTGAGATCCTGGAGCGGCCGGATCGTCAGCGAATCCGCCCCGCCGGTGACCTGCACATTGATCGCCACTTCCTCGCCCGTCAGCGTCTCGTAGAGCCGCACGCCGTCCACGTAGGCCACGTTGGGCCCACGGTGGTCGATGGCCTGGAGGTCGACGCCCACCACGATGCTGGAGGTCGGATCGATATCGAGCGGCACCGTGCCGTCCGCACCGATCTCGATCGACACCTGTCCATCATCGGTCGAGGCCGCGACCGCGCTCACGAACTTCGAATAGTCGAGATCCGCAGACCGGCCGTCATCCGGCGTGAGGTCGGGCACCCGCTCGATGTCGAGCCACTGGATCTCGACGTTGTCGCCGCCGATGCCGTCGAGGGTCAGCCGGCCGTCCGTCACCTCGACCATGCCGGTGTAGAGGTGCGAACGGTATCCCTCGCCGTCGAAGGAGTCGTTGTAGGCGCCGCCCACGAGTTTCTCGCCGTCGAGGTTCACCGGGTCCCATGCGGGACCGAACTGCTGGCCCTCGACGTTCAGGACGTAGCGCGAGTCGTACTGCCCGGCGGTGTCGCCGACGGCGACGCTGACCTGGTAGACGCCGTCCTCGAGCGCGATTTCCCATGCGCGTTCCCGGTCGCCGTCAGGCGCGCCCGGATAGTCGAAATGGGCATAGGTCTTCTGCAGGTCGGACGCCTCGTCCGCCGCGTTCTTGTAACGCATGGACCCCGTGGGCTGCGCCAGCGGCGTGCCGGTCACGGTGCCGTTCGCGTCGTCCACGTCGACCCACCCGTAGGTGAAGCCGTTGCCGCGGTCTCCGAAGGCAGCGCCGGTGTCGGCCTCGAAGCCCTCGGGCGTGGTGTAGCCCGCGGGTGCGTTGAAGCTGCCATTGCCCGAGGTCGGCGCCTCGAAGTTGACCTTCACGACCTCCTCGAACGTCTGCGCGTCGGCGGGTTCGCCCGTGCCCTCCTCGAGGGTGAAGGTGATCTGGTCGATGTTGGGCCCGTTCGCCACGCCCCCATTGGCTTCGGTCGGGATGGTCAGGGCGACGGTGTTGGTGCCCGCCACCAGTTCGAGGGTGACATCGAGGTCGGTCCAGCCTTCCCAGCCGGTCAGTTCCGCCGTCGGGGCAGTGGTCGGCACGAAGGCCACGTTGGTTGGCGCCGCGCCGTTCAGCGAAAGCTCCAGCGGGCGCACGTCCTCGCTGCCGTTCGCGTAGCGGATGGTCGCGGTGTAGGTGCCGGCGACCGGGACGTCGATGCTGAAGGTGATCGTGTCGCCCGGGTCGGTGCCGAAATCGATGTAGGCGTCATCCACCGCGCCTTCGCGGAAATTGTCGAAGGCATCGGGGTTCTGCGCGTTGACCTCCCGCGTCACGTTCGACCCGGTGGCGTTCGGCGCGCCGGCGTCGGCGACGGTCACCTGCGTCTCGTCCTCGGCCTGAACCACGATCGGATCGACCGTGACCGCGCCGCCGATGGCGAAGGACAGCGAGCTTTCCGCCTCGTTGCCTGCCGCATCGGTGACGATGATGGTCGCGGTCTGCGGACCGGCCGCGAGGCCCGAGCCGTCCACCACGAAGTCGCCGTCGCTGTCGACGATGCCGGTCACGTCCTGGCGCGTCGCGCCGCCGTCGAAGCTGATCTCGAACGTCACGATGTCGTCGTCGACACCGCTGACATTGAAGTTGATCGAGGCCGCCTGCGTCGGCGTGAGCGTACCGGTGTCGCCGTCCAGCGTCAGCGGCAGTCCGTCGGCGTCCGCGCTGTCGTCGACCGGGATCGGTCCGGTGCCCGCCTCGGTGATCTCGATGCGGTCGATGTTCGGACCCGAGGTGAGGCCCGCGGGGATGGCGAGCGAGACCGTGTTGCTGCCGGCCTCGAGCGTCACGGTGACGGTCGAGTAGAGCCAGATGTCAAATCCGTCCGCCGGCCCCGACGGCCCGTCCGGATCGGTCGACACGAACGGCATCGTGGTCGCCGTGCCGCCGTTCACGCTCAGGTCGAGCGGCCGATCGGTGCTGCTGGCGTAGCGGACGTTCAGGTCGTAGCTGCCCGCGGCGGGCACGTCCACGGTGACCGTGAACGTATCGCCCGCATCGTTGCCGAAATCGAGGTAGCCCGTCCCGGTGAAGTCCGGCCGGAGACCGGTCTCGAGAGCCGGGTTGCTCTCGATGTTGTCGGGGTCCCGAACCTGCGTCGAATTCTGGTCGGGTGCCTGCGCCAGCGTGATCGAGGTGAGCGTTTCGTCTTCGGCCTGGATCACGAAGGGCGTGAAGGGATCGGGCGCACCGATCGTCACGATGAACGAGACGGAGTCCGAGTCTGCCGTGCCGTCGGTGGCCACGACGGTGACCTCGTAGCTGCCGGCAGGCGCGGATGCGGGCACGTTCAGCGTGGTGCCGTCGGCCGCGACCGCAAAGCCCGCGGCAAGCGCCGCCTCGCCCGAGATGGCGTAGGTCACCGCGTCGCCCGCGTCCTCGTCAGTGGCGGCCAGAGCCGCGAGGTCGATGCTCGCGCCGGCATTGGCCGCGACGCTGACATCCGGAAGCGTCGCGTCCTCGGGCAGGACCGGCGCGTCGTTCGCGTCGGCCACGGTCACGACCACCTCGCCCGTGGTCTGCGTGCTGCCGTCGTCGGCGGTCACCGTTACGGTGACCTCCGCGCCCTCCTCGAAGTTCAGGGCGGTTCCGTCGACCAGTTTCAGCTCGTTGCCGTTCACCACCTCGAAACGCGGGTCGGAAACCGTGAAGGTCACCGCACCGGCGTCGTCCGGGGCGGACAGCGTTCCGATGATCGCGCCCTCCGTGTTCTCGGCCACTGCCGCCTGCTGGTCGAGGCTCGGCGCGCCGGGCGCCTCGTCGACATCGGTGATCGTGACGGTCAGCGTCGTGACCGAAGTGCCGCCCAGTGCGTCGGTCGCGGTCACCGCGACCTCCACCGAAGAGCCGTCGGTCTCGAAATCGAAGGCGGCGCCGGCCTTGAGCCGGAGCGTGTCACCCACCACCTCGAACGGCGACGCCGGATCGACCGAGTAGATGATCGCGGAATCGTCGCCGTCCGGGTCGGTCGCGGACAGGATGCCGATGGCCACGTCCTCGGCGTTCTCTGCCACGCTGGCCTGAGACAGGCTCACTTCGCCCGGCGCCACGTTCGGCGTCTCGATCCGGGTAAAGGTGAAGCGGTCGGTCCGCAGCAGCTCGCCGTTGGCAAGGCCCGAAAGGGTCAGGATCGTGCCCTGCGAGACGTAGACCGGCACGTCGAAGGCGACGGTCTTGAGGTTGCCGGCCTGCCCGGCATTGCCGCGGGTCCCGCCGGTGTCGAAGGTGCCGCCGGCGTCGAAGGCCGCGTTCTCGGCCAGCACGGTGTCCCCGACACTGAGCGAGAAGGTCGCGCTGCCATCGGTTTCGTCGTAGCGGGTCATCGTGACGGTGTACCAGCCCTCGACGAGGCCGTTCTGCGACAGGTCGGTGGTGATCGAGGACGGCGTGCCCTCGACGCCTGCGCGCAGGATCTGGTCGTTCGATGCCCCGGCTTGACCCGAGACGAGGAAGTTCTGCGCCTCCCCGAGGCCGGTGAAGTCTTCGGCCTCGACGGTGACCACGTCACCGATCTGCGGCCCGTCGACGCTGAGCAGGATGGTCAGCGTGTCGGACAGTCCCGCGAGATCGGTGGCGCGGATGACAACCTCGTAGTCGCCAGGCTGCGTCGGCGTGCCGACGATCACGCCCTCGTCGTTGACCGTCAGCCCTTCGGGCAGGTTCTCGGCGGTGAGCGTCAGCACGTCTCCCTGTGCGGCGTCGGGATCGACGAAGAACTGCGCAAAGTCCGCAAGCTCGATCCCTGCCATCATCTCGCCGGCGGAGACCATGTAAGGCTCGAGCGCGGGGTCGGTCGAAACCGGCGCGTCGTTTGCCCAATCGACGGTCAGCGTGAAGCTGTCGCTCGTGGTGTCGGTGCCGTCGCTCGCTGTCACCGTCACGGTGAACGTGCCTGGGACCGCGGGCGCGGGCCCGGTCAGAACGCCGTTCACGATGGCGAGGCCCTCGACGTCGACCGGCACGCCGTCCGCGTCGGTCACGGCCAGCGTGTAGCTCAGCGCATCGCCGTCATCGTCGACAAACGGCAGGTCGACCTCGAGCGGCGCGCCCTCGAGCACAGCGAAGTCGGCCATGCCACCGCCCACCACGCGCGGCGCCACGTTGCCATCAGCCTCGTCCTCGAAGAGCGAGATGTTCGAGAACGTGACCTCGCCCAGGCCGTTGCCGGGAGCGTCGTCGTCGGCGACGAAGACGAGCGACTGGATCGTCTTGCCCGCATGGGCCGAAAGGTCGATGACGAACGTGCGGCTGCCGTCCGCGTTCTCGGTTCCCGCCTGCTGCGACTGCACGAAGTATGCCTGCGGCTGTGTGCCGCCCAGCTGGTAGACATCCATCGCACGGTCGAAGGGCCGGTCGTCCGCGTCGATGCCGATGGCGACGATCTCGGGCGGAAGCGTGCCAAGTGCAAAGGTCACCTCGAGGCGGGTGTCCTCGGTGATCGTGTAGGCCCCCGAGAGCGGCGCGCGTTTCCACAGGTTGCCCGACAGCGTCAGGGAGGCGCCGTCGTCGCCGACGATGGCACCCGCCCCGCCGTCCGCCGGCTTGTCCTGATTGGTCGTGTAGGAGACGAGCGAGCCCGCGTCGAACACGACGACACCCGGATCGACGTTGTCCGAGGTGTCGTCGGACACCGTGACGGTGACGTCCTGCGTGACGGACAGCCCGCCTGCGTCAGTGGCCGTGACCGTCAGCGTGACGCTCGGTTCCGTCTCGAAGTCCAGCGCCACACCGTCCACGAGCTTGAGCGTGCCGTCCGCGACCTCGAAGCGCTCGTCACTGACCGTGAAGCTGTGCGTCGCGTCGTCGTCGCTGACGTTCAGCGTTCCGATGACCGCGCCGGCCGCGTTCTCGTCGACACTCGGGGTGTCGAGCGTGATGGCCTCGGGCGCAGCGTTCAGCAGCGTCACGGTGACCTGGTCGAGGTTCGGGCCGTTGGTGATCGTGTTGGCAAGCCGGAGCGTGTTCACACCGGCTTCGAGCACCATCTCGACCGACAGCTCGCCCCAGCTGCTCCACCCTCCGGTGCCGACGAAATTCAGTGTCTCTGTCTGTCCATTCGCGGTCAGGAGCATCGGGCGGTCGGGGACCGTCGGCGAACCGATCGCGTAGCGGAACGTGATGGCGTAGGTGCCGGCGGAAGGCACCTCGACCGCGACCTCGATCGCGTCGCCGACATTGCCCCCCATGTCCATGTAGCCGGTGCCGTTGAAGTCGTTCCAGAGCTCGTCCGCGCCCTTGCCGTCGGTCGTGTTGCCCTCGGTGTTCTGCGCGTCGCGGACCTGCGTCAGGTTCGCGTTGTTCGTGCCACCGGCGGTGTCGTCGTCGATGGTGACCGGACCGTTCCGCGTTTCGAGCTGAATGGTGGTGCTGAAGGCGCCGGGCGCCTCGACCGTCACGGTGACAGCCACCGGCGCGGAGAACAGCGCGCCGTCGGAGGCCACGATCTCGAGCGCCAGTTCGCCGGGCTCGAGGTTCCCGGGAATGACGAGGTTGCCGTCCCCATCGATCTCGACGCCTGCGGGCGCCGCCCCGCCGCCGGCCAGCCGGACGGCAAGGGTCGTCGGGTCATCCTCGGGATCGGTAACGGTCAGGGCCGCAAGCGACACCAGGCCACCGCCGCTCGGCACGCTTACGGGGCCGACGCCGCCCGTGATCTCGGGCGCATCGTTGGGATCGACCGTGACCGTCACGGCCTGCTCCACGACGTTTCCGGCCGCATCGGTCGCGCTGACCACGACCTCGTAGGCCGCCTGCACGGCCGCATCCGCGGGCGAAACGAGCGACAGCGCGCCGGATGCCGGATCGACGGTGAAGGCGGCTGCATCCGCCCCGCCCACGATGGCGAAGGTGACGGGTCCCGGCGCGTCGTCGCCGTCGGTGGTGTCGTCATCCACATCCGTGGCGACGACGAAACCGGCGGCCGTCTCGCCATCCTCGACCGTCAGCGCCCCGACGGTGGTGAAACGCGGTCCGAAGTCCGGCTGCTCGCCCGGCGCGGTGATCACCATCGCATCGATGTTCGGACCAAGGCCGTCGAAAAGCGCCATGGACAGCGTGTTCTCACCTTCGACAAGGGTCACAACGACGCTGGTGACTCCCCAATCGTCGAACGGATCCCCGCCCCCCACGGCCGTTCCGGCGAAACTGACCACCTGCTCCGTTCCTGCGCCATCGGTCAGGGTCGCGAAGCGCACGCCACTCGACGCATAGCGCAGGTGCAACTCGAACGTCCCCGCGACCGGCGAGGTGAACGTGTAGGTCGCACTTTCGCCGCCATTGTTAGAGCCGCCGAAATCGAGGTAGCCCGACCCGCTGTAATCGGGCCGAAGGTTGAAGACGTCGTTGTTGGTACCGCTCGTGCCTTCGTTCGCCGCGTTGGTCTGCGTCAGGACGCGCGTCGCTGCCCCTGACGTGACCGCCGACTCGCCCTGGATCACGATGGGCGTGAAAGGATCGGCCGCGGCTTCGGTCACCGTCACGCTGACCGCCTGCGTCGTGGTCAGCTCACCGTCACTGGCGATGATCTCGACGGCGTAGGTGTTGGTGCCCGCCTCGTCGAAGGCCGGTGCCGAGACAAAACTCAGCTCGCCCGCGGACGTGATGGTGAAGAGCGCGGCGTCCGTGCCGCCCAGCGTGTAGGCCACCGTATCGGCGTCGGCGTCGGACGCCACAATGCTCCCGACCGCGGTCTCGTTCTCCTCGACCGCGAAAACGGCCGGGACATCATCGAAGGTGGGCGCGGTGTTCGCAGGCGGGAAGACCGCGGCTTCGCCCTGCGAAGTGACAATGAGTGCGTCGATGTTCGGGCCAAAATTGCTTCCTGCGATGGCCAGCGCGAGGGAGTTCTCCCCCGCGTCGAGCGAGATCGTCAGGGTCTTGACCACCCAGTTCGCAAAGCCCGTGCTCGCGAAGGACTCGGAGCTGACCTGCTCCGCGCCGTTCACGAGGATATCGAGCGGCCGCGCCTGTGATCCGTTCGCGTAGCGGATGTGCAGGTCGTAGGTCCCGGCTTCCGGCACGGTCAGCGTCCAGTTCAGGACTTCGTCGGAGTCCGCTTCGTAATCGAGATAGCCGGTGCCACTATATCCGGACCGCAATCCATATGCATCGAGAGGATCGCCGTTACCGGTCGTGCCATTCGAGGTGCCCTCTGCAATTCCGTCGACTGTGCCATCTGACAGGTCATCGAGCGCGGCGCCTTGCGTGCGGGCGAAGCTTTCGCCACCGGCGGAGATAATTGCGTTTTCGCCCTGCAGAATGATTTGATCGATCGGGTCCATGAAGACACTCCGTTGTATTATCTCAATAAATATCCTGCTCCGGCACGCGGTCGCGCCGAATTGAAGCCGGACAATTCATAACTGTTGGCGCCGTGAAAGACGGCGAGACACGGCCCCGATCAGGGCCGATAGGTTTTATGGTGAATTAGGTTTGGCAGCCTATTTTCATGCCACCCCCCGATGGCGTTCGATATTTTCAGCTTAGACAGCGGAAAACGATTTCATCAAGAGGAAATGAATTCCGGACAGAAGGTCAAATCTTTCACTTCATGGTTGTAGTGATAAAATATAACCGCAACTCGGGAAGTATAATTGCAATCGCAGAGGCATCTATTTCCCAAGTTTACACCCCCTGTGGATTGAATCGGCTCGACACAATCCCGACCAACTTACTTCACGTTTCCGTGATAATCTCGCCCCACAGCCGCCACAATCGCGCCGCCCGACCCGCGACTCGTCCATGCCGGGCGGCGCGGGCGTGGCCGTCAGGCCCCGCGGGAACAGCTTCGGCAGGAAGGGCTTGCCTTGTCCGGGCCCACACGGTTCGATCCCCCTGCGCAAGATGGGGACAGGCCGCATGATCGACATCCGAGAGGTGACCAAGGTGTTCGGCGCGGGGAGCGATGCGTTCCGCGCGCTCGACCGCGTATCGGTCACGATCCGGCAGAACGAATTCTTCACGCTCCTCGGGCCATCGGGCTGCGGAAAGACGACTCTGCTCCGCATGATCGCCGGGTTCGAGGGGCCGACCGAGGGCACGATCCTGCTCGACGGGGACGACCTCGCCGGCAAGCCGCCCTACGAGCGGCCGGTGAACACGGTGTTCCAGTCCTACGCGCTCTTCCCGCACATGAGCGTGGCCGAGAACGTGGGATTCGGGCTCAGGATGCTGGGCCGGCCGAAGGACGAGATCGCCGCGACCGTGCGCGAGATGCTGGCGCTCGTGCGCATGAGCGAGCTCGCGGAGCGGCAGACCGCGCAGATCTCGGGCGGGCAGCAGCAGCGCGTGGCCCTGGCCCGAGCGCTCGCGCCCCGGCCCAAGGTGCTGCTCCTCGACGAGCCGCTGTCGGCGCTCGACTTCAAGCTGCGCAAGGAGATGCAGCTGGAACTGAAGCGCCTGCAGAACGAGACCGGCATCACCTTCGTCTTCGTCACCCACGACCAGGAGGAGGCGCTGACCATGTCGGACCGGATCGCGGTGATGAACGCGGGCCGCATCCGCCAGATCGGCGTACCGCGCGAGATCTACGACCACCCGGCCGACCGCTTCGTGGCGGACTTCATCGGCGACACGAACTTCCTGTCGGCCGAGCTGACCGCCCGGACGGGCGACACCGCGACGCTGCGCCTGCCCTCGGGCCGGACCGTCGAGGCGCGCGCGCAGGGCGACGGCACGCCGGGCAAGGTCACGCTGGCCGTGCGCCCCGAACATGCCGAGCTCGCCCCGCCCGAGGAGGGTGCGCTCACCGGCACGCTGACCGAGGTGGTGTATTCCGGCACCGACACGCATTACCACGTGGCGCTCGACCAGGAGGCCGGCCTGTTCGTGCTGCGCCGCCAGAACCGGCCCGATGCGGGACCCGCGCACCAGCGCGGCGACCGGGTCGGCATCCGGCTCGGCGCGGTCGCGGGCCAGGTCCTGAGGGACTGACGCCATGGATGCCACGACCCGCAGCCGCGCGCTCCTTCTCGCCCCCGCGCTCTTCATCCTGACGGTGGCCGCGTCTGGCCCGCTCCTGATCGTGTTCGTCTACTCGTTCCTGACCCCCGGCGACTACGGCGGGGTCGTCTGGGACTTCTCGACGCAGGCCTGGTTCAACGTGATCGCCGAGCGCGACTTCTTCACAGAGGAACTCGGCTGGGCGGACGCCCATCTCGCGGTCTTCTGGCGCTCGATCAAGCTGTCGCTCCTGACCGCGCTCCTGTCGTTCCTCGTGGGCTTTCCGACCGCCTACTTCATCGCCACGCGGCCGAGGCGCAGCCGGGACATGTGGATGCTGCTCATCATGATCCCGTTCTGGACCAACCTCCTGATCCGAACCTTCGCGATCATGGAGCTCATCCGCAACGAGGGCACGATCAACACGGTGCTGATCGCCATGGGCCTCGTCACGGCGCCCGTGCAGATGCTCTACACCGAGTTCTCTCTGCTCGTCGGCATGACCTACGTCTACCTGCCGCTGATGATCCTGCCGATCTACGCCTCGATGGAACGCTTCGACTTCCGGCTGGTCGAGGCGGGCTACGATCTCTACGCCAGCCGCTGGCAGGTGCTGCGGCGCATCATCTTTCCGCTGGTGAAGCCGGGCGTGATCGCCGGGTCGATCCTCGTCTTCGTGCCCTGCCTCGGCGCCTACGTGACGCCGCGGGTGCTGGGCGGCGGCAAGCAGATCATGCTCGGCAACCTGATCGAGCTGCAGTTCGGGCAGCTGCGCAACTGGCCGCTCGGGGCGGCGCTGTCGCTGACGCTCCTGGTGATCGTGATGGTCGCGCTCCTGATCTATGTGCGCGCCGCCGGCGGAGAGGAGGCGCGTCATGGCTAGGCCCTTCGAAGTCACCCGCCAGCCGGGCTTCAGCGCCATCGCGATCGCGTGCTTCGTGCTGCTCTACCTGCCGATCGTGCTCCTGGTGATCTACTCGTTCAACGCGGGCGAATCGATCTCGCAATGGGAAGGCTTCTCTCTGCGCTGGTACGCGTCGGCCTGGGAGAACGAGCAGATCCAGGCCGCCACGATCCGGTCGGTGGTGATCGCCACCGGCGCGTCGCTCATCGCGACCTCCGCGGCGGTGCTGGCGGCGCTCGCCACCACCCGCACGGCGCCCTGGCGCGGCCGCACGATCGTCTTCGCGCTGGTGAACCAGCCGCTCATGGTGCCCGAGATCGTGACCGCGGTGGCGCTCCTGATCTTCTTCTCGATGATCAAGGTGGCGACCGGCTATACCGGCCTCTGGTACCTCATCCTCGCGCACGCGGCGTTCTGCATCCCCTTCGCCTACATGCCGGTGCGCGCGCGGCTGCAGGGCATGGACCTGAGCCTCGAGCAGGCGGGGGCGGACCTCTACGGCACGCCGGTCAAGGTGTTCCGGCACATCACCCTGCCCCAGCTCTGGCCCGGCATCCTTGCCGGGGCGATGCTGGCCTTCGTGATCTCGCTCGACGACGTGGTCATCACCGAGTTCGTGAAATCGGCCGGCCAGGACACCCTGCCCACCTACATGCTGGGCCAGATCCGGCGCACCATCACGCCCGAGATCAACGCGATCTCGACCGCGCTGCTCGCGGTGTCGATCCTTCTCGTCACCGCGTTCTTCTTCATCAGCCGGACCCGCAAGTGATCCGGCCCTACCACGCCCCGCTGCGACGGGGCCAACATCCAGGGAGTTCGACCATGATCCGCACCATGACGACCGCCAGCGCGCTGGCGCTTCTGGCCGGCGCCGCATCGGCCGAGGGCAGCCTCAACATCTACAACTGGGGCAACTACACGAGCCCCGAGATGATCGAGAAGTTCGAGGCCGAGTACGACGTCGACGTGACCGTCACCGACTACGATTCCAACGACACCGCGCTCGCCAAGCTCAAGGCCGGCGGCCACGGCTTCGACATCGTCGTGCCCTCGGGCAACTACGTGCCGATCTTCATCGCCGAGGGACTGCTGATGAAGTCGAACCCGAACGAGATGGAGAACTTCTCGAACATGGACCCGCGCTGGGTCGACGTCGAGTTCGACCCGGGCCGCGAATACACCGTTCCGTGGCAGTGGGGCACCGTCGGCGTCAGCGTGAACACCGCAGTCTACGACGGAGACATCAACACCGCCGCGGTGATCTTCGACCCGCCGGAGGAGCTGAAGGGCAAGATCAACGTGCTGCCCGAGATGAACGACGTGATGGGCATGGCCATCCACTACCTGGGCGGCGAGCAGTGCACCGGCGACCGCGAGGTCCTGCGCCAGGTCCGCGACAAGCTGGTGGAAGCCAAGCCCAACTGGCTCTCCATGGGCTACAGCACCATCGAGCGGCTCGCGAACGAGGACATCGCCGCGTCGATCAACTGGAACGGCGCCTCGATGCGGGCGCGGATCGACAACGACGACATCGCCTTCGGCTATCCGCAGACCGGCTTCTCGATCTGGATGGACAACGCGGCCATCATCTCGGACGCGCAGAACGTCGAGAACGCCAAGCTCTTCCTGAACTTCATCATGGAGCCCGAGAACGCGGCGATGCTGTCGAACTTCGCCCGCTACGCGAACGGCATCCAGGGCTCGCAGGAATTCATGGACGAAACCATGGCCCAGGCGCCCGAGATCAACACGCCCGAAGAGCTTGCCGACGCGGGCTACATCTCGAAGAACTGCCCGCCCGAGGTGCAGAAGATCTATTCCCAGATCTGGACCGAACTGACCAAGTGACGCCGGCGCGGCCGGGGGCAGAAATGCCCCCGGCCCCCTCTCGAAGACCCCGAAAGGCATTTCCCATGACCGCCACACCCGACCTCGTCGTGCTGAACGGCAGCGCGCTGACCTTCGATGACGCCCGGCCGCGGGCCGAGGCCGTGGCGGTGGCCGGCGGCCGCATCCTCGCCCTGGGCGACACCGCGTCGATCCGCGCCATGGCGGGGCCCGCGACGCAGGTGATCGACGCCGCAGGCGGCAGCATCCTGCCCGGGTTCATCGACAGCCACGTGCACCTCTTCGGCGGCTCGGTGGAACTCGGGTATCTCGACCTCTTCGGCGTGGCCGGCTTCGACGCCGTGACACGCGCGGTGCGCGCACGCGCGGCGGCGGAACCCGACACGCCGCTCGTCTTCGCGGTGCAGGCGGACTACGCCATGTTCGGTCCCGGCCACCGCACCACGCGGCACGACCTCGACCGCGTCCTGCCCGACCGCCCCTTCGCCATGTTCGCCGCCGACCACCACACGATCTGGGCCAACACCGCGGCGCTCGAGCGGGCGGGCCTGCTGCATGGCGGCGCGACCGAGACCGGGTCCGAGATCGTGATGGGCGCGGACGGGCTTGCCGAGGGCGAGCTGCGCGAGCCCGGCGCCTATGCGCCCGTCCTCGCCCTGACGCCCCATGGCGGCCGCGACCTCGCGGGCCTCGTGACCGGCAAGAACCCCGAGCCCGCCGCGACGCCCGCGGAAAGGGCGCGCGACCTCGACGCGCTGCGGCGCGGTCTCGCCCATTGTGCGGCCCACGGGATCACGGGCCTGCACAACATGGACGGCAACTTCTACACGATGGAGCTCCTGGCCGAACTCGAGGCGGCGGGAGAGCTGATCTGCCGCACCGAGGTGCCCTTCCACTTCAAGACCGTGGACAGCCTCGACCGCTTCGAGGAGGCCGAGGAGATGCGCCGCCGCTGGGCGTCCGACCGGCTCTGGTGCAGGCGGGTCAAGATGTTCATGGACGGCGTGATCGAGAGCCACACCGCCCTGATGCTCGAGCCCTATCCCGGCAGCGACCATGACGGCGACGCGGTGTTCGAACCCGAGCAGTTCAATGCCGCCTGCATCGAGGCCGACCGGCGGGGCCTGCAGATCGCGACGCACGCCATCGGCGATCTCGCCGTGCGCCGCACGCTCGACGGCTACGAGGCGGCGCGCCGGGCAAACGGCGCGCGGGATGCCCGCCACCGGATCGAGCATATCGAGACGCTTCACCCCGACGACCTGCCGCGCTTCGCCGCGCTCGGCGTCGCCGCGTCCTACCAGCCGGGCCACGCGCCGGTCGGGCACATCTACACCCCCGGCGCCATCGCGCCGCACCTGCACGAGCGCCAGCACGCGCTCGCCTATGGCTGGCAGAGCCTGCGCGACAGCGGCGCCCGCGTCGCCTTCTCCACCGACTGGCCGGTGATCAAGGTCGACACCATGGCGACGCTGCGCGCCGCCGTGGCCCCGCTCCGGATGCCCGCGCCGTGGGTCGACCAGCGGCAGACGCTCGGCGACGCTTTGCGCTCGATGACGCTCGACAATGCCTGGCTCGAGTTCAACGAGGACCGCAAGGGCCGCCTCGCGCCGGGCTGCATGGCCGACATCGTCGTGATGCGCGACGACCTCGAGGCGATGGACCCCGACGGGTTCGAGAGCACGGGCACCGCGGTGACGATCTCCGGCGGCGCGGTGACCTTCCGAGCCTGAAGCCCTCCGCTCAGAGGTCGCGGAACCCCGCTGCCTCGGCGATGGGCGGCGCCGCCGCCAGCATGGCCAGGTCGGGACGCGGGCGGGCGAGCCCCTCGGTCCCGGCGATGGCCGCCTCGATCGCCGCGGCGACGGCGAGCAGCTTCCGGTCCCCCAGCCGCTGTCCGACGATCTGCAGCCCGAACGGCAGGCCGTCCGCGTCGACGCCGCAGGGCACGGTGATCGAGGGATGCCCGGCCAGCGTCGTCGCATAGGCGAGGCTCAGCCACTGGTAGTAGCTCTCGGTCGGCCGGCCGTCGATCTCGGTCGGCGCGAGTTCGTGCCAGTCGCGCGGCTGGATCGTCGCCGTGGGCGAGATCAGCACGTCCCAGCGGTCGAAGAAGCCGCGCCAGCGGTGCTGGTAGGCGGTCTGCCCGGCAATGGCGCGCGCGGCGTCCTCGGCGCTGTAGCCCTGCCCCTCGATCACGTTCGCGGTGACGTTCGGGCCGACCTGGTGCGGGCGGTCGCGCAGGAAATCCGAGAACGCGGCCAGGAAGGACAGCGCGCGCAGCACGGCGAACAGCCGGTCCGCGTCGTGGCTGTCGGGATGCGTCTCCTCCACCGTGCCGAAAAGCGACGAGAGCCGCGCGATGCGGTCCGAGAAGAGCGCGCGCACCGCCGCCTCGGTCGGCGCGACGCCGAAATCGGGCGTCACCGCCACCCGCAGCGAGGCCAGGTCGACCGGCGGCAGCGAGGCGAACCCGGACGGATCCCACGCGGTGCGCCCGTCCGCCGCCGCGGTGTAGACGTCGCGCGGATCGGGCCGCGCCATCACCGACAGGAGCAGGGCCACGTCCCCCACGTCCCGCGCCATCGGCCCCTTGAGCCCCAGCGGCAGGGCGCCGAGCGCGCGCTTGTCGTCGGGCACGATGCCGGGCGACGGGCGGAACCCCACGACCCCGTTATAGGCGGCGGGCGTGCGCAGCGACCCACCCATGTCCGACCCGGTGGCGAGGGGCGCATAACCCAGCGCCAGCGCCACCGCCGAGCCGCCCGAGGACCCGGCGGCGTTGCGGGTCAGGTCGAACGGGTTGGGCGTCGTGCCGTAGACGCGGTTGCGCGTGTTGGCGCCCGCGCTCCATTCCGGCACGTTGGTCTTGCCGAGGGGCAGCGCCCCCGCCGCCCGCAATCCGCCCACGAAGGCATCGTCGCGCGCGGGCACGTTTTCCGCGAAGATCTCGGACCCGAAGGTCGTGGGCAGGCCCGCCACGTCCTCCATGTCCTTGACGGCAAGCGGCAGCCCCGCGAGCGGCGGCAGCGGCTCGCCCTGCGCGATCGCCGCCTCGGCTGCCCGCGCGCCCTCGCGCACCCGCTCGAAGTCCCGTGCCACGACCGCGTTCACCGCGTGGTCCAGCCGCTCGACCCGCGCGATGCAGGCCTCCGCTAACTCGACCGGCGACAGCGCCCGCGACACGAAGAGGTCGCGCGCCGCGCGGGCGCCGAGATCGGCAGGATCGGTGGTCATGGGCGGCGCTCCTTCTCGGCTCTCTGCCCGCAGAAGACCGCCCGCGCCCCGGAATGGCAAGCGCCGGCCGGCCCCTCAGGCCTCGGACAGGGTCAGTTGCACCGAGGCGAGGCCCTCCACGCTGCCCGTCAGCACGTCGCCCGCGACCACCGCGCCCACGCCCGCGGGCGTGCCGGTCATCACCAGGTCGCCCGGCATCAGCGTGTAGAGCGTCGACAGGAACGCGACGCACTCGCCCACGCTCCAGACCATGTCGTCGAGCCGGCCCCGCTGCCGCGTCTCGCCGTTCACGTCGAGCACGATCTCCTGCGGCCCCGGCGCGCCGAACGCCTCCGCCCGCGTCAGCGGCCCGATCGCGGCCGACCCTTCCACGTCCTTCGCCGCGTCCCAGGGATGGCGCTTCTCCTTGGCCCGCGCCTGCAGGTCGCGCCGCGTCATGTCGAGCCCCACCGCGTAGCCGAAGACCCCCGCCATCGCCGCCTCGGGATCCGTGTCGCGCAGCTCCGCGCCGATCGCCGCGACCAGTTCCACCTCGTGGTGATAGTCCGCGGTGCCCTGCGGATAGGGCAGGATCGCGCCGGTCTGCGCCAGGTGATGGCAGGACTTCGTGAAGAAGAACGGCCGCGCGCGGTCGACCTCGTTGCCCATCTCGGCGGCATGCGCGGCGTAGTTCCGCCCGATGCAGAAGATGCGCGCCACCGGGTAGAGCGCGATCTCGTCTGAGACCGACAGCGCGGGCTGCGGGCGGGCGGGGAAGAGCATGTCCATTCTCGGGCCTTTCGCGTGGATGTCCGGCCACCCTGCCCGGCCCCGGCCGCGATGGAAAGCCCTGTGGCCCGCGCAGGAAAAAGGGCCCGGCGGCACGCCTGCGCCGCCGGGCCCTCGAGGCCTCCGGTCGCGGGCCGTCAGCCCGCCGCGACGACCGCGCGCTTGGTCATGACCCCGACGAGATGCGCCCGGTAGGCGCCGCTGCCATGCAGGTCCGAGATCATGTCGCTGCCGTCCGGCGCCGCGAGACCGGCCACCGCGTCGGCCGAGAACGACCCCGACAGCGCCTCCTCGGCCGCGCTCCAGCGGAACACCCCGTCGTTCGAGGCGCCGGTGACGGCGACGCGCACGCCGTCCGCGTATTTCGCCACGAACACGCCCACGAGCGCGAAGCGCGAGGCCGGCTGCTCGAACTTGGTGTAGGCCGCCTTCTCGGGGATCGGGAACCGCACCTCGGTGACGATCTCGCCCTCCTCGAGGGCGGTGGTGAACATGCCCTGGAAATAGTCGTCCGCGGCGATCTCGCGGCTGTTCGTCACGATGGTCGCGCCGCAGGCCAGCGCCGCCGCCGGGTAGCAGGCGGAAGGGTCGTTGTTGGCGAGCGAGCCGCCGATCGTGCCGCGGTTGCGCACCGCCGGGTCGCCGATCTTCGCGGCGAGCGCCGCGAGGCCCGGAAAGTTCCCGGCCGCCTCGCGCGCCACGGTCCCGTGGGTGGTGCCGCCGCCGATCTTCAGCACGTCGCCCTCGCGCCGCACATATCGCAGCTCCGCGATGCCCGACAGCGCCACCAGCTTCGACGGCATGGCGAGCCGCTGCTTCAGCGTCGGGATCAGCGTCTGTCCGCCGCCCAGCGCCTGCGCCTCGTCCGCGCCGAGCGCTGCAACCGCATCGGCCACGCTCGTCGGCCTCTCGATCTCGAATCCGTACATCTCGTGTCTCCTCGATCACGCCGCGAAGCGCCCCGCCCGGGGCTTCTTCTTGGCGAAAATATCCCGGGGGTCCGGGGGCTGGCCCCCGGACGCCCTCGCACCTCAGCCCTGCATGGCCGCCCAGACGCGCGACGGCGTCACGGGCATGTCCACGTGGTCGACCTTGTAACCGCCCGATTGCAGCGCATCGACCACCGCGTTCACCACGGTCGGGGTCGAGCCGATCGCGCCGGCCTCGCCGCAGCCCTTCACACCCAGCGGGTTGTGGGTGCAGGGCGTCCCGTTCGAATGGTCGACCGAGAAGAACGGCACGTCGTCGGCGCGCGGCATCGCGTAGTCCATGTAGGACGCCGACAGGAGCTGCCCGTTCTCGTCGTAGGACGCGTTCTCGAGCAGCGCCTGCCCGATGCCCTGGGCGAGTCCGCCATGCACCTGGCCGTCGACGATCATCGGGTTCATCACGTTGCCGAAATCGTCCGCGGTGGTGAACCTGGCGATGGTCACGCGGCCGGTCTCGGGATCGACCTCCACCTCGCAGGCATAGGCGCCGGCGGGATAGGTGAAGTTCGCCGGGTCGTAGAACGCGGTCTCCTCGAGGCCCGGCTCGATGTCCTCGAGCGGGTAGTTGTGCGGCACGTAGGCCGCGAGCGTCACGTCGCCCCAGGCCACCGACTTGTCGGTGCCCGCGACCGAGAACGTGCCGTCCCGGAGTTCGATGTCGCTCTCCGCGGCCTCCATGAGATGCGCGGCGATCTTCTTCATCTTGTTGATGATCTTCTCGGTCGCACGGACCATGGCCGAGCCGCCCACCGCGATGGACCGCGAGCCGTAGGTGCCCATGCCCATGGGCGTGTTCGCGGTGTCGCCGTGCGAGATCTCGATCATGTTGGCGTCGAGCCCCGTCATCTCGGCGATGACCTGCGGGAACACCGTCTCGTGTCCCTGCCCGTGGCTGTGGCTGCCGGTCATGACCACGAGGCCGCCGGTGGCGTTCACCCGCACCGTCGCGCTCTCGTAGAGGCCCGCGCGCGCGCCGAGCTGGCCCACGAGGTTCGACGGCGCGATGCCGCAGGCCTCGATGAAGCAGTTGATGCCGAGCCCGCGCAGGAGCCCCTTCTTCTTGCTCTCCTCGCGCCGCGCGGCGAAGCCCGCGAAATCGGCCCGCGCCTCGAGCTTGTCCATCAGCCGGTGGAAATCGCCCGAGTCGTACTCGACCGCGACCGGGGTCTGGTAGGGGAACTCGGTGACGAAGTTCTTGCGCCGGATCTCGATCGGGTCGACGCCCAGCTCGCGCGCCGCCTTGTCGATCACGCGCTCCAGCTGGTAGGTCGCCTCGGGCCGTCCGGCGCCGCGATAGGCGTCGACGGGCACCGTGTTGGTGAAGACCGCGCGCACGTTGCAGTAGACGAGCGGCGTCGTGTAGTTGCCCGCCATCAGCGTGCCGTGCAGCCAGGTCGGGATCGACGGTGCGAAGGTCGACAGGTAGGCGCCCATGTTGGCCAGCGTCGAGGTGCGGACCGCGGTGAACTTGTGGTCGGCGTCGAGCGCGAGCTCGATCTTGGTCACGTGGTCGCGGGCATGAGCGTCCGACATGAACGCCTCGGACCGCGTCGAGGTCCACTTGACCGGCCGCCGCAGCGCCTTGGCCGCGAAGGTGCAGAGCGCCTCCTCGGCATAGTGGTATATCTTCGAGCCGAAGCCGCCGCCCACGTCCGGCGCCACGACCCGCAGCTTGTGCTCGGGGATGCCCAGCACGAAGGCGCCCATCAGGAGCCGGATCACGTGCGGGTTCTGCGAGGTGGTGTAGAGCGTGGAATCGCCCGAGGCGGCGTTGAAGTCGCCCACCGCCACGCGCGGCTCCATCGGGTTCGGCACCAGCCGGTTGTTGATGAGCTCGAGCGTGGTGACGTGGGCGGCGTTGCGGATCGCCTCGTCCACCGCCTCCTTGTTCTCCTCGACGAAGCCCCAGTCGTAGCAGAGGTTGTCCGTAAGATCGTCATGCACCAGCGTCGCGCCCTCCTCGAGCGCCTTGCGCATGTCGACGACCGCCGGAAGCTCCTCGATGTCGAGCACGATCGCCTCGGCGGCGTCGCGCGCCTGGTCCAGCGTCTCGGCGACCACCGCGCAGATCGGGTCGCCCACGTGGCGCACCTTGCCGTGCGCGAGCACCGGGTGCTTCGGCTCCTTCATCGGCTGGCCGAAGCGGTCGGTGACCTGCCAGCCGCAGGGCAGACCGCCCAGCGCCTCGAAATCCGCGCCGGTGAAGATGCGCAGCACGCCCGGCATCGCCTCGGCCGCCGCGGTGTCGATACCGTTGATGCGGCCATGCGCCACGTCCGAGCGCAGGAAATGCACGTAGGCCTGGCCGTAGAGGTTGATGTCGTCGGTATAGTTGCCGGTGCCGGTCAGAAAGCGCACGTCCTCCCGGCGCTTCGTGCTGGCTCCGATGCCATTGTCCTTCGGCATGATGCCTGTCCTCCCTGGGATGGCGGCACGCGGCCGCCCTGTGCCTCGGTCACGGGACGCGCCCCTCCGGCGCCTCCCGAGTGCTGTCCCCCGCGGGGCCCGCGCCGGCGCGGGCCCGGCCGGCCGCTCACTCGGCGGCGATCGCTCCGACGTCCTGGCCGGACGCGGCCATGATCGCCTTGACGATGTTGTGATAGCCCGTGCAGCGGCAGATGTTGCCCTGCAGGTGGTGGCGCACCTCGGCCTCGCTGGGCTTCGGGTTGTCCTTGAGCAGCGCCGCCGCGGACATCACCATGCCCGGCGTGCAGAAGCCGCATTGCAGGCCGTGATGGTCCTGGAACGCCTGCTGGATCGTCGAAAGCGAGCCGTCGGCATTGGCCATCCCCTCGATCGTGGTGACCTCGGCGCCCTGCGCCTCGGCCGCGAACATGGTGCAGGCCTTCACCACCTCGCCGTTCACGTGGACGTTGCAGGCGCCGCACTGGCTCGTGTCGCAGCCGACATGCGTGCCGGTGAGCCGCAGCTGCTCGCGCAGGAACTCCACCAGCAGCTCGTTGCCCCGGACCGCGCGGCTCACGGACTTGCCGTTCACCGTCATCGTCACTTCGGTCATCTCAATCCTCCCGATCGAATGTCGTTTTGCGCACAGTTGGGACGGGCACCCCCCGCCCTGTCAAGCGGCGCGTGGTCACGTGGACATCATCCGCTTGAACCAGCCCTTCTTGGCCGCGCCGGGCGTCGCCTCGGCCTCGGGCGCCGCCGCCTCGTCCGCCGGGCCCTCGATGGCTTCCTGCAGACGGGTGAAGAACTGGTCCGCCATCTTCTTGGCGAAACCGTCGATGATCCGGCTGCCGAGCTGCGCGAGCTTGCCGCCCACGTTCGCCTCGACGTCGTAGGTGAGTTTGGTGCGGCCTTCGCCCGCCTCCTCGAGGTGCACGACCGCGCCCCCCTTGGCAAAGCCCGCGGCGCCGCCCTTGCCCTCGCCCGACAGCTTGAGCGTGGTTGGCTCGTCCATGTCGGACACGGTGACGTGGCCCTTGAAGGTCGCCTTCACCGGGCCGACCTTCTGCACCACGGTCGCCTCGAAGCCCTCCTCGGGCGTGCCGGTCAGCTCCTCGCAGCCGGGAACGCAGGTCTTCAGCACGTCTGGATTCAGGATCGCCGCCCAGACCGTGGCGCGGTCGGCGTCGATCTCGCGGGAATCGCTCATCTGCATGGGGTCGCCCTTTCCATTCGGACCCGACGTTAGGAGGTCGGGCGAGGCCACGATATTAGACCATTCTCCTAGATGCGACCGGCACGTGCGGCCGTCCGCGGGGTTTGCGGCCCGCCGCCGCCGCGGCTAGTGTCGGCCCGGGGGACGCGGGCGCGCCGGAGGGGCCGCCCGGCAAGGGGAGGTCGCGCGCCATGCCGGACACGGCCAGTCACGAACCGGGAGGTCTCGCCGTGCGGGACGTGAGCTTCCGCTACGGCAGCCGCACCGCGCTCGACGGCGTGGGCTTCGAGGTGGCGCCCGGCCGCTTCGCAGCGCTTCTGGGGCCGAACGGCGCGGGCAAGTCCACGCTCTTCTCGCTCCTGACCCGGCTCTTCACCACGCGCGACGGGCGCATCCTCGTGGCGGGCCACGACCTCTCCCGGCATCCGCGCGCGGCCCTCGCCCGCATGGGCGTGGTGTTCCAGTCCCAGACGCTCGACCTCGACCTCACCATCCGCCAGAACCTGTCCTATTTCGCGGCCCTGCACGGGCTCTCGGGACGCGAGGCCGCACTCCGCATCGACGCCGCGCTCGAGCGGCTCGCCATCGCGGACCGCGCCGGCGAGAAGGCGCGCAACCTCAACGGCGGGCATCGCCGCCGCACCGAGATCGCCCGCGCACTGGTGCACCGTCCCTCCGTACTGCTCCTCGACGAGCCGACCGTCGGGCTGGACGCCGCCGCGCGGGCGGCCATCACCGACCACGTCCACCGGCTCGCTGCCGAGGACGGGTTGACCGTGCTCTGGGCCACGCATCTCACCGACGAGGTGACCGACGGCGACCGGCTGGTCGTGCTGCACCGCGGCCGCGTGCTCGCCGACGGCGAATGCGGCGCGCTGCGCGGCGGACGGTCGCTGCGCGACTACTTCCTCGCCACGACCGGGGCCGATGCGCCCGAGGCGGTCCCGGGAGGCCCTGCATGAGCCATCACCTCGTCGCGCTCCGCGCCATCGTCCTGCGCGAGGCGCTGCGCTTCGTGCACCAGCGCGAACGCTTCCTCGCGGCGCTCGTCCGCCCGCTCGTCTGGCTCGTGGTCTTCGCCGCAGGCTTCCGCGCGGCGCTCGGGCTCTCGATCATCCCGCCCTACCAGACCTACATCACCTACGAGACCTACATCGTGCCGGGCCTCTGCGGCATGATCCTGCTCTTCAACGGGATGCAATCGTCCCTGAGCCTCGTCTACGACCGCGAGACGGGCTCGATGCGGCTGTTGCTGACCGCGCCGCTGCCGCGCGGCTGGCTGCTCTTCTGCAAGCTGCTCGGCTCGACCGCCATCGGCATCCTCCAGGTCTATGCCTTCCTCGCGGTGGCCTTCGCCTTCGGGATCGAGATGTCGGCCGCGGGCTACGTGGCGGCCCTGCCCGCGCTCCTGCTCGCCGGGCTGATGCTGGGGGCGCTCGGACTCGCGATCTCGTCGCTGGTGCGCCAGCTCGAGAACTTCGCGGGCGTGATGAACTTCGTGATCTTCCCGATGTTCTTCCTGTCGACCGCGCTCTACCCGCTCTGGAAGATGGCCGAGAGCTCGGACCTCCTGCGCGACATCTGCGCCGCGAACCCCTTCACCCACGCGGTGGAGCTCATCCGCTTCGCGCTCTACGGGCAGGTGAACGGCATGGCGTTCCTGTGGGTGCTCCTGTCCCTCGCGGCCTTCCTCGCGCTGGCGCTCTGGGGCTACGACCCAGCCCGCGGCATGGTGCGCCGCAAGGGCTGAGCGGTGCCGCGTCCCGGGGCGGCATCGGGGGGTCCGGGGGGCGCAGCCCCCCGGCGCGGCGCCGGCGCAGCCTGCGCAACACCTCGCCCGCGGGTCAGAGCGCCGCGTCGAGGCCGCGCTCGAGCCGCGCGAGCGTCGCGTCCACGTCGCGCAGCTTGTCGATCCCGAAGAGCCCCAGCCGGAAGGTCGAGAACCCCTCGCCCTCGTCCACCATCAGCGGCACGCCCGCGGCGATCTGCAGGCCCGCCTTCGCGAAGGCGCGGCCCGACTGGATCTCGGGGTCGTCCGTGTAGCTGACCACCACGCCCGGCGCGCCGTAGCCCTCGGCGGCGACCGACGCCACGCCACGCTGCGCCAGCGCCGCGCGCACGCGGCGGCCGAGCTCGAGCTGCGCCGCGCGCAGCCGCTCGAACCCCTCCGCCCGGCTTTTCGCCATGGCGTCGCGGAAGGCGCGCAGCCCGTCCGTGGGCATGGTGGCGTGGTAGGCATGACCGCCGGTCTCGTAGGCCGCCATGATCGCGCGCCACTTCTTGAGATCGTTGGCAAAGGAGTTCGACGCCGTCTCCTCGAGGCGCGCCGCGGCGCGCTCGGACAGCATCACGAGCCCCGCGGACGGCGTCGACGACCAGCCCTTCTGCGGTGCCGAGATCAGCACGTCGACGCCCGTCGCCAGCATGTCGACCCAGGCGCAGCCCGAGGCGATGCAGTCGAGCACCATGAGCGCGCCCACCTCGTGCGCCGCGGCGGCAAGCCGCGTCACGTAGTCGTCGGGCAGCATGATCCCGGCCGACGTCTCCACGTGCGGGGCAAAGACGACCTGCGGCCGGGTCTCGCGGATGCGCGCCTCGACCTCCTCGATGGGCGGCGGCGCGAAGGGCACGTGCACGCCGTTGCCGGTGCGGCGCGCCTTCACCACGCTGACCGCGCCGCCGAAGCCGCCGGCGTCGAGGATCTGCGTCCAGCGGTAGGAGAACCAACCGTTGCGCACGACCAGCATGTCGGCGCCCTGCCCGAACTGCCGCGCGACCGCCTCCATGGCATAGGTGCCGCCGCCCGGGACCACCGCGACCGCGTGCGCGGCGTAGACCTCGCGCAGCATGGCCGAGATGTCGCGCATCACCTGCTGGAACGCGGCGGACATGTGGTTGAGCGAGCGGTCGGTGAAGACGACCGAGAATTCCTCGAGCCCGTCGGGATCGACTGTGTCGAGCAGCGCGGCCATGGCAATCTCCCTTCCCATCGTGACGCGCCCCCCAGCTACTCTGCCGGGACGCGCGCGCCAAGGGTCGTCATGTCACGCCCCGAGCGGTCCCGGCCGCCGCTCCTCGGACAGGAGCACGTTGGCGTCGACGCTGCCCACGCCCGGCAGCGTCATGATCCGCCGGCGCAACACGCGCTCGAAATCGGGGATGTCGCGGGCAACCACGCGCAGGCGGTAATCGTACATGCCGAGCACGTGCTCGACCGTCTGGACCTCGGGGATCGCCTGCACCGCGCGTTCGAAGTCGCCGAGGCTCGTGCGCCCCTTGGTGGCGAGCCGGATGCCCAGGAACACCGTCACGCCGAACCCCAGCGCCTGCGCGTCGAGATCGAGCCTGTGGCCGCGGAACACGCCCGCCTCGCGCAGCCGCCGGACCCGCCGCCAGGCGGCCGGCTGCGACAGCCCGAAGCGCCGCCCGAGCGCGCCCGCCGAGAGCGTCGCATCCTCCGAGAGCGCGCGGATCAGCGCGCGGTCGGTGTCGTCGAGGTCGATCATATGGGCAGCGTCTCGTCGCCCTTGAGCCGCGCCACGTGCATCAGCGCCTCGATGTCGGTCATGTGCGGCAGCGCCAGGATGCGGTCGCGGTAGAGCGCCTGGTAGTGCGCGAGATCGCGCGCGATCACCGACAGCCGCACGTCCACCTGCCCGAGCAGCGTCTGGATCTCGAGCACCTCGGGCACCTCGCGGGCCGCGTCGACGAAATCCTCGAAGGCGCGCGGCACGCTCTTGTCGAGCGTCACGCGAAGCGAGACCTCGACCGAGTAGCCCAGCACCTGCCAGTCGATCACGCCCCGCGTCGCGCGCAGGATGCCGCGCGCGCGCAGCCGGTCGAGCCGCCGGCCGAGTGTCGTGGCGGTCATTCCGCAGCGGTCCGCGAGGTCCTGCAGTCCCGTCTCGGGTGCCGCCTGATACTGGCGCAGGATGCGCCTGTCGGTGTCGTCGAGCATGGATCCTGCACTATCCTGCAGATCGCCGCATGAAAAGTGCGGATGTGCCCGAATGACCGCGATCTTTGCCGTCCCCTTCGCGCGCAAGCGCCTATGCTGCGCCTCCGGAACATCCCGCCCTGTGCGGCACAGCGAGAAAGAAGAGGAAGGAACGACCATGCGCGTCTATTACGACCGTGACTGCGACATCAATCTCATCAAGGACAAGAAGGTCGCGATCCTGGGCTACGGCAGCCAGGGCCACGCGCACGCGCTGAACCTGCGCGATTCGGGCGCCAAGAACGTCGCCGTCGCGCTGCGCGAGGGCTCGGCATCGGCGAAGAAGGCCGAGGCCGAGGGTCTGCAGGTCATGGGCATCGCCGAGGCGGCCGCCTGGTGCGATCTCATCATGTTCACCATGCCCGACGAGCTGCAGGCCGAGACCTACCGCAAGTACGTGCACGACAACCTGCGCGAGGGGGCCGCGATCGCCTTCGCCCACGGCCTCAACGTGCATTTCGGCCTGATCGAGCCCAAGCCCGGCGTCGACGTCATCATGATGGCGCCGAAGGGCCCGGGCCACACGGTGCGCGGCGAATACGTCAAGGGCGGCGGCGTGCCCTGCCTCGTGGCGGTGCACAACGACGCCTCCGGCAAGGCGCTGGAACTCGGCCTGTCCTACTGCTCGGCGATCGGCGGCGGCCGCTCGGGCATCATCGAGACGAACTTCCGCCAGGAATGCGAGACCGACCTCTTCGGCGAGCAGGCAGTGCTCTGCGGCGGCCTCGTGGAGCTGATCCGCATGGGCTTCGAGACGCTGGTCGAGGCCGGCTACGAGCCCGAGATGGCCTATTTCGAGTGCCTGCACGAGGTGAAGCTGATCGTCGACCTGATCTACGAGGGCGGCATCGCGAACATGAACTACTCGATCTCCAACACCGCCGAGTACGGCGAGTACGTGTCGGGCCCGCGCATCCTGCCCTACGACGAGACCAAGGCACGGATGAAGGCGGTTCTGCGCGACATCCAGACCGGCAAGTTCGTCCGCGACTTCATGCAGGAGAACGCCGTCGGCCAGCCGATGTTCAAGGCGACGCGCCGCCTGAACGACGAGCACCAGATCGAGCAGGTGGGCGAGAAGCTCCGCGCGATGATGCCGTGGATCTCGGCCGGCAAGATGGTGGACAAGGAGCGCAACTGAGCGCGGGCGGCCCTGCCCGCCACCCTGCACCCACGCGTCCGCGCCCCCGGTCCCCGGGGCGCGGGCCCACCCGCGGGAACCCGCCGGTCCGGCGCGCGAAGCCTTGCCGACGCGACGGGCCTGACGCCACTTCCCGCGGGACCTTTTCCCGCCGAACGCATTGATCCGTATCCGATGCCGCCCACGCGCGGCGAGCGCGATGCGGGAGACGACCATGCGCCTCACACTCCTCGACGGGTTCCGGGGGTTCTTCCTCCTTTTCATGATGATCGCCCACATGAACGGCGAATTCCACGCGGTCCTGGGCCAGTACAACCACCACATGCTGGGCTTCGTGGAAGACGCGCAGGGCTTCGTCTTCATCTCGGGCTTCGTGGTGGCCCTGGTCTATACCAAGCTCATGGACCGCAAGGGCGTCGCCGGCATGCGCACGGGCGTGCTGAAGCGAATCCGCACCATCTACACCTACCAGGCCCTGATGATCGCGGGCTTCGCCATCGCCGCGCTGGCCCTCGCGAGCCAGGGCTTCGAGCCGGACGTCCTGCGGCAATATGTCGAGGAGCCCGCGGCCTTCACCCTCGCCTCGCTCCTGCTGGTGACGGGGTCGATGCACATGGGCATCCTCGCGCTCTACATCTGGCTGATGCTGCTGACGCCGCTCGCGCTCCTCGCCTTCGACCGCGGGTATGCGAAATGGTGGGCACTGGCTTCGGCCGCCGCGTGGCTTCTCGCGCAGTCGGGCCTGCCCGACGCGGCGCAGCTGCCCGTCGAGGCGGCGCTGGCCGACGCGGGCGCCGGCATCAACATCGGCATCTACTTCAACGTGTTCGGCTGGCAGGTGATCTATTTCCTCGGCCTCTGGCTCGGCTTCCTCTTCGCACGCGACCGGCTCGACACGTCGTGGATGCACGGCCGCGCGGCGCGGATCGGCTTCTGGGCGGCGCTCGCGGGCGTCGCGGCCTTTGCCCTCTTCGACCGCGCGCTGAACCTCGGCTGGCTCGAGCAGGACACGCGCCGCTGGATCTGGGACACGCTCGACCGCGGCAACATGGACCCGGTCTACCTGGCGAACTTCGCGCTCGACCTCTTCGTGATCTCGTGGCTGGTGATCGCGGGCCCCGCCAGCGGCAACCGCGTTCTGGCCGCCATCGGGAACGGCATCGCCTGGGTCTTCACCCGCAGGCCGCTCGTGTTCCTCGGCCAGCATTCGCTGCAGGTCTTCGCCGCGCACGTGGTCATCGTCTGCGTCGCCATGTGGCTCATGCAGGACCGCGACATCCCGGCGCTCTGGGACAACGTCGCGCTGCTGGCCTCGATCGTGCCGCTCTATGCGGTGGCGTGGCTGCACGCCCGCAAGGTGGCGGGCCGCAAGGCGCCGCAGCGCGCCCCGGTCGCAGGTGCGGCCCCGGTGGCGGCCCGCGGCTGATCCCTGCCCCTGAAACGCAGACCGCCGCCCCGGCAGATCGACGGGGCGGCGGTCGCATGTCCGGCGCCGGGGCGCCGTCCGTCGCTCACATGTCGTTCTTGATCTGGTAGACGCACCAGCCAAGCAAGACGAGCAGGATGAAGATCGGCAAAATGAAGAATGCGTCCATTGGGTCCTCCTGTCACTCCACTGCACGTGCGTTGAGACTAGCGGGTGAGGACCATGCCGCAAGCCCTGCGGCGCCCCGTTCCCGCCGCCGCGGTCCCGGGCGCCCGGCATTCGGGCACGATCCCGCCGGGCGGGGCCCGGCGGGCGCGCCGCCTATTCCCAGCAGCTGACGAGGACGGTCATGCCCGCGGCGATCGCGGTCAGATCCTCGGGCGCCATGGCCGCGGCGCCCTGCACCTCGCCCGCCGACACGCCCGCCTCGGCCACCAGCGCCTGCAGCGCCTCGGCCTTGGCGGCAAAGCTCACCTGGTCGGGCAGCTGGCGCGCGGCACTTTCGCGCGGCAGGAGCATGCCCACCACGCCGCCGCCCGCGTCGAGGACCGGCCCGCCCGCATCGCCCGGCTCCGCGGCGAGCGCGAGCCGCTTCAGCGTCGTCTCGCCGCCGAGCCCGCGCACGTCCTCGAGCGTGCCGTAGGTCAGGGTCGGCGCGCTCAGCACGCCGCCGAAGGGATAGCCCGACACCGCGATCTCCGATTGCAGCCGCGGCGGGTCGAGCCGGAACGACGCGACCTCGAGCGGCGCCAGACGGTCGACCGGCCGCAGCACCGCCGCGCCGAGCTCGGCATCGCGCGCCACAACCTGCGCCTCGTGCGCCTCGTCGAGCGTGATGCGCCCGCAGCCCTCGACCGCGTCGAGCGCGGTGATGACCGTGCCCGCGCGGTCCACGTAGAAACCCGACGCGGTCACGATGGGCTGGCGGATCCGCAGCCCCGCCATCAGGTCGACCGCCTGCCCGCTCTCGCTGACCGTCGCGGGGTCGAGCACCACGCCCGGCACCGGGGAAAAGCTGTCCTGCATGGCCGCGAGGATCCGCGTGCGGCGTTCCTCGTCGCCCGCGGGCCAGATCAGGGTGAAGCCCTTGATCGCGCCGTCCGACAGGCGCGCCTCGGTGTGGCTGACGATGCGGTCGTTCGCGCCGGTGAGCGTGAATCCGTCGCGCGTGCGCTCGCGCGGCCCCTCGAGCGGCACGCTCTCGAGCGTCTGCATGATCTCGTAGAGGCCGCCCAGCGTGCGAGCGTCGCCCGGCTGCGAGATCAGCAGCACCCGCGCGTCGATCTCGCCGGTGGGCGCGTAGTGCACGAACGGGCTTTCAGCCTTCTCGAAGGCGACGACGCCCGTGGGGATCTCGATGGTGACGCCGGCGCGGCGGTCGGTCACGCGCTCGAGCCCCATGCCCTCGAGCACGGCGTTGTACTGTCCGAGCAGCGTGGCGCGTTGGCGCGTGGTCAGAACGCCCGTGACCTCGACATTGTTGGCGCGCTGCCAGTCGGCCATGGAGTTGCGCGTGCCGGCGCCGAAGGCCGCGTCGATGGCGCCGTCGTAGAACCCCGCCCATTGCAGCGCGACCTGCAGCTCGGCGCGTTCGTCCGGCGTCAGCAGCGCCTCGGTCGCCCGCGCCTCGCGGGGGCTTTCGTCCACGGGCGCCGGCGGCGCCTCGGGTTCGGGCAGCGCCGCGGGGGTGTCGCCGTCCGCCTGGTCGTCCGCGACGCCCGGCAGCGCCGCCGCCCCGACCGGGAAGAAGCGCTGGCGGTAGCGGTCCTCGTCCTCGATGTAGCTGTCGCGCGGGATCTGGCCGTTCGCGCGCAGCCCGCTCAGCCGCGCCTCGGCCTCCGCCCGGCTGTAGGGGCCGAGCGCGATGCCATACCAGCCCGACCCCAGGTCGAAGCCGTTCACGTCCTGCAGGTAGCTCGAATAGTCGCGCACGCGCTCCTCGGCCCGGCCGAGCGTCGGCTGCGCCTCGATCTGCACGAACCACGCGTCCTGCGCCATCGCCGCCCCGGCCCAGACCAGGGCGACGACCGCCCCCAGAACCCTCGTCTTCATCACACGTTCCCCATCCGCGGCGGCGTCCGTCCCCGCTTGTTCGGAATTCTGCTTACCAAAGACGCCGCGTCGTGCATGTCAAAATATGGCGAGAGCCGCAATTGACCCCGCGCCTGTGGCACCCTAAGCAACGGCCTGTCCTGCCGGGGAGTTTCGAGATGAGTGCGACCGACGCGCCCAAGAGTTTCCAGGAAATCCTCCTGCGCCTGCAGACCTACTGGGCGACGCAGGGCTGCGCGGTGCTGCAGCCCTACGACATGGAGGTGGGCGCCGGCACGTTCCATCCCGCGACCACGCTGCGCGCGCTGGGCGACCGGCCCTGGGCCGCGGCCTACGTGCAGCCCTCGCGGCGCCCGACCGACGGGCGCTACGGCGAGAACCCGAACCGGCTGCAGCACTACTACCAGTTCCAGGTGCTGATCAAACCCTCGCCGCCGGACTTGCAGGACCTCTATCTCGGCTCGCTCGAGGCGATCGGCATCGACCTCTCCCTGCACGACGTGCGCTTCGTCGAGGACGACTGGGAAAGCCCGACGCTCGGCGCCTGGGGCCTCGGCTGGGAAGTCTGGTGCGACGGCATGGAAGTGTCGCAGTTCACCTATTTCCAGCAGGTCGGCGGGCACGATTGCCACCCGGTCTCGGGCGAGCTGACCTACGGGCTCGAGCGGCTCGCCATGTACGTGCTCGGCATCGACCACGTGATGGACATGCCGTTCAACGACCCGCAGGCGCCCATCGCGCTCCGCTACGGCGACGTGTTCCGCCAGACCGAGCGGGAATATTCGCGCTGGAACTTCGACGTGGCCGACACCGCGACGCTGCTGCGCCATTTCGAGGACGCCGAGGCCGAGTGCCGGCGCATCCTAGAGGCGCCCGCGACCGATCCCAAGACCGGCGGCGAGATCGTCATGGCGCACCCGGCCTACGACCAGTGCATCAAGGCCAGCCACCTCTTCAACCTGCTCGACGCCCGCGGCGTGATCTCGGTGACCGAGCGGCAGGCCTATATCGGCCGCGTCCGCGCGCTCGCCAAGGCCTGCGCCGACGCCTTCGTCACCACAGAGGCCGGCGGAGCGGCCGCCTGATGGGCAAGGCGGCACGTCACGCGACCCCGGGGGCGAACGGCCGATGACGGGAAAGATCCTCGCCGCGCTCATCCTCGTCTGCGCGCTCGTGGCGGGCGCAGCGATGTACTACCTGCAGGTCTACGCGTTCTACGAGGAGGTGCCGGCCTCGGGCCTTGGCGACGTGGCGCTGACGCCGCGCGACGGGGGCGCGCCGCAACCGGTGGCGGTGACGGACTTCCGCGCCATCGACGCGGAGAGCTCGCCCATCCGCTACCGCGCCTGCTTTGCCATCGACACCTCCCTCGACGCGCTCGCAAGGGATTTCGAGCCCTACGAAGGCGCGGCCCCCCGCGTGGCGCCCGGCTGGTTCGACTGTTTCGATGCCGACGCCCTCGGCGCCGAGATCGACGCAGGCCGCGCGATCGTCCTCACTGGCGAGCGGAACCTCGAATACGGCATCGACCGCGTGGTGGCGGTCACCGCGGAGGGCCGCGGCTATGTCTGGCACGAGGTGAACGAGTGCGGCGACAAGTCCTATGACGGCTCGCCCCTCGGCGAGGACTGCCCGGAGCCTCCGGCCAACTGAGAAAAGCGGGAACAACCGGCCGTCCCCTGCCTTGAGTGGGCAAGGAGGACTTATCCCATGTCCCAAGAACGTGCTCCCGCCTGGGTCGTGCCGGTCATGCAGGCCGGATACGGTGCCCGCGCGCTGGTCTATCTCGTCGTCGGCGGACTCGCCTTCTACGCCGCCCTCGACGGCGGCGCCGCCGAGGGCACGTCCGGCGCGCTCGCCGACCTGCGCAACGAACCGTTCGGCCGTCCGGTCCTGTGGATCATCGCCGCGGGCCTTTTCTGCTACACGCTCTGGCGGCTCATCGCGGCCTGGCTCGACCTCGAGCGCCGCGGCGACGACAGTGGCGGGCTGTTCGCCCGTGCGGGCCTCGTGGTGACCGGGCTCATCCATGCGGGCCTCGGCGTCTCGGTGGCGGCCATCGCGCTCGGGCGGTCCTCGGGCGACGGGTCGGGCGCGCAGGACTGGACGGCGCGGCTCATGCAGATGCCCTACGGCCGCTGGGTGGCGGCCGCCATCGCACTCGCCATCGTCTGCGCCGGCATCTACTACGTGATCAAGGGCTGGCTGCAGAAGTACAAGCGCACGCTGCGCGTCACGCCCACGACCGAGCGGCTCGACCCCGCCCTGCGCGCGGGCTTCATCGTGCAGGGCACCCTCGTCGCCATCATCGGCGCGCTCCTCGCCTGGGCGGCGCTGACCACCGATCCGGGCAAGGCCGGCGGGCTCGGCGCGGCGCTCGACCAGGTCCGCTCGGTGGCCTTCGGCCGCGTGCTTCTCGGCATCGCGGGGCTCGGGCTCCTCGGCTTCGCACTCGAGAACGCGGTCGAGGCGCGCTACCGCATCGTGCCCGCGCGCGCGGGCCAGGACGTCGAGACGCTCGCCATGCGGGCCGAGCGCAAGGTGCGCGACGCCACGGGCTGACCCGCTATCGGCTGGACGCTGGCGGCGCGCACGGGTATCCCGCGCCGCGAGAGCCGAAATGTGCCAGCGTGGACCTCCCCGATGCCCGACCTCCTGATCGAACTCCTGTCCGAGGAAATTCCCGCGCGGATGCAGGCGCGCGCGGCGGCGGACCTCAAGGCGCGCGTGACCGAGGGGATCGTGCAGGCGGGCCTGACCTATGCCCATGCCGGCGCCTTCGCGACGCCGCGGCGGCTCACGCTGGCGCTCGAGGGGCTGACGGCCGAATCGCCGTCGCTGCGCGAGGAACGCCGCGGCCCCCGCGCCGACGCTCCGGAAAAGGCCATCGAGGGCTTCCTGCGCGGCGCAGGCGTCGCGCGCGAGGACCTGATCGAGCGCGAGGAGAAGAAGGGCACCTTCCTCTTCGCCGTGGTCGAGACGCCGGGACGCAGCGCCGAGGCCATCGTCGCCGAGGTGCTGGAACAGGTGGTCCGCACCTTCCCCTGGCCCAAGTCCATGCGCTGGGGCACGGGGACGCTGCGCTGGGTGCGGCCGCTTCACCGCATCCTGTGCATCCTGAGCGACGAGGCGGGCGCGCGCGTCGTGCCGCTCGACATCGACGGGATCGCGGCCGGCGACGTGACCGAGGGCCACCGCTTCATGGCGCCCGGCGCGTTTTCCGTCACGGGCTACGAGGATTACGCGGCCAAGCTGCGCCGCGCGCACGTGATCCTCGATCCCGCGGAACGCGCCGAGATCATCCGCAACGACGCCGCGCAGCGTGCCTTCGCGCTGGGCCTCGAGGTGGTCGAGGATGCCGGGCTCCTGGCCGAGGTCGCGGGGCTCGTGGAATGGCCCGTGGTGCTCATGGGCGAGATCGGCGCGGAATTCCTCGACCTGCCGCCCGAGGTCCTGATGACCTCGATGAAGGAGCACCAGAAGTTCTTCTCGGTCCGCAACCCGCGCTCGGGACGGATCGAACGTTTCGTCACCGTGGCGAACCGCGAGACCGCGGATGACGGCGCGACGATCCTTGCCGGCAACCAGAAGGTGCTGTCGGCGCGGCTGTCCGATGCCAAGTTCTTCTGGGAGAACGACCTCCGCGTGGCGCGCGAGGCGCGGATGGCGCCGTGGCTCGACCGGCTCGAGGCGGTGACCTTCCACAACAGGCTGGGCTCGCAGGCCGCCCGCGTCGGCCGCATCGCGGCGCTCGCGCGCGCGCTGGCCCCGCTGGTCGGCGCCGCGCCGGACGAGGCCGAGGAGGCCGCGCGCCTCGCCAAGGCCGACCTCTCCTCCGAGATGGTCTACGAGTTCCCCGAGCTGCAGGGTCTGATGGGCCGCTACTATGCCGAGGCCGCGGGCTTCGCCCCCGAGGTCGCGGCGGCGGCGCAGGAACATTACCAGCCGCTCGGTCCCTCCGACGCGGTGCCTTCCGCGCCGGTCTCGGTCGCCGTGGCGCTCGCCGACAAGCTCGACACGCTCGCGGGGTTCTGGGCCATCGACGAGAAGCCCACGGGGTCCAAGGATCCCTTCGCGCTCCGCCGCGCGGCACTCGGGGTGATCCGCCTTCTCCTGTCGAACGGGCTCAGGCTGCCGCTCGAGGCGCAGTTCGCCACCGCGGCCCGCCCGCATGACTGGACCGACGAGGCGGCGATGGCGCAGGCGAATGCCGACCTCCTGTCCTTCTTCCACGACCGTCTCAAGGTCCACCTGCGCGACGAGGGCATCCGGCACGACGTGATCGACGCCTGCCTCGCGATGCCCGGCTCGGACGACCTGACGCTGCTCGTGACCCGCGCCCGGGCGCTGCAGACGGTGGTCGCGACCGAGGACGGCGAGAACCTCGTGCAGGGCTTCAAGCGCGCCAACAACATCCTCAAGCAGGCCGAGGAACGCGACGGCGTCGAATATTCCTTCGGCCCCGACCGCAAGTTCGCCGAGGCGCCGGAAGAGGCCGCGCTCTTCGACGCCCTCGACGCCGCCGAGGCCGAGATCGCGCCCGCGATGGAGGCAGAGGATTTCGGCCGCGCCATGGCGGCGATGGCGGGCCTGCGGCCCGCGGTCGACGCCTTCTTCGAGGCGGTGCAGGTCAACGCGGAAAACCAGGTGGTCCGGCGCAACCGGCTGAACCTGCTCGGGCGCATCCGCGACGTCTGCCTGAGGGTCGCGGACCTGACCCGGCTCGAGGGCTGACGCCCCTTCGACCCGACGAAAGCGCGTCCCGCCGTGCGGCGCCCCTTGCCCGGCGCCGCAACAGGCGTATCCTGCGCCCGACATGGACGACGCCGCACCGCAGAAACCCGATCCCGACGACATCGACGTCACGCCGATCACGCCCACCGCGCGCGTGCAGTCGCCGACCCATGGCGGCCGGGCGAAATGCCTGCAGCGGCTGGTGCGGCTCGACCTGCCGGTGCCCCGGACCGTGGCCCTGTCGTTCCGCACCGTGCACCGCATCGCCGCGGGTCGCCTGCCCGACATCGACGCGCTCCTGGCCGAGTTCAATCCCGGCGCGCTTCTCTGCGTGCGCCCCTCGTCCGAGGACCCGGACTGGGGCGGCCCCGGCGCCGTGCTGAACGTCGGCATGAACGCCGCGGTTCTCGAGAGGCTCTCGGCGCAGATCGGCGTCGATGCGGCGCACAGGCTCTACCTGCGCTTCGTGCAGGGCTACGCGATCCACGTGGCCCGGCTCGATCCCGACGTGTTCGAGGAGATCGACGCCGAGACCCCGGTGACAGGCCTGCGCACCGCGCTCGCCGCCTACGAGGAGGAGGCGGAGGAGCCCTTCCCCGACAGCCCGGCGGTGCAGCTTGCAGCGGTCCTGCGCTCCATGGCCCGCGCCTGGGAAGGCACGTCGGCGCGGCTCCTGCGGCAGGGCAAGGGCGCGCCCGCCGATGCCGGTCTCGGCCTCGTGGTGCAGGAGATGGCGCTGGGGCTCGGGCCCGGCGAATGCGGCTCGGGCGTCCTGCAGCTCGTGAATCCGCAGACCGGCCTGCCGCAGATCACCGGGCGCTACCTGAGCCAGAGCCAGGGCCGCGACGCGCTCCGCCAGGGGGCGGGATCGCTCTACCTCGAACGCGACCCGCGCGGCCCCTCGCTCGAGGAACTCGCGCCCGCGGCCTTCGCCGAGCTCCTGCGCCACGCGGACCTCATGCGTCGCCGGCTGCGCGCCGAGATGCAGATCGAGTTCACCATCGAGAACGGACGGCTGCACATCCTCGACGGCATCGTCGTGCCCATGACCTCGCGCGCGGCGGTGCGCACGGCGGTGCGGCTCGCCGAGGACGGCATCATCACCCGCGAGGAGGCGATCCTGCGCGTCGAGCCGCGCGCGCTGTCCGAGCTCCTGCACCGGCAGGTCGCGCCCGATGCGCGCCGCGACACGATCGGCCGCGGCGTCGCCGCCTCGCCCGGCGCCGCGACGGGGCGGATCGTCTTCACCGCCGCCGACGCGCAGGCGCTGGCCGCGCGCGACGAGCCCTGCATCCTGGTCCGGCGCGAGACCTCGCCCGAGGACGTGCGCGGCATGCACGCCGCCGTCGCCGTGCTGACCGAGAAGGGCGGCATGACCAGCCACGCCGCGGTGATCGGCCGGGGCCTCGGCCTGCCCTGCGTGGTGGGTGCGGGGCGCATGCGCTTTCACCCCCGCCGCCGGATGCTGGTCAGCGAGGACGGCCGCACCTTCCAGGAGGGTGACGCGATCACCGTCGACGGCACCTCGGGCACCGTGCTGGCCGGCGCGCCGCCCATGGTCGAGGCGATGCTCGACGATTCCTTCCGCACGCTGATGTCCTGGGCCGACGCGGCGCGCGACATCGACATCCGCGCCAATGCCGACACGCCCGCCGACGCGCAGACCGCGCGCAACTTCGACGCGGGCGGCATCGGGCTCTGCCGGACGGAACACATGTTCTTCGAGCCGGGCCGCCTGACCGTCATGCGCGAGATGATCTTTGCCGAGACCGCCGCCGACCGGCGCGCCGCGCTGGAACAGCTCCTGCCCATGCAGCGCGACGATTTCGTGCAGCTCTTCCGCATCATGACCGGGCTGCCGGTCTGCATCCGCCTCTTCGACCCGCCGCTGCACGAGTTCCTGCCCACCGATCGCGCGGGCCTGCGCGACCTTGCCGAAGCGCTGAGCCTGCCCGTCTCGGACGTCACCCGGCGGGTCGAGAACATGGGCGAATACAACCCCATGCTCGGCATGCGCGGGGTGCGGCTGGGCGTCACGGTCCCCGAGATCTACGACATGCAGGCGCGCGCCATCTTCGAGGCGACGCTCGAGGCGAGCCGCGACGGCGCGCCGGTCGTGCCCGAGGTGATGATCCCGCTCGTCTCGACGCCGCGCGAGGTCGAGATCGTGAAGACCCGCATCGATGCCGTCGCCGCCGCCGTGCGCGTCGAGCACGGGCGCGACTTCACCTACCGGCTGGGCGTGATGGTCGAGACGCCGCGCGCCTGTCTCCTCGCCGACCGCATCGCGCAGCACGCGCATTTCCTGAGCTTCGGCACCAACGACCTGACGCAGATGACCTACGGGCTGTCGCGGGACGATGCCGGCCGCTTCATGTCCGACTACGTGAGCCAGCACGTCTTTGACGAGGACCCGTTCCACGTCCTCGACACCGAGGGCGTGGGCGCGCTGCTGAAGATCGGGCTCGCCCGCGGCCGCGAGGGCCGGCCCGGCATCACCGCGTCGATCTGCGGCGAGCATGGCGGCAACCCCGAATCGATCGCCTTCTGCCGCGCTGCGGGCTTCGACTATGTCAGCTGTTCGCCCTTTCGCGTGCCGGTTGCGCGCCTCGCGGCCGCGCAACTCGCCATACGGCACCGCACCGAGCACGCCTGACCGATTAGGCCGGCTTCTGCCGGTTTCATGACGCAGCGTCGGCGGTACGTTGCCGACATTACATGTCGCTAACTGGACAGGATTTCCGGAAATCTCTACGGCCCGTCGGGTCGCGGTGGGGGAAATGTGCCGCGACCGCTGCCGACGAAAAACGCGAGGGGTGTCCCGATGTTCCGTGTCCTGTGCCTCGCGGCCTCTGCTGCCGCGACCTTTGCCGTGTCCGCCACCGCCGATGCGCCCGATGCCGACATGGGCGACCTGTTCCGCCAGGAGACGCGCGCGCTGAACGCCGCGAGCGCCGCGCATCTCCAGCGCCTCGTCACGCCCGCGCCCGAGGGCGGGGTGAAATCGCTGCGCTACGATTCGGGATGGCTGTCGGCGCAGCCGGCCGCCGCCGGCGGCAAGGAATGGAGCTGCCTCGCGCAGGCGCTCTACTTCGAGGCCCGCGGTGAGAGCGTGAAGGGCCAGTTCGCGGTGGCCGAGGTGATCCTGAACCGCGTCGACAACCCGCGCTATCCCAACAGCGTCTGCGGTGTCGTGAACCAGGGCTGCCAGTTCTCCTACACCTGCGACGGCGCGCCCGAGACGATCCGCGAGAAGGCCGCCTTTGCCCGCGTGGGCAAGGTCGCGGGCATCATGCTGAACGGCGCCCCGCGCGAGCTGACCGACGGCGCGACGCATTACCACACGGTCGCAGTGAACCCGCGCTGGGCCAGCAAGTTTCCCATGACCGCGCAGATCGGCGTGCACCGCTTCTACCGCCAGCCGCTGCAGATCTCGATGAACTGACGGCGGCGCGCGCGACCCGATCCGTAGGTCGCGGTCGGCGCGTCGTGTGCCGCCTTTGACTGGCGCAGCCGCGCCGGCGGCTGCTAGGGTCGCGCGACGCCCAACAACGCCGGACCCTGCCCATGGTCTCCGAAATCCGCCTCGCCTTCGCGCATCCGGCCGAACGCAGCCTTGCCACCGCCGGCGAGGAGCCGCGCGACCGGATCAGCCTGCGGGACCACATCCGCGAGGTCGAGATCGGCGCCTTCCAGGCCGAGCGCGGCGTGACCCAGCGCATCTGCTTCAACGTCGTGGTCGAGGTCCTGCCCTTCACCGGGCCGCTCGACGACGACGTGGACCGGATCCTGTCCTATGACCGGGTGACCGAAGCCATCGCCACCGAGCTTGCGGCCGAGCGGGTCAACCTGCTCGAGACGCTTGCCGAACGCATCGCCGCCCGCATCCTCACCGAACCGCAGGCGCTGCGCGCCTTCGTCCGGATCGAGAAGCTCGACCGCGGTCCCGGCGCGCTCGGGGTCGAGATCGTCCGCGACGCGGACAGCGACCACGGCGCGAGCGCGCAGGAGCGCCCGCACCCGCGCGTGGTGTTCCTCTCGAACCCGGCCATCGCCGACGACCGCCTGCCCGGCTGGCTCGACACGCTCGCCGCCGCGGACGCGCCGCTCATCCTCTGCGTCGGCGCGCACGACCTCGCGGTGCCGCGCACCGGTCACGCCATGACGCAGCGCCGCGTCGACCTCTTGGCGATCGAGCAGAACGGCTGGATGCTGGCCGCCCGCGATCACCGCGCCAAGGTGGTGGCGACCCGGACCGAGCTCGACTGGGCCATGAAGAACGGACAGATCTGCGTCTGGGCGCCGTCGAAGATGGTGCTCGACGCGACCGTGGGTCCCAAGGGGCGCCCGCGCGAGGCGCTGTCGCTCGCGGCCTGGTTCGCCGAACAGGTGTCGGCGCGCGAGTTGCTCGTGATCGGCGCGGACGACGCGGGCGAGACGCCCGCGGCCGACCTGCCGGTGCGGCGCATCGCGCCGGGCGCGCCGGTGATCTGACCGCGCCGGCCGGCTTGCGGAACCTCGCAGCTTCGCCCATCACGCGCGTCATGACCGACTATTTCCGCCCGCTCGTCCAGCACGGCCGACACCGCCCCGACACCGCCCTGCCGCTTGCCGGCGGGGCGTCCTGGTTCACCCATGCCCTGCACCTGAGGCGCGACGCGGCGCCGCGCGTGCTGCCGGCCGCGGGCATCCCCGCGGACTGGCAGGCGGCACTCTCGGCCCCGCGGGCCCCCGTGGCCGGCTTGTCCATGGACGCCCCGCGGCTCATGGGCATCCTCAACGTCACGCCGGACAGCTTTTCCGACGGTGGCCTGCATGCCGGCCCCGCGGCCGCCATCGCCCATGCCGAGACGATGGCGCGGGCCGGCGTCGACATCGTCGACGTGGGCGGGGAATCCACCCGTCCGGGTGCCTCGACCATCCCCGAGGAGGAGGAGAGCGCCCGCGTCGCGCCGGTGATCGAACGTATCGCGAGACCCGGCCGCCCGCTCGTATCCATAGATACCCGCAAGCGCGCCGTGGCCGAGGCCGCGGTCAAGGCCGGCGCAGGGTTCGTGAACGACGTGGCGGGGCTGACCTACGACCCCGGGCTCGCGCCCTTCTGCGCCGCGCGTGCCCTGCCCGTCTGCATCATGCATGCGCAGGGCGATCCCGCGACCATGCAGGACGCGCCCACCTACGGCGACGTCTTGCTCGACGTCTACGACTGGCTTGCCGCGCGCGTTGCCGCGCTCGAGGCCCAAGGGATCCCCCGCGACCGCATCGTGGTCGATCCCGGCATCGGCTTCGGCAAGACCATGGCCCACAACCTCGCCTTGCTCGAGGGCGTCGCGCTCTTCCACGGGCTCGGCTGCCCGGTGCTGGTGGGCGCGTCCCGCAAACGTTTCATCGGCGTGATCTCGGGCGAGCAGGAACCCGCGCGCCGCGTGCCGGGTTCGCTCGCCGTGGCGCTTGCCGCGGCCGCAGAGGGTGTGCAGATTCTGCGCATACATGACGTGGCCGAAACCGCGGCCGCGCTGAAGGTCTGGCAGGCAACGAGGCAGGGACGGCACGATGGGACGTGATCTATTCGGCACCGACGGGGTCCGCGGCACCGCGAACACGCATCCGATGACGGCAGAGATGGCGCTTGCCATCGGCGCCGCGGCCGGGCGCTATTTCCGGCGCGAGAAGGGTGGCGTGCACCGCGTGGTGATCGGCAAGGACACCCGCCGCTCGGGTTACATGTTCGAGACGGCGCTGACGGCGGGCCTGACCTCGACCGGCATGAACGTGCTCCTGCTCGGCCCCGTGCCGACGCCGGCGGTGGGGCTGCTGACGCCGTCCATGCGCGCGGATCTCGGGATCATGATCTCGGCCTCGCACAATCCCGCCCACGACAACGGCATCAAGTTCTTCGGCCCCGACGGCTTCAAGCTGTCGGACGAGGCCGAGGCCGAGATCGAGGTGCTGGTGAAGAGCGGCGTCGAGCCCGCGCGGGCCGAGAACATCGGCCGGGCGCAGCGCATCGACGACGGCCGCTTCCGCTACCAGGAGCGGGTGAAGTCGACCTTCCCCGCCGGCATGCGGCTCGACGGCATGAAGGTCGTGATCGACTGCGCAAACGGCGCGGCTTACCGCACCGCGCCCGACGTCCTGTGGGAACTGGGCGCCGAGGTCATCCCGGTGGGGGTCACGCCCAACGGCTTCAACATCAACGCCGAATGCGGATCGACCAAGCCGCGCGTCGCGGCCGAGACCGTCGTCGCCCATGGCGCGGATCTCGGCATCTGCCTCGACGGTGACGCAGACCGCGTGATCGTGATCGACGAGCAGGGCCGCGTGGCCGACGGCGACCAGCTGATGGCGCTGATGGCCGCCCGCTGGGCCGAGGAAGGACGTCTTGCCGGCGGCACGCTCGTCGCCACAGTCATGTCCAATCTCGGCCTCGAGCAGTACCTCGCGGGGCGCGGCCTCCGGCTCGAGCGGACCGGCGTCGGCGACCGCTACGTGGTCGAGGCGATGCGCCGCGGCGGCTGGAACCTCGGCGGCGAGCAGTCGGGCCACATCGTGATGACCGACTACGCCACCACCGGCGACGGGCTGATGGCGGGCCTGCAATTCCTGGCCGAGATGGTGCGCACCGGGCGTCCCGCCTCGGACCTCGCGCGGAACTTCGATCCCGTCCCGCAGCTGCTGAAGAACGTGCGCTACACCGCCGGGCGGGCGCCGCTCGAGACGCCCGCGGTGCAGGACTCGATCCGCGCGGCCGAGGCCGCCATGGGCGGGCGCGGCCGCGTGCTGATCCGCAAGTCGGGCACCGAGCCCCTGATCCGCGTGATGGCCGAATGCGAGGACGAGGCGCTCCTGGCGTCGGTCGTCGACGGCATCGTGGCCGAGGTCGAACGCGCGGCCTGAGCGGTCAGGCTGCGCGGGGCCGGGTCCTGCGCCGCGGCCGCAGCGCGCGGCGCAGCAGCGCGCCGAGCGCCATCACCGCCGTCCAGGCGAGGACGAAACCCGTCGCCGCGAACACCGCGCCCTCGAAGGTCAGCGGCAGCGCCGGGCGATAGGCGCCCCAGGCGGCACGCGCGATGTCGGGATCGGTCATGTGCGGGGCGAGACGCGCGCGCAGGAACGGCCCCGCATCGTCGAGCGCGGCCAGGTCGACCGAGAGCCGCGCATGCCGCGCCATGGTCCGCGTCATGCTCTCGGCCCGCGCCGCGCCGAAGCGTCCGCCGGTGGCGAGATCCGCGAGCGCGGCCCGGGGCGTCATGCCGACCTCGGCCGCGTCGGCCTCGAACTCGGCCACGACACGGGACAGCTCGTCCACCGCGCCGCCCAGCCGCTGCTTGTATTGCTGCGAGAATTCCGGGAACTGGGACAGCCCCGCGGCCCCGGTCAGACCCGCGGCCAGCGCGAACGCGCGCACAAACATCGCCTTGCCCTCTTCGCCTCGATGGGTCCTCTGCCGGGACCCGTTGGCGGGCAGTCTAGCGCGGCGCGGGCCTGCGCGCCAGCGCCGGGAGGGGCGCCCTGCCCCTGCCCGGCGCCCGCGCGGGCGATCCGCCGCTCAGCGGTGCGGCGCGTAGATCTGCGCGAGCCGCGTCACCGCCTGCTCGGGCGTCATCTCCTCGCTTTCGCCTGTGCGCCGCGAGGTCAGCTCGACGACGCCCTTCTCGAGACCGCGCGGCCCCACGGTGATCCGCCACGGCAGGCCGATCAGGTCCATGGTGGCGAACTTCGCCCCCGCCCGGTCGTCACCGTCGTGGTAAAGCGTGTCGAGCCCCGCCTGGCCGAGCGCCGCGTAGATCTGGTCGCAGGCGGTATCGGCGGTCGCGTCGCCCTGCTTGAGGTTCACGAGGCCCACGTGGAACGGCGTCACGCCCTCGGGCCAGATGATGCCGCGCTCGTCGTGGTTGGCCTCGATGATCGCGCCGAGAAGCCGCGACACGCCGATCCCGTGCGATCCCATGTGCACCGGCACGCGGTTGCCCTCGGGGTCGACGACGGTCGCGCCCATCGGTTCGGAATACTTCGTGCCGAAGTAGAAGATCTGCCCCACCTCGATGCCGCGCGCCTCGCGGCGACGCTCCTCAGGCACCTGCGCCTCGAAGGCGGCGGCGTCGTGGGTGTCGTCGGTGCGCGCGTAGCGCGAGGTGAATTCCTCGAGCACGGCACGGCAGCCCTCGCGGTCGTCGGGATCGATCTGCCGGTCGCCGAAACGCAGGTCGGTGATCTCGCTGTCGTAGAACACGCCCGATTCGCCGGTCTCGGCCAGCACGAGGAACTCGTGGGTGTCGTCGCCGCCGATCGGCCCGCTCTCGGCCCGCATGGGGATCGCCTGCAGGCCCATGCGCTCGTAGGTGCGCAGGTAGCTCACGAGGTGCCGGTTGTAGGCGTGCAGCGCGTCCTCGTAGGTCAGGTCGAAATTGTAGCCGTCCTTCATCAGGAACTCGCGGCCGCGCATGACGCCGAAGCGCGGCCTGACCTCGTCGCGGAACTTCCACTGGACGTGATAGAGCGTCAGCGGCAGGTCGCGGTAGCTCGAGACATGCGCGCGGAAGATGTCGGTGATCATCTCCTCGTTCGTCGGGCCGAACAGCATGTCGCGGTCATGGCGGTCGCGGATGCGCAGCATCTCGGGGCCGTAGGCGTTGTAGCGGCCCGATTCCTGCCAGAGGTCGGCGGGCTGGATCGTCGGCATCAGCATGGGGATGTGGCCCATGCGCTGCTGCTCCTCGTGCACGATCTGCTCGACGCGCTTGAGCACGCGCCAGCCGAGCGGCAGCCAGGAATAGATGCCGGCCGAGGCCTGCTTGATCATGCCCGCGCGCAGCATGAGCCGGTGCGAGGCGATCTGCGCCTCGGACGGCGTCTCCTTCAGGACGGGCAGGAAGTAGCGGCTGAGGCGCATCGGTGATCCCCGGATCGTTCGCATTCGTCGGCGCCGAGGTGTAGGCGAAAGAACGGGGGCAGGCAATGCGCCGCACGGGGCGCCGCTCGGGAGCCGCGTCAGGTGCGCGCGGGCGCGCTCGGGCGCTTGCATCCCGCGCGCGGAGCGGCGAGAAGATCCCGGACCTTCCGCGAAGAGTGACGCCGAATGACGCTGCCCGTCCGCGACCAGCTGAAATATTGGGGCATCGCCGCCATCGTCCTGACGGTGGTGCTGTGGTTCCTCGGCGACGTGCTCCTGCCCTTCGTGGTGGGCGCGGCCATCGCCTATTTCCTCGACCCGCTCGCCGACCGGCTCGAGGCGGCGGGCGCCTCGCGCGGCCTCGCCACCGGCATCATCACCGTGGGCGCGATCCTGATCTTCATCCTGATCGCGCTTCTCGTGATCCCCACGCTGGTGAACCAGACCGCGCAGCTGATCGAGGTGGCGCCGCAGATCTTCAACAACCTGCAGGGCTACCTCGCGCAGCGCTTCCCCGACCTTCTCGCCGAGGACAGCGTCGTGCGCGAGACGATGATCTCGCTCGGCGAGACCATCCGCGAGAAGGGCGGCGAGCTTCTGCAGACGGCCCTGTCCTCGGCGGCGTCGCTCGTGTCGATCCTGCTGCTGTTCGTGATCGTGCCGGTGGTGGCGGTCTACCTGCTGCTCGACTGGGACCGGATGGTCGCCCGCATCGACGACCTCCTGCCGCGCCAGCACGCGCCGGTGATCCGCGGCCTCGCCACCGAGATCGACCACACCCTGTCCTCGTTCATCCGCGGCATGGGCACGGTCTGCCTGATTCTCGGCGCCTATTACGCGGTGGCGCTGATGCTCGTCGGCCTGCAGTTCGGGCTCGTGGTGGGCGTCGTCGCGGGGTTCCTGACCTTCATCCCCTACGTGGGCGCCATCGTGGGCGGCGTGCTGGCAATCGGGCTCGCGCTTTTCCAGTTCTGGGGCGACTGGGTCTGGATCGTCGCCGTCTGGGCGATCTTCCAGTCGGGCCAGTTCATCGAGGGCAACTTCCTGACACCCAAGCTCGTGGGCGACAGCGTCGGCCTGCACCCGGTGTGGCTGCTGCTCGCCATGTCGGTCTTCGGCACGCTCTTCGGCTTCGTGGGGCTGCTCGTGGCGGTGCCCGTGGCCGCCGCGCTCGGCGTCATCGCGCGCTTCCTCGTGGCGCAGTACAAGTCGAGCCAGCTCTATTCCGGTCAGCCGGCGCAGGACGGCACCGATGGCTGAGCAGCTGGGCCTCGACCTTCCCGTGCGCCCGGCGCTGGGGCGCGGCGACTTCTTCGTCACCGACGCCAACGCGCAGGCGGTGGCGATGATCGACGCCTGGCGCGGCTGGCCTTCGGGCAAGCTCATGCTCGCGGGGCCCGAGGGGTCGGGCAAGACCCACCTCGCCCATGTCTGGCAGGCCGAGAGCGGCGCGCGCATCTGCGCGGCGGCCGACCTTGCCGATGCCGACATCCCCGCCCTCGCCGCGGGCCCGCTCTGCGTCGAGGACGTACAGGCCATCGCGGGCGACCAGGCGGGCGAGGACGCGCTCTTTCACCTGCACAACCTCATCCTGAGCGAGGGCAACGCGCTCCTGATGACGGCCGCGGCGCCGCCCGCGCGGCTGGCGCTGGCGCTTCCCGACCTCAAGTCGCGCGTCATGGGCACGCAGGTCGTGCTGCTCGACCGGCCCGACGACCTCCTGCTGTCGGCACTGATCGCCAAGCTTTTCGCGGATCGCCAGCTCGTGCCAGACCACCGCGTTATCGGCTACCTCGTGACGCGCATGTCGCGGTCCTTCGGCATGGCCTCGCGCCTTGTCGACGAGATCGACCGCACCGCGCTCGCGCGTCACCGGCCGGTGACGCTGCCGCTCGCGCGCGACTGCCTCGCCCGGCTCGAGGCGACCACCGTGGACGAGGCCTTGTAAGCGGTCATGAAACCGTCACCGGAGACCGGAATAAGGGCAGCCATGACACACGCAGACTTCCTCAAGGCACCGTTCCCCGACCCGGTGGAGATGCCCGATCTCGACCTCCACGGCCCCGACCGTTTCTTCAACCGCGAATTGTCGTGGCTGGGCTTCAACTGGCGCGTCCTCGAGGAGGCCGAGAACCCCCGCGTGCCGCTGCTCGAGCGGCTGCGGTTCCTGTCGATCTCGGCCTCGAACCTCGACGAGTTCTACACCGTGCGCGTGGCGGGCCTGCGCGAGCTCGCGCAGGCAGGCAACATCACCCCGGCCGCCGACGGCCTGACGCCCGCCCAGCAGCTCGTGCGCATCAACACCGACGCGCGCAACCTCATGGCGGCGCAGCAGCGCGTGCTGGCCGACCTCCGGCGCGAGATGGACGCGCAGGGCATCCGCGTGCTGACCCGCGACGAGCTGACCGAGGCAGACCGCGCGCATCTGAGCGAACGCTTCCTCGACGGGGTGTTCCCGGTCCTGTCGCCGCTCGCCATCGACCCGGCGCATCCCTTCCCGTTCATCGCGAATCTCGGCTACTGCCTGGCGCTCGAACTCGAGGGCCCGAAGACCCGCAAGTCGCTGCAGGCGCTCCTGCCGATCCCGGCGCAGATCGACCGCTTCCTGTCGCTGCCGGCGAGCGACGACGCGCAGCGCTTCGTCCTGCTCGAGGACGTGCTGCTCCTGCACATCGACAAGCTGTTCCCGGGCTACCGGGTGCGCGACCATTTCGGCTTCCGCGTGCTGCGCGACAGCGACCTCGAGGTCGAGGAAGAGGCCGAGGATCTCGTGCGCGAGTTCGAGGTGGCGCTGAAGCGCCGCCGCCGCGGCGAGGTGGTGCGACTGACGATCTCGAGCGGCGCGCCCGAGGCGCTGCGCCGCATCGTCATGTCCGAGCTGCACGTGCGCGAGGACGAGGTGATCGAGCTCGACGGCATGATCGGCGTCGCCGACATGAAGGAGCTGGTGCTCGACACGCGGCCAGACCTGCTGTGGCCGACCTTCACCCCGCGGGTGCCGGAACGGGTGCAGGACCATGACGGCGACATGTTCGCGGCGATCCGCCAGAAAGACATGCTGCTGCACCACCCCTACGAGACCTTCGACATGGTGGTGCGCTTCCTCAACCAGGCGGCGCTCGACCCGAACGTGGTGGCGATCAAGCAGACGCTCTACCGCACCTCGCGCAACTCGCCCATCGTCGACGCGCTGTGCGAGGCCGCCGAGGACGGCAAGTCGGTGACCGCGCTCGTCGAGCTCAAGGCGCGCTTCGACGAGGCCGCCAACATCCGACAGTCGCGGCGGCTCGAACGCTCGGGCGCGCACGTGGTCTACGGTTTCCTCGACTGGAAGACCCACGCCAAGATGTCGATCGTCGTGCGGCGCGAGGGCGACCGGCTGGTCACCTACTCGCATTTCGGGACCGGCAACTACCACCCGATCACCGCCAAGATCTACACCGACCTGTCGCTCTTCACCTGCGACGCGCCGCTCGGGCGCGACGCGTCGAAGGTCTTCAACTACCTCTCGGGCTACGCCAATCCCGAGGGGCTCGAGAATCTGTCGATCTCGCCGCACACGCTCAAGTCCTCGCTCATCGAGATGATCGAGAAGGAGGCCGAGCACGCGCGCGCCGGCAAGCCCGCGCAGGTCTGGGCCAAGCTCAACTCGCTGATCGAACCCGACATGATCGACGCGCTTTATGCCGCGAGCCAGGCGGGGGTGAAGATCGACCTCGTGATCCGCGGCATCTGCGGCCTGCGCCCCGGCGTGAAGGGCCTGTCCGAGAACATCCGCGTCAAGTCCATCGTCGGGCGGTTCCTCGAGCACAGCCGCATCGCCTGCTTCGGCAACGGCCACGGCCTGCCCCACCGCAGGGCGCGCGTCTTCATCTCGTCCGCCGACTGGATGGGCCGCAACCTCAACCGCCGGGTCGAGACGCTGGTCGAGATCATGAACGACACGGTCAAGGCGCAGATCGTCAGCCAGATCATGGCGGCGAATCTCGCCGACACCGCGCAGAGCTGGGTCATGGGCGCGGACGGCCATTTCGTGCGCGAGAAGGTGCCCGAGGGCGTGTTCGCCTTCAACTGCCACCGCTTCTTCATGGAGAATCCCTCGCTCTCCGGCCGCGGCAGCGCGGGGGCCAAGGACGTGCCGAAACTCACCCACACCGACGACGGGTGACGCAGCGCCCGGGATGGCCGCGCGCGCTTGACCCCCGGACTCTGCTGGGCCAGTTTCCGCACCAAAGAGGGACCAGGCGGAAGGCACCCCTGATGAACGGACCAGCCGAGAACGATCACCCGGAATGGGGGCCGTTCGGACGCCCGCTCTTCGCCGATCCCGAGGCCCGCGCGCTGTCGCGCGTGGGTGTCGTCGACATCGGGTCGAACTCCGTGCGCCTCGTGGTGTTCGACGGCGCCGCCCGCAGCCCCGCCTATTTCTACAACGAAAAGATCATGTGCGGGCTCGGCGCGGGCATGTCGGAAACCGGCCGGCTGAACCCCGAGGGGCGCGAACGCGCCCGCGCGGCGCTGCGCCGCTTCCAGCTCCTCGCCGAGGGCATGGACATTCAGCCGCTGACCGCCGTCGCGACCGCCGCGGTGCGCGATGCCGAGGACGGTCGCGCCTTCTGCGCCGAGATCGCGGCCGAGACCGGCATCCGGATCCACATCATCGACGGCGCCGACGAGGCGCGGCTGTCGGCGCAGGGGGTCCTCCTCGGCTGGCCGGGCAGCTTCGGGCTGGTCTGCGACATCGGCGGCTCGTCCATGGAACTGGCCGAGATCTCGGGCGGCCGCGTCGGCCGCCGGGCCACATCGGCGCTCGGCCCGCTCAAGCTGCGCGAGATCCCGGGCGGCCGGAAGGAACGCGAGGCCCACATCGCCGACATCATGGCGGGCCTCGTCGAGAAGGTCGGCCCGCAGCGCGACCGGCTGTTCCTCGTCGGCGGCTCGTGGCGCGCCATCGCCCGGATCGACATGGAGCGGCGCGCCTATCCGCTGCACGTCCTGCACGAATACCGCATGAACGCCGAGGCGGTGCGCGAGACCGCGAAGTTCATCGAGAAGGCCGACCTCGAGGTGCTGCGCAAGGCCTGCGGGCTCTCGTCCTCGCGCATGGCGCTCGTGCCCTTCGCGGCAGAGGTCCTGCCGCAGCTGGTCGACGCGTTCCGCCCCGCCGACATCGCGATCTCGAGCTACGGCATCCGCGAGGGCCTGCTCTACGAGCAGATGCCGCAGGCGCTGCGCGACCGCGATCCCCTGATCGAGGCCTGTTCCTTCGCCGAGGCCAAGGATGCGCGGCTGCCGGGCTTCGGGCGGCGGCTGTTCCGCTTCGTCGAGCCGCTCTTTCCCGGCGCCTCGCCGGCACGGCGGCGCCTCGTGAAGGCCGCGTGCCTGCTGCACGACGTGAGCTGGCGCGCGCATCCCGACTACCGGGCCGAAACCTGTTTCGACAACGCGACGCGCGCCAATCTCGGCGGGCTCAAGCATTCCGAACGGCTGTTCCTGGGCCTCGCCCTGCTCCACCGCTACCGCAACAAGCGCGAGGGCACGCGGTTCGAGGACCTCTATGCGCTGCTCGATGCCGAGGGCACGCAGGCGGCCGAGGTGCTGGGCAAGGCGATGCGGCTCGGCGCGATGCTGTGGATGTCCGAGCGGTCGCAGGCGGGCGCCACGCTCGACTGGGATCCGGTGGAGCGGCGCCTGGTGCTGAAGCTGACGCGCGAGGCCGAACCGCTGTTCGGTGAGGTCGCGCAGGCGCGGCTCAAGTCGCTTGGCGGATCGCTCAACGCCGAGACGGACGCGCAGGTGGTCTGATCCGCCACGCCCCCGGAACGCGGGTCCCGGGGGCGCGGCGACGCCTCAGACGAAGCGGTTCAGCCAGTTCTCGAGGCGTTCCTGCCGGCCCGAACGCGGTTCGGGGCGGATGTCCTCGTCCTCGACCCGCTGCGCGATCTGCGCGAGGTCCGCGGACAGGAGCCCGGCGTTCTCGGGCTTGTCCCAGTCGGCGTAGCGCGCGGTGCGCGCGTCCTCGAGACCGCCATCCTCGAGCATGGCCGCAGCCGCGCGCAGGCCCCGCGCGCAGACGTCCATCGCCCCCACATGCGCGAGCACGAGGTCCTCGGCATCGAGCGACTGGCGGCGGAGCTTGGCGTCGAAGTTCGTGCCGCCCGTGGTGAAGCCGCCGCCCTTGAGGATCTCGTAATAGGCCAGCGCCACCTCGGGCACGTTGTTCGGGAACTGGTCGGTGTCCCAGCCCGACTGGTAGTCGTTGCGGTTCATGTCGATCGACCCGAGGATGCCGAGGTCGCGCGCCAGCGCCAGCTCGTGCTCGAAGCTGTGGCCGGCGAGAATCGCGTGCCCCTGCTCGATGTTCATCTTGACCTCCTTCTCGAGGCCGAACTCCTTGAGGAAGCCGTAGACGGTCGCGACGTCGTAATCGTACTGGTGCTTGGTCGGCTCCTGCGGCTTCGGCTCCACGAGGATCGTGCCCTTGAAGCCGATCTTGTGCGCGTAGTCGACAACCATGGACAGGAACCGGCCCGCCTGCTGACGCTCGCGCGCGAGGTCGGTGTTCAGGAGCGTCTCGTAGCCCTCGCGGCCGCCCCAGAGCACGTAGTTCTCGCCGCCGAGCTTCTGCGTCGCGTCGAGGCAGGACTTCACCGTCGCCGCGGCATAGGCGAACACGTCGGGATCGGGGTTCGTGGCCGACCCGCTCATGAAGCGGCGGTGCGAGAAGAGGTTCGCGGTGCCCCAGAGAAGCCGCGTGCCGGTCTCCTCCATCTTGGTGCCGAAATGATCCACGATCTCCTCGAGATTGCGGCGGCTCTCCGCGAAGGACGCACCCTCCGGGCGCACGTCGGCATCGTGGAAGCAGAAATAGGGCTGCCCGAGGATCGCGAAGAGTTCGAAGGCCGCGTCGGCCTTGGCCTTCGCGGCCGCCATGTCGTCGCCCCACCACGGCCGGTCGAACGTGCGCCCGCCGAACGGATCGCCGCCCTCCCACGCGAAGCTGTGCCAGTAGGCCACGGCAAAGCGCAGGTGGTCCTCCAGCCGCTTGCCCATCACGACCGCCTCGGGGTCGTAGTGGCGGAAGGCGAAGTCGGTCGCGGCGTCGGGTCCCTGGTAGGTGATCTTCGGGATGTCGCGGAAGAAGTCGGTCATGAGAGCTCCAGAAGGGCTTTTGCTGCCGCGCGGTAGCGGCCGTGAGCGTCGTCGAACGCCGGGACGAGGTCCGGGTCGGGATCGAAGGTGCGCGCGATGCGCGGTGCGGCGGCAAGGTCGGTCGCGCCGGTCGCGGCCATGGCCCCGAGCCGCGCGGCACCGAAGGCCGCGCCGAAATCGCCCGAGACCGGCCGTCCGATCGGCACGTTCAGCACGCTGGCGAGCGTCGCGAGCCAGGTGTCGGACCGTGCGCCGCCGCCCACCGCCACGACCGAGGCAAGCTCGGTCCCGGTGGCCGCCAGCGCGTCGCGGCAATCGCGCAGCGCGAAGGACACGCCCTCGATCACCGCGCGCACCGCCGCGTCCCGGTCGGTGGCGTGGTCGAGATGCAGGAACGCGCCGCGCAGGCGCGCGGAATTGTGCGGTGTCCGCTCGCCGCCGAGATAGGGCAGGAACAGCGTCCGGCCGGGCGCGCGCGCGTCGCCGAGCGCCTCGGTGGCCGTCGCCGCGTCGGTGCCCATGAGCCGCGCGGCCCAGTTCAGCGCGTCCGTGGCGGCGAGGATCACGCCCATCTGGTGCCATGCGCCCGGCATGGCGTGGCAGAAGGTGTGGACCGCCGTGCCGGCGTCGGGGTGATAGCCCTCGGTCGCCGCGAAAAGCACGCCCGACGTGCCGAGCGACACGAAGGCCTCGCCCGGTCGGGTGACGCCGATGCCCACGGCCGAGGCGGCGTTGTCGCCCGCCCCGCCCGCGACCACGACCTCGCCCATGCCCCAGCGCCGCGCCAGGTCGGCGCGCAGGGTGCCCGAGGGCGCCGCGCCCTCCACGAGCCGCGGCATCGCATCGCGCGAGAGCCCAGTCGCCGACAGGAGGTCGTCGGACCAGTCCCGCGCGCCGGTGTCGAGCCAGCTCGTGCCGGCCGCATCCGACATCTCGGACACGGCCTCTCCGGTCAGCCAGAGGCGCAGGTAGTCCTTGGGCAGGAGCACGCGCGCCACGCGGTCGAAGATGTCGGGCTCGTGCGCCCGCATCCAGGCGAGCTTGGGCGCCGTGAAGCCCGGAAAGACGATGTTGCCCGAGATCGCGCGGAATTTCGGGTCGGCATCCATCGCCGCCGCCTCGGCATGCGCGCGGGTGTCGTTCCAGAGGATGCAGGGCCGCAGCACCGCGTCCGAGGCGTCGAGGCAGGTGGCGCCGTGCATCTGGCCCGACAGCCCGATGCCCTTCACGGCCGACAGGTCGGCCTTGGCCGAGAGCGCGTCGAGCACGCTTTCGGCCGCGGTGATCCAGTCGGCCGGCGCCTGTTCCGACCAGCCGTCCTGCGGACGCGACACCGTGAGCGGCGCGGTGGCCTCGGCCACCGCCTGCTGCGCGTCGTCGATCAGGAGCCCCTTGAGCCCCGACGTTCCGAGATCCAGTCCGAGATACATCAGGCGGCCAGGTGCTCGGGTTTCTTGCCGGCGATGATCATGGCGAGGATGTCGTCGGTCGACACCTTGTCCACGTCCACGACGCCCACGAGTTCGCCGTTCTTCATCACCGCCGCGCGGTCGCACAGCCGTTTGACCGAATGCACGTCGTGGTCGATCAGGAAGATCCCGATGCCCTGCTTCTTCAGCTCCTGGATGATCTCGGCCACCATCTGCGTCTCGGCGGGCCCGAGCGCGGCGGTCGGCTCGTCCATGATCAGGATGCGGGCGTTGAAGTAGACCGCCCGCGCGATCGCCACCGACTGCCGCTGGCCGCCCGACAGCGCCGACACCGGCGCGTTGAACTTGCGGAAGTTCGGGTTGAGCCGGCCCATGACCTTGCGCGTCTCGGCCTCCATCGCGCTCTCGTCCACGAGCCCGAGCGGCGTCACGATCTCGCGCCCGAGAAAGAGGTTCGAGGCCGCGTCGAGATTGTCCGCCAGCGCGAGCGTCTGGTAGATCGTCTCGATGTTGTAGCGGCGCGCGTCGCGCGGGTTGTTGATCGTTGCCTTCTCGCCGTTGATGTAGACGTCGCCCGTGTCCTGCCGGTAGGCGCCCGACAGGCACTTGATGAGCGTCGACTTGCCCGCGCCGTTGTGGCCGAGCAGGCCCACGACCTCGCCCGGAAAGAGGTCCACGCTGACGTGGTCCACCGCCTTGACGCCGCCGAAGGCGATCGAGATGTCCCTGAGTTCGACCAGGGGCGTTCCGCTGCGGTCCACCATCACTTCGCTCCCGTGCGCTTGCGGTAGAGGATGTCGATCAGCACCGCGAGCACGAGCACGCCGCCCACGACGATGTTCTGGAACGGCGCGTCGACGCCGACCATGGCCATGCCCGATTGCAGCGACTGCATGATGAGCGCCCCGAGGATCGCGCCGTAGATGGTGCCGATCCCGCCGGCGAGCGCCGTGCCGCCGATCACCGCCGCGGCGATGACGCGCAACTCGTCGAGCGTGCCGATGTCGTTCGAGTGGAAGGTCAGGCGCGCCGAGGCCACCGCCGCCGACAGGGCGCAGAGAAAGCCCATGATGGCGAAGACCTTGACCGTCAGCAGCCGGGTGTTGATGCCCGACAGCTCGGCCGCGTCCGGGTTGCCGCCGGTGGCGAAGATGTAGCGCCCGAGCCGCGTCTTGCGGGCGACCACCGTCATCACGATCGCCACGAGGATCAGCAGCAGCACGGAATAGGGAATGCCGTAGCCCTCGGTGTAGCCTTCGGGCATGACCTCGCCGCGCGCCTCGAACATCCGCTCGAGCCGGTTCTGCGGCACGTCGTAGGCGTTCAGGACCGCGACGAAGCCGAGGATCGCCGCGGCGATGACGAGGCCCAGGACCAGCTCCGCCCAGAGCGGCTTGACCGGGAAGTCGTGCGCCCTCTTCGAGCGGCGTGCCGAGGCGAGCGCGAGGAGCGCCGCGATCACGGCGATGCCGCCCACGACCCAGGACGCGGTCTCGCCCAGCGTGCCGTTGATGCCGCCCAGAAGCTGGAAGTTCTCGTCGAGCGGGCCGATCGTCTGCCCGTTCGTCAGGTACCACGCGACGTTGCGCCAGACGAGCAGCCCGCCCAGCGTGACGATGAAGGCCGGGATGGTCAGGTATCCCACGAGCCAGCCGTTGAAGGCGCCGATGGCGGTGCCGACGACCAGGCCCACGACCAGCGCGAGGGGCGCGGTCATCGGGTGGTTCAGCCCGCCCAGGATGTCGGGCAGGATCGCGGTCTGCGTCATCGCCATGACCGCCGAACAGGTGGCGAGCAGCGAGCCCACCGACAGGTCGATATGCCGCGTCACGATGATGAACACCATGCCGGTCGCCATCAGCGCGACGCTGACGGTCTGGATCGACAGGTTGAACACGTTGCGGGGCGTCAGGAACCGCGCATCGGTCACGAAATTGAAGATCAGGCACAGAACGACGAAGGCGCCGATCATGCCGAGTAGCCGCGTGTCCACCTCGAGCGTGTCGAGAAGCCCCTTGCGGGTGCGGGTCGCGGACGAATTGCCGGTCGTGTCGGCCATCTGGAAGTCCCCCCAGGGGCGCGCGGGGCCGCGCGCGTGACATGTGCCGTGCGGTGCCGTGGGGTCCGCGGCGCACATGGGGCGCGGACCGGGCGGCCGGGGCGTCCCGCGCAGCGGGGCCCGGCACACTGGATGGAAGGAAGGGCGCGGTGGGCGCGCCCTTCCCCTCAGCGCATGCCGTCAGGCATCAGTTGCAGGGCGCGGGCCCGTTCTCGACGCCCTGGCAGAGCGCCTCGACGGTGATCCAGCCGGCGTCGGTGACGACGCTCAGGTTGTCCTGCGTGACCGGCACGGGCTCGAGGAACTGCGCCCAGAGCGTGGTGCCCGCGGGCGACGTCCACTCCTCGGCCCCCTCGACCGCCGACATCTCGGTCCCGCCGGCCAGCTCGACCGCGATCTCGCCTGCCCGCTTGCCGAGCTCGCGCGCGTCCTTCCAGACGCTGACGGTCTGCGTGCCCTTCGCGATGCGGTTCAGCGCGGCGTGGTCGCCGTCCTGACCCGAAACCGGGATGCCTTCCATGCCCTGCGCGGTCAGCGCGGCCACGGCGCCGCCGGCGGTGCCGTCGTTCGAGGCGACGACCGCGTCGACCTCGTTCGCCTGCGCGGTCAGGATCTGCTCCATGTTGCGCTGCGCGTTGGCCGGGAGCCACTGGTCGGTGTAGGCCTCGCCGACGATGGTGATGTCACCCGCGTCGATCGCCTCCTGCAGGACTTCCTGCTGGCCGCCGCGCAGGAAGTCTGCGTTGGGATCGGTCGGCGAGCCCTTGATCATCACGTAGTTGCCGGTCGGCTGCGCCTCGAGCACCGCGCGCGCCTGCATCCGGCCGACCTCGACGTTGTCGAAGGTCAGGTAGAAGGCGCGGTCGTCCTCGATCAGGCGGTCGTAGGCGATGACCGGGATGCCCTCGTCGGCGGCGGCCTGGACCGCGGGGCCGATGGCGCTGGCATCCTGCGCCAGGATGATGAGCGCGTCGACGCCCTGCGCGATCAGGCTCTCGACGTCCGAAAGCTGCTTGGCCGAGGACGATTGCGCGTCGGTCGACACGTAGGCGGCGCCTGCCGCGTCGAGCGCGCCGCGGATCGCGGCCTCGTCGGTCTTCCAGCGCTCCTCCTGGAAGTTGGACCAGCTGACGCCCACGGTCATGTCCTGCGCGAAGGCAGGCGCCGTGAGGCTGGTCGCCGCGGCCAGCGCCGCGATGAGCGTTCTTCTGTGCATCTGTATCCTCCCTGGTGTCACGGCCGCGTACGGCCAGACCGGCGGATTCGCCGGGACAGCAAAACTTTGCCAGATTAAATTCGATTGTCAAAATAAATTTGTATGCGAAGATGCTCGAAACTGGACATAAGGCCGGCAGACCGGCCTCAATGGGAGGCATGAACGAATTTCTGCACTGCAGAAGCAGGGATTTAGTTCGGACGGCGAACAAATGCAGGACCAGACCGCGCTCGACCCGACACTCGCCCAACCCCGCGGCTGCGGGCCACTGATCGCACCCATGTCGGAAAGCATGCGCCCCCTGCGCCAGCAGATCTTCGAACGCGTCCGCGCCGCGGGCAGCCTCAGCCGCGCGCAGATCGCCAAGGAGCTGGGCGTCAGCCCGGCCTCTGTCACGCTGCAGACATCGGACCTGATAGAGCGCGGATTCCTCGAGGAAATCTCGATCCCGCGCGACCCCGCGGACGGCGGGCGTGGACGCCCGCCCGTGGCGCTCGGGGTGCGGCCGGGCGCCTTCTGCGCCGCGGGCATGAAGCTGTCCGATTGTGAGCACACCGCGGTCATCCTCGATTTCGCGGGGGCCGAGCTCGGCTCCGCCACCGCCCCCGCCCGCGGGGTCGAGGCGCCCGCCGACATGATCCGCATCGCCGCCGAGCTGCTCGACGATGCCTGCGCGCGCGCCGGAATCGCGCGCGACGCGCTCTCGGCGGTGGGCATCGGCGTGCCCGGGTTCATCGATTCGGAGCGCGGCCACGTGCATTGGTCGCCCGTCCTGAGCGAACGCGACATCGCCTTCGCCGACCTGCTCTCGGCCCGGCTGGGCCTGCCCGTGCGGATCGACAACGACGCGAACCTCGTGGCGCTCGCAGAGCTGTGGTTCGGGGTCGGCCGCTCGATGCCCGACTTCGCCGTGGTCACCATCGAGCACGGCGTCGGCATGGGGCTCGTGGTCAACCACCGGCTCTACCGCGGCGCGCGCGGGCTCGGGATGGAACTCGGCCACATCAAGGTGCAGCTCGACGGCGCGCTCTGCCGGTGCGGGCAGCGCGGCTGCCTCGAGGCCTACATCGCCGATTACGCGCTGGCGCGCGAAGCGACGGTGGCGCTCAACCGCATCGACAAGGCGGCGCTGCCGATCCGCGTCCTGCTCGAAAGCCTCTACGACCATGCCAAGGCGGGCAACGGCGCCGCCCGCGCCATCTTCCACCGCGCGGGTCGCTACCTCGCGCTCGGCCTCGCCAACGTGGTGAACCTGTTCGATCCCCGGCTCATCATCCTCTCGGGCGAGCGGATGCGCTACGACTACCTCTACGCGCAGGAAACGCTGGCCGAGATGGAGCGCCACGTGCTGAACTCGGGCCGCCCGGTGCCGCAGATCGAGGTGCACGCCTGGGGGGACCTCCTGTGGGGCTACGGCGCCGCGGCGCTCGCGCTCTCGGACGTGACCGAACGCCATCTCGGAACCGGACGGGAGGATGCCGCATGAAACACGCCCTCGCCCTCTGCCTCGCCGCCGCCCCCGCCGCCGCCGAGCCGCGCTTCGTCGACCGCGCGGACGGCCTGCCCGTGGCGCATGTCTATGCCGGTGGGTGGGAGCATTTCGTGGGTGGCGGCGTCGCGGTCCTGGATTGCAACGGCGACGCGCGCCCCGACCTCTACGCCGCGGGCGGCGCGGAGCCCGCGCGGCTCTTCGTGAACGAGACGGCGGGCCCGGGCGCGCCATTGACCTTCCGCCACGGCGGCGCCGCGCCCCTGACCGGCGTGACCGGCGCCTACCCGCTCGACATCGACGGGGACGGCGCGCTCGACCTCGTGGTGCTGCGGCTCGGGCCGAATGTCGTCCTGAAGGGCGACGGCGCCTGCGGCTTCACCGACGCGACCGCATCCCTCGGCCTCGATCCCGGCGACGGCTGGACCACGGCGTTCTCCGCCACCTGGGAGCCGGACCGGCAGCTGCCCACCCTCGCCTTCGGCAACTACGTCGACCGGGACGATCCCGACGGCCCGTTCGAGGCCTGCGACGACAACGCGCTCGTGCGCCCGGAGGGCGACCGCTACGGCCCGCCCGTGCCGCTGTCGCCCGGCTGGTGCGCGCTCTCCATGCTGATCTCGGACTGGCAGCGCGTGGACACGCCCGAGCTGCGCATCTCGAACGACCGCCACTACTACATCCGCGGCGGCCACGAGGAGATGTGGCGCCTCGATCCCCTCGCGCCGCGGACCGAGGACGAGGGCTGGCGGCGCGTGTCGCTCTGGGGCATGGGCATCGCCTCGGGCGACGTGGACGGCAACGGCTACCCGGACGTGATGCTGACCTCCATGGGCGACCAGCTCCTGCAGTTCAACGACGGCACCGGCTGGCGCGACGCGCCCTATGCGCAGGGGGCGACCGCCCAGCGCCCGCATACCGGCGACGACGGCCGGCCCTCGACCGGCTGGCACGCCCAGATCGCCGATGTCGACAACGACGCGCGGCCCGACATCTTCGTCGCCAAGGGCAATGTCGACCAGATGCCCGACATGGCGATGCACGACCCGAACACGCTGCTGATGCAGCAGCCCGACGGCACCTTCCGCGAGGCCGCCGCCGCGGCCGGCATCGCCACCATGACGCGCGCCCGCGGTGCCGCGCTTGCCGATCTCGACGGCGACGGCCGGCTCGACCTCGTGGTGATGAACCGCCGCGCGCCGATGGAGCTCTGGCAGAACGCGACGCCCGGGACCGGGCACTGGCTGTCGGTCACGCTCGCGCAGCCCGGGCCGAACGGGCGGGCCATCGGCGCCTGGGTCGAGCTGCGCACCGCGGACGGCGTGCAGGCGCAGGAGCTGACGGTCGGCGGCGGGCATGCGGGCGGCATCGCGGGCCCGCTGCATTTCGGGCTCGGGCCGCACGCGCGCGCAGAGATCCGCGTCCGCTGGCCCGGCGGCGGGTGGAGCGACTGGCGCGCGGTCGACGCGGACCGCGCGCTCAGCCTCTCGCGCACGCACCTGCCGGGCTGAGCCTCAGCGCTCGACCGGCAGCCCGCTCGGGACCTCGTCGGGAATGCCGAGCCGTCCCGCGATCGCCGCCGGGTCGGTGAGCGTGTCGAGGAAGGCCAGGATGTCCGACAGCTCGGCCTCGGTCAGGCCCGGCCCCGGCACCGCGGCGCCCACCACCTCGGCCACCGCGCCGTCGTCGTCGAGCAGCGCCCAGACGGGCTTCGGCCCCTCGAAGGCCGGCAGCACCGCGTCGCGCCCGTAGGACTCGAGCCCTGCCTGCGGCGCCGCGTGCTGGGCGACGAAGGCGCCGAGATCGCCATAGGCACCGGCGTGCCCCCAAGGGCCGGTGCGCGCCACGTTGCGCAGCATGGGCGTGCGGAAGGCATAGGTGTCCTCGGCGCGCCCGGTCACCCGCAGCCGCCCGTCGTCGCGGGCGTGCCGCTCGAACCGCGCGGCCTTGCCGGGGCCGAGCTGCGGCTGACCCATGGCGTGGAACCCGAAATCCGACAGGAGCGGCCCGGAATGGCAGCTGCCGCACCCGGCCGGGCCGTAGAACAGCGCGGCCCCCCGCGCCGCCGCCCCCTCGAGCGGCGCCGCGCCCCGGAGCGCCGCGTCGAAGGGCGCCGTGTCCGAACGCCACTCGAATTCCATGAACGCCGCCACCGCGTTCGAGATGTCGGTGAAGGCGATCGCGCGGCCGCCCGCGATCTCGGGATAGACCGCCGCGAACCGCTCGGCATAGGCGGGGATCGCGGCGACGCGGCCCGCGATCAGGTCCCAGGCGCCGCCCGCACCGGTGATGAGCCCCTGCCGCACCGCGCGCGCGACGTCGTTCTCCTGGTAGTGCCCGGCCATCTCGTCCTGCGACAGGACCGGGAACATGGTCTGCGCCGACAGGAGGCTCGCGAAGCCCGCGACCATCTCCTCCTCCATCGGCGTGCGCAGACCAGACGGGCGCTCGGGGTCGACCTCGATCCGCCCGTCGGCGAACAGGACGGTCACCGCCCGCGCGCCCATGTTGAAGAGCGGCGGCGCGTTCCGCGGAATGAGCTGCTCGGGTGGGTTGTCCGGGTCCGGCACGCGCTCGGGCCCGAGGCCCCGCCCCCCCTCGCCGAGGCCCAGCGACAGCCCGTCGCCGGTGGCAAAGCGCGGGTGGTGGCAGGTCGCGCACGAGATGTTGCGGTTCCCCGACAGGATCGCGTCGTAGAAGAGGAGCTGGCCGAGCTCCGCCTCGGCCCGGTCGACGGGCCGGAAATCCGCGTCGCTCAGCGGCTCCGGCAGCGGCAGGGGCCCGTCGGCCGCACCGGCGGCACCGGCAGCGACACACAGGCCCAGCATCAGGACACCCCAGGATCGCATCAGGTCCCTCCCCTTGCGCACGGACCGAGTGTCCCACCGGCGCGGCTCCGAGGCAAGACGCGGCATCGGGTCACCGGCGCGGAGGGGCGCCAGCCCCTCCCCCGCCCGCAGGCGCCGCGAGGCGCCGGAGGGCCAGACCGGCGCGCGCGGGCACCGCGCGCTCCTCCGGATCAGGCCGGCCGCGTCACGCCGGGGCCGGCCAGTCCTTCGCGACCATGGTCAGCACGTCGTACTGCGCCACCACCGCGCCCGTCTGGTTCGTCACGCGCGCGTCCCAGCGCACCTCGCCGTGCCCCGCCCCCTCGCGCGGGTTGATCTCCTTGCAGGTCAGCCGGACCTGCAGGCTGTCGCCGAAATAGACCGGCGTGAGAAAGCGCAGGTTGTCGACGCCGTAATTCGCCAGGACCGGACCCGGCTCCGGCGACACGAAGAGCCCCGCGGCGAAGGACGCGACGAGGTAGCCATGGGCCACGCGGTCCTCGAAGAACGGGTTGGCCTTCGCGGCGGCGCCGTCCATGTGGGCGTAGAACGTGTCGCCGGTGAAGTCGGCGAAATGCTCCACGTCGGCCTGCGTGACCTCGCGCGCGGCGGTGACCACCTGGTCGCCGAGCCGCAGTTCCGACAGCGGGCGGCGGAACGGGTGCACGTCGTCGCGCACCGCGCCGCCTTCGGACCATTGCCCGGTCACCGCGGACAGGAGCCGCGGCGCGCCCTGCACCGCCGTCCTCATCATGAAGTGGCGCACGCCGCGCATGCCGCCCATCTCCTCGCCGCCGCCCGCGCGGCCCGGGCCGCCGTGGACGAGCGGCGCGAGCGGCGCGCCGTGCCCGGTCGAGCTTTGGGCGGAGGCGCGGCTGCCGATCAGCACCCGCCCGTGGTAGGGCGCGAGCTCCGTCACCACCTCCGCCGCGACCGCCGGATCGTCGGTGAAGAGCGAGGCGCAGAGCGACCCTCGCCCCAGGGCCGCGAGCGCCGCCGCCTCCTCGGGCGCACCGTAGGCGATGAGCGTCGCCACCGGGCCGAAGGCCTCGACCGCGTGCACGGCCTGCGCGTCGTGCGGCCGCGCGCAGCGCAGGAGCACCGGGTTCAGGAACGCCCCCGCCTCCGGGTCACCCGAGACGAGCCGCACATCGTCGGGGTCGCCCGCGACGATCTCCGCCTCGGCCGCAAGCTCGGCGATGCGCGCACGCACGCCGTCGCGGTCCGCGCGCGAGACGAGCGCGCCCATGCGCACGTCCGCGTCGTCGGGCAGGCCCACGGATACGGCGGCAAGCGCCGCCCCGATCGCGTCCGCCGCGGCATCCGCATGCGCGCCGGGCACGATCAGGCGGCGGATCGCGGTGCATTTCTGCCCCGCCTTCACCGTCATCTCGCGCACCGCCTCGCGCACGAAGAGGTCGAATTCGGGCGTGCCGGGGCCCGCATCGGGCCCGAGGATCGCGGCATTGAGCGAGTCCGCCTCCATGGTGAACGGCACCGACCGCTCGACGATGGCGGGATGCGTCCGGAGCGCGCGTCCCGTCGCGGCCGAGCCGGTGAAGGTCACCACGTCCTGCTCGGTCACGTGGTCGAGAAGATCGCCCGCCGGCCCGCAGAGGATCTGCAGCGCGCCCTCTGGAAGGATGCCCATCTCGAGGATGCGCCGCGCCACGCGCTCGGTCAGGTAGGCGGTCTGGGAGGCGGGCTTCACGAGGCAGGGCATGCCCGCGATGAGCGCCGGCGCGATCTTCTCGAGCATGCCCCAGACCGGGAAGTTGAAGGCGTTGACGTGCACCGCGACGCCCCGGCGCGGCACGAGCACGTGCTGGGCGGAAAAGGTCGCGTCCTTCGACAATGGCTCGACCGGTCCCTCGGGGATCACGCGGGCATTCGGAAACTCGCGCCGCGCCCGCGAGGCGAAGGTCAGGAGCGTCCCGATGCCGCCGTCGATGTCGATCCAGCCGTCCTTGCGGGTCGCGCCGGTGAGGTAGTTCTCGAGGTAGAACTCCTCCTTCATCTCCATCAGGCGCAGGCCGATCTCCTTCAGCATGAGCGCCCGCTGGTGCACGGTCAGCCGGCGCAGTGCCGGCCCGCCGGTGCGCCGCCCCCAGTCGAGCGCGGAAGCGAGGTCGAGCCCCTCCGCGCCGATCCGCGCGACGGGCGCACCGGTCGCTGCGTGCAGGAGCGTGCGCCCCTCGCCCTCGCCCGCGCGCCAGGCGCCCTCGAGATAGCTCTGCAGCCTGCGCGGCGCGGTCGTCAGCATGTGGTGCCCCTTCCTTGGATCGTCGCCGGGCGGCGGCCGCGCCCGGATGCTTCAGGCCGCGAGGCCGTGCCCGGCGAGCGCGGCGCGCGCGGCCGCCTCCCACCGCGCGCGCAGCGCCTCGTTCGGCTCGTGCCTGAGGCCCATCGCCCTGAGCCGCTCGAAGCGGTCCGAACCCGCGGGGCCGAAGGACGCCGCCACCCGCGGCCACCAGTAGCGCACCGCCGCCTGCGCGGCGTCCGTCCCCTCCCCGGCGGTTATGCGGCCGAGCCCCTCGAGCCCCAGCTCCATGTGGCGCCGCTCGCGCGGGGCGATGCCGCGCATCGCATCGGCCAGCGGCTGATAGGCCACGCGCGCGGCCTCCTCGAGCTGGACGCAGGTGGCGAGACCCATCAGGACGTTCATCACCACCGCGTCGGTCCAGCCCTCGAGCGGGTAGTGGAACACCGACAGCCGGGCGTCGCCGCCCTGCCGTGCCGCCGCGATCTCGGTGTCGCGGGGCACCCGCGCGGACCAGTCGTGGGCGCGCTCGTAGCGCCCGGTATCGGTGCCGAACTCCGCCATCAGAACCAGCACGCGTTCGGCATGGTCGGCCTTCTCGAGCACGATCCGGCTCGCGGCGATGCGCTCCTTGATCCCGGGCGCGCGGTTGATCGCGTCGGCAAAGCCCGCCGATCCCGCCAGTTCGCTGTCCACGAAGGACGACATGAGGCGCAAGAGCTCGGCGCGCACCCGCGGCGGAACGTTGCCGGGCGCGGTCAGAACGCCGCCCCGCGCCAGGTAGTCGGCCATGGGCATGGCGCCGGCTGCGGCCGTCTCCTCACGCGTCATAGCTGACCACCAGACGGTCCGAGAGCGGCACGCACTGGCAGGTCAGCACGTAGCCCGCGCGCACCTCGTAATCCTCGAGCGCGTGGTTCGTCTCCATCTCGACCTCTCCCTCCAGCACCTTGGCGCGGCAGGTGGAACAGACCCCCGCCTTGCAGGAATAGGGCACGTCCATCGCGTTCTCGAGCGCCGCGTCGAGAAGCGCCGTTCCATCCTTCGGAAACCGGAAGGTGCGCGTCGCGCCGTCGAGCGTCACCTCGGCCTCGCACATGGCGCCGGCGCGGTCGGCGGCCTGCGACACCGCGCGCGTCCTGGCGCGGCCGGGCTGCGCGGAGGCGAAGAGCTCGAACTTGATCTGCGCATCCGTCAGGCCGTGGGCGCGCAGGCTCTCGGCGATGGTCAGCATCATGGGCTCGGGCCCGCAGATGAAGGCCGTGTCCACATCGGATGGCTCGATCCAGTGCGCAAAGAGCGCGTCCATCTTGGCCGCGTCGATCCGGCCGGAGAAGAGGTCGATCTCCTGCGCCTCGCTCTCGAGGACGTGGATGACCGACAGCCGCCCGAGATGCACGTTCTTCAGGTCCTCGAGCTCCTCCCGGAACATGATCGAGCCGACCTGCCGGTTGGCATAGACCAGCGTGACGCGCGCCTGCGGCTCGCGGTCGAGCATCGTGCGCACGAGCGACAGGACCGGCGTGATCCCCGACCCGCCCGCGAAGGCGAGGTAATGCCGTGCCGCATGCGGATCGAGCGGGGTGAAGAACCGGCCCATGGGCGGCATCGCCTCGAGCGTGTCGCCGGCCCGGAGCCCCTCGTTGGCCCAGGTCGAGAACGCACCGCCCTCGACCCGCTTGATGCCCACGCGCAGCACGCCCTCGTCGGCGCCGGCGCAGATCGAATAGGAGCGGCGCAGCTCCTCGCCGTCGAACTCGCGCCGGAAGGTCAGGTACTGCCCCTGCGTGAACGCGAAGGACGCCGTGTCCTCGGGCCGCGGGGCCAGCGTCACGACCACCGCGTCGCGGGTGGTCTTGCGCACCTCGGTCACGGTCAGCGGGTGGAACCTCGGCATCAGGCGCGTCCTCCGGTCAGATGCACTTGAAGTAGTCGAAAGGCTCGAGGCAGGCGGTGCAGCGATAGGCCGCCTTGCAGGGCGTCGAGCCGTGCTGGCTGACCTTCTCGGTCGCCCGCGATCCGCAGCGCGGGCAGGCCACGGTCACCGCCGGCTGCCCCGACAGCCGCGCCGCGCGCGCCTGCACGCGGCTGCCGGCGGTGCCGTCCACGGGCGGCGCGATGCCGTAGGCCCGGAGCTTCTCGCGCCCCTCGGCGGACAGCCAGTCGGTCGTCCAGGGCGGCGAGAGCCGCCGTTCGAGGCGCAGCTTCGCCACCCCGCGCCGACGCAGGTGGGCGTCGATCTCGAGGTCGATGACGTCGACCGCCGGGCAGCCCGAATAGGTGGGCGTCACCGCGACCACGAGCGTGTCGCCCTCGTGCCGGACCTCGCGCACGATGCCGAGGTCGACCACCGAGATCACCGGGATCTCGGGGTCCGGCACCTCCGCGAGCCAGCCCCAGACGGTGGCGGTATCGGCGAGCGTCTCGGTCACCACTCGGCCCCCGGATAGGCCCGCTGCAGGAACTGCATCTCGGCCAGGAGGTAGCCCAGGTGCTCTGTGTGCCGCCCCTGCCGGCCGCCCTTCTGCACGTCGGCGCGGCCCTCGGGCACGCCGAGCGTCGCCTCCTCCAGCACCTCGGTCACGATGCCGTGCCAGGCCTCGTGCAGCGATGCCGGGTCGGGCGCGATCCCCGCCTCGGCCAGCGCCGCGTCGGTGCCGTCGCCCGCGAACATCTCGCCCGTGTAGGGCCAGAGCATGTCGAGCGCACCGGCCATGCGGCGGTGGCTCTCGGCGGTGCCGTCGCCCAGCCGGATGACCAGGTCGCTCGACCGCTCGAGGTGGTAGCGCACCTCCTTCAGCGCCTTGACGGCGATCTCTGCCACCCGCGCGCTGTCCGAGCCGGTCAACCGCTCCAGCATCTCGTGGTGCCAGGCGTCGAACAGGAACTGCCGCATCAGCGTGCGGGCCATGTCGCCGTTCGGCAGCTCGACCAGCAGCAGGTTGCGGAACCGCATCGCGTCGCGCAGGTAGGCGAGATCGTCGGCGCTGCGCCCCGCCTCCTCCACCTCGGCGGCGAGGCCAAGCCACATCTGGGTATGCCCGATGAGGTCGAGAGCGATGTTGGCGAGCGCGATGTCCTCCTCGAGCGCCGGGCCCTTGCCGCACCATTCGGACAGCCGGTGCCCCAGCACAAGCGTGCTGTCCCCGAGCCGGCACAGGCCCTCGAAGAGCGCAGGCTTCAGCTCCGGCACCGTCTCGGCGGGATCGGGGCGGGGCGCGCGGGCGTCGGCGGCCAGCGCCTCGACATTCGGCGTGGTCATGTCGGGAAGCGACGGCATCACATGTGCCCCACGTCGTCGGGAATGTCGTAGAAGGTGGGGTGTCGGTAGACCTTGTCCTCGGCCGGATCGAACAGCGGCCCCTTCTCGGACGGGCGCGAGGCGGTGATGTCGGCGGACCTCACCACCCAGATCGACACGCCCTCCTTGCGGCGCGTGTAGACGTCGCGCGCGTTGTGGATCGCGGTCTCGGCATCCGGGGCATGCAGGCTGCCCACGTGGCGGTGATTCAGCCCGTTCTGGCTGCGGATGAAGATCTCCCACAGCGGCCATTCCCGTGCCATCGGCGTCTCCTCCCTCGTGCCCGTCACTCGGCCGCGGTCGCGGCGCCCGCGCGGCGCTGCGCCGCCTTGTCGGCATAGGCCGTGAGCCCCTCGCGGAACCACGCGCCGTCCTCCCAGGCCCGGACGCGCGCGCCCAGGCGCTCGCGGTTGCAGGGCCCGTTGCCCTTAAGCACCTCGAAGAATTCGTCCCAGTCCGGCTGGCTGAAATCGTAGCCCTCCTTGTCCGGGTTCCAGCGCAGCTCCGGGTCGGGCACGGTCAGGCCGAGGAACTCGGCCTGCGGCACCGTCTCGTTGACGAAGCGCTGGCGCAGCTCGTCGTTGGTGTTGATCTTGATCTTCCACGCCATGGACTGCTGCGAATGCACGCTGTCCTTGTCGGACGGACCGAACATCATCAGCGCGGGATACCAGAAGCGGTCGAGCGCATCCTGCGCCATCTCGCGCTGCGCCTCGGTGCCGCGGGCCATCTTCATCATGATGTGGTAGCCCTGCCGCTGGTGGAAGCTCTCCTCCTTGCAGATGCGGATCATCGCGCGGCTGTAGGGACCGTAGGACGTGCGCTGCAGCGGCACCTGGTTCATGATCGCCGCGCCGTCGACCAGCCAGCCCACCGCGCCCATGTCGGCCCAGGTCAGCGTCGGGTAGTTGAAGATCGAGGAATACTTGGCGCGTCCCGAATGCAGCTGCTCGAACATCTCGTCGCGGCTGATCCCGAGCGTCTCGGCGGCGGAATAGAGGTAGAGCCCGTGGCCCGCCTCGTCCTGCACCTTGGCGAGCAGGATCGCCTTGCGCTGCAGCGTCGGCGCGCGGGTGATCCAGTTGCCCTCGGGCAGCTGACCCACGATCTCGGAATGGGCGTGCTGGCTGATCTGGCGGATCAGCGTCTTGCGGTAGCCCTCGGGCATCCACTCCTTGGGCTCGATCTTGTCGCCCCGGTCGATGCGGGCCTGGAACGCCGCGAGCATCCCGGGATCGTCGTTCGAGGCCTCGGACTTCACCATCTGCGCGTACATCGTTCGTCCTCCCGTATCAGGGGTCGCTTCAGGGTCTCAGACGCGTTCGAGGATCAGGGCGATCCCCTGCCCCACGCCCACGCACATCGTGCAGAGGGCATAGCGCCCGCCGGTCCGGCCCAGCTGCCAGGCTGCCGTCCCGACCAGCCGCGCGCCGCTCATGCCGAGCGGGTGGCCGAGCGCGATCGCGCCGCCGTTCGGGTTCACGTGATCCGCATCGTCGGGCAGGCCCAGGTCGCGCAGCACGGCCAGCGCCTGCGCCGCGAAGGCCTCGTTGAGCTCGATCACGTCCATCCGGTCGAGGCCCAGGCCCGCGCGGTCCAGGACCTTGCGCACCGCCGGCACGGGGCCGATGCCCATCACCCGCGGCGGAACGCCCGCCGCGGCCATGGCGACGACGCGCGCGCGGGGGGTCAGCCCGTGCCGCGCGGCGGCCGCCTCGGAGGCGACGATGGCCGCCGCCGCGCCGTCGTTCACGCCCGAGGCGTTGCCCGCCGTCACGCTCAGGTCGGGGCCGTTCACGCCCCGGAGTGTCGCGAGCTTCGCGGCATCGGTGCCCGGGCGCGGGTGCTCGTCGGTGTCGATCACAAGCGGGTCGCCCCTGCGCTGCGGGATCGTCACCGGCACGATCTCGTCGGCGAAGAGCCCCGCCTCCTGCGCCGCGGCCCACCGGGCCTGGCTGCGCGCGGCGAAGGCGTCCTGGTCCTCCCGGCTCACCTGCCAGTCGGCGGCGACGTTGTCGGCGGTCTCGGGCATGGAATGGGCGCCGTGGGCGGCCTTCAGCCTCGGATTGGTGAAGCGCCAGCCGATCGTCGTGTCGTAGATCTCGGCATTGCGGGAAAACGCGCTCGTGGCCTTGGCCATGACGAAGGGCGCGCGCGACATGCTCTCGACCCCGCCTGCGAGCATGAGGTCCGCATCGCCCGCCCGGATCGCCCGCGCGGCCATGCCGATCGCGTCCATGCCCGAACCGCACAGGCGGTTGACGGTCGTGCCGGGCACTCCGACCGGCAGCCCCGACAGGAGCGCCGCCATGCGCGCCACGTTGCGGTTGTCCTCGCCCGCCTGGTTCGCGCAGCCGAGGATCACGTCGTCGACCGCCTCCCAGTCGACGGCCTCGTTGCGGGCCTGCAGCGCCTCGAGCGGGATCGCCGCGAGGTCGTCGGCCCGCACCGAGGACAGCGCGCCGCCATAGCGGCCGACCGGCGTGCGCACGGCGTCGCAGATGAATGCGTGGGTCATGGATCCTCCCTGCTCGCACCAAGGGATATAACGCAGAAAGCGTCACGCGCGAAGACAATTTTCGAGACCCTCCGTGACGCTTTTGTCCATCCCCTTGTCAGTGGGCCATATTCTCCTCTTCCGCGCGCTGGCGCGCCAGCGTCTCGCGGCGCCGTCGCGTACCCTCGGTCTCGGCCGCGAGGGGCCCGGCCGAATCGTGGAAGGCTCGGCCCACATGCATGTCCGCAGCCTCCGCGAGCCTCAGGTAGCTGCCGGCAAAGGCGCGGCGCGCGGCGCGGCCCGGCCAGTCGGCCGGCAGCGCGGCACGCGGCAGCCGCGGATCGCCCAGCACCACCTGCCGGTAGGCGTGCACGAGACGGAGGCGCAGCGCGAGGCAGGCCGCGCCGTCCCGCGGCATGTCGGCGTCCGGCAGGTCCGCCACCGGGGCAAAGCGCGCGAGGAACCCGCGATAGCCCTCGGCTACGGTATCGAGCGCCCAGTGCCGCGCCGCGAAGGCACGCAGGTCGCCGAGGCGTTCCCCGTCCACCGCCGCGCAGGCGGCAGGACGGCTCACGTCCGCGCGGTCCGGCGCCAGCGCCGCCTCGGGCCCGATCCGGGCCCAGGCCACGCGGCTCAGGTCGCTCGGCAAAGGCGCCTCGCCCAGCGCGAGGAGCCAACCCGTCGCATCGGGGGGCGGCGCGTAGAAGAGCCGCGCGGCCTCGGCGAACTCGGCCCGCGCGGCGTCGGTCAGGCGGTAGTAGCTGCGCCGTCCGATCCGTTCGCCCACGAGCCGCCCCGACCCCACGAGCCGCGACACCGCGGTTCGGACGAGGCTTTCCGAAATGCCGTGCGCCGCGCAGGTCTCGATCAGCGTGCCCATCCACAGCGTGCCGCCCCGCGGCTCGGCCACGTCGCCGTAGATCGTGACGATGAACCCCGTGGCGCGCGGCGCGGGCGCGTCGAGGATCGCCGCGACCGCCTGCGCCTGCGCAGGCCCGGTCCCCGCCGCGGCGCCGCTCACGCGTGCACCGCCGCCGTGGCCGGGACCGGCGCGGCGCGCAGGCGCGCGATCTCGTCCCGGTGGGCCTGCATGCGCAGGAACACGGCATAGTCGCGGTCGCGCAGGGCCGCGGCGCGCGGATCCGGCCGCCGCTCCGCCCCCGGCCGCTGCATGGCGCGCGCCGCCGCCCCGAGCGAGGGAAAGACGCCCGACGCCTCGGCCGCGCAGATCGCGGTGCCGAGCAGCACCGCCTCGCCCTCGCCCGCCACCCTCACCGGGCAACCGGTCGCATCGGCGTAGAGCTGCAGCAGCAGCGGGCTGCGCGCGTGCCCCCCGCCGATGCCCAGGCCCTCGATGGCGGCGCCGCCCGCGCGCACGTGCTCAACGATCTGCCGCAGGCCGAGCGCCACCGATACCGCCGCCCGCCAGTAGAGCACGGCCAGCGATTCCGGGTCGCGGTCGAGCGTCAGCCCCGCCACAACGCCCCGGAGCCCCGGATCGGAGAGCGGTGTGCGGTTGCCGTTGAAATCGGGCAAAAGGTCGATCCCCTCGCCCAGGGCCGGCCCGTGCCGCTCGAGCAGCGCCGCCACTCGCGCCAGCATGTCCTCGTGGGAGGGCGCCGCCCCGCCGCCCGTCGCCGCCATCCCGAGGATGTAGTCGAGGAGCGCGCCGCTGGCCGACTGGCCGCCCTCGTTCACCCAGTGGCCCGGCAGGATCGCGCCCCGATAGGGCCCCCAGACGCCGCGCACGCTCCAGCGGTCGACGCCCATGGTCATGACGCAGCTCGACGTGCCCGCGATCACCGCCGCCTCTCCGGGCCGCCCCGGCGCGGGCGGCGCGATGAGCCCGAGCGCCCCCGCGAAGGCGTCGATCAGCCCGGCCGCGACCGGCGTGCCCGCCGCGAGCCCGAGTTCCGCGGCGGCAGCGGCCGACAGCGTGCCCGCCACGCGGCCCGGCGGCACCGGCTCCGCGGGCAGAGCGGCCCGCGCAAGCAGGTCCGGCAGGCCCACCGCGGCCAGGAAATCCGGCTGCCAGCCGCCCGATCCCGGCAGGTAGGTCCATTTCGACACGAGCGGGCAGAGCGAGCGCGCGCTGCCCCCCGTCGCGCGGTGGGTCATCCAGTCGGTCAGGTCCCACGCCGATCCGAGCCGGTCCCAGAGATCCGGCCGGCGCGCCTTGAGCCACATGAGCTTCGGGATCTGCATCTCGGGGCTCATGGAGCCGCCGAGGCGCGCGAGGACCGCGTGGCCCGTGGCGGTGCAGCGCGCGGCCTCCTCGGTTGCGCGGTGGTCGAACCAGGCGATCACGTCGCGCCCGGCCTCCGACAGGGCGAGCGGGCCGCCCGTCCGGTCACGCAGCACCAGAGAGCAGGTCGCATCGAAGGCCAGCGCAGCGATGTCGTCGCCGGCGAGCCCCGCCGCGGAGAGCGCCGCGCGCACCGCCGCGCAGGACGCGGCCCATATGCCGTCGGCCTCCTGCTCGCCGCGGCCGGGCGCGCCGGTCCAGAGCGCGATCGGCCGGACCGCGCGCGCCAGCATGCGGCCCGTCGCGTCGAACAGGCCCGCGCGCGCGCTGGCTGTTCCCACGTCGACCGCGCAGAAGATCGCCGTCATCCGTTCCTCGATCCCTCCGGGTCAGCCCTCAGGCGAGCGCCGCCAGCGCCCCGGCCAGTTCGTCCATCCTCCCGATGATGGCGTCTGGCGCGCATTGCGCAACCCTTTCCCGCAGGCCGGCGGGCCCGGCATGGCCGCCGCCGACGAATCCGATGACGCGCATCCCCGCCGCCTTGGCGGCCGTGATGCCCGCCGGACTGTCCTCGATCACGACGCAATGGGCGGGATCGGCGCCCATCGTTTCCGCCGCGAACAGGAAGAGGTCCGGCGCGGGCTTGCCCCGCGTCACCATGCTGGCGCTGAAGAGCCGCGTGCCGAAGAGCGGCGCAAGCCCGGTCAGGCCGAGCGCCAGCGCGATCCGGTCCGGTTGGCTCGACGAGGCGACGCAGACCGGGTCGGGCAGCGCGCGGATCGCCGCGCCGACACCCGGGATCGGCGCGAGCTCGGTCCGGAAACGCGCGAAGATGCGCGCGCGCGCCTCGGCGAGGTGCTCGGACGACAGGCGCAGCCCGTGCTCGCGCGCCAGCGTCTCCGAGATCGAGGCCACCGACCGCCCGAGCAGCGTGCGGTAGCCCTCGCTCTCGGACATGTCGCAGCCCGCCTCGCGCAGCAGCTCGAGGAACACGCCGACCGAGATTGTCTCGCTGTCCACGAGGACGCCGTCGCAGTCGAAGATGACGAGCCGCCGCGCGGCCCCCCCCGCCATCACCCGTGGCCCGTGTACCGCGCCAGGACCGCGGCCGTGCCCTCGGTCCAGAGCGCGTCCAGCCAGCGCCCGAACGGGTCGGCAAAGCGGCGGTCCTCGCCAAGCGTGCCGTAGACCTCGCGCATCCCGAGCCAGGCCTGCGGGTCCGTCCGCGCCGCCTGCGCGGCGTCGGTCAGGCGGTCCCAGTTCGGGTCGTTGGGCGCGATCACGGCGCCGCTGTCGGTCGTGCCCGCGCAGTAGCGGCACCAGAGCGCCGAGGCGAGCGCCAGGCCCTCGACCGGGCCGCCGCGTCCCAGCGCGTCCGCCACCGACGGCAGGATGAACTTCGGCTGCCGGTTCGACCCGTCGAGGCAGAGCCTGCGCACCGTGTCGCCGATCTTGGGGTTGGCGAAGCGGCGCTCGATGAGCGCGAGATAGGCCGCGACGTCGGTTTCCGGCACCGGCGGCACGCCGGGCAGGATCTCCTCGCGCTCGACCTTGGCGAGGAAGGCGTTGACCAGCGGATGCTCCATGGCCTCGTGCACGAAATGCACGTCGAGGAGCCCCGCGGGATAGGCGATGACCGCGTGCCCGCCGTTCAGGATGCGGATCTTCATGAGCTCGTAGGGCGTCACGTCCGGCACGAACTGCACGCCCACCTCCTCGAGCGGCGGGCGCCCGGCCGGAAAGTCGTCCTCGAGCACCCACTGGGTGAAGCTCTCGCAGAAGACCGGCCAGCCATCCTCGATACCCCACACGTCCCGGCAGAGCGCGCGCTCGCGGTCCGAGGTCGCGGGGGTGATGCGGTCGACCATGGCGTTCGGGAAGGCGACGGTCTCCGCGACCCAGTCGGCGAAGGCCGGATCGGAGAGCCGCGCGAGCCCGGTCAGCGTGGCCTTCGTCACCGCGCCGTTGTGGGGGATGTTGTCGCAGCACATGATGGTGAAGGGCGCGTGTCCCGCGGCGCGGCGCAGGCGCAGGCCCTTCAGGATCATGCCGAACACGGTCTTCGGCGCGTCGGGCGCGGCCGCGTCGGCGCGCATCGCCGGGTGGTCGGGATCGAAGCGGTCCTCGGCGTCGAGGAAATAGCCCCCTTCGGTGATCGTCAGCGACACGATGCGGATGTCCGGCTCGGCCATGCGGGCGCAGATCGCCTCGGCGTCCGCCGCCGGCAGGTAGTCGACCATGGCGCCCGTGACCCGCGCCGTCGAGGCGTCCGCCTCCTGCTCGACCAGCACGGACAGCCAGTCCTGCGCCTCGAGCACCGCGCGGGCATGGGCGTCGCCCGCCATCACGCCCGCGCCGACGATGGCCCAGTCCTGCCCGCAGCCCGTGCCGAACAGCCGGTCGAGATGTTCCGCCTGGTGCGCGCGGTGGAAGTTGCCCACGCCGAAATGCAGGATGCCGGGGCTGAGCGCGGCGCGGTCGTAGCCCGGCCGGCCCACGCCCCCGGGCAGCTGGTCGAGCGTTGCGAGCGACAGTTTCACGGGGTCTCCTCCTCGGATCAGCTCATCCACTGGCCGCCGTCCACGTTGTAGCATTGCGATACGATGTACCGGGCCTCGTCGGTGGCGAGGAACACGGCCATGCCGGTCAGGTCGTCGGCCGTGCCCATCCGTCCGTAGGGAACGGCGGCGCCGACCTCGCGCTTCTTCTGGCCCGGCGCCTTGCCCTCGTAGCGGGCGAAGAACGCGTCGACGCCGTCCCAGTGTTCCCCGTCGACCACACCCGGCGCGATGGCGTTCACGTTGATGCCGTGGGCGATCAGGTTCAGCCCGGCCGACTGGGTGAGCGAGATGATCGCGGCCTTGGTGGCGCAGTAGACCGCGACGAGCGGCTCGCCGCGCCGCCCCGCCTGGCTCGCCATGTTGATGATCCGCCCGCCCCGGCCGCGCGCGATCATGTGCCGCGCCACCGCCTGCATCGTGAAGAGCGTGCCCGCCACGTTGATGTCGAAGGCCCGGGCATAGTCGGCTCGGGTGATCTCGACGATCGGCGCGGCGGTGAAGACCGCGGCGTTGTTGATCAGGATATCGATGCCGCCCAGCGCGTCGACCGTCCGGGCCACCGCCGCGTCGATCGACGCCTGGTCCGTCACGTCCATGTGCACCGCGACCGCGGCCTCGCCCAGCGCCGCTGCGGTCTCGGCCGCGCGGGCGTCGTCGATGTCGGCGACGGCCACCCGCGCACCCTCGCGGATATAGGCCTCGGCGAAGGCGCGCCCGATCCCGCGCGCGGCGCCGGTGATGAGCGCCGTCCGTCCCGCCAGCCGTGTCATGCGATGCGCAGCCCCTGCCCGTCGAAGCGATGCAGCTTGCTCAGGTCCGGCGAGAGCCGCACGCGGTCCCCGTGGTGCACGTCGAGCTCGCCGCCCGCGCGCACCGTCATCACGTCGCAGAGCCCGGTCTCGTGGATGTGCAGGAACGTGTCGGAGCCGAGATGCTCGGACACCGCCACCACGCCCGACCACGGGCCCGACGGGTCGACGCTGACATGTTCGGGCCGGATGCCGATCGTCCGCGCGTCGTGGCGCCCCGCCTCCTCGCCCTCGATGAAGTTCATCTTGGGCGAGCCGATGAAGCCCGCCACGAACAGGTTGCGCGGGCTGCGGTAGAGCTCGAGCGGCGAGCCCACCTGCTCGACATGGCCGGCCCGCAGCACCACGATCTTGTCGGCCATGGTCATGGCCTCGACCTGGTCGTGGGTCACGTAGATCATGGTGGTCTTGAGCCGCTCGTGCAGCTCGCTGATCTCGAGCCGCATGCCCACCCGGAGCGCCGCGTCGAGGTTCGACAGCGGCTCGTCGAACAGGAACGCCGCCGGCTCGCGCACGATGGCGCGGCCGATGGCGACGCGCTGGCGCTGCCCGCCCGACAGCTGCCCCGGCCGCCGGTCGAGGTAGTCGGTCAGGTTCAGCGCCTTGGCGGCACCCTCGATGCGGCGCTTCTGCTCGTCCTCGGGCACACCCGCCATCTTCATCGGGAAGGCGATGTTCTTGCGCACGCTCATGTGCGGGTAGAGCGCGTAGGACTGGAACACCATGGCGAGCCCGCGCCGCGCCGGCGGGGTCTCGGTGGCGTCCCGCCCGTCGATGCGGATCTGGCCGCCGCTCACGTCCTCGAGCCCGGCGATGAGCCGCAGGAGCGTGGACTTGCCGCAGCCGGATGGGCCGACGAAGACGGTGAACTCCCCGTCGCCGATCTCGAGATCGAGCGGCGGGATGACCTCGACCTCGCCGAAGCGCTTGGTCACCTTGTCGAGCGTGATCTGTCCCATGAACGGGGCTCCCTTACTTGACCGCGCCGAAGGTCAGGCCGCGGACGAGCTGTTTCTGGCTGAACCAGCCCATGATGAGGATCGGCGCGATGGCCATGGTCGAGGCGGCCGAGAGCTTGGCGTAGAACAGGCCCTCGGGCGAGGAATAGGAGGCGATGAAGGCGGTGAGCGGCGCGGCGTTGGCCGCGGTCAGGTTCAGCGTCCAGAACGCCTCGTTCCAGGCGAGGATGATGTTGAGCAGGAGCGTCGAGGCGATGCCCGGCACCGCCATCGGCGTCAGCACGTAGAGGATCTCGGAGCGCAGGCCCGCCCCGTCCATGCGCGCCGCCTCGAGGATCTCGCCCGGGATCTCGCGGAAATAGGTGTAGAGCATCCAGACGATGATCGGCAGGTTGATGAGCGTCAGCACGATCACGAGGCCGATGCGGCTGTCGAGGAGCCCGGTGTCGCGGAAGATCAGGTAGATCGGCACCAGCACGCCCACGGGCGGCAGCATCTTGGTCGACAGCATCCACATCAGAACGTCCTTGGTGCGCCGTCCCGGCACGAAGGCCATGGCCCAGGCCGCCGGCACCGCGATCAGCAGGCCGATCAGCGTCGAGCCCACCGAGATCACCACCGAGTTCCAGAAGTGGCGGAAGTAGTTCGACCGCTCCTGCACGGTGACGTAGTTCTCGAGCGTCCAGTCGAAGTTCAGGAAGAGCGGCGGGTCGGCGATCGCCTGCGCCTCGGTCTTGAAGCTCGTGAGGATGGTCCAGAGGATCGGGAAGAAGATCAGGATTCCGATGCCCCAGGCGAGCGCGGTGTTGATCGCCTTGCGGCGCGGCGTGACGGCACGGGCCATGGTCAGGTCCTCCTCGTGGGGCGCGCGGCGCGTGGGGCCGGGACGACCGCGCCCGTGGCGCGGCCGGATGCCTCCGGCGGGGATATTTCGGCCAAGAAGAAGCAGGGGACGGGATCAGGCATCGAGGTTCTTCCCGATCATGCGCATGAGGAAGATCGCGACGATGTTGGCGAGGATGATGGCGACCACGCCGCCCGCCGACCCGGTGCCCACGTCGAAGCGCAGGAGGCTCTCGGCGTAGACGAGGTAGGTGAGGTTGGTGGAGGCCGTGCCCGGGCCGCCATTCGTGGTCACGAGGATCTCGGCGAAGACCGACAGGAGGAAGATCGTCTGGATCAGGATGACCACGGTGATCGCGCGCGCGAGATGCGGCAGCACGATGTGGAAGAAGCGCGCGAGGGGGCTCGCGCCGTCCATCTCGGCCGCCTCGAGCTGCTCGCTGTCGAGCGACTGCATGGCCGTCAGCAGGATCAGCGTCGCGAAGGGCAGCCACTGCCAGCTGACGATGCCGATGATCGAGGCGAGCGGCGCCTGGGCGAGGAAGTCGAAGGGCGCGAGGCCCAGCGCCTGGAAGAGGTGCGCGAAGAGCCCGTTCACCGGGTTCATGAACATGTTCTTCCAGACGAGCGCCGAGACCGTCGGCATCACGAAGAAGGGCGCGATCACGAGGATGCGCACGATGCCCTGCCCCCACATCGGCTGGTCGAGCAGGAGCGCGATCAGGACGCCGCCCACCACGGTGATGAGGAGGACGCCGAGGACCAGGAGCAGCGTGTTCACGATCGCGGTCTGGAAGGCCGGGTCGGACAGGAAGTAGCTGTAGTTCTCCCACCCAACGAACGGGTTCGCGCCCGGCATCAGCAGGTTGTAGCGCAGGAACGAGAAGTAGAGCGTCATGCCGAGCGGGATCAGCATCCAGCCCAGGAGCAGGATCACGGCAGGGGAAATCATCACGCGGGCCGCCGCGCGGGAATGCTGCGTCGCCATCGTACGCCTCGTGCGTCAGGAGGGATGGGACGGCCCGCCCTGCGGGCCGGGTCGGGCCGGGCGCGCCGCGGACGGCGCCCCCGGCCCCGCGGGCCTTACTCGATGTAGCCGGCGCGCGTCATCTCGCGCGTGGTCAGCTGCTGGGCGCTCTGCAGCGCCTGCTCGGCCGACATCTGCCCGGCGAGCGCCGCCGAGAACTGCTGGCCCACCGCGGTGCCGATGCCCTGGAACTCGGGGATCGCCACGAACTGCACGCCGGTATAGGGGACCGGGTCGACCGTCGGGCTGGTCGGGTCGGCGGCGTTGATGGACTCGAGCGTCATCTCCGCGAAGGGCGCCGCCGCGAGGTATTCCTCGTTCTCGTAGAGCGAGGTGCGGGTGCCCGGCGGCACGTTCGCCCAGCCCTCGTTCTCGGCCACGAGCTCGGTATAGCCCTGCCCGGTCGCCCAGGCGATGAACTCCTTCGCGGCCGCCTCGTCGTCGGTGCCCGCCGGGATCGCCAGCGACCACGCCCAGAGCCAGTTGCCGCGCTTGCCGAGCCCGTTGTCGGGGGCGAGCGCGAAGCCGACGCTGTCGGCCACGGTGGAATCCGAGGGGTTCGTGACGAAGGACGCGGCCACGGTCGCGTCGATCCACATGCCGCACTTGCCCTGCTGGAACAGCGCGAGGTTCTCGTTGAACCCGTTGTTCGCCGCGCCCGGCGGGCCGTAATTGTTCAGGAGCTCAAGGTAGTCGTTCAGCGCCGCGGCCCAGGCCTCGCTGTCGAATTGCGGCTGCCAGTTCTCGTCGAACCAGCGCGCGCCGTAGGAATTCGCCATGGCGGTCAGGAATGCCATGTTCTCGCCCCAGCCGGCCTTGCCGCGCAGGCAGATGCCGTAGACCTCGGCCTCCTTGTCGGTCATCGCCGCCGCGGCTTCCTTGATGAAGTCCCAGCTGGGCGCCTCGGGCATCTCGAGCCCGGCCGCCTCCATGAGGTCGGTGCGGTACATGACCATCGAACTCTCGCCGTAGAACGGCGCGGCGTAGAGCGTGCCGTCGACCGACAGGCCGTCCGCGATGGCAGGCAGGAAATCCTCCTGGTTCCAGTCCTCGGGCATGCCCTCGAGCGCCACCAGCCAGTCCTGGTTCGCCCAGATCGGAACCTCGTAGGTGCCGATGGTCATGATGTCGAACTGGCCGCCGCTGGTGGCGATGTCCTGCGTCACGCGCTGGCGCAGCACGTTCTCCTCGAGCGTCACCCATTCGAGGGCGATGTCGGGATGCTGCGCGGTGAAATCGTCGGCGAGCCCCTGCATGCGGATCATGTCGCCGTTGTTCACGGTGGCGATGGTCAGGGTGGTTTCCTGTGCGGATGCCAGCGCGGCCGCGCCGGTCAGCGCGGTGGCGCCCAAGAGGGCGCGGGTCAGGGTCTTCATGCCTTCCTCCCAAAGAGCATTGTTGAGCAAATGCCAAGCTCATGGGCAAACATTCATCACGCCGCACATCCTGTCAACATCGGACTTCGCGCGCAGCCGCGCGCCATGCGCCCAAAACCTCGCGCGATGCCGAAAGGGCGGGGCGCAAGATATTGCATAAAATGGATAATGTCCGGAGGGGAAATCAGCGCCCGAGGAGCGCCGTCGCGGTGTCCTCGTCGGTCACGAGCCCGTTCACGAGCCCGCCGCGCAGGGCGGCGGACAGGCCCGCCACCTTTTCGGGACCGTGCGCCGCGGCGAGGACGACCCGATTCCCCGCGGGATCGAGCGGCGCCGAGCAGACCCGTGCGGTGACCGGGTCGGCGACGAGCGTGCCGTCGGCGGCGAGCGGCCAGCCGAGGATCTCGGCCACGGCCCCCTTGCCGCGCAACCGCGCGAGGTCCTCCGCCCCGATGAAGCCGTCCTGCAGCACCGGCGCGGTGTCGGTCATCACGCCCACGCCCACCACCCACATGTCGGCGGCCGCGGCGAGCGCGCGGGTATTGGCCAGCATCGCCTGCCCGGTCAGCGCCGCGCGCTCGTCCTCGGAGGCCGCGATCACGGGCACCGGCAGCGGATAGGTCTGGGCGGTGACCTTCTCGGTCATGGTGAACAGCACGTTGTAGTAGGCGGTCGAGCCGTCGGGCGCGATGTTGCCGGTCAGCGACACGATGCGGTGCTGCGCGCAATCGAGGCGCGGCAGGTGCTCGACCGCGATGCGCAGGGTGCGCCCCGTCCCGAGCCCCAGCACCATCGGGTCGGGCCGCGACAGCAGCGCCTCGATCCGGTCGCCCACGGCGAAACTGACGGCGCGGCGGGTGTCCTCGTTGGCGCCGAGGGCCGGCACCACCTCGCATTCCCGGAGCCCGAACGTGTCGCCGAGCGCATGGGCGAGGTCGAGACAGCGCGAGATCGGGTGGTCGATGCGGACCTTCACGAGGCCCGAAGCCACCGCCTGGCTGACCAGGCGCTGCGCCGATTGCCGCGAGACGCCCATGAGGCGCGCGATCTCGTCCTGCGTGCGCCCGGCGACGAAGGAAAGCCAGGCCGCGCGCGCGGCATCGTCGAGCTTCTTGGCGGCGCGGTCATCGGTCATGGGACGGCTCCCGGCAATGCGGCGGCGGGCCAGATCAGACGGCAGATCGGCCGCCCGGTAAAGCCCGCGCCGCCCCCTGCGCGCGCCGGATCAGTAGAAGCTCACCTGCGCGTCGTCGGTGATGGTGGTGCCCACCTGCTCGCCGGCCAGCACGCGACCCGCCGCGCCCGGCTGGTCGAAGCCCACCACGTGCACGCGCATCCGGTGCTGCTGGGCCAGCACGAGCGCCGCCTGGTCCATGAAGGTCAGCCGGTCCTTGATGGCCTTCTCGAAGGTCAGCGTCTTGTAGAGCCGCGCGTCCGGATCCTTGCGCGGGTCGGTGACATAGACGCCGTCGATGCCGTTCTTCATCGCGAGGACGCAGTCGCAGTCGAGCTCGATCGCGCGCTGCACCGACGGGTAGTCGGTGGTCAGGTAGGGCTCGCCGATGCCGCCGCAAAGCAGCACGATGCGCCGCTTCTCGAGGTGGCGCGCGGCGCGGCGGCGGATGTAGGGCTCGCCGATCTGCGGGATGGTCAGCGCCGACATGAGCCGAACCTCGATGTCCGAGGTCGCCTCGATCTTCGCGCGCAGCAGGATGCCGTTGGCGATGGTGCCCAGCATCCCCACATTGTCCGCCTCGACCCGCTCGATGTTCCAGTCGGACGAGACCGAGCCGCGGAAGATGTTGCCGCCGCCGATCACCGCGGCCACTTCGGCCCCGGATTCGTGCAGCTTGAGGATTTCCTTCACGACCGAGCTGATGGCGCTGTCGGAAAACACGCCTGCCGCCCCGCTGGCGAGCGCCTCGCCGCTGATCTTGACCATCACCCGCATCGCGCGCCGCTCCCATGTCCGTTGATGGCGGTGTCCTAAAGCGCCGGCGCAGGCGAGTCAACGAAACCGGTTTTTTAAGAAAATCAATGCCTTGATTTCCGGTCCGGCGCGATGCGGCCGGTCGGGCCGCGCGCCGCCCGGATCGCCCGCCCCGGCCTGGCGCGATGCCGCCGGCCCGCGCGAATCAGCCCGCGAAAGAATCGCAAAGATGGTGGCCGGCCGGACGCCATCTTTGCAAAGCTCACGCCCCCGTGGCCCAGCGCGTGGGCAGGCCGGACCGGCGCCGCGTCGCCCGGATTCGGCGAAATCCGGCCGGGACTGGGCGGATCGCCGCGTTGACGCTACGATAGGCTTGATGCCCCCGGTCGGACACTCTCGTCTCGCGTGCACGACCGGGCGCCGGGGACGGCATCCGGACGACAAGATCCAGGGATCCTTGAGGAGGTAGACCCCCGTGCTGAACCGACGCATCGCCGCATCCGTCCTGGCGCTGGCCGTGGCCGCGCCCGCACTTGCCGACAACCCCGTGCCAGAAGGCGTGACGCTTTCCGAGGACCAGCACTACACGTTCTGGTTGCTCGACGCGATCAAGTCGATGGATCCGCAGGTCAACACCGACGTCGAGGGCTCGGACATCCTGCGTCAGCTCTTCGAGGGGCTCTACAACGAGGACGGCGAGGGCAACATCGTGCCCGGCGTCGCGCTGGAGCACGCGGTGTCCGAGGACCAGAAGACCTACACCTTCACGCTGCGCGACGACGCGCGCTGGTCGAACGGCGACCCGGTGACGGCGGACGATTTCGTCTACGCCTGGCGCCGCCTCGCCGATCCCGCGACCGCGTCGGAATACGCCTGGTACATGGAGCTCATGCAGGTCGAGAACGCGCCCGAGGTCATCGCGGGCGACATGCCGCCCGAGGAGCTCGGCGTGCGCGCGGTCGACGACCACACGCTCGAGGTCACCATCGGCACGCCGCTGCCCTACTTCCCGCAGATGCTGGTGCATGCCTCGACCTTCCCGGTCCATGCCGCCACGATCGAGGAGCATGGCGACGCCTGGACCCGTCCCGAGAACATGGTGGGCAACGGCGCCTACAAGCTTGACGAGCACATCCTCGGCGAGCGGGTCGAGATGTCGCCCTCGGAGACCTACTGGGACGCCGAGAACGTCGTCCTCGACCGGCTGACCGCGCTCACCATCAACGACGTGAACCTCGGCCTCACGCGTTACCTCGCGGGCGAGCTCGACCGCGTCGACGTCCCCGCCGGCCAGTATCCCCGTCTCGCGGAGGAATATCCCGACCAGGCGACGTCGACGCCCTATTCCTGCAGCTACATCTACATGCTGAACGTGGGCGACCAGGGCCCCGAGGCCCTCGACGACGTGCGCGTGCGCAAGGCCATGTCCTACGGCATCGACCGCGACATCATCGTCGAGCGCATCCTGCAGGGTGGCCAGCGGCCGTCCTACAACTGGACCCACTGGGCAACCGCCGGCTTCGAGGTGCCCGAGATCGACTACGCGGGATGGGACCAGTCCCGCCGCATGGAAGAGGCCCGCACGCTGATGGAAGAGGCCGGCTACGGCCCCGACAACCCGGTCGCGCTGACGCTGAACTACAACACCTCCGAAGATCACAAGAAGATCGCCATCGCGGTCAGCCAGATGCTGAAGCCGCTCGGTTTCGACATCACGCTGAACAACATGGAATGGAAGGTGCACACCGACCGGATGCAGGCGCAGGACTTCGAGATGGCGCGCTATGCCTGGTGCGGCGACTACAACGAGGCGTCGACCTATCTCGACCTCTTCACCTCGTATTCCGGGCACAACAACGGCGAGTTCTTCAACGAGGACTACGACCGCATCATGAAGGAGTCGAAGACCGCAGAGGATCCGCAGCCCCTCTACCAGGAGGCCGAGGAGATCCTCGCGGCCGAGATGCCGGTGATCCCGATCTACCATTACGCGCAGGTCGACATGGTGGCCGAGGACATCCGCGGCCTGCCGACCCAGAACGTGATGCAGACCTGGTACGCCAAGGACATGTACCGCGTCGCCGAGTGATCCGTCCCGGACGGGGGCGCTCGGCCCCCGTCCGCGCCGCATCGCGCTCTGCCCCACGCGCGGCCGCGTCTCCTTGGCCGCCCTGCCCGGGACCCGTCCATGCTGAGCTACACCCTGAAGCGTCTCGCCATCGCGATCCCGACGCTCCTGATCCTGATCGTCGTGTCCTTCGTGCTGATGCACGCCGCCCCCGGCGGGCCCTTCACCTCGGAACGCGAGCTGCCGCCCGAGGTTCTGGCGAACCTCAACGCCAAGTACGGCCTCGACCAGCCGCTCTGGCGGCAGATCGTGACCTATGTCTGGGGGATCGTGACCCAGTTCGATTTCGGCCCCTCCTTCGTCTACAAGGACCGCACGGTGAACGAGATCATCGCGCAGGGCTTCCCGGTGACGCTGACCTACGGGATCCTGTCGTTCGTCGTCGCCGTGGTGGTGGGCGTGACGCTGGGCGTGGTCGCCGCGATCCGGCAGAACACGGTCGCCGACTACTTCGCCGTGGGCGTCTCGATCGGGGCGCAGGTGCTGCCGAACTTCGTCATGGCGCCGATCCTCGTCCTCGTCTTCACGCTCTGGCTCGGCTGGCTGCCGGGCGGCGGCTGGCAGGGCGGCCAGTGGCAATACGTCATCATGCCGGTGATCGCGCTCTCGACCTCGTTCATGGCCTCGATCGCGCGCATCACCCGCTCGTCCATGCTCGAGACGCTGACGATGAACCACATCCGCACCGCGCGCGCCAAGGGCCTGCCCGAGCGCCGCGTGATCCTGCGCCACGCGCTCAAGCCCGCCATGCTGCCGGTGATCTCGTATCTCGGCCCCGCCTTCGTCGGCATGATCACCGGCTCGGTCGTGGTGGACGTCTATTTCTCGACCGGCGGCATCGGGAAGGCCTTCGTCGACAGCGCGCTCAACCGCGACTACGCGGTGATGATGGGGGTCACGATCCTCATGGGCGCGCTCACCATCCTCTTCAACCTCGTGGTCGACATCCTCTACGGCTGGATCGACCCGAAGATCCGGTACTGATCCCATGGTGGTGAACCAGCAGAAGATGCGCGCCCTCTCCGACCGACTGGCCGAGGACGCGGACAGCCCCGGCCGCTCGCTCTGGGCCGACGCGCGCCGCCGCTTCCTCGCCAACCGCGCGGCGATGACGGGCCTCGCCATGCTCGTCCTCGTCACGCTCTTCGCCCTCTTCGGCGGCACCCTCGCCCAGTGGTCGAACGAGGAGCTCGATTACACCGTGATGGGCATGGTCGCCGAGGAAGGCGGCCCGCGGCTCGACAACGGCCACTATTTCGGCACCGACGAACTCGGCCGCGACCTCTACGCGCGCACCGTGCAGGGCACGCAGGTCAGCCTGCTCGTGGGCGTGGTCGGCGCGCTCGTCGCGGTCAGCGTCGGCACTCTCTACGGCGCGGTGGCGGGCTATGCGGGCGGACGGGTCGACAACGCGATGATGCGCGCCGTCGACGTGCTCATGTCCATTCCCTACATGTTCGTGCTGATCCTGATCCTCGTGATGTACGGCCGCTCGATGACCGCGCTCTTCGTGGGCCTCGGGCTCATCTCTTGGCTCGAGATGAGCCGGATCGTCCGCGGCCAGACGCTGAGCCTCAAGAACCGCGAGTTCATCGAGGCCGCCCGCGCCACCGGTGTGCCCGCGGCCACGATCATCCGCCGCCACATCCTGCCGAACCTCGCCGGCGTCATCGCGGTCTACGCGACGCTGCTCGTGCCGCTGATGATCCTGACGGAAAGCTTCATCTCGTTCCTCGGGCTCGGCGTGCAGGAACCTTTGACCTCGCTCGGAGCGCTCATCTCCGAGGGCGCGGGCACGATCGCCTATGGCACGATCTGGCAGCTCGGCTTCCCGCTCCTGTTCTTCGTGCTGACGCTCTTCGGCTTCTTCTTCGTGGGCGACGGCCTGCGCGACGCGCTCGACCCAAAGGACCGCTGACCATGCCCCTTCTCGAGATCGACGACCTTTCCGTCACCTTCGACACCGCGGACGGTCCCGTGCACGCCGTGAACGGCCTCTCGCTGACGCTCGATCGCGGCGACACGCTCGGCATTGTCGGGGAAAGCGGCTCGGGCAAGTCGCAGACCGCCTTCGCGGTGCTCGGGCTGCTCGCGCGGAACGGCCGCGCCACGGGGTCGGTGCGCTTCGACGGGCAGGAGATCCTGAACGCGCCGCCGCGCGTCCTGAACCGCATCCGGGCCGAGCGCATCGCGATCATCTTCCAGGACCCGATGACCTCGCTCAATCCCTACATGAAGATCGCCGACCAGATGACCGAGGTTCTGGAACTGCACCAGGGTCTCGCGCGCCGCGACGCGCTGGCCGAGGCGGTGCGCATGCTCGACGCGGTGCGCATCCCGGGCGCCAGGGACCGTGTCCGGCTTTACCCGCACGAGTTCTCGGGGGGCATGCGCCAGCGGGTGATGATCGCCATGGCGCTGCTCTGCCGGCCGGACCTGCTCATCGCCGACGAGCCGACCACCGCGCTCGACGTGACGGTGCAGGCGCAGATCATGCAGCTTCTGTCCGACCTGCAGGCCGAGTTCGGCATGGCGACCATGCTCATCACCCACGACCTCGGGGTCGTCGCTGGCTTCTGCGAGAAGGTCACCGTGATGTATGGCGGCCGGATCATGGAGCGTAGCGCCGCGGGCCCCCTGTTCGCCCGCCCGACCCATCCCTATACGAGCGGGCTGCTGGCCGCCGTGCCGCGCGTCGACCGCGGCACCTCGGCCATGCGCGCGATCCCCGGCAACCCGCCCAACATGGCCCGCCTGCCGGAGGGCTGCCCGTTCCGCCCGCGCTGCCCGCATGCGGGCGAGGATTGCGCCGTCATGCCACCGCTCGTGCCGGCGGCGGACGGGCGCGACCGCGCCTGCCACCGCCCCGCAGAGGAGATCGCCGCATGACCACGCCCCTCCTCTCCGCCCGCGACATCCATGTCCGCTTCGAGCTGTCGCGGCCGGGCGACATGCCGTGGACGCGCAAGCCCGTCCTGCATGCGGTCAACGGCGTCAGCTTCGACCTGATGCCGGGCCAGACGCTGGGCATCGTGGGGGAATCGGGCTGCGGCAAGTCCACGCTCGCCCGTGCGCTGATCCGCATGGTGCCGGCGACGGGCCAGGCGATCTGGCAGGGCGGCGACGACCTGATGGCGCTGTCGAACGCGCGGATGAAACGCTACCGCTCCGAGATCCAGATGATCTTCCAGGACCCGCTGGCATCGCTCAACCCGCGCATGACGCTCGGCCGGATCATCGCCGAGCCGCTTCTCACCCACCGGCCCGACCTGTCGCGGGCGGAGGTGCAGGCTCGGGTCCGCGCGATGATGGACCGGGTCGGGCTTCTGCCGCAGATGATCAACCGCTACCCGCACGAGTTCTCGGGCGGCCAGTGCCAGCGCATCGGCATCGCCCGCGCGCTGATCGTGGAACCGAAACTGCTGATCTGCGACGAACCCGTCTCGGCGCTCGACGTCTCGATCCAGGCGCAGGTGGTGAACCTGCTCGAGGAACTGCAGCGCGATCTCGGCCTCGCCATCCTCTTCATCGCCCACGACCTGAGCGTGGTGAAGCACATCTCGGACGAGGTGATGGTGCTCTATCTCGGTCGGATGATGGAAAAGGCGCCGGCCGACCGGCTCTATGCCGAACCGCAGCATCCCTACACGCAGGCGCTCCTGTCGGCGGTGCCGGTGCCCGACCCGGTGGTGGAGCGCGGCAAGAAGATCGTCGCGCTCAAGGGCGACCTGCCGAGCCCGCTCGCCCCGCCCTCGGGCTGCGTGTTCCGCACCCGCTGCCCCCGCGCGGTCGAGGCCTGCGCGGCCGAGGTGCCGCATCCGGGCACCGGCGCGCACCGCTGCGCCTGCCTCTTCCCGGGCCCGCCGCGGCACTCCGAGGTCGCCTGACCGGGCGGCCTCACTCGCCGAGGCGCGCGCCCTCGAACCAGTCGAGCGTCATCTCCGCCCAGCCGGGCGGGATGCCGTGCCCGCCGTAGAACAGCGCGAAATCGAGGCTGCCGCCCTCGCAGGCGTCCCAGGCCCGCCGCCAGTAGGGTCCGGTCTCGGCGAAGTGGCGCGGCTGCAGCCGGCAGCCATTCGTGCGGCGCCAGATCTCCATCGCCTGCCACACGTCGCCCTGCGCCACCGCGCCCATGTCCTCGAGGCTGTCGCCGCGCAAAAGCCGCCCCTCGAGCGGCACGGTGCCGTCCGTCCAGCCATGGGTGTGCAGGAGCCGCACAGGCCCCGCGCAGCGCGCCGGATGCGGACGCCAGAAGCTGCCCGACACCGGCGCGTAGGCGGCGAAGGCTTCGGGCGTGGCGCACGCGAGGTAGGTGGCCATCGATCCGCCGATGGAGAAGCCCGCAAGCAGCATGCGCCCGGTGTCGAGGCCGAAGCGCCGGCCGGCATCGTCGCGCACCGCCGCAAGGAAGGCGACCTCGTCCCGCGGCCCGCGCCGTTCCGGCTGGAAGCCCCAAGTGCGTCCGGGCCGGCCCTGCCGAGGCACGCCGTCGGGCGCGATCACCGCGTAGCCGCGGCCGAGCGCCGCCTCGACCATGCCGCGCATGCTGAGCGTGCCTTCACCCGACGCGCCCCAGCCGTGCACGAAGACGAGCGCGGGCGCGTCCTCGCCGCCGCCCGCGGGCAGCTCCACGTGGTAGGTACCGGTCTCGATCTCGCAGGGCGCCGGATCGTCGCCGCAGCCCGCCTGTGCCGTCCCGCCCAGCGCCCCCGCCAGCAGCAACGCCGCCGCCCCGGCCCATCGCGTCATGCCCATGCCTGTCCTCCTCAGCCCGGAACCGTCGTGACCGGCAGCCCCCGGGCGATCCATCCCGGCCCCGCGCCCGACCCCAGCATGCCCTCGGACACGTCCGCGACCGCGGGGATTCCCGCCGCGTGCAGCCGTCCCGCCATGCGCCGAGACCGCACGCCCCGCGCGCAGATCAGCGCGACCGGCCTCTCGGGAGCCGTGCGCGTCGCCTCTTCCAGCGCCGCGAGGAAATCGTCCCGCCGCATGTCGAGCGGGATCGCGTCCTCGGCCACGCCCGTCACCGCCCATTCGTCGGGCCTGCGGATGTCCACGAGCCAGATCGACCCGTTCCGGACCCGTTCCAGCGCCGCGTCCGCAGACAGCGCGACCACGCCATCGGGCAGGCCCGGTTCCGGCCAGAGCAGCGCGCCCGCGACGGCCAGCGCCGCGACGCCGCCCGCCAGAACGGTGCGCCGCCCCAGACCCATCCGCTATTCCGCCGCGATGGCCGCGGCCTCGGGCGTCTCGAGGGCCTTGGCGATCCGCGCGCGTTCGACCCGCGCGCAGCGCTCGACCCGCGGCGCGCGCAGCGACAGCGGCGTGTCGAGCCGGAACGGCCCCGGTGCTCCGGACACCTTGACCCCGGATAGCCGCGACAGGACCACGGCGCCCGCAAGGCTCGCCGCGACCGGCGTCAGCCATGCCGACAGGAGCCCCGCGAACATGCCGGCCAGCAGCACCGCGCCCAGCGCGGTCTCGAGCCAGTGGAAACGGACCAGGGTCATCCAGCCGTATTGCGCGGCGCCGCGCTGCTGCGGGGCCCAGGGGTTCGGCGCGCCCGCGAGCGCGCGGACCACCGCCACGGTCTGCTGCACCATCATGATCGGCGCGTAGAGGATGGCGAGCGCGATCTCGACCGCCGTTGTCGCGGCGAACCGCCCGGCCCCGCCATAGAGCGCCACCACGCCGCGCGACTGCGCCAGCAGCGCCGCCGCGACGATCTTGGGCAGCAGAAGCATGACGTAGATGAAGACGAGGAACCACACGCCGTCGATCCGGCTCATCTGCGGCCAGACCGGGTAGAGCGGGTTGGCCGGGTTGAAGTAGCTGACCGGCCCCTGCGCCATGGGCAGGAAGGCCGACCACACCACGAGAAGCGCGAACCACGCCGGCGACAAGAGGTACGCGACCGCGCCCTGCAGCAGGTGGAACCGCGTGATCGGGTGAAAGCCGCGCGCGGCGAGGATCCGCAGGTGCTGCAGGTTCCCCTGGCACCAGCGGCGGTCGCGCAGCACGTAGTCGACGAGCGTCGCCGGCGTCTCCTCGAACGACCCGCCCGGGCGCGCGAGGAACCGCACCGCCCAGCCCGCGCGCCGCAGCATCCCCGCCTCGACGAAATCGTGGCTCAGGATCAGCTCCGGCCGTCCGCCGCGGCCGCGCAGGTAGGGCAGCCGCGCGCTGTCGGCGAAGGCACGGGTGCGGATGATGGCGTTGTGGCCCCAATAATTGCCCTCGTTGCGCGACCAGAGCGCCAGCCCCTCGGCCAGAAGCCAACCGTAGACCGAGGTCGCGAACTGTTGCATCCGCCCGAACAGCGTCTCGGCCGAGATCAGCGCCGGGAAGGACTGGATGAGGCCCGCATCGGGGTCGCGGGCAAGCGCGTCCGCGAGCTGGCGGATCGCCGCGCCGGTCATCAGGCTGTCCGCGTCGAGGACGATCATCGCCTCCCAGTCGGCGCCCCAGCCCATGATCCAGTCGTTGATGTTGCCGATCTTCTTGTCGGTGTTGCGCGCGCGGCGGCGATAGTGCACCGGCACGTCGCCGTCGTCCTGCAGCAGCCGCACCGCGCGCAGCTCCGCCGCCGCGATGCTCGGATCCTGGGTGTCGCTCAGCACGAAGAAGGCGAAGCTGTCCTTGCGCGGCCCGCGCGCGAGTTCCGCGCGCATGGCGGCCACGTTGCCCAGCACCGCGGTCGGGTCCTCGTTGTAGATCGGCACCAGCAGCGCCACCCGCTGCGGCCCGCCCCGCGCGCGCGTCTCGCGCCCGCGGCCGAGCCAGAGCCGCACGATCGCCAGCACCACCGCCGAGACCGACAGCGACACCCAGATGAAGGTCATGCCGATCAGCAGCACGACGATGCCTTCCTGCAGGGTGAACCCGCCGGCATCGAACCAGCGGATCACGCCCGCGATCAGCGACAGCGTGATGAGAAGCGCGGGCCCGAAGGCGCCCACGCGCCACAGGAGGTCGCTCACCCGCCAGCGCGGCAGGGCGCCGCGCGCGGGTGCGCAGGCGTCGAAGCGCTGCTCGCGCATGTCGAGCGGCGCGCGCGGCGGCATCAGGTCGTCCGGTGCGGGACGGGCGGTCGGCATCATGCGGTCCATCTGTAGACCCAGGCCTCGCTCAGGGGCTTGTCCTCGAGCCGCAGTTGCGCGCGGAGCTCGACGAGGCCCGCATCGCGCGGGTGCAGGGTGAAGGCCAGCCGGGCGCCGCCGGTGGCCGGGTTGCGCTGGAGGATCGCGGGGCTGAGGTCGCCCGCGTTGGCGCGCACCAGCGTCTCGACGCGGCTGAGGTCCTCGGGCAGGTCCTCGCCCGCCTCGAAGTCGATGGCGAAGCGCAGCCCGCCGTCGCGCGCCGCCCCGGCCCGGGTGTTCAGCACGCGCAGGACGCCCGCGGGCGGCGGCTCCACCCCCCAGGTCATGTCGTAGGAAAAGGCCAGCGATCCGCCCGCCGGCACCGGCTCCTCCGGACGCCAGTAGGCCACGATGTTGTCGTAGACCTCGTCGTCGGTCGGGATCTCGACGAGCGTCACTGCCCCCTGCCCCCAGCCGTCTCGCGGCGCGATCCAGAGACCCGGCCGGCGGTGGTAGAGCGCCTGCAGGTCGCCGAAATCCTCGAACTCGCGCGCCCGCTGCAAGAGCCCGAACCCCTGCGGGTCGCGGTCCTGGAAGGCGCTGATCTGCAGCGCCTTGGGATTCGCGAGCGGCCGCCACAGCGTCTCGCCCCAGCCCGTGCGCATCAAGAGCCCGTCGCTGTCGTGGATGGCCGAGCGGAAATCCGAGAACCGGTCGCGGTTCGTCTCGTCGAACTGGAACATCGAGGTCAGCGCGCCGAGCCCCACGTGGTCGAGCTCCTCCCGGGCGAAAATCTCGGCCTCGACACCCATCTGCAGCGTCTCGCCCGGTGTCAGCACGAAGCGGTAGGCGCCGGTGCAGCGCGGCGAATCGAGCAGCGCGTGCAGGATGAGGTCGGAGGTGCCCGGCGCCGGCCGCTCGATCCAGAAATGCCGGAACTCGGGGAATTCCTCACCCTCGGGTTCGGCCACGTCGACGGCGAGCCCCCGCGCCGACAGCCCGTAGATCTGCCCGGCACCGATGCCGCGGAAATAGCTCGCGCCCTGGAAGACCGCGAACTCGGTGAAGATGCCGCGCTGTTCCAGCTCCGCCCGGAGCCGGATGCCGGAATAGCCGAGCGTGTCGTCCACCGGCACGTCGGGAAACTTGTCGGTCGTGTCGAATACGCCGAGATCGAACAGCAGCGGCCGCGTCTGCCCGGCCTCGACCACCTCGATGCGCACCGGGCGCGGGTAGTAGAGGCCCGGCGCGAACACGTCGACGCGGAAGGGCTCGACCCCGCTGTCGTTCCAGAGCGCGTTGCGCGGGTCGAACCAGATCTTGCGGTATTGGTCGTAGCTGAGCTCGGTCCATTCCGTCGGGATGGTCGGCAGGGGCGTGTAGGCCTCGCCCGCCATCCGCTCGGCCATGGCGCGCACGTCCGACGGGTGGAACGGGCGCGCCTCGCCCAGCTGCAGACCGGGCTCGCCGGCCACGCCTTCGGCCCGCGCCGCGCGCGGTGCCGCAACTGCCGCAGCAAGGGCCGCAAGGCCCCCCAGAACGTCTCGTCTCAACATGGAAATCACCCCTTGGTCCGGCGCCATGGCTGTGACTTGAACCAGCCCGCGCCGTAGGCCACCGCGGCGAGCACACAGAACCCCGCGAGGTTAACGACGAGCATCGTCAGATGGTTCCGCCCCGCGATGTCGAGCGCGAGCCCGAGGATCCGCGCGAGGTACATCGACGCGATGAACACCGCGAGCGATTGCTGCCCCACCTTCATGATGACCGCGAGAAGCGCCTCCCAGGCGCGGGCGATCGCGCCGTCCCCCTCGGGCGGGCGCAGCCGGTGCCCGCCCTCGCCCGCCGCCATCCACGCGAGATAGGCGAGCGCCAGGAAGTGCACGTAGCGCAGGATGCCGAAATCGGTCTTCTCGCGAAATTCGCGGATGTCGGCGTAGAACGCCATCGACCACTCCGCCGAGGCCGGCCAGACGACCTTCATGACCTCGAGCACGCGGGGCGAGGACACGGGCGTCGTCAGCACGACGAAGGCCAGCGCCACCCAGACGAGCCAGCGCGCCCGCGGCGGCGCCGGCAGCCAGCGCGCCATGAAGGCGAAGCCGGTGAAGAAGACGAGCTGCCAGCCGAACGGGTTGAAGAACCATTCGCGGTCCGACCAGGGCTCTGCCGACAGCGCCAGGAGGTCGACCTGCGCCGCCACCCAGATCCCCACCACCGCCGCCAGCGCGGCCCAGGGGCTCAGCCGGTAGAGCGCCACCATCACCGGCATCATCGCGAGGATGACGAGGTACATGGGCAGGATGTCGAAGTAGTTCGGCACGTAGGTCAGCGTCATCAGGCCGACGAGGTTCGCCGCGGTGTCCTCGAAGAACGGCACGAGGTTCAGCTCGCCCACGTAGATGCGCTCGAACGCCCCGGTCGCGTCCAGCGCCGCGACGGTGGCGGCAACGGCGAAGAACAGCCCGATATGCGCCCAGTAGACCTGCCAGCAGCGGAAGGCGACGCGCGCCGTGCCCATCCACAGGCCGCGGCGGGCGAAGACCGCGCCGAACGCGATCGCCGACGCCATGCCCGAGCAGAACACGAAGATCTCGGTCGCGTCGGAAAATCCGAACCGCGCCGGAATCCACGCGGTCAGCCAGTTGCCCGGCGTGTGCGAGACAAGGATGATGAACATGGCGATGCCGCGGAAGAAATCCAGGCGCGGATCGCGCATACGGGCTTCTGTCGCGGCACGCGCCGCAAGCTGTGACGGGCTCTCGGCCCGGAGTGGCGCAGTCAAGGCAGTCTCGGCCAGGCTCATGTGATTCGAGATTGTCTCATGATGCCTTTACTGTGCCGCGTAAAGGGCAGCGTCGCGTCGCGCCTCCGCAATGCGCGCCATTCGGCTCTCGGCGAAGGAATCCGCCCGCCCCGCACGCAATTGCGTGCGCTCCGCGAGGATCGCGGCGACCGCGTCGAGCTGCCCCGCGCGCAGGCCCGCATCGACCGTGATGCGCTCGAACACGTCGCGCTGCGCGTGGCTGCCGCCCATGGTGGGCATGTGCGCCCGCGCCGCCGACAGCCGCGCGAAGGCCCGCGCATAGAGCCCCTCGCCGAAATCGCAAAGCCCCTCGGCCGCGGCGCGTCCGGGATGCGCGGCGATGCGGCCGAGCTCGGTCGCGCCGCTGCCCGAGGCCGCGATGCGGCGGGCGAGCCGCGCGGCCGCCCCGGGGCGGCGGTCGCCCGCCAGCGCCAGCATGTAGTGCAGGTCGGCGAAGACGAGGCAGCCGTCCGACAGCCGCGCCTCGGCCAAGTCCGCAAGCTCCGCCCAGCGGTCGCCCACGTCCACCTCCTCGAGCTCGAGCCGCACGAGCAGAGAGGTCGCGTTCGAGATGTCGCGGTAATCGTCCGTCTTTTCGGCGCGGATCTTGGCGTCGTAGAGCGCCAGCACGACCTCGTGCTCGCCGCGGTCGAGATGCAGCAGCGCCTTGTGCCACCAGACGTGGAAGCGGAAGTTGTTGCAATGGTCCCAGGCCGCGCGGTTCTCCTCGATCAGCGCGATGCCGGCCTCCGGCCGGTGGGTCATGTCGTGCACGTGGGCGACCGCGTGCAGCCCCCACGCGTCGTCGCCCGCGCGCAGAAGACCCTCGCGACCCGCCCGCTCCGCCGCCTCGTAGGCGCCGGTCTCCTCGAGCGCGAAGGCATGGCAGCCCAGCGCGTAGCCCGACAGCGGGTGGTCGGCGCCGTGCGCCGGCAGCGCGCGTTCGACCGACCGCCGCATGCCGCCCGCGTCCCCGATCATGAAGCGCACGCCGTGGCTCGCCTTCATGGTCAGCGTGTCGCCCGGATCGCGCGCGAGGATGCCCTCGAGATGGAAGATCGCGCCGCCGGGGCTGCCCGAAAGCCACGCGCCCAGCGCATCGGCCCACGCCCGCGCGCGCAGGCCCGCCGCGCCGCCGGGCAGGCGCCCCAGTGCCGCCGCGTGGGCCGTCCGCGCCGTCTCGGTCATCTCGCGCCGGCCGAGCATCATGCAGAACATGCCGCGCGCCGCATGCGCCATCGCGCAATCGGGCGCGCGGTCCAGCACCCGCCCGAGATGCTCGGGGGTCGTCGCGCCGTGCGCGAGGAAGGCCCGCACCATGGCGTTCCACGCCGCGAGCGCCTCGGGGTCGTCAAGATCGACGGGCGAACGGCAGATGTCGAAAGTCGTCAAGGGCGTCGTCCCGCTGGTCCTGTTCGAGCGCGCGGCGTCGGAGGAGCGCCGCCCCGCACGGTCACAGGATAGCGTGCGACCGTAACGCGCAGGTCTCACATGCGTGGCAACCTGCGCATTTGTGATCGCCGCGGGCGCCTGTCAGGACCGCCCGGATGGCGTGGTCCTGAGCGCCCTCAGCCGGTCGAGGATGCCCGAACCGTCCTGTCCCACCCGTGGCGGCGGGCGTCGCACGGTCACCGGCGTTGCCGAGAATTTCAGAGGATTTCCAAGCAGCTGCACCTCTCCTCGCAAGGTGTCCGGATGCGGGACGGAGATCACCGCGCCCCGCGCGCGGGCCTGCTCAGACCCGAGCGCCTCGGCCACGGTGTGGATCGGGCCCGCCGGCACCTTCACCTCCGCGAGCCGCCCAAGGATGTCGCAGCGCGGCATCGCCGCCATCAGCTCTGTAACAATTTCCGTCAAAGCCACCCGGTTCTCGAGCCGCAGGGGATTGGTCATGAACCGCGGATCCTGTCCGAGCTCGGGCCGTCCCATGGCCGCGGCGAAGCGGCGGAACTGCCCGTCATTGCCCACGGCGAGGATCACGTGCCCGTCCGCGCAAGGGTAGACGTCGTAGGGTGCGATGTTGGGGTGCGCGTTGCCGCGCCGCTCGGGATCGCGGCCCGAGGCGAGGTAGTTGGTCCCCTCGTTGATGAGCCAGGCCATCTGCGCGTCCACGAGCGAGAGGTCGATGTGCTGGCCCTCGCCGGTCGAGTCGCGGTGCCGGAGCGCGGCGAGGATGCCCACGCAGGCATACATCCCGCACATCACGTCGGCGATGCCCACGCCCACCTTGTGCGGCGCACCGTTCGCGGGGCCCGTCAGCGACATGATCCCGCCATAGCCCTGCGCCATCAGGTCGTAACCCGGCAACTCCCGGTTGGGCCCGGTCTGGCCGAAGCCCGAGATCGAGCAGTAGACGAGCCGCGGATGTGCCGCCCGCAGCGTCTCGTGGTCGAGCCCGTATTTCACGAGCCCTCCCGGCTTGAAGTTCTCGATCACCACGTCTGCCTCGGCGGCGATCGCGCGCACCAGCGCCGCGCCCTCCTCCGTGGCGAGGTCGGCCGCGACCGACAGCTTGTTGCGATTGGCCGCCATGAAATAGGCCGAGAGGTCGCTCTGCCCGTCATGGGTCTCGGCATAGGGCGGCCCCCAGGCGCGGGTGTCGTCCCCGCCGGATCCCGGGTTCTCGATCTTCACCACCGTGGCGCCCAAGTCGCCCAGGAGCTGCGTCGCCGTCGGCCCCGCGAGGATGCGCGACAGGTCGCACACCACCAGTCCGTCGAGCGCGCCCCGCGCGCCGCCCGTCTCAGATCCGTCCGTCATAGGCCCTCCGGTCAATTTCCGCGGCGATCACGGTGAACGTCTCGGCCTCGAGCGCCGCCTCGAGCGCCGCGCGCAGCGCCTCGCGGGAGGTCACGACGTGCCCCGCGCCGCCCATGGCGCGGCCGAGCGCGGCAAAGTCCGTGCGCCCGAAATCGACGCCCGCATTGCGCATCTGCCGCTGCCGCTGCTTCAGCTCGATGAGCGCGAGCGAGCGGTCGACGAACACGACGAAGATGGTGCGCAGGCCCAGATCCGCCGCCGTCGCCAGCTCTCCCGCGACCATCAGGAAGCCCGCATCGCCCGAGAACGACACGCAGGGCCGGTCGGGTTCGGCCAGCTGCGCCCCCATGGCGAGCGGCACCGCGCATCCCATGGTGCAGAGGCCCGATGACTGGACCAGCGCCCGCGGGTAGGAACAGCGCCACATCTGCGACAGCAGGATCCGGTGCGCGCCGCTGTCGGCGCTGGCGCGCGTCTCGGGCGGCAGCACCTGCCGGCACGTCTCGATGACGGCGGCCGGGCCCCACGCCTCCTCCGGCGCGAAGGCCGCGTCGAGCGCCGCGCGCGTCTCGGCCACGCGCCCGCCCCAGCCGGCCGCGGGCGTCGCCCCCTCGGTCAGCGCGGCGAGGCTCGGGCCGATGGCGCCGACGACGTTCACGCTGCCCTGGTGCATGTAGTGCAGGTTCGGCTCGGCCGTGACGTCGACCACGGGGACCGCGTCCGGGTCCCACGGGTCCTGCCAGCCGGTGCGCATCTCGATCGGATCGTAGCCCGCCAGGAGGATCGCGTCCGCCGCGCGCACCAGCGGCAGCAGGATCGCGTCGGCCCGTGGCGACAGCCCCGCACCCCCGAGCGCCAGCGGATGGTCCTCGGGCAGGAGCCCCTTGGCCTTGTAGGTGGTCACGACCGGCGCCCCCAGCGCCTCGGCCGCGGCGCGCAAGGCCTCGGCCGCTCCGCCGTTCACAGCGTCGACGCCCGCCACGATCAGCGGCCGCTCGGCCCCCGCAAGCGCCGCCCGCGCCGCATCGAGCCCGGGCCCCCGCGCCGGCGCCACGGGCAGGGCCGGACGGCGCCGCAGGTCGGGCCGCGCCTCGGCCGGGGCATCGGCGACCGAGATCGGCACGTCGATATGCACCGGGCCCGGCCGGCCGTCCGTGGCGATCGCCAGCGCCTTGTCGATGGTGACCTCGGCCGCGCCCGCCGCCAGCGTGAAGCTCGCCTTCGCCACCGCGGCAAAGACCCGCCCCTGGTCCAGCACCTGGTGGGTGTAGCGCGCCGCGGTTTCGGGATCGACGCAGCCCGTGAGCACGATCATCGGCACCCGGTCCTGCCGCGCGTTTTCCACCGCGTTGATCGCGTTGAGCGCGCCCGGCCCCACCGTCGCCACCAGCACGGCAGGCGCGCCGGTCGCGTGGTGCATGCCCTCGGCCATGAACCCGCCGGAGTTCTCGTGCCGCACGAGCACGAAGCCGATGCCCGCCGCCTCGAGCGCGTCGACGAGCGTCAGCACCTCGCCCCCGGGCATCCCGAAGGCGCGGCGCACCCCCGCATCGTAGAGACGGCGCGCCAGCACGTCGGCGCTGCGCAGGACAGGTTCGGTCATCGCGGGATCTCGCTCTCCGGCAGGGGTCGGCCGCGAGCCAAGCGCGCGCCGCGCAAATTTGCAAGCCGGCTGCCCCCATTTCCCCCGCGCCCGCCAGCGTATAGGACGCGGGGGACACGGGGACTGCCGCCGCGAGAGGACGATCACGATGGACAACCTGCGCGGCATCGCCCTCATGGTCCTCGCCATGGCCGGCTTCGCCATCGAGGACGCCTTCATCAAGGGCGCGGCCGCAACCCTGCCCACCGGGCAGATCCTCCTGACCATCGGCGTCGTGGGCGGCGGCATCTTCGCGCTCGTGGCCAAGAGCCGCGGCGTGCGCCTGATCTCGCCCGTCCTGCTGACGCCCGCCCTGCTCTGCCGGACGGCGGCCGAGATGGTGGCAACGATCAGCTTCGTGACCGCGATCACGCTCATCCCGCTCGCCATGGCCTCGGCCATCATCCAGGCGGTGCCGCTGGCACTCGCCGCCGGCGCCTCGCTCATCTTCGGCGAGGTGGTGGGCTGGCGGCGCTGGTCGGCGATCCTGTCGGGCCTCGTCGGCGTGATCGTGATCCTGCGGCCGGGCCTCGAAGGCTTCGACGTGAACGCGCTCTGGGCAGTGCTGGCGGTGTTCGGCCTCGCCGCGCGCGACCTCGCGGTGCGGGCGGTGCCTGCGACCGTGGGCCATCTCCAGCTCGCGACCTACGGCCTTCTGACCTGCGTGCTCTCGGGCCTCGTGCTCATCCCCTTCACCGGCCTGCCGGTCCGGCCCGACCCCTACGCGGCGGCGATGCTCGCCGGAGCGAGCATCATGGGCGTCTTCGCCTACTACGCCATCACGGCGGCGGCCCGCACCGGCGCCGTCGCGGTGGTCACGCCCTTCCGCTACACGCGCATCCTCTTCGCCATCGTCGTGGGCCTCGTCGCCTTTTCCGAGGTTCCGGACGCGGCGACCCTCGCCGGCGCCGGGCTGGTGGTCGCCTCGGGCGTCTACACGCTCCTGCGCGAACGCAGCCTGGCCCGCGCCGCCGCGCGCCGCGACGCCGGCGCCGCATGACCCGTTCGCCGTTAACGCTAACAGCTGCGTTTACGAACCCCGTCCCCTGCGCTAGTCAGGGTGCGGAGCCACCGATCCGAGGGACCAGACCCAAATGAGCATGATCATCGACATCCACGCGCGCGAGATCCTCGATTCCCGCGGCAACCCGACCGTCGAGGTCGACGTGACGCTGGAGGACGGCACGATGGGCCGCGCGGCGGTGCCTTCGGGCGCCTCGACCGGCGCTTACGAGGCGGTCGAGCGCCGCGACGGCGACGCCGCCCGCTACAAGGGCAAGGGCGTGCTCGAGGCGGTCGCGGCCGTGAACGGCGAGATCGCCGAGGCGGTCGTCGGCATGGAGGCCACCGAACAGGTCGCCATCGACATGTCGATGATCGAGCTCGACGGCACCGACAACAAGGGCCGGCTCGGTGCCAACGCCATCCTCGGCGTGTCGCTCGCGGTCGCCAAGGCCGCCGCCAACTTCACCGCGCAGCCGCTCTTCCGCTACGTGGGCGGCACCTCGGCGCGCGTGCTGCCGGTGCCGATGATGAACATCATCAACGGCGGCGAACATGCCGACAACCCGATCGACATCCAGGAATTCATGATCATGCCGGTCTCGGCGCCGTCGATCCGCGACGCCGTCCGCATTGGCTCCGAGGTGTTCCACACCCTCAAGAAGGAGTTGTCCACTGCGGGCATGACCACCGGTCTCGGCGACGAGGGCGGCTTCGCGCCGGAACTGGGCTCTACCCGCGAGGCGCTCGATTTCATCCTGAAATCCATCGAGAAGGCCGGCTACACGCCCGGCGAGCACATCTGCCTCGCCCTCGACTGCGCCGCCACCGAGTACTTCAAGGACGGCAAGTACGAGATGACCGGCGAGGGCCGCTCCCTCACCCGCGAGGAGAACGTCACCTTCCTGTCGAAGCTCGTCGCGGACTACCCGATCATCTCGATCGAGGACGGCATGTCCGAGGACGACTGGGAGGGCTGGAAGGCGCTGACCGACGAGCTTGGCGGCCGCTGCCAGCTCGTGGGCGACGACCTCTTCGTGACCAACCCCACCCGCCTCGCCATGGGGATCGAGAAGGGCTGCGCCAATTCCATGCTCGTGAAGGTCAACCAGATCGGCACGCTGACCGAGACGCTGCGCGCCGTCGAGATGGCCCACCGCGCGCGCATGACCAACGTCATGTCCCACCGCTCGGGCGAGACCGAGGACGCCACCATCGCCGATCTCGCCGTCGCCACCAATTGCGGGCAGATCAAGACCGGCAGCCTCGCGCGCTCGGACCGGCTCGCCAAGTACAACCAGCTCATCCGCATCGAGGAAATGCTGGGCGAGACGGCGGAATACGCCGGCATCTCGATCCTGCGCGGCTGACGCGCGCACGGGTCCCGCAACTTCCCGGCGCGTTCGCGCGTTGGGGCCGAACACCTCACGGGACCCGACCGCCGCATGCCAAACTGGATCCTCGACTTCATGCAGCAGGGCGGCGCCGTCGCGGTGGCCGCCCTGATGTTCCTCGAGAACCTCTTCCCCCCGATCCCGTCCGAGGTGGTGATGCCGCTCGCCGGCTACATCGCCGAGCGCGACGGCACGAGCCTCGTGCTGATGATCGCGGGCGGCAGCATCGGGTCGCTCGCCGGCGCGTTCTTCTGGTACTGGGTCGGCCGCAGGATCGGCGTCGACCGGCTCAAGGACTTCTCGCGCGCCTATGGCCGCTGGCTGACGCTCACGCCGGGCGACATCGACGCCGCGGACCGCTGGTTCGACCGCTACGGCGGGCTCGCGGTGTTCTTCGGCCGCCTGATCCCGGGCGTGCGCACCTTCATCTCGGTGCCCGCCGGCATCTCGGGGATGGGTCTCGGCAAGTTCCTGGTCTTTTCCGCCGCGGGAACGGTCCTCTGGACCGCGTTCCTCGCGCTCGCGGGCTGGTATCTCGGCCAGAACTACGCCGCGGTCGAGGGCTGGCTCGGCCCGGTCTCGAACGTCATCATCGTGGGGCTCGTCGCGGGCTACCTCTACCGCGTCGCGACCTTCCGGCGGACCGTGCGCAAGCAGGACCGCAAGCGCGAGCGGCGCGAGCGCGGCTAGGCCGTCCGCGCCGTCAGCTGCCCGGCTCGGCCTCCTTGTAGACGCCCTGCTCCTTCAGCGCGTCCACGACCTCCTTCGGCATGTAGGTCTCGTCGTGCTTGGCGAGGATCTCCGTCGCCTCGAACGTGCCGTCCACGAAGCGGCCGGTCCCGACCATGCCCTGGTTCTCCTCGAAAAGGTCGGGCAGCACGCCGCGGTAGACCACCGGCACGCTTGCGCCGCCATCGGTCACGCGGAACGAGATCGCCTCGCCCTGCCCGCGCACCACGCTGCCCTCCTCGACCAATCCGCCGATGCGGAAGACCTCTGTCGCCATGGGCGGCTCCGCCATGACCTGGCTCGGGGAGCGGAAGAAGTTGATGCCGTCGCGCATGGCGTAGCCGATGAGCGCGGTCGACAGCACCAGCGCCACGGCGGCGAGCGCCACGACCTGGACGCGCCGCTTCTTCTTCAATGTGCCAAGCGCCATCCGCGATCCCCTCCGTCCGTTCAGTCGGGAATATACGGGATCGCGGGCAGTCGCAAAAGGACCCGGCGCCGCGGCGCCGGGTCACAGCATCGTCAGGCGGTCACTCCGCGGCCAGCGCGTGGTCGCGCACCGGGTCGGCGATCGGCGTCGCGCCGGTATCCGCAAGCGTGCTCATGTCGATCACGTGGCGGAAATGCCCCGCGCCGCCCTTCTCGAGCGTCGCCAGCACGTCGTTGATGTCGCGTGCCCCCACGGTCTCGATCGCGGGCTCGATGCCGTGCGCGGCGCAGAGGTCGAGCACCTCCTGCGTCTCGGCGATCCCGCCGATCAGCGAACCCGACAGCGTGATCCGGTTGAACACGAGCGGTCCGGGCGAGAACGCCTCGAGCTCGATCATGTTGCCCACGATGCAGAGATTGCCGTCGTGGCGCATCAGCGAGATGTAGGGGGCCACGTCGAAGGCGACCGGGATCGTGTTGATCATCATGTCGACGCTGCCCGCCAGCTCGGCCATCGCGTCGGGATCCTGCGACGACACCACGCGGTCCGCGCCGAAGCCGCGGATCTCCTCGGCCTTGTCGAGGCTGCGCGTCAGCGCGATCACCTCGGCGCCCAGCGCCTTGCCGATCTTGATCGCCATGTGGCCGAGCCCGCCGACACCGGCCACCGCCAGCCGCTGGCCCGTCTTCAGGCCGAAATGCTTCATCGGGTTGTAGACCGTGATGCCCGCGCAGAGGATCGGCGCCGCCGCCTCCGACCGCAGGCCCTCGGGGATGCGCAGCACGAATTCCTCGCGCACCACGATGCGGCTCGTGTAGCCGCCATAGGTGTTGATGCCCGACGGGATCTTGGTGCCGTTGTAGGTCATGGTGCAGCTGTGCGGACCGCTGCAATACTGCTCGTCGCCCGCGCGGCATTCCGGGCAGTCCTGGCAGCTGTCGACCATGCAGCCGACGCCCACACGGTCGCCCTCGGCGAACTTGGTGACGTCGCGGCCGGCCTTGCGCACCACGCCCACGATCTCGTGGCCCGGCACGCAGGGAAAGATCGTGTTGCCCCAGTCGTCGCGCACCTGGTGCAGGTCGGAATGGCACATGCCGCAATGGGTGATCTCGATCTCGACCTCGCCCGCGCGCGGCTCCGCGCGGTCGAAGGTGACGGGGACGAGATCGCGGTCGGCGGCGGTGGTTCCGTATCCGGTGACTTTCATGTCTGCCCTTTCGTTTCGGAATCTGCGTTCGGTTTCCGGAACGATGCACGGAACCGCCCGGTTCCGCGCTGCAGCATGGCTCACGCCGATCTCAACGCCTTGTGACGGCGTCAGGGGAAACAGGGCGCCAGCATCAGGCCCGCGGTCTCCTCGACACCGAGCATCAGGTTGGCGTTCTGCACCGCCTGGCCCGACGATCCCTTGGTCAGGTTGTCCAGCGCCGCGATCACGATGGTCCGCCCGCTCACCCGGTCGCCCGACACGCCGACATGGCAGAAGTTCGAGCCGCGCACGTGGTGCGTGGACGGCATCTCGCCCATGGGCAGGACCTGCAGGAACGGTTCGGCCGCATAGGCCTCGGACAAGGCCGCATGCACCGCGGCCGGGTCGCCCGAGACGTAGACCGTGGCGAGGATGCCGCGGTTCATGGGCAGGAGGTGCGGCGTGAACTGCACCCGCACCTCGCGGCCCGCAAGCTTCGAGAATTCCTGGTCGAACTCGCCGAGATGCCGGTGCGTGCCGCCCACCCCGTAGGCGTTCGTGCCCTCGCTCAGCTCCGCGTGCAGGAGGTTCTCCTTCAGCGACCGGCCCGCGCCCGACACGCCGCACTTGAGGTCGAGGATGATGTCGTCGAGCCCGATCACCCCGCCCGCGATCAGCGGGCGCAGCGCGAACTGCCCGGTCGCCGCGTTGCAGCCGGTTCCGGCGACCAGACGCGCCGCGCGGATCTCCTCGCGGTAGAACTCGGTCAGGCCGTAGACCGCTTCCTGCTGCATCTCGGCCGCCGCGTGCGGGTTGCCGTACCAGCGCTCGTAGGCACCGGTGTCCGTCAGACGGAAATCCGCCGACAGGTCCACGATCTTCAGCCCGCGCGGCAGCTTCGAGATGACCTCCTGGCTCGTCTTGTGCGGCAGCGCGCAGAAGCACAGGTCGATCCCGTCGAAGTCGATCTCCTCCCAGGTCACGAGCGGCGGCAGGTCCATGTGGCGCAGGTGCGGAAAGACCTGCGCCATCTGCTGGCCGACCTTGGAATTCGCGGCCAGCGCCGCGACCTCCATCTCGGGATGGGTGGCGATCAGCCGCAGAAGTTCGGCGCCGGTATAGCCGGACGCGCCGATGATGGCGATCCTGTGGGTCATGGTCTGTCTCCCTCGGGACGGGTCTTGTCTCTGGCGGGCGGCAGAAGCCGCCCGCGCCTCACGCGCTCTCGAACCGGATCTCGCGTCGGAGGAACTGGGTCGCCTGCCCGGACACCTTGCGCGGATCGCCCGTGGTCAGGAACCGCGCCGGCCGGTCCGCGCCGCGCATCTCCGGATGCCGCGCGAGATAGTCCGCAAGGCTCTCGGCCACCACCTCGGCCTGGCTGTAGACCTTGACCTCGGGGCCCAGCGCCGCGCGGAACTGGTCCTCGAGCAGCGGGTAATGCGTGCAGCCCAGCATCGCCGCGTCGGGATGCGGCATCTTGCGCTTCAGCGCCTCGACGTGGCTGCGCACCAGCGCCTCGGCGAGGATCATGTCGCCCTCCTCGATCGCGTCGACGAGCCCGCCGCAGGATTGCGCCTCGACGTCGACGCCCACCGCGCGAAAGCTCAGCTCGCGCTGGAACGCGCGGCTGCGCACCGTCGCCGGCGTGGCGAACAGCGCGACGCAGTTGACCGCCACCTCCCGCGGGGGCGAGTTGTCGCCCCAGCGCCGCTCGGTCAGCGCCTCGATCAGCGGCACGAAGACGCCCAGCACCCGCTTGCCCGGCGGCACCCAGCCTTCCTGCATGCGCCGCAGCGCCGCGGCGCTGGCGGTGTTGCACGCGAGGATGACGAGGTCGCAGCCCTCCTCGAACAGCCGCGACACGCCGGCCACGGTCAGGTCGTAGATGTCGTCGGCCTCGCGCACGCCGTATGGCGCGTTCGCGTTGTCGCCGAGATAGACGAAGGACACGTCGGGCAGCCGCCGCGCCACCCGGTCGAGCACGGTCAGTCCGCCGAGCCCCGAATCGAAGATCCCAACCGCCATGTCCCGTCCCCTCGGATGGGGCCGAGCGGCCCCTCAGACGCTCTGGTCGCGCCTGTGCTTCACCTCGAACTCGAAGCCCGCCTCGAGCGAGGCGAGCGGAGTCGGAGACAGTCCATACGTCGATTTCCGGAGGAACTCCATCAGGTCTCGCGCGTCGCGCGCCCGCGGGCCGATCTCGGCCGGCGGGATCGGCCGGCCGATCACCAGCCGCACCGGCTTGTCCACGCGCCGCCCGAACTCGCGGATCAGCAGCCCCATGCGCAGCGTGTAGTGCAGGTGGCTCGCCAGCTGGAACAGCCGCGAATTGTGGCCGTCGAAATAGATCGGCACCACGGTCGCGCCGGACTTCGCGATCATCCGGGCGGTGAAGCTGCGCCAGCCCGGGTCCATCGGCCGCGCGAAAGGGCGCAGCGCCGTCGAGACGGTGCCGCCCGGGAAGATCCCGATCGCCCCGCCCGCGCCGAGATAGCGCAGCGCCTCCTTGCGGGTCTCGAGGTTCTGCGCCACCGCTGCCTTGGTGTCGTCGAATGAGATCGGCAGGATCACCCGGTCGAGGTCCTGCGCCTTGCGGAACACGCTGTGGGCGAGGATGCGGAAATCGCCGCGGGCCACCGACATCAGGTGCCCCAGCATCAGCCCGTCGAGGATGCCGTAGGGATGGTTCGCCACCACCACGAGCGGCCCCTGCGCCGGGATGTCGGCCATGGCGCCGCCCACGACCTCGAGCCGGAGGCCGTAGCGCTCGACCATCACCTGCCAGAAATCCCGGCCCGCGCGCACCTCCTCCTCGTAGCCCTCCGCCCGCCGGATCAGGCCGATCCGCCCGGTGGCGTTCTCCATCAGCCGGATCAGGGCGCGGCCGCCCCGGGTCTGCGCGGAATAGGAATACGAGATGTCCCGGGCCACCTGACCTCGTTCGGGCATCGCGGCGGGCCTCCTCTGGCTCTTGCACGTCACGCAGGAATGCAACGGAAACATGACGGTATTGTAAAAATGGCCGCCCCGCGGCGTCCCGTCGCGCCGACGTTACTCCGCCGCCCGGGCGAGCGTCGCACCGCCGTCCCGCAGCGCCGCCAGAAGCTCTTCCCGGCGCTTCTCGGCCTTTGCGGCGTTCGCCATCTTCACCGGCCCGAAGCCCCGGATCGACAGCGGCAACTCGGCCAGCGCCACCAGCGCGTCCATGCGCGCCGGGTCCGCCTGCGGCAGCCATTCGCCCATGTCCGCCTCGTATTGCCGGATGAGCGCCCGCTCCATCCGCCGCTCCTCGGTGCGCCCGAAAGGGTCGAACCACGTCCCCCTGAGGGCCCTGAGCCGCGACAGCACCGCAAAGCCGCGCAGCATCCCCTCGCCGAAGCGCCGCTTGGCCGGCCGCCCGTCGGGCCCGGTCCGCGACAGCAGCGGTGGCGCGAGGTGAAAGGTCATGCGGAAATCGCCGCCGAACGCCTCTTCCGCCTTCCTTCGGGTCTCGAGATGCAGCCGCGCCACCTCGTATTCGTCCTTGTAGGACAGAAGCTTGTGGTAGCCCGTCGCGACCGCTTCGCGCAGCCGGGCATCCTCGACCCGGTCCACCAGCGCGCGGTAGCGCCGCGCCAGCCGGCGGCCCTGGTAGGCGGTCAGGTGTTCGGCGCGCCGCGCGATCCGCTCCTCGAGGCTCGCGGGTTTCGCCACCACGTTCGGAGCCGCGATCCGCCCCGCCTCGGCGGGATGGGTGACCGCCCAGCGGCCGATCTCGAAGGCGCGCTTGTTCGCCTCGACCGCTGCGCCGTTCAGGTCGATCGCCTGCATCAGCGCGTCGTGCGGCAGCGGCACGAGCCCCCGCTGCCACGCCGCGCCGAGGATCATGACGTTGGAGAAGATCGAATCGCCCATCGTCGCCCGCGCGAGCTCGGAGGCGTCGAAGAGGTCGAGCCGCTCCTGCATCCGCCGCTCGAGCGCCAGTCTCAGGCGGTCCGCCGGCAGCGCGAAATCGGGCTGACGGGTGAAGTCGCCGGTCACGATCTCGTGGCTGTTGACCACCGCGCCGGTCCGCCCCGGCCGCGTCAGCCCCAGCGTCTTGGCGCCCGCGCTCACCACGAGGTCGCCGCCGATCAGCGCGTCGGCCTCGCCGGTCGCCACGCGCACCGCGGTGATGTCCTCGGGCCGGCGGGCGAGCCGCAGGTGGATGTGCACCGCGCCGCCCTTCTGCGCGAGGCCCGCCATCTCCATCATGCCGGCCCCCATGCCCGCGATCTGCGCCGCCTGCGCCATCACCGCGCCCACGGTCACGACGCCGGTGCCGCCGACGCCGGTGACGACCACGTTCCACGTCCCCTCGATCCGGGGCAGGTCCGGCACCGGCAGGTCCGGCAGGTCGATCTCGGTCGTCGCGCCCGTGCGCACCCTGGCGCCCTCGAGGGTCACGAAGGACGGGCAGAACCCGTTCAGGCACGAGAAGTCCTTGTTGCACGCCGACTGGTCGATCGCGCGCTTGCGCCCGAACTCGGTCTCGGCGGGCACGATCGCCACGCAGTTCGACTGCACGCCGCAATCGCCGCACCCCTCGCAGACATCCGTGTTGATGAAGACCCGCGTGTCCGGGTCGGGAAACGCCCCGCGCTTGCGCCGGCGCCGCTTCTCGGCCGCGCAGGTCTGCACGTAGATGATGGCCGTCACGCCCGGGACCTCGCGCAGCGCCTTCTGGACATTGTCCAATTCGGCCCGTTCGTGCCAGCCCACGCCTTGCGGGAACAGCGACCGCTCGGGCTCCTCCTTGGCGTCGAAGACGACCTCGATCCGGCCCACGCCCATCGCCTGCAGCTCGCGGGCGATCCGGTCGGGGCTGAGGCCCCCCTCGTTCTTCTGCCCGCCGGTCATGGCGACCGCGTCGTTGTAGAGGATCTTGTAGGTGACGTTCGTGCCCGCCGCGAGCGCGGCCCGGATCGCCTGCACGCCCGAATGGTTGTAGGTCCCGTCGCCGAGGTTCTGGAACACGTGCGGGGTCTTCGAGAACGGCGCCTCGCCGATCCAGTTCGCGCCCTCGCCGCCCATGTGGGTGAAGCCGACGGTGTTGCGGTCCATCCACTGCACCATGTAGTGGCAGCCGATCCCCGCATAGCCGCGCGAGCCCTCGGGCACCTTGGTCGAGGTGTTGTGCGGGCAGCCCGCGCAGTAATAGGGCAGCCGCGCCGCGATCTCCTGCACTTTGTCCGCCTGCCGCGCCTCCGCGAGCCGCGCGAGCCCCGCCGTCACCCGGTCGGTGCCGCGCCCCTCCTCCACCAGGATGCCGCCCAGCTTTTCCGCGATCCACACGGGATCGAGCGCGCCGCGCGTCGGAAACAGCTCCTCGCGGTGCATGCCGCCCGCGCCGCCCTTGTACCAGCCGTAGACGCGCCGCCCCCGCCGGTCGTCGAAGATCGCCTCCTTGACCTGCACCTCGATCAGCTTGCGCTTTTCCTCGACGATCACGATGAGGTCGAGCCCCTCGGCCCAGTCGTGGAACCCCGTCATGTCCAGCGGAAACGTCTGCCCGATCTTGTAGGTGGTGATCCCGAGCCGCTCCGCCTCCGCCTCGTCGATGCCGAGAAGCGCCAGCGCGTGGCAGAGGTCGAGCCAGTTCTTGCCCGCCGCGACGAGACCGATCTGCGCCCCCGCCTTGCCCCAGACCCGCCGGTCCATGCCGTTCGCGTGGCTGAACGCCTCGGCCGCGTAGCGCTTGAAGTCGATCATGCGCGCTTCCTGCGCGTGCGGCGTGTCGCCCAGCCGGATGTTGAGCCCGCCCTCGGGCATCGCGAAATCGCCCGGCGCCACGAGCCGCAGGCGGTCCGGCCGTCCGTCAACCACCGCGGTCGCCTCGACCGTGTCCTTCATGGTCTTGAGGCCCACCCAGAGGCCCGAATAGCGCGACAGGGCGTAGCCGTAGATGCCGTAGTCGAGGATCTCCTGCACGCCCGCCGGGCTCACCACCGGCATGTAGGCATCGACCAGCGCCCATTCCGACTGGTGCAGCACGGTCGAGCTCTCGCCGGTGTGGTCGTCGCCCATGGCCATCAGCACCCCGCCATGGGGCGAGGTCCCGGCCATGTTGGCGTGCCGCATCACGTCGCCCGACCGGTCCACCCCCGGCCCCTTGCCGTACCAGAGCCCGAACACGCCGTCGTATTTCCCCGTCCCGCGCAGCTCGGCCTGCTGGCTGCCCCAGAGCTGGGTCGCCGCGAGATCCTCGTTCAGGCCCTCCCGGAACACCACGTCCGAGGCCGCGAGCAGCTTCTGCGCGCGCCGCATCTGCAGGTCGACCGCGCCCAGCGGCGATCCGCGATAGCCCGTCACGTAGCCGGCCGTGTTCAGCCCCGCGGCCACGTCCCGCGCCTTCTGCATCAGCATGAGGCGGACCAGCGCCTGCGTGCCGTTCAGCAGCACGCTGCCCTTGCCCAGGTCGAAACGGTCGTTCAGGGAAATGTCAGGCTTGCTCATCGTGCGCCTCCCGTCGCTCAATGACCCTGCAGGCGTTGTTGGCAAACCACGCCATGACGATCATTTTAGGTCAAATGCATTGACCCGCACAGACCAAATTCCCACCTTCGCTGCGCCGCAGCGCAAAACGACGCACACATGTTCATGATTCCCTGTAAGAAGGCCGGGGCCTCAGAAAGTTGATCCGATGGATTGGGACAAGCTCAGAATATTTCACGCCGTGGCGGATGCGGGGTCCCTGACCCATGCGGGCGACGCGCTGCACCTGTCGCAATCGGCGGTCTCCCGCCAGATCCGTGCGCTCGAGGAGAGCCTGAACACCACGCTGTTCCATCGCCACGCACGGGGACTGATTCTCACCGAGCAGGGCGAACTGCTGTTCGACGCCACCTCCGCCATGGTCAAGCGTATCGACGCCGCGACCGCGCGCATCCACGACAGCGAGGAGGAGGTGTTCGGCGAACTGCGCGTCACCACGACGACGGGTTTCGGCTCGCTCTGGCTCGCGCCGCGCCTCTCCAAGCTCTACGAGAAGTATCCCGAGCTCAACATCGAGCTCATGCTCGAGGAACGCGTGCTCGACCTGCCCATGCGCGAGGCCGACGTCGCCATCCGCATGAAGGAGCCGAGCCAGGCGGACCTCATCCGCAAGCGGCTCATGAACATCCGCATGCGGCTCTACGCCTCGCCGGGCTATCTGGAACGCTTCGGCACGCCCGAGCGGCTCGAGGATCTGAACAGCCACCGGCTGATCTGCCAGAACCCGCGCTCGGCGCAGGTGACGGCGGGCCTGCAGCTCGTGCAGCAGCTCATGACCCACGACATCCAGGCCATGCTCACGGTGAACAACTACTTCGGCGTGCTGCAGGCGGTGATCTCGAATCTCGGCATCGGCGTCCTGCCCGATTACATCATCGAGGACTTCCCCTCGGTCGTGCGCGTTCTTCCTGAGGTTGAATCGAACGAGGTTCCGGTCTTCCTCGCCTACCCCGAGGAACTGCGCCAGTCCAAGCGCATCGCCGCCTTCCGCGACTTTGTTCAGGAAGAGATCGTCGCGCACAGGATGCAGCGCAAGGCCATGGGCGCGGAATGACCGCCTGTGGCATGCACGTGACGCATAGCGGAAATGTGCCTGTGCGGGGCGGGATTTCCTTGATCGACTCGAAACCGCTGACTAATTGAACACATGAACGATGGGGCGCCCACCGGCGCATCATCTTCATACCTCCCTGTTGGACTTCGGCCGAGCTTTGTGCTCGGCCTTTTTTTTGGCACACCCGTTGCGGTTGCGCCGCTCCCGGCACGCGGGCGGCGCGTCAGCCCCGCTTCGGCGGCAGGGAATAGGTCAGGCTCGCCCGCGCCACCGGCTCCGGCATCCCCTCCGAGTAGAGCAGCACGTCGCATACAGACAGCGACCGGCCGAGCTTCAGCACGCGGCACTCCGCCAGCACGTCCGCGCCCGCCACGGGCTTGCGCATGAAGTCGATGGAGCAGTTCGTCGTCACCGCCAGCGCCTCGCGCCCGATCCGCGCCATGGTCGCCACGTAGGCCGCGACATCCGCCAGCCCGAACATCGCCGGCCCCGACACCGTGCTCCCCGGCCGCAGGTGCCGCTCGTGCGCGAAGAGCCGCATCACCAAGAGCTCCGCGTCCAGGCGGTCGATGCCGAACATCCCCTTCACCTGCGGGAACACCTCGTCGAGGAACCCCGCCATCTCCTCCGCACCGATCCGGATCGTCATCTCGCCCACCCTCGGCCCTTCCCCTCGCCGCCCTTTGGCGCCTAGGCTGGCCCGGCAAGGCGGGGAGGACAAGATGGCTCTGGTGGATGAGGCGCGCCGCGGCGCCGTGCTCGACCTGACGATGAACGCGCCCGAGCGGCTCAATGCGCTGTCGGACGAGATGATGGCGGCGCTGTCGGCCGCGCTCGACGCTGCCGCCGCCGACCCCTCTGTGAAGGTGGTGACGCTGGGCGGCGCCGGCCGCGCCTTCTGCGCGGGCCACGACCTGCGGCAGATGCAGGCGGCCCGGCAGGCCGAGGATGGCGGCGCCGCCGCCTTCGCCGACCTCTTCCGCCGCTGCACCGACCTCATGCTCAAGGTGCGCGATCTGCCCCAGCCGGTGATCGCCCGCGTGCACGGCATCGCCGCCGCCGCCGGCTGCCAGCTCGTCGCGACGTGCGACATGGCGGTCGCGGCAGAGGACACGCGCTTCGGCGTGAACGGGGTGAACATCGGCCTCTTCTGCTCGACCCCCATGGTGGCGCTCACCCGCAACGTCCCGCGCAAGCGCGCCTTCGAGATGCTCGTGACCGGCGCCTTCCTCGACGCGCCGCGCGCGGCCGAGATCGGCCTCGTCAACCGCGTCGTCCCCGCCGCGGCGCTCGCGGCCGAGACCGCCACCCTCGCCGACACCGTCGCCGAGAAGCTCGGCAGCGCCGTCCGCATCGGCAAGCGCGCCTTCTACGCCCAGGCCGAGTTGCCGCTCGAGGCCGCCTATGCCCATACCGGCGAGGTCATGGTGACCAACATGCTCGACGCCGACACCGCCGAGGGCATCGCCGCCTTCCTCGAGAAACGCGATCCCGACTGGCGGCAATGAGCCGCACCGGGCGCCATACCGGAGCCATACCCATGCCGGACGCACGCCGCCCCGTGACAACCGGGCCGCAAATGCCTATCTCGGCGCCATGACCGAAGAGCTTCACATCGTCGGCGGCGGCATGGCCGGTTCCGAGGCCGCGTGGCAGGCCGCCAATCGCGGCGTCCGCGTCGTGCTGCACGAGATGCGGCCGGGCCGCGGCACATTTGCGCACAAGACCGGCAACCTAGGCGAGATGGTGTGTTCCAACTCCTTCCGCTCGGACGACCACGAACAGAACGCCGTGGGCCTCCTGCACTGGGAGATGAAGGCAGCCGAAGGTCTCGTGATTTCAACCGCCTACAAGCGGAGATTGCCGGCCGGCGGCGCGCTGGCCGTCGATCGCGAGCCTTTCGCCGAAGACATCACCGCCGCGTTGACGTCGCACCCGAACATCCTGATATCGCACGAGGAAGTGACATCGCTGCCGGACCAGCACCAGTGGATTTTCGCCACCGGCCCGCTGACCTCCGACGCGCTGGGCCAGGCCATCGCGGCCGAGACCGGCACCGAGGCGCTCGCCTTCTTCGACGCCATCGCGCCCATCGTCCATGCCGACTCCATCGACATGTCGAAGGCGTGGATGCAGTCCCGCTACGACAAGGGCGAGACCGAGGAGGAACAGCGCGCCTACCTGAATTGTCCCATGGACAAAGACACTTACGAGGCGTTCATCGACGCGCTTCTGGCCGCCGACAAGACCGAGTTCCACGAAGGCGAGACCGCGGGCTACTTCGACGGCTGCCTGCCGATCGAGGTCATGGCCGAGCGCGGCCGCGAGACCCTGCGCCACGGGCCGATGAAGCCCGTGGGCCTCACGAACCCGCACCAGCCCGAGGTGAAAGCGCACGCTGTGGTTCAGCTCCGCCGGGACAACGCCTTGGGAACGCTCTACAATATCGTTGGCTTCCAGACCAAGATGAAGTACGGCGCGCAGACGCAGGTCCTGCGCATGATCCCCGGGCTCGAGAATGCCCGCTTCGCCCGGCTGGGTGGGATCCACCGCAACACCTTCCTCAACTCGCCCACGCTGCTCGACGCGTCCATGCGCCTGAAATCGCGGCCGAACATCCGCTTTGCCGGCCAGATCACCGGGGTCGAGGGCTATGTCGAATCTGCCGCCATGGGCCTCGTCGCGGGCCGCATGGCCGCGGCAGAGATCACCGGCGCGGCGTTGCCGCCCGTGCCGCAGGACAGCGCCCACGGCGCGCTCCACATCACCGGCGGCGCGGAGGCAAAGACGTTCCAGCCCATGAACGTCAATTTCGGCCTCTTCCGCCCGCTCGAGGAAAAGTTGCGCGGCGGCCGCCGCGGCCGGCGCGACCGCTACAAGGCCTATACCGACCGCGCCAAGGCGGCGTGGACGGATTGGCTTACCGACACCGCGCAAGCCGCGCAAGCAGCGGAGTAGGCTCATGAATTACGTCCTCGCCCTGTTCCTTCCGCCGCTGTCGATCCTGCTCACCGGCCGGATCCTGACGTCGATCGTGGTGTTCCTGATCTGGATTCCCGCGATCCTGTTCTCGGGCGGACTGACACATCCGATGTTCATCCTGCTGGCATGGATCCTGATCTACCAGGCGGGCGAGGAGCGCCGCGCGCGCCGGCTGCGCGACGACTGAAGCGCCCGTGCGCACCCGCTTCGCGCCCTCGCCGACCGGCCCCCTGCATCTCGGCCACGCGTTCTCCGCGCTGACCGCCTTCGACATGGCGGAAGCCGCAGGCGGAACGTTTCTTTTACGGATCGAGGATATCGATCGGTCGCGCGCCCGCCCGGAATGGGAAGCGCAGATCGAAACGGACCTCGCTTGGCTGGACATCCGCTGGCCCGGTCCCGTCCGGCGCCAGTCGGATCACCTGGACGCCTATCGCCGCGCCCTGCAGACCCTTTGGGATCGCGGGTTCCTCTACCCGTGTTCGTGCAGCCGGCGCGACATCCTGACCGCCCTCGACGCCCCGCAGGAGGGTGTGACCCACGGCCCCGACGGCCCCGTCTACCCGGGCACCTGCCGGCCTGCGGCGCCGCCCTCCGGCCCGCTGCCCGTCGACGCCGCCCTGCGGATCGACATGAGAAAAGCGGTGCAAGCCATTGATGGAAAATCGTTAGGCTTCACGGAGACCGGTCCTCGGCACGCGGGCACCGTGCACCTGTCGCCCGACCATCTGCTGACGCATGTGGGCGACGTCGTGCTGGCACGGCGCGACATGGGGACGTCCTACCACCTGTCCGTCTGCGTGGACGACGCCGCACAAGAGGTCACGCACGTGGTCCGCGGCGAGGACCTCTTCGACGCCACCGCGATTCACGTTCTGCTGCAAAGGCTTCTGGACCTTCCCTCACCCGTCTATCACCATCACCGCCTGATCCGCGACGCGGCCGGTCGCCGGCTCGCCAAGCGGGACGATGCACGCGCCATCGCCCGCTACCGGGAGGACGGCCTCACGTCCGGCGACCTGCGCGCGCGCCTCGGACTCAGCCGGGCTCCGGCGCCATGATCTCGACCTCGTGGCCGTCGCGCAACGCGGTGTAAAAGCAGCTGCGCCGGTTCGTGTGGCATGCGGGCCCGGTCTGCCGCACCAGCACGAGCAGCGCGTCGCGATCGCAGTCGACCCGCATCTCGACAAGCTCCTGCACGTGCCCCGAGCTTTCCCCCTTGACCCAGAAGCTCTGCCGCGAGCGCGACCAGTAGGTGACGCGGCCCGTCTCCAGCGTGCGCATCACCGCGTCCCGGGTCATCCACGCCATCATCAGCACGGTGCCGTCCGCGGCATCCTGCGCGATCGCCGGGATCAGCCCGTTCGCGTCATAGACCAAGGTCTGAGGATCGAACTGCATGGGCGATATTCCTTTTGCATCCGGAAAGCGGGTGCCTATCTAAGGGGGACCGGGCGAAAGGGAAAGCGATGTCGAGCGACAGCGACCTCATCAAACTCTATTCGCAGCGCATCCTCGCGCTTGCGGCGGACATCCCGAACACGGCGCGGCTCGACGCGCCGGACGCCACCGCACGCAAGCGCTCGCCGCTCTGCGGTTCGACGGTCACGGTCGACGTGCAGCTGCGCGACGGCCGCGTCTCGGCCTACGGCCAGGACGTGAAGGCCTGCGCGCTCGGCCAGGCGGCCGCGTCGGTGGTCGGGCGCAGCATCGTCGGCTGTCGCCCCGAGGAGGTTCGCGCGGCCCGCGATGCGCTGCGCGCGATGCTCAAGGACAACGGGCCGGTGCCGGCCGCGCCCTTCGACGGGCTCGAGGTGCTGCGCCCGGCGCAGGACTACAAGAACCGCCACGCGTCGATCCTGCTGGCGCTCGACGCCGCATCGGCCGCCCTCGACGAGGCCGAGGCGTCAGCGACGGCCTGACCGCAAGTCGTTGATCATGAAAAGAAAAAACCGCCGCGCTTCCAGTGGAAGGCGGCGGTGAGTGGCGCGTCTTGCGTGGGACCCGGAGCCCGAATGGGGAACGGGCGGGACAGGCATGTCGGCCGAAACGTGCATCCTTGGGGCGGAATGCGGTTCGCGGCTCCGGCGCAAGCGGCGCAGGCAGAAAGAGAAACCCTAGAGATGCAGTGCTGCGACCAGCAACACGGCCAGTGCGATCCCGCCGGCCGCATCCTGAGCGAGCGTGGCCTGCGGGCGGGACAATGCGGCCTTGATCTGGTCGAACATGGGAACCTCCATCGCTTCGGGTTGCCCTTTTGTTCTCACATGGAACGCGATTCGTAAAGAACTTTCTAGGAACATCCGCGAACGGAAGGGTCAGCCGACCCCGATCAGGCGGATCGCCTCGTCCTGTCGCATCAGCCACAGCAGCGTGCGCGCCGCACGCCCGCGCGCGGTCTCGAGCGTCGGATCGTCGGCAAGCAGCTTGCGCGCGTCGCTCTGTGCCACCGACATGAGGCCCGCCTGGTGCTCGAGGTCGGCGATGCGGAACCGCGGCAGGCCCGACTGAGCCGTGCCGATCAGGTCGCCGGCGCCGCGCATCTCCAGGTCGACCTCGGCGATGCGAAAGCCGTCCTCGGTCTCGCGCAGCGTGGTCAGGCGCTTTTCGCCGGTCTCGGTCAGCGGCGGCTGGTAGAGCAGCAGGCAGGTCGACGCGCCCTCGCCCCGGCCCACGCGGCCCCGCAGCTGGTGCAGCTGGGCAAGCCCGAACCAGTCCGCGCGTTCGATCACCATGATCGTCGCGTTGGGCACGTTCACTCCCACCTCGATCACCGTGGTGGCAACCAGCACCGCCGTGTCGCCGGCGACGAAGCGCGCCATCGCCGCGTCCTTCTCCGCCGGCGGCATCTGCCCGTGCACCAGCCCCACGCGCCCCTCCCCGAGCGAAGCGCGCAGCCGTTCGAACCGCTGGGTGGCGGCGGTCAGGTCCACCGCCTCGCTTTCCTCCACCAGCGGGCAGACCCAGTAGGCCTGCCGCCCGTCGGCGATGGCGCGCTCGAGGTGCGCGACGACCTCGTCCATGCGCTCGACGGACATGACCGCGGTCCGGATGGGCTTTCGCCCCGGCGGCTTCTCGTCGAGCAGGGACACGTCCATGTCGCCGTACTGCGCCAGCGCGAGGCTGCGGGGAATGGGCGTCGCGGTCATCACCAGCACGTCCGCGCCCGCCCCCTTGCGGCCGAGCTCCAGCCGCTGGCGCACGCCGAACCGGTGCTGTTCGTCCACCACCGCGAGCCGCAGGTCGCGGAATGCCACGTCCTTCTGGAACACCGCGTGGGTGCCGACCAGCACCTGGATGCGCCCCTCTGCCAGCGCGGCAAGCTTGGCGCGCCGCTCCGCACCCTTGTCGCGGCCGGTGAGGATGTCGAGCGTCACCCCCGCCTCCGCGGCGAGCGGTTGCAGGCCCTCGAGATGCTGGCGCGCGAGGATCTCCGTCGGCGCCATCATCACCCCCTGCCCGCCGGCCTCGACCGCGACGAGGAGCGCCATGAACGCGACGAGCGTCTTGCCCGCGCCCACGTCGCCCTGAAGGAGCCGGTTCATGCGTTCGGGCGCGGCCATGTCCGCGGCGATCTCGGCGATGGCGCGGGTCTGCGCTCCCGTCGGCGCGTAGGGAAGCGCCCCGAGCACCCGGGCCCGCAGGCGACCGTCGCCCTCGGTCACGAGACCCGCCCGACGCCGCCGCGCCGCGCGGGCGAGCGCCAGCGTCAGCTGGTGTGCGAGGAACTCGTCGTAGGCGAGCCGCGTGCGCGCGAACGCCCCGGGCGCGAGGTCCGCCACCCCGGTCGGCGCATGCGCCGCCGTCACCGCCGACCGCCAGTCCGGCCAGCCCTCGCGCGCCATGAGCCCGGGGTCGATCCATTCGGGAAGCTCGGGCGCGCGCGCGAGCGTCGCAGCCACCGCGCGGGTCATCACCTTCTGCGTGACGCCCGCGGTCAGGGGATAGACCGGCTCGTAGGCCGGCAGCGTGCCCGCCTCCTCGGGCGGCAGGACATGATCGGGATGCACCATCTGCGCCATCCCGTCGAACAGCTCGACCCGTCCCGACACCACCCGCCGCTGCCCCTGCGGCAGGATCCTGGTGATGTAGTCGCCGCGGCCGCGGAAGAACACGATCTGGAACGCGGTCGCGTCGTCCTCGACCGTCACGCGGTAGGCGCCACCCTTGGACCGGGGTGCCCGGTGCGCACCGACCGTCACCTCGACCGTCAGCACCGCCGGCAGGTCGGCGCCCCGGATGGTCGGCCGCGGCGCGCGGTCGATCCCCGATTGCGGCAGCGTGAAGAGGAGGTCGCGCGGCGCCTCGATGGCGAGCTGCCCCAGCGCCTCGGCGGTCTTGGGCCCGATGCCGTCGAGCCCCGTCAACGCGCCGAAGAGCGGAAAGAGGATCTCGGGTCGGCCGCTCATGCGCCGCCGACGAGGTCGATCCAGCCGTCCTCGTCGATCACCTCGACGCCGAGATCGCGCGCCTTCTTCTCCTTCGACCCGGCGCCCGGGCCCGCGATCACGAGATCGGTCTTGGCCGACACCGATCCCGACACCCGCGCGCCCAGCGCCTCGGCGCGAGCCTTGGCCTCGGCGCGGGTCATGCGCTCGAGCGTCCCGGTGAAGACCAGCGTCTTGCCGGCGACCGGGCTGTCCGCCGTCACGGGCCGCGCGGCCTCCTCGACCTCGAGGGCGCCGAGCAGGCGGTCGATGGATTTCCGCTCTGCCTCCTGCGCGAAGGTCGACACCAGCGACAGCGCCACGGTCACGCCGATCCCGTCGATGCCCACGAGGTCGTCCCACGCCGCGCGGGCGCCCTCGGGCAGGTCCGCCTCGGCCCAGACGCGCGCGCGCGTGCCCGACACCTCGGCGCGGCGGCCCTGAGCGGCGGCGGCGCCACGTTCCTCGCGCACCGCCTCCTCTGCCGCGCCGTGCGCCCGTGCCGCCGGGCGCGCGGCGTCCACCGCCGCGACGAGCGCGTCCCACGTTCCGTAATGGCGCGCGAGATCCGAGGCCGCCACCTCGCCCACGTGCCGGATCCCGAGGGCAAAGATCAGCCGGTTGAGCGCGATCCGCCGCCGCTCCTCGATCGCGGCGAAGAGGTTCTTCGCGCTCTTCTCCCCCCAGCCCTCGCGGTTCTTCAGCTGCGTGAGCCCGCTGCCGTAGCGCCGCTCGAGCGTGAAGATGTCGGCGGGCTCGGCGATCCAGCCGTCGCGGTGGAACTGCTCGACCTGCTTCGCGCCGAGCCCCTCGATATCGAAGGCCGCGCGCGACACGAAATGCTTGAGCTTCTCGACCGCCTGCGCCGGGCAGACGAGCCCGCCCGAGCAGCGCCGCACCGCGTCGCCCTCCTCGCGGATCGCCTCGGACCCGCATTCGGGGCAGAGCACGGGGAATGCATAGGGCGCCGCCTCCTTGGGCCGGCGCGACAGGTCGACATCGGCGATCTTGGGGATCACGTCGCCCGCGCGGTAGACCTGCACCCAGTCGCCGACGCGGATGTCCTTGCCGTCGCGGATCGGCTGGCCAGAGGCGTCGCGCCCGGCGATGTAGTCCTCGTTGTGCAGCGTCGCGTTCGACACGACCACGCCGCCGACCGTCACCGGCGCGAGCCGCGCCACCGGCGACAGGGCACCGGTGCGGCCCACCTGGATCTCGATGTTCTCGAGCCGCGTCCAGGCGAGTTCCGCGGGAAACTTGTGCGCGATGGCCCAGCGCGGGGTGGTGGAGCGGAACCCGAGCCGGGCCTGCAGGTCGAGCTCGTCGACCTTGTAGACCACGCCGTCGATGTCGTAGCCGAGCGTCGCCCGCTGCGCCTCGATCGCGGCATAGTGGGCGAGCATCTCGTCGGGACCGTCGCAGAGCGCGGTCAGCGGATTGGTCTCGAAGCCCAGCGCGCGCAGCCGGTCGATCGCGCCCTTCTGCGTCGCGGCGAGCGGCTCGGACAGCTCTCCCCAGCCATAGGCGAAGTAGCGCAGGGGCCGTGCCCTGGTCACCGCCGGGTCGAGCTGGCGCAGGCTGCCGGCGGCGGCGTTGCGCGGGTTGGCGAAGGTGCGCGCCCCGGCCTCCTCCTGCCGGGCGTTCAGCGCGGCGAAATCCGCGTGGCTCATGTAGACCTCGCCGCGCACCTCGAGCACGTCCGGCGCGCCGTTCAGCGTCCTGGGGATGTCGTCGATGGTACGCGCGTTCGCCGTGACGTTCTCGCCCATCGCCCCGTCGCCCCGCGTCGCCGCCTGCACGAGCCGCCCGCCCTCGTAGCGCAGGCTGAGCGACAGCCCGTCGATCTTGGGCTCCGCGGTAAAGGCGAGCCCCGCGTCGGTCCCGAGCCCGAGGAACCGCCGGATGCTGCGGTCGAACTCCACGATCTCGTCGCGGTCGAAGGCGTTGGCAAGCGACAGCATCCGCTGACTGTGCGTGACCTTGTCGAAGGCCTCGGCCGGAGCGGCGCCGACCTGGTCCGACGGGCTGTCCGACCGCTTGAGGTCCGGAAAGCGGGCCTCGATCTCGGCATTGCGCCGCTTCAGCCGGTCATAGTCCGCGTCCGACAGGCGCGGCGCATCGCGCATGTGGTAGTCGTCGTTCGCCTGCGCGATGAGCTCGGCCAGCCGTTCGAGCTCCGCGCGGGCGGCATCCTCGGTCAGATCCTCGACCGCGATCTCGCTTCCGGACATGCCCCGCTCCGCCTTGCCGTTCCGGCCAAGTGATAGGCGGGGCCGGCGCCGCGGTCCAGAGCGTGCGGGCGCCTCAGGCGGTGGCGGCCATCTGCCGGCCGTTGCGGTCGCCGGTGTCGGGATCGCGCAGCACGTAGCCGCGGCCCCACACGGTCTCGATGTAGCTCGGATCCCCCGTCGCCTCGCTCAGCTTCTTGCGCAGCTTGCAGATGAAGACGTCGATGATCTTGAGCTCGGGCTCGTCCATGCCGCCATAGAGATGGTTGAGGAACATCTCCTTGGTGAGCGTCGTGCCCTTGCGCAGGCTCAGCAGCTCGAGCATCTGGTATTCCTTGCCGGTCAGGTGCACCGGCGCGCCCGAGACGTCGACGGTCTTGGCATCGAGGTTCACGCTGATCTTGCCGGTGCGGATGATCGACTGCGCGTGGCCCTTGGAACGGCGGATGATCGCATGGAGCCGCGCCACCAGCTCGTCCGCGTGAAAGGGCTTCGTCAGGTAGTCGTCCGCGCCGAAGCCGAAGCTCTTGAGCTTGCTTTCGGTGTCGTCGGCGCCCGACAGGATCAGGACCGGCGTCGACACCCGCGCCGTGCGCAGGCGCCGCATCACCTCGTGCCCGGTGATGTCCGGCAGGTTGATGTCGAGCAGGATCAGGTCGTAGTCGTAGAGCTTCGCGAGGTCGACGCCCTCCTCCCCGGTGTTTGTCGCGTAGACGTTGAGGTTGGAATGCGTCAGCATCAGTTCGATGCTCTTGGAAGTCATGGGATCGTCTTCGACGAGCAGGATTCGCATCGTGCACCTCCGGGGAACTGGTAACGTTCACAAGCCGTTGTTGCGGCCAATTGGTTAACTTCGCCTTACCGTGCCTGCCTGGAATGAGTATATTGTATAATTTTTACGAGACAACCTAAAGCTGTCCGAATTTCTAAAGGTGTCTGAATTTTTGAACGCAGGTTGCCTTCAGCGCGGCCTCGCCGTGCGCGTCCACCGCCCGCATCCAGCCGTCCAGTTCCTCCGCGCTCAACGCGTAGCGTTCCTGCGCCTGCGCCGCGGTCAGCAGCCCGTGGCGCACCGCGCGCACCACCGCGGCCTTGCGCGAGACCACCCAGCGCTTGGTGGTCGCCGGCGGCAGGTCCGCACGCGTCATGATCGTGCCGTCGGGCAGCGTCACCGCGCGCGGCCCGTCCACTTTTCGCAGGTACATCTCTCGGGTCCGTGTCCGTTTGTGAGGATATCTGCGCCGGCGCGGCTTAACGTCGCCTGAAACGGGGGATTGAGAGTGTGTGCGATTTTCCTATATTCCGCCCCGATACACCGGAGCCCGATCACCGGAGATCGTCATGCCTCTCGACACAACGCCGCTCAACTCGCTGGGCCTGGCCAAGAAGCCCTCTGAGACCCGCGTCGTCGTCGCCATGTCCGGCGGCGTCGACAGCTCGGTCGTGGCCGCGCGCCTCGCCGAGGAAGGCTACGACGTCGTGGGCGTCACGCTCCAGCTCTACGACCACGGTGCCGCGCTCGCGAAGAAGGGCGCGTGCTGCGCCGGCCGCGACATCCACGACGCCCGCCGGGTCGCCGAGACCATGGGCTTCCCGCATTACGTGCTCGACTACGAGAACACGTTCCGCGAGGCGGTGATCGACGAGTTCGCCGACAGCTATCTGGCGGGCGCGACGCCAGTGCCCTGCATCCGCTGCAACGAGCGGGTCAAGTTCCGCGACCTGCTCGAGACCGCGCGCGACCTCGACGCCGACTGCATGGCGACGGGCCATTACATCCAGCGCCAGGCGGGCCCGCACGGGGCCGAGCTGCACCGCGCCGCCGATCCGCGCCGCGACCAGTCGTATTTCCTGTTCTCGACCACCCAGGAACAGCTCGACTTCCTGCGCTTCCCGCTCGGCCACCTTGAATCCAAGGCCGAGACCCGCGCGCTCGCCGAGCGCTACGGGCTGTCGGTCGCCGACAAGCCCGACAGCCAGGACATCTGCTTCGTGCCGAACGGCGATTATGCCAGCGTGATCGAGAAGCTGCGCCCGGGCGCAGCCGACCCGGGCGAGATCGTGCATGCGGACGGCCGCGTGCTCGGCCGCCACGAGGGCGTCCTGCACTACACGATCGGCCAGCGCCGCGGGCTCGGCATCGGCGGCCTCGCCGAGCCGCTCTACGTGGTCAAGCTCGATGTCCCCGAGCGCCGCGTGATCGTCGGCCCCAAGGAGATGCTCGCGACCCGCCGCGTGCCGGTGGCCGAGATCAACTGGCTGGGCGACGCGCCCTTCACCTCGCGCGCGGAATGGCACCTCGCGGTCAAGGTCCGCTCGACCCGTCCCCCGCGCGAGGCGGTGATCCGCCCGCTCTCGGACACCGAGGCCGAGGTCGAACTCGTGACACCCGAGGAAGGCGTCTCGCCCGGGCAGGCCTGCGTGTTCTACGACCCCGACAGCACCCGAATCTTCGGCGGTGGCTGGATCCGGCGCTCCTGAGGCCCGCGGGTCGCTAGAGCACGAAGACCGATCCGAGCCCGATCACCGCGACCGTCGCGAGAAGCGGGATCGCCACCGCCACCACGAAGATGTCGCCATAGCTCTGGCGGTGCGTCAGCCCCGTGATCGCGAGGAGCGTGATGACGGCGCCGTTGTGCGGCAGCGCGTCGAGCCCGCCCGAGGACAGCGCCGTGACCCGGTGCATAAGCTCGAGGCTGATGTCCGACTGCTCGGCCATCTCGCGCAGCCGGTCGCCCAGCGTCTCGAGCGCGATGGACATGCCCCCCGAGGCCGAGCCGGTGATGCCCGCCAGCACGTTGGTCGCGACCGCCGTCGAGATGAGCGGGTTCGACGACACGCCCAGCACCGCGTCCCGCACCGCGGCAAAGGCCGGCAGCGACGCGATCGTGGCGCCGTAGCCCACTTCGGACGCCGTGTTGAACACCGGAAGAAGCGATCCGAACGTGCCCTTGTTCACGCTCTCCTTCAGGTCGCCGAACCGCTTGAGGTTCAGCGCGATGACCAGCGCGATCGCCAGCACCAGCGCGGCGATGATCGACCAGATGCCGCGCACGTCGTCCTTGGTCACGCCGCCATATTGCTCGGTCTCGAGGTAGCTCGTGTCGAGCGACGGGATGACGACATAGGTGAAGGCCGCGTTCAGCACGATGACCGCGACGACCGGAACGATGGCCACCGCGATGGACGGCAGACCGGCCTCGGGCGCGTCGGCATCGGCGTCGGTGGCGGGATGCTCGCCGTACCCCTCGCCCCTGCCCTGCGCCCGCGCCTTGCGGGTGTTCAGCCAGACGACGCCGCCCAGCATCATCATCAGCCCCGCCACCGTCCCTAGGAAAGGAGCGGCAAAGGGCGTGGTGCCGAAATACGGCGACGGGATCGCGTTCTGGATCGCCGGCGTGCCCGGAAAGGCCGTCATGGTGAAGGTGAACGAGCCGAGCGCCAGGGCCGCGGGGATGAACCGCTTGGGGATGTCCGCGCGGCGAAAGAGCGCGTTGGCGATGGGGTAGACCGCGAAGGCCACGACGAAGAGCGACACGCCCCCATAGGTCAGGACGCCGCAGGACAGGACCACAGCGGCGATCGCCTGGGACGGCCCCATGCGCCCGACGAACCATTCCGCGATGGTCCGCGCCGACCCGCTGTCGGCCATGAGCTTGCCGAAGATCGCGCCCAGCAGGAACAGCGGAAAGAAGCTGATGAGGTATCCGCCCAGTTCCTGCATGAAGATCTGCGTGTAGGTCGCGAGAAGCGGCCCGTTCCCCGACAGCAGCACCGCGAGCAGCGACAGGATGGGCGCCAGCACCAGCACGTTGATCCCGCGATAGGCGAGAAACATGAGCAGCCCGAGCGACAGCAGAATTCCGAACAATCCCACGCCGTTTCACCTCCCTGAATTGACCGTCCTCCGGCCCGACATGGGCCGCGGCGCGCCGGCGACCACGACGTTGGCACGGTTCCGCCGGCCGCACACGTCAAAGGCGCAGTTACGCACGCTCAACGCAACCCACAGTTTCTCCGTGCGTTCGTCGGATTGCCTGACCGCGATGCGGGGGTCCTGCCCGGGCTCGGGTCTCAGACCGCCTTCAGCGCCAGGACGGCGTTGAGCCCTCCGAAGGCAAAGGCGTTCGACAGCGCGACGCCCACCTTCGCCTCGCGCGCCTCGTTCGGCACCACGTCGAGGGCGCATTCGGGATCGGGTTCCTCGTAGCCGATCGTCGGCGCGATGATCCCGTCGCGCAGCGCCATGATGCAGGCCAGTAGCTCCACCGCCCCGGTGCCGCCGATCAGGTGGCCGTGCATGGACTTCGTCGAGGACAGCATCAGGTCGTCCGCATGGGTGCCGAAGACGTCCGCGACGGCGGCGCATTCGGTCTTGTCGTTCGCGGTCGTGCCGGTGCCGTGGGCGTTGATGTAGCCGACCGCGCGGCGGTCGATGCGGGCATCCGCGAGCGCCCCCGCGATGGCGCGCGCCGCGCCCTGCTTCGACGGCATCACGATGTCGGCCGCGTCCGAGGACATGGCAAAGCCCGCGACTTCCGCGAGGATCTCGGCGCCCCGGGCCCGCGCGTGCTCGTATTCCTCGAAGACGAAGATGCCCGCGCCCTCGCCCTGAACCATGCCGTTGCGCGTGGCCGAGAACGGCCGGCAGCCGTCCTTCGACATCACCCGCAGGCCTTCCCAGGCCTTGATGCCGCCGAAGCACAGCATGCTCTCGGACCCGCCCGTGACCATCACCGGCGCGATGCCCGACCGCACGAACCAGAATGCCTGCCCCATCGCGTGGTTCGACGACGCGCAGGCCGAGGCGACGGTAAAGCTCGGGCCCTTGATGTTGTACTGCATCGAGACGTGGGAACAGGCGGCGTTGTTCATCAGCTTCGGCACGATGAACGGGTGCACCCGGTTCTTCCCTTCCTCGTAGACCGCGCGGTAGTTCTCGTCCTGCGTCGTGAGCCCCCCGCCAGAGGTCCCGAGCACCACGCCGGACCGCGCCGCCATCTCGCCCTCGAAGGTCAGGCCGGACTGGCGGATCGCCTCCTCGGCGGCGATCAGGGTGAACTGGGTGTAGCGGTCGTACAGCGCGATCTGCTGGCGGTTGAACACCTCTTCCGGGTCGAAGCCGCGCACCTGCCCGCCGATGCGGATCGCCAGCCTGTCGGCGTCGCGGATGTCCAGCGGACCGATCCCGCAGCGCCCCTCGCGCATGGCGGCGAGCGTCTCGGGCACCGTCCGTCCCAGCGCGTTGATCGTTCCCGCACCGGTGATGACGACGCGCTTCACGTCTTCTGGTCCGCCACCAGGGCCTCGACGCCCGCGACGATGCGCTCCACCGACGAGATGTCGAAATCGCTCGCGCCGGGGTCGTTCGCGTTGAACGGCACCGAGATGTCGAACGCCTCCTCGATGGCGAAGATCGATTCGACCAGTCCGAGCGAATCGATGCCAAGGTCCTCGAGCGTCATGTCCATCTTCACGTCGGAGGGCTCCAGCACCGCCTGTTCGGCTATGATGGCGATCACCTTGTCCTTCACGTCCATGACACGTGCCCCTTCCCGGTCGCGCGATGCGCCGCGAGCCTTAGCGGCTCTCACCGGCCTTGGAAACCGCTTTCCGAAGCTCCTCGACCTGGCGGATCAGCCGCGGCAGGCGGCGCAGGTTCTTGTAGCCCTCGATGTGGCTTTCCATCTTCATCGCCGGGTACCCCAGCATGACGCGGCCCGCGGGGATCGAGGACAGGACCACCGTGGCGCCGCCGCAGATCACGTTGTCGCCGATCCGCACGTTGTCCGAGACGCCGACCTGGCCCGCCAGCACCACGAAGGATCCGATCGACACCGACCCCGCGATCCCCACCTGCCCGCAGAGCAGCGTGTGCTCGCCGACCACCGTATTGTGGCCCACCTGCACGAGGTTGTCGATCTTGGTGCCGTTGCCGATGCGGGTGTCGCGCACGGTGCCGCGGTCGATGGCCGTGTTCACGCCGACCTCGACGTCGTCGCCGATGGTGACGCCCCCCAGCGAATGGATGCGCGCCCAGGGCTGCCCCTTGGCCTCGCCCTGGTCGCCGAGCGACGCGCGCGCCTTCTCCACCCCCGAGGGCTCCGGCGTCACGAAGGAAAAGCCGTCCGAGCCGATGACCGCGCCATGGTGGCCGATGAACCGCGCGCCGATGCTGACCCGCGCGCCGATCTTGACCCCGGCATGCAGGAGCGCGTCCGGCCCGATCCGCGTGTCCCAGCCCACGTGCACCTGCGGGCCGACGACCGACCCCGCGCCGATCTCGACGTTCGCGCCGATGACCGCGAAGGGGCCCACCGACACGCCCGGCCCGAGCGTCGCCGAGGGGTCCACGTAGGCCATGGGATGGATGCCCGACGGGTAGCCCTGCCCGGGGTCCATGGCCGCCGACAGCGCCGAGAGCGCGTAGCGCGGCCGCGGCGCGAGGATCGCCGCGTCGAGGCCCATCGCCTGCCAGTCCGCCCCGTCCCACAGCATGGCCGCGCGCGCCTGCCCCTGCGACAGGCCTTCCGCGTATTCCGGCTTCATCGCCATGGCCAGCCGGTCGGGCGGGCAGTCGGCGGGCTCGGCCACGCCTTCGACCACGATCGACGTGTCGCCCACGGCCTCGAGGCCCAGGGTCTCGGCGATCTCTGCGACGGTATGGGTCATGGTCGTCCTCCGGCGGCGTTTCTCAGCCGGAGACTTAACTTTCCCCGACGCCCAAAACCACCCCCGCATCCTCGAGCGCAGCCCAGATCCGCCCGTCCCGTCCGTAGATATCGGCGCGGTACTGCACGTTGCCCTTCGCCTGCGTGTAGGCGGTGCGGTAGATCAGGTGCACCGGCACCGGCGTCTCCAGGTTCACCCGCGCCTCGGCACCGGTGCGCAGCCGCGCGTGAAAGAAGCCCTCGGGATCGGCTTCCTGCGCGGCAAGCAGCGTGTAGGCGAACTCGAAGGGCTCGTTTAGCCGGATGCAGCCATGCGAATAGGCGCGCACGTCGTGGGCAAAGAGGTGCTTCGCCGGCGTGTCGTGCAGGTAGATGTTGTACTTGTTGGGGAACATGAACTTCACCTTCCCCAGCGCGTTGTTCGGCCCCGGCGGCTGGCGCATGGAATAGGGAAAGTTCGACCCGAACCCGCGCGCGCGGTTTACCACGCGGCCGCGGCTGTCGATGATCTGCAGGTGGCTCACCGCGTAGGGATTGCGCTGCAATTGCGGCAGGTACTCGTTGCGGATGATCGAGCGCGGCACGTACCAGCTCGGGTTGATGACCATGTGGTCCATCTCGTCCGAGAACTCGGGAGTGCGCCGGTCGGGTGACGTCGCGCCGATCACCGCGCGGGTCTCGAACGTCACCTTCTCGTCGTCGTAGATGCGCGCGCTGAACTCGGTCAGGTTCACCTTGATGTGGCGCGCGCCCATGTCACCCGCGCTCGACAGCCACCGCTCGCGCTCCATGGCGACCACAACCGACTGCAGCCGCGCCTCGGCCGACACGTTCAGCGCGTCGAGCGTCGACTGCCCCGCGACGCCGTCCGCCTCGAGCCCGTGGTCGGCCTGGAAGAGCCGCACCGCCGTTCCCACCCGATCGTCGTAGGTGGCACGCGCGGTGCGCTCGAGATACCCCATCGCGATCAGCCGGTTGCGCAGCGCGACGACCCGCTCGCCGCTGTCGCCGGGCGACAGCGTGCCGCCGCCCACCTCGGCGCCCCAGCCGCCGCGCGCAAGCGCGCGCTCGAGCTCCATCTTGGCGCGCATGAGCCGCGCATATTCCTGCGTCCGGGGCGCGAGGCCGCGCAGCACCGCGCGCGGTGCGCCGGTCTCGAGCGCCGAGAGCAGCTCCGCCGCGTGCCGCCGCACCGGTTCGCGCTTGATGTCGCCGAGCACCCGTCCGGGTGTCAGCACGCCGCTCTCGAGGTCGTGGGCGAACTGCACGAAGACGCGGCTCAGCTCGACGTCGAGCGCGCCGCGGGCCTGGTCGGACCGGGCCGCGCGCATGCCGGCGATGAGCTTCGGAATGTCGTAGCGCCCGGCCGGCAGGCCGTGGGTCCGCGCCGTGCCGATCGCCTCGAGCAGCGCCTCGCGCCGCGCGAGGTGTTCGGGCCCGGCACCCGTCCACAGCGGCTCGAAGTTGCGCGCGCGGTAGAAGGTGGCGATCTCGTCGTGTTCGGCCACCGATTCGGCCACCGCCACGCGGAAGGCGGTCACCTGCCCCGTCTGCGCCTGCGCCATGCTGGCCGGCACCCCGCCCGCCAGGAATGTGGCCACGACGATCCCGTTCAGCCACCGTCTTGCGCGCACGCCGCTACCCATCGCGTTCTCCAATACTCGAATGAAAACCGTCCCTTGTCAGGGAAGCGGCGATTCCTGCAGCTGTCTATTCACAAACAGTCCAGAAGCTGAATATGCCGGTTGCCTGGTGCAGGAACGCAGCGCGGGGATCATGCCGCACTGCGGCGATCCGGTCACGGTGCCCACCGGATGAGCAAGTTCCCGCCGAAGCGCCCTGTCAATTGGCGCTTTTCCAGACCCCCGCTTTTTCGCGCTGGCCGGGTGTGGCATAAATGATAACACATCCGGAAAAGGATGGCGTGGCCGGCGCAACGACGCCGGCATCGGCAGCAGGACAACCACGGGACAGCACCTCATCATGACACAGGCACCATCAGGCGGTTTCACCCGCCGCGGGCTGTTGCAGGCAGCATTCGCCGCGACTGCAGTCGCTGCGGCTCCCACCTACGCCAATGCCGCGGGCTTCCTGCGCGGCGGCGGCGACATCCGGCGCATCCGGATGTATTCCGGCCGCACCGGCGAACGCATCGACATGATCTACTGGGTCGAAGGTGACTACATCGCGGACGCGGTGAACGAGATCACCTACTTCATGCGCGACTGGCGCAACAACGAGGCGCGCAACATCGACCTGCGCACGATCGACATCATGGCGGCGGCCCACAACCTGATGGAAGCGTCCGAACCCTACATGCTGATCTCGGGCTACCGCAGCCCCGCGACCAACGCGATGCTGCGCTCGCGCTCCTCGGGCGTGGCCAAGAACTCGCGCCACCTCGTCGGGCAGGCGGCGGACCTCCGCCTCACCTCGCGCTCGGTCAACCAGATGGCCCGCGCGGCCTCGGCCTGCCGCGGCGGCGGCGTCGGCCGCTACAGCGGGTCGAACTTCGTGCACATGGATTGCGGCCCGGTGCGCAGCTGGGGCAGCTGACCGCACGCGCGTCGCTTCTCGTCCCGACGCGACGCGCGACCGCCTTGCCGCCCCGCGCGGCAGGGCACGGCGTGGGGCGATCCTCCCGGCCATCGCGGCCCCGCAGACCTTCGCCAGCCGGGCGCCCTCGGGCGCCTTTTTCCGTTTCGCGTCCATGGGTTGCAAACGCCTGACCCGGCAGGCGGTTCCCCGCCGTGCGGCGCGCCTGCCGCAACGTCATCCGGTTTTTCCGGGAACGTGGGGAAGAAGAGTGGCGCGGTTGACGGGGCTCGAACCCGCGACCCCCGGCGTGACAGGCCGGTACTCTAACCAACTGAGCTACAACCGCGCATACGCTTCGGCGAGGATCGTGTCGGACGGGCAGTGGCGCGGTTGACGGGGCTCGAACCCGCGACCCCCGGCGTGACAGGCCGGTACTCTAACCAACTGAGCTACAACCGCATGTGCCGTCCGCCCGTTCCTCCGGGCGTGGGGCGCGTTCTAGGCGGGCGTCCGGCCGCCGTCAAGCGGATTTGCACCCTCTTTCCGCAAGGACCGCGCGCATCCGCCGGACCGCGCCCGTCGCGCCTCAGCGGGGCGGCAGCGGGATGAACTCCGCGTCGTCCCCCGGAGGCAGGCTGAAGCGCCCGTGCGACCAGTCCTCGCGGCGCCAGGCCTCCTTGGCCTCCTCGATCCGTTCCTTCGACGAGGCGACGAAATTCCACCAGATGTAGCGCGGCCCCTCGAGCGTCTCGCCCCCGAGCAGCATCAGCCGCGCGCCGGCAGGGCCCGCGGTCAGCGACACCCGGTCACCCGGGCGGAAGACCATCATCCGCCCGGCCTCGAAGGTGTCGCCCGCCACGTCGACCGCTCCCTCCGTGACGTAGACGCCGCGGTCCTCGTGGTCGTCGGGCATGGGCAGCTTCGCCCCGGGCGCGAGCACCGCGTCGGCGTAGAACATCTCGGACGCGGTGGTGACCGGCGCGCGCGCCCCCCAGGCGTGGCCGAGGATCAGCCGCACCTCCTTGCCTTCGCCCTCGAGGACCGGCAGCGCGGCCGCCTCCGCGTGCTGGAACTCCGGCGGGCGATCCTCGTGGTCCTTGGGCAGCGCCACCCAGGTCTGGATGCCGAAGAACGGCATCGGGTCGGTCTGCGTCGCGTCGTCGGTCCGCTCCGAATGGGTGATGCCGTACCCCGCCACCATCCAGTTCACCGCGCCCGGCTCGATCCACGCGTCGGTCCCGAGCGAATCGCGGTGATGCATCCGCCCGCGATAGAGGTACGAGATGGTCGCGAGGCCGATATGCGGATGCGGCCGCACGTCGAGCCCGCGGGTCGGCAGGAACTCCGCCGGCCCCATCTGGTCGAAGAAGATGAACGGCCCCACCATCTGCCGCCGCGGCGCGGGCAGCGCGCGGCGCACCTCGAACCCGCCAAGGTCGCGGGCGCGCGGCACGATGACCACGTCGATGGCATCGACGTCGTCGCCGGTGGGGCAATGCGGATCGAGCGCAGGATTCCAGCTCATGGCGTTCTCCTCTGGTGGGGTCCGCGCTCAGGATACCCCGTTGGCGTGCGCACGATAGCCCGCTCCGCCCGCACAAATGGTGCGCAATCGCACAATGCGACCCGAACGCGCGGCAAAGCGTGCGGGGCTGTCCGGACCCGGCCGCGCTGCTACGTCACGCCCCGCAGGTCGCCCGACGAGAAGGAAGATGCCATGCTGTCCGCCACGGCGCTGGAAAAGAGCTACCCGACCGGCGACGGGCCGTTGCGCGTCCTGCGCGGCGTGTCGCTTCACATCGCCGCCGGCGAGAGCGTGGCGCTGACCGGGGAAAGCGGCTCGGGCAAGTCGACGCTCCTGCACATCCTGGGCTGCCTCGACAGCCCGGACGCGGGCAGCCTCACCCTCGACGGCGCCCCGCTCGACGGGCTCGACGAGGCCGGCCGCGCGGCCGTCCGCCGCGACCGCATCGGCGTGGTCTTCCAGCAGCTGAACCTGATTCCCTCGCTGAGCGTCGGTGCCAACCTGTCCTTCCAGGCCCGCCTCGCCGACCGTCTCGATCCTGCCTGGCAGGAGACGCTGACCCGGCGGCTCGGCCTGTCGTCGCTCCTCGACCGCTACCCGGAGGAGCTGTCGGGCGGCCAGCAGCAGCGCGTGGCCATCGGCCGCGCCATCGCCGCGCGTCCGCGCATGGTGCTCGCCGACGAGCCGACCGGCAATCTCGACGAGGACACGGCACGCGAGGTCCTGGCCCTGCTCCTCGACCTCGTGGCCGAGACCGGCGCGGGGCTGCTCATCGTCACCCATTCGCTGTCGCTCGCCGACCGGCTCGACCGCCGCCTGCACCTGCGCGCGGGGCAACTCGCGTGACCCGCACGGTGCTCTCCGCCCTCCTGTCGCACTGGACGCGCCGGCCGGGGCAGCTCGCGGCGCTCCTTCTCGGCCTCGCGCTCGCCACCGCGCTCTGGTCCGGCGTGCAGGCGATCAATTCCGAGGCCAAGCGCAGCTATGCCGAGGCCGCGGCGACCGTGGGCCAGCAGGAACTCGACCGCCTGACCGCCCCCGAGGGCGTGACGCTCGACCAGTTCGTGGCGCTGCGCCGCGCGGGCTGGCGCGTCTCGCCGGTGGTCGAGGGCACCGTGCGCCGCGGCGATCTCGACCTCGCGCTGACCGGGATCGACCCGCTCACCGCGCCGCCGCGCCCGGGGCTCGGGACGCTCGTGGGCGACGGCGCGGCGCTCGAGGCCTTCCTGTCCGAGGCGGGGCTCCTTCTCGCCGCGCCCGAGACCGCGGGCGCGATCGGGGCCGCGGGCGACCTGCCCGCCGTGCGCATCGCCCCGGACGTGGCCCCCGGCACCGCCCTCACCGACTACGCGACCGCCCTGAGGCTCCTTGCCCGCGACCGCCTCTCCTACCTCGTCGTCGCCGCGGACCAGCCGCTCGGCATCCCGCCCCTCGACACGCTGACCGACCTCGACCGGGTGGCACCCGAGGACGGCACCGATCTCGGCGAGCTGACGGCAAGCTTCCATCTCAACCTCACCGCCTTCGGGCTCCTGTCCTTCGCGGTCGGTCTCTTCATCGTGCAATCCTCCATCGGTCTCGCCTTCGAGGAACGCCGCGGGACCTTCCGCACCCTGCGCGCCCTCGGCGTCGGGCTGAACCGCCTCGTCGTGCTGCTCGCCGTCGAGCTCGCGGGCTTCGCGCTCGTCGCGGGCGCGGTCGGGCTGGCGCTCGGCTACGCCATCGCCGCCGCGCTCCTGCCCGGGGTCGCGGGCACGCTGCGCGGTCTCTACGGCGCGCAGATCTCGGGCACGCTCGGCTTCGACCCGGTCTGGGCACTGGCGGCGCTCGGCATGACGCTCGCGGGGACCGCGCTCGCCGGCGCCCGCGCGCTGTGGCAGGTGGGCCGCATGCCGCTCCTCGCCCCGGCCCGCCCGCGCGCCTGGGCCATGGCCTCGGCCCGCACGCTGCGGGCGCAGGCCGGCGCGTCGCTCGCGCTCCTCGCCGCCAGCGCCGCGCTCGCCGTCTCGGGCGACGGGCTCGTGGCGGGCTTCGCCTGCCTCGCGGCGCTCATGCTCGGCGCGGCGCTGGCGCTGCCGCCGCTCCTGATCGTGGCGCTCCGGCTGGCGCGCCCGCTCGCCCGCGGGCCGGTTGCCGCCTGGCTCCTCGCCGATGCGCGCCAGCAGGTGCCGGCGCTGTCCCTGCCGCTCATGGCGCTGCTCCTCGCGCTCGCGGCGAATATCGGCGTCGGCACCATGGTCGGATCGTTCCGCACCACCTTCACCGGCTGGCTCGACCAGCGGCTCCCCG
>NZ_JAME01000008.1 GCF_000521865.1 Roseivivax isoporae LMG 25204
GACTTTTCAGGGGAGCAGGTCAGGCATGCTGCCCCGGTGCTGCCCCGCCTCACGTAGACGACAAAGGCCGCTCCAGCGAGCGGCCTTTAACTCTTTGATCCCTCTAGGGGAAACTGGTGCCGGTGAAGGGACTCGAACCCCCGACCCCATCATTACGAATGACGTGCTCTACCAGCTGAGCTACACCGGCCCTTGGAGTGAGGCGGCTGATAGCACCGCCGCACCGCGAGGGAAAGGGTCATTTTTTCCCCATCAGCCCGATTTCTGACGCTCCGAGGAGGGCGTCGCGATGGTCTTGAGGATCTCCTCGTTGGGACCCGTCGGGACCGGGCGCACGGGTGCCGGGGGAGCCTCGGGCGCGGGGGCCGGATCCTCCTCCGCCGTGGGCGTCTCGGATGGCGTCCCGGCCATCTCAGGGGTCGCGGCAGGCGGCGAGACGTCGACGGGCTCGGGCGCCTTCTCCTCCTCCTCGGGACCGCCGACCAGCAGCGGCAGCATCTCGGCACCCACGGGCGCGCTGCCCTCGGATTGCGGCGGGGTCTTCCAGCTCAGCGAGTCGAAGGCCTCGCAATTGCTGCAGATGGGCACCCAGTCGGCGTGGATCGTGTTGCAGTTGTCGCAGACCCATGCCGGGCCGCGCGGTGCCGTCAGGGCCCGGGCAAGCCAGCCGCGCACCACCTTGTCGGGTGCACCCTCGCCGCGCTCGATGGCGGCCATGATCGACAGGACGCGCGCGTCCGGTTCCTTTTCCGCGAGGTCGCCCATGGCGCGGCGCGCCCCGGGAAAATCCTCGGCCGCGAGGTGCAGTTCGGCGTCGAGAAGCCGCGTCTCGCGGTGCGAGGGGTTGATCGAGGTCAGCTGGCCGAAGCGGCGCAGGCGCACGGCCGGCGTCTCGTCGGGCTCGATCTCGGCGAAGGCCGCGGCGAGGTCGGGATGCGGGCGCGCCTCCCAGGCCTTGCGCAGGATGCGCGCGGCCTTCTTCTTTTCCCCGTCGGCGATCAGTGCGCGCGCGGCCATGGCGGCGGCCGGGATCAGGTCGGGGGACGACTTGTTGGCGGCGATGGCGGCCTCGCGCGCCTCCATCGACTTTCCGGTGTCGAGCACGTCCTTCGCCTCGGACAAGGCGAGAACGGCGTCGCGGCGCCGGTGCACGTCGCGGGGCAGGGCGCCGTGGCGCAGCTTGGCGTTCAGCGTGTTGCGCGCCCCCTTCCAGTCGTGATGCCCGGCCTGCAGGCGCAGCAGGACGTCCTGCACCTCCTCGTGCTTGGGCTTCAGCGCAAAGGCACGCTCGGCCAGCTGCAGTGCCGTGTCGGTGTCGCCCTCGGCCAGCCGCTGGTGCATGATCCCGCGGATGCCGACGAAGCGCGTCTTGTCGTGCTTGAGCAGGCGCTTGTACGTCTCCTCGGCCTTGCGGCGGTCGCCCTGCATCTCTGCCGCCTGCGCGGTGATGAGGTCGGTGAGCTCCGGCCGGTGCAGGTAGCGCTCGGCCTTCTGCGCCTTGGCCATGGCGAGCCGTCCCTCGCCCGCCGAGAGCGCGGTCAGCCCGTCGGCCAGCGCCTCATAGCCCTTGCGCTCGCGGTTGCGGTCGAAATAGCGCGACAGCGCCGTGTCGTCCCCGTTGATGAAGCGCAGGATCGCCACGAGAAGCGAGGCGAGCTTGAAGACGACGTAGAGCACCACCACCAGAACGATGGCCGCCAGCACCGATTGCAGCGGCCCGAAAGTGTATTCGGTGCCGGCGACCGTCACCATGACGCCGCCCGTGCTGTCCATCAGGTAGCCCGCGCCAAGGGTCAGCGCCGCGACGATCGCGACGAAGAGGACAATCTTGATGAGTGACCAGAGCATGTTCCGACCCTTATTGATTGTTCAGTTCGCGGACGAGGTCGTCCGCGGCGGCCAGCGCGTCGGCCCGGGCCTGCGCGCGGGCGGTCCAGCCGGCCATCGCCTCCTGCGCGCTCTGCGGCAGGGCCGAAAGCTCGGACAGGGTGCCCTGCAGGTCGCCCGAGCGCAGCGCGGCCTCGGCCCGGCTGAGGACCGCGTCGGCGCCGTCGCCCTCGCGCGGGGTCACGGACCGTGCGCCGAGCTGGCGCGCGACGAACCCGGCGAGCCGGTTGCCGCCGGCCTCGTCGCCCGCGGCGACCCGCGCGGCGGCAAGCGCGTCGCGCGCGGCCTCGGGATAGGTGTCCACCAGTTCGGCCTGGGTCGCCACGCCTTCGGCCGCGACCGCGCTCAGCGCCTCGGGGACCGACACAGCGTCGGCGCCGCTCAGGGGTTCGAGCGCGGCGGCGAAGGGTTCGCCCGTGCGCACCGCGGTCGTCAGGTCGGCGGCGGCGGCCCGCAGGGTGGCGAGCTGCGCCTGACGCTCGGCCTCGGCCTGCGACGCGTTCGCGGCCTCGACCATGGTCTCGAGATCCTGCCGCTGCGTCGCGATCTCCTCGCGCTGGGCGGCGAAGGCCTCGTCCATGGCGGCACGCTGGTCCGCGACCGCCTGGTCGAGCGTGTCGCGCTGCGAACTGAGTGTTTCCTGCAGGGCGGCGAGCTCGCGCTCGTAGGCGGCGACGGTTTCGGGAGACACGGCCCCTTCCATCGGCGCCTTCTCGAGCGCGGTCACACGCTCGGCAAGGGTGCCGGTTCCGTCCGCGACCGATCCGAGGTCGCCGCGCAGCGCCTCGAGGTCCGAGGACAGCGCGCCGACCCGGTCCGAAAGCCCTGCAAGGTCGGTGCCGAGCGCCGCGGTGCGGTCGGTGAGGTCCGCGATCGCCGTCTCGACCGACCCGAGGTCGATGCCGGACAGTCCTGTCTCGACGCCCTCGATGCGGCCCGACAATGCCTCGACGCCGCTCTGCGTCTGTTCGAGCGCGGCGCGCGTCTCCTGTTCGAAGGCGGCACCGTCGTTCGAGAAGGGCCAGCCGTTCGGCCCCAGATACTGCGACAGCCCGAAGCCCGCGGCGGCGGCGACGACGCCGCCGAGCACCATGGGAAGGAACCCGCCCCGGCGCTCGATCACGCGCTCCTGTACCGCGGGCGCTGCGGCGGCCGAGGCGCGCGTCTGCGGGTCGGACCGCGGCGGCACGTCCCGGTCGTCGGCGCTGTCCGCGGCGGGGGTTTCGGCATCCGCCGGCATGTCCGGCCCGTAGCTCGTGGAGGCCTCGTCCGTCGACGCGGTTTCGGCCGATGCCGCCGCGGGTGTCGCGTCGGGGTCGGCGAGCGGATCGTCCGCGGGCGTCGGGTTCACGCTGTGATCGCCCGCGCGTGGTGTCGTGTCGTCGCCCAGGGGATCGTCGATGCGCCCGGGCGCATCGCCGCTGCTGTCGCCCTCCGCGTCGACAGGGGACGCGCCGGCCTCCGGTTCGATACGCTCGCCGGCCTCCGTCGTGCCGGCCGTGGTGTCGTCGGCGCCGGACGGCGTTTCATCCGCCTCGGCGCGTTCCTTCGACTTGTCAGACTTTGCCACGGCCCCTCACCCTTTCGGAACTTTTCGAATCCTCCGGCCCCGCGCACGCCGGACCGTCCTGGCCGACCTTACTGTGCGCCCCTGCCGCCCTCAAGCGCCGCGGCCCTCAGCAGAAGGTCGTGCACCTTGGCCCGCAGGCAAGGGCCTGTCGGTTCTTTGCAGATCGTGACCGCGTCCGGCTGCGCCGGTCGGACCGCTTCGGCGACCGCCGGGCTCATGGCGGCGACCAGCACCGGCGCCCGGAACGGCGCGGCGCGGGCGAGCGCCGCGGCGGTCCGGGGCGAGAAGAGCGGGGCCACCACCGGCACGCTGCCGTCGAGCGCCGCGCGGGCCTCGGCGGCGGGCGCGCGTTCTCTCTGGTCGTAGATCGCGGCGGCGCGCGCGGGCAGGCCTGCCGCGGACAGCGCGCCGGCGACGTCACCCCGCACATGGGTTCCGTGCAGGTGCAGGAGCGGCCGGTCCGGCCGGTCGGCCAGGATCCGCGCGACCAGCGCCGCCGCGTCGCCCCCGGCCGAGCGCGGCGCGAACCCGGCATTTCCGGCCGCGCGCGCCGTCGCGTCACCCACGGCGTAGCACGGGCCCCCGGCGCGGCCGCCAAGCGCGGTGAAGGCCGACACGCCCTGCGCCGAGGTGAAGACCGGCAGCGGCGCATCGCTCATGTCGGGCAGTGGGCCCGTCACCGCGATCTCGAGAAGGGGCGACAGGACCGGGCGGAACGCGGGGAGCCCCGCAAGGTCCGACAGCTCGGCCAGGAACCGCAGCGACGCCTCCTCGGGCCGCGTCAGCAGCAGCACCGGCATCAGCCGTCCGGCCCGCGCGGGCGGCGGCGTCTCGAGTCCATCTGCGGCGCCGGCATTGTGAGCATCACCCGCCGGTGCTACCTCCTTCGCCGGCATCCCGCAACGGACCCCGTGCATGACCCTGACGCTTCTCGGCCTCGAAAGCAGTTGCGACGACACCGCCGCCGCGGTCGTGTCGGGCCGCGACGTGCTGTCCTCGGTGGTCCTCGGCCAGAACGCGCTCCACGCGGCCTATGGCGGCGTCGTGCCCGAGATCGCCGCGCGCGCCCATGCCGAGAAGCTCGACATCGCCGTGACCGAGGCTCTGGCGCGGGCAGGCCTCGGGCTGACCGACATGGACGGCATCGCGGTGACGGCGGGCCCGGGGCTGATCGGCGGCGTCCTCGCCGGCGTGATGATGGCCAAGGGCATTGCGGCGGGGTCGGGCCTGCCGCTCGTCGGCGTCAATCACCTGGCAGGGCACGCCCTGACACCGCGGCTGACCGACGGCCTGGCCTATCCCTACCTCATGCTGCTCGTCTCGGGCGGGCACTGCCAGTTCCTGATCGTGCGCGGGCCGGACGCGTTCACCCGCCTCGGCGGCACCATCGATGACGCGCCCGGCGAGGCGTTCGACAAGACCGCACGCCTGCTGGGCCTGCCGCAGCCCGGCGGCCCCTCGGTCGAGGCCGAGGCGGACGGGGGCGATCCCGAACGCTTCGCGTTTCCGCGCCCGCTGCTCGACCGGCCGGGCTGCGACCTGTCTTTCTCGGGGCTCAAGACCGCGATGATGCGCGCGCGCGACACGCTCGTGGCCGCGCAGGGCGGGCTCAGGGCGCAGGACCGGCGCGACCTCTGCGCGGGCTTCCAGCGCGCGGTGCGCGACGTCCTCGCGGAAAAGACGCGCCGCGCGCTCGCCCTCTACGCCGCCGAGAGCCCGGCCGAGCCGGCCTTTGCCGTGGCCGGGGGCGTCGCCGCGAACGGGCCGCTCCGGGCGGCGCTGCGCGCTGTCTGCGCGGCGGCCGGGACGCGGTTCACCGCGCCGCCGCTCGCCCTCTGCACCGACAACGCGGCAATGATCGCCTATGCGGGGCAGGAACTGATGGCGGCGGGGCACCGCGCCGACATGCGCCTGTCCGCCCGGCCGCGCTGGCCGCTCGACACCTCCGCCGCTCCGCTTCTCGGGGCGGGGCGCAAGGGGGCCAAGGCGTGAAGAGGCAACAAGGAGAGGACAGACCATGCTCGTCGCACTGATCGCCCGGGACAAGCCGGGCGCACTCGAGGTCCGCAAGGCCAACCGGGACGCGCACCTGCGCTACATCGAGGAAACCGGCGTCGTCGCCATGGCGGGGCCGCTCATCGAGAACGGCGAGATGGCGGGATCGCTCGTCATCCTCGACGTGGCCGACCTGGATGCCGCCCGCGCCTGGGCGGAGGCCGATCCCTACGCCCTGGCGGGGCTCTTCGCGGGCGTCGAGCTCGTCGAGTGGAAGAAGGTGATCGGCTGATGCGCTACTGGCTGTTCAAGTCCGAACCGTCCACCTGGTCGTGGGACGACCAGGTGAAGCGGGGCGCGGACGGCGAGGAATGGGACGGCGTGCGCAACTACCAGGCGCGGAACTTCATGCGCGAGATGCAGGTGGGCGATCGCGGGTTCTTCTACCATTCGCAGTCGGAAAAGGCGGTCGTGGGCACGGTTGAGGTGATCGCCGAGGCCCACCCGGATTCGACCACCGACGACGAGCGCTGGGAATGCGTGGACATCCGCGCGCTCGACCCCGTGCGCACGCCCGTGACGCTCGATGCGATCAAGGCCGAGGAACGGCTGTCCGGGATGGTCCTGGTGAACAATTCCCGCCTGTCCGTGCAGCCGGTGACGCCGGAGGAATGGCGCATCGTCTGCGGGATGGCCGGGATCGATCCCTGACTCTCGCGCAGCTGCGCGGGCGGCATCGGCGGGGACTGCCTGCGAGGGCAGTCCCCTCTTCCACCCGACGCGACGCTCCCACACGCCATCCGGTTCCGCGGACGTGGTCGAAGGCAGGGACGGGATGCGCCGAGGCAGCAATGGCGTGGTCCGTCGGCGCCGCATCACGAATCATCCGTGCCTGCCGCGTCCTGCGCTTCACCGCCATCCTGTCGGTCGATATCCCTTATAATCAAGGTGTGGCCGTCGCGCCACAACGAAATCCCGCGAATTGAGCGGGTGCCGGGCCGGGGTCAGGCGTACATGCCTTCCTTCCCGAAATGCTTCACCAGCATGTAATAGACGACGGCGCGGTACTTGCTGCGCTCGGACCGTCCGTAGGTGTCGATCACCGAGTGGATCGCCTCCATCAGCTCGGGCCCGTCGGGCAGGCACAGCTTGCGCATCAGGAAGTTCTTCTTGACCGTCTCGAGCTCGCCCGGCTGCGACCCGGCGATGGTCGCGGCGTCGGCGTCGTAGATCGACGGCCCGCAGGCGATCGTCACCTTGCGCAGGAGATCCATGTCGGGCTCCATCCCGCACTTCGATGACAGGTCCTCGGCATAGCGGGCAATCAGGGCGTCGCGCTTGTTCATGTGGGTCCTCCCTCGGCTCCCTCCCTGCCGGTCTCGCGGGCGGGCCATCCCCGTCCGCAGCGACCGGCGCCACAAGGGATACCGCGAGAGGCGCGGCTCACAAAGAAAAAGCGCGCCCCGAGGGGCGCGCTCCTGCCTCTGACGAGGGACCGGATCAGTTCCCGGTCGTCTCGCCGTCTTCGGCCTCGCCTTCCGGCATCTCGGCGTCGCCGGCGTCGTCCGATGCCGCATCGTCGCTCATGCCGGCATCGCCGCCCGCAGCCGATCCGCCGGAGGTCGCAGCGTCGCCACCCGTGGCCGCACCGGTGTCGGAGCTCATGCCAGAGGTGCCGGCGTCGCTACCGGTTGCTGAGCCGGCCGCGCCGCCCGCTGCGGGCGTGCCCGACGCCGCGCCGTCCTGCATGAGGTCGGCCATCATGGTGTCCTCCGGAAGCTCCTCTGCGGCGCTCTCGTCGAACTCGGGCTGCTCTTTCAGCGTTTCCTTGTCGGTGTTGAGCATGAACCCCTGCGGATCCTGGCTCATCTCGAAATCGCTGACGGGCAGTGCCACGGTGTATTCGCCGAGGCCGAGGAAGCCGCCGATGCCGACCACGGCTTCGGGGCCGTTGCCCTGGTCGACCACGTAGTCGATCTCGCCGATGTTGCTGCCCTCGGGGTCATAGACGTTCTGGCCCACGACGTCGCCGACCGTCATCTCCTCGATCGAGGTGAACTCGGCCTCGCCGGTCGCCATGCCGTCACCCGTCGCGGTGCCGGTGTCGTTCGACATCCCGGTGTCGTTCGACATGCCGGAATCCTGGCTCTGTTCCATCGTCGAGCCGCCGGTCGTGTCGTTGCTGCCAGTGCCGGTGTCCTGCGCCGTTGCCGCACCAGCAAACAGGGCTGCGGTCGCGGCGCTCATCAGAAGAGCCTTGAGTTTCATGTCGTGCCTCCTTGGTCACGTTGGCATGTTGTGACCGGCAAACAGGCACGACCCCGGCGAAGTTTCCCGCCGGGGCAGATTTCGCTTGGTTCGGCGCCGAACCGCCATGTCGGAGGTCGCTTTCCGGCGGGTTCCCGCCGCGGTGGCCTCAGTAGCGATAATGTTCGGGTTTGAACGGGCCCTCGGGGGTCACGCCGATATACGCGGCCTGCTCGGGCGACAGCTGGGTGAGCTTCACGCCGATCCGGCCGAGATGCAGGCGCGCCACCTTCTCGTCGAGATGCTTGGGCAGGACGTAGACCTTGTTCTCGTAGTCGTCGCCCCTGGTCCAGAGCTCCATCTGCGCCAGCACCTGGTTGGTGAAGGACGCCGACATCACGAAGGAGGGGTGGCCGGTGGCGTTGCCGAGGTTCAGCAGCCGGCCTTCGGACAGAAGGATGATCCGGTTGCCACCCGGCATCTCGATCATGTCCACCTGGTCCTTGATGTTGGTCCACTTGTGGTTCTTGAGGCTCGCGACCTGGATCTCGTTGTCGAAGTGGCCGATGTTGCCGACGATCGCCATGTCCTTCATCTCGCGCATGTGCTCGATGCGGATGACGTCCTTGTTGCCGGTCGTCGTGATGAAGATGTCGGCGCTCGACACCACGTCCTCGAGCAGCACGACCTCGAAGCCGTCCATCGCCGCCTGCAGGGCGCAGATCGGGTCGGCCTCGGTCACCTTGACCCGCGCGCCCGCGCCCGCGAGCGACGCGGCCGAGCCCTTGCCAACGTCGCCGTAGCCGCAGACCACGGCCACCTTGCCGGCCATCATCACGTCGGTGGCGCGGCGGATGCCGTCCACGAGCGATTCCTTGCAGCCGTACTTGTTGTCGAACTTCGACTTGGTGACGCTGTCGTTCACGTTGATCGCAGGGAAGGGCAGGCGGCCCTCCCGCATCAGCTGGTACAGGCGGTTGACGCCGGTGGTCGTCTCCTCGCTGACACCGCGGATCTGGTCGCGGACCTTGGTGAACCAGCCGGGCGAGGCCTCCATGCGCTTCTTGATCTGCGCCTTGATGACCTCTTCCTCCTCGGATTGCGGGACGGGAATGATGTCCTCGCCCGCCTCGGCCCGCGCGCCCATCAGGACGTAGAGCGTCGCGTCGCCGCCGTCGTCGAGGATCAGGTTCGGGCCGTCCTCGAACATGAACGAGCGGTCGAGGTAGTCCCAGTGCTCGGCCAGCGTCTGGCCCTTGATCGCGAAGACCGGCGTGCCGCTCTCGGCGATGGCCGCCGCCGCGTGGTCCTGGGTCGAGAAGATGTTGCACGAGGCCCAGCGCACGTCGGCGCCCAGGGCGACAAGCGTCTCGATCAGCACGGCGGTCTGGATCGTCATGTGCAGCGACCCGACAATGCGTGCGCCGCTCAGCGGCTTGTCGGCGCCGTATTCCTCGCGCAGGGCCATGAGGCCCGGCATCTCGGTTTCGGCGATGTCCATTTCCTTGCGGCCGTAGCCGGCCAGCGCGATGTCCTTGACGACGTAATCCTTGGCCATGAGGCCCTCCGGTGCAGAATGCGTGTTTGGCGCTGCCGTAGCATCCCCGGGCGCAACCGGCAACGTGGCGGCAGGGCGCGTTGCACCCGCCTTCCGGTCGTGCGAGGGAAAGCGCCAGTTCTGGTCAACGGACGGCTTCGGGATGGCGAAACAGCCGCGCGCCTGGCAACGCATGCTCTCGGGACGGCGGCTCGACCTGCTCGATCCGACCCCCGTCGACATCGAGATCGAGGACATCGCCCATGGCCTGGCCTTCGTGGCGCGCTGGAACGGCCAGACGCGGGGCGACTACGCCTATTCCGTGGCCGAGCATTCCCTGCTGGTCGAGGACCTGCACGCCCGCATGTGCCCCGGCGCGCCGGTGCGCTGGCGGCTCGCGGCGCTCCTGCACGACGCGCCGGAATACGTGATCGGCGACATGATCTCGCCGGTGAAGGCGGCGGTGGGGGCGTCCTACGGGGCGCTCGACGACCGGCTCGGCACGGCGATCCGCCTGCGCTTCGGTCTGCCCGCGGCCCTGCCCAAGACGGTCAAGCAGCGCATCAAGCGCGCCGACCGCGTGTCCGCGTGGATGGAGGCGACGGCGATCGCGGGGTTCTCCGAGGCCGAGGCGGATCGCTTCTTCGGGCGTCCCGATCCGGCGGTCATGGAAGGCCTGTCGATCCGCCTGCGGCCGCCGGTCGAGGTGCGCGCCGAGTTCACGTCGCGCCACGCGGCGCTCATGGCCGCGCTCTGAACCTGCACGGGCGCGGCGGGGAACACGCGCCGGCCCGCGCAGGATGCCGGTTCACTGGAACACGGCGTCCGGGTTGTCGAGGCTGTCCGACCCCTCGAAGCCCACGCCGTCGAGGCCGAGCGCCGTCACCGCCCGCTCGATCGACCGGGTCTGTGCCACCAGCGCGTCGACCGCGCCCATGATCAGGGCCTCGCCCGCGTCGCTGCCGCGCGCCAGCATCTGGTCGTAGGCAAAGCCGGCCTCGGCCGCCGTCTTGATCCGCGCGAGCGCCAGCACCGACCGGTCGAGGTCCGAGGACAGGGCCGCGTCGACCTCGGGATCGGCTTCCGCCACGAGATCCGACAGGCTTTCGCCCTCGACCATGCTGCCGTCGATGCGCACGTAGCGCCCGTTGTAGACGTTGTGGATGCCGAGCCCGTCGTAGAAATGCGAATTGTGGGTGTTGTCCGAGAAGCAGTCGTGCTCCTCCTCGGGGTCGTTCAGCATCAGGCCGAGCTTCATGCGCTCGCCCGCCTGTTCCCCGTAGGACAGCGACCCCATGCCTGTCAGCATCGCCGAGAGCCCGGCGGCGGGATCGTCGGTCAGCGCCGTGCGCGCCGCGCCGTCCGGGCCCCACTGCGCCGCCATCCATTCGAGGTCGCTGACCAGAAGCTCGGTCGACGCCGCGAGATACGCGCCCCGCCGGTCGCAATTGCCGTTGGTGCACTCGTCCCCCGCGGCATAGTCGGTCCACGGGCGCTCGCCCGCGCCCGGATCGGTGCCGTTCAGGTCCTGTCCCCAGAGCAGGAACTCGATCGCGTGATAGCCGGTGGCGACGTTCGCCTCGACCCCGTCCGCCTCGTGCAGCGTCTCGCTCAGCAGGGCGGGCGTGATCTCGGCCGCGTCGACCTCCGTGCCCGACAGGGTGAAGGACGGGGACGCGACGACGTTCAGCGCGGCATAGCGGTTCGCGTCGGTGGCGCCGCCATAGGTCGCGTCGACGTAGTCGATGAGCCCCTCGTCGAGCGGCCAGGCGTTCACCTTGCCTTCCCAGTCGTCGACGATGGGATTGCCGAAACGGAACACCTCGGTCTGCTGGTAGGGCACCCGGGCGGCCAGCCATGCCGCGCGGGCGGCATCCATGGTCGCCGCCGAGGGCTCCGCGACCAGCGCGGCCACGGCCTCCTGCAGGGCCTGTGCCAGCGTCAGGCTGTCGGAATACCCGGCCTCCGCGATGTCGGCATAGGTGGCGAGGACCGCGTCGCGGTCGGCAAGCGCGGGCGTCGCCGCGAGAATCGCGGCAACCGCGGTGAGCGTGCGTGTCATGGAACCTGTCCCTTCAAGTCCGTGTGCGGCGCGCGAGATCGCGCGCGCCTATTTCGTCAGGATGAGCTTTCCGGCCCGCGTGATCCGCAGCGTGTAGATCTGGTCGCCCAAGCGGATGTGCGCGAGCGGGCCGCCCGCGGTCAGGACCTCGGCGTCGTGTTCGGGCACCACCTGCGCGCCGCTCGTGTCGAAGCTGCGGGTCAGCATGGGGCACCTCCTGCCGCGCGCCACACGAGGCGGTCCAGAAGGGCCTCGAGGCCGAGCACGCCGAACGGTTCGGCATCGGTGACGAATCCGGGCCGCTCCGTCAGGGGCCCGCAATCGGATGGTCTGCGTGACATGTGCATGATCCTTGTCCGGAAATGAGGCGGGCTTCCCCGGCGGCACCGGGGTGGCTGCTTAAATCCTGACTATAACGCTCGGACATGTCAATCCGAGTCTTTCGGTCGGGCTTTCCGCCTCAATATCCCGAAAGCGAAAGGGCCGCGCTGCTGACGGTCCCGTCGGTATCGGTCATGGTCACGTCCACCATCTGCGCCGCGCCCGGCACCGACAGCGCGACGCGCGGGTTCTCGGACAGCGAGATCGACCCGGTCATGTCGACATAATCCTGCCCGTCGAGGTCGATCGCCACGTCGGACACGTAGCGCATCGGGATGAAGAGGAGCGAGATCTGGTCCATCTGCATGCCCGAATGCGAGGGATGCGAGATGTCCACGTCGAGCCGCCGCTGGTGGTCGCCGAGCGTGGCGAGCCGGTCCATGGCCGAGGCCTGCGTCCCCGGCGCTGCCACCGACAGGATCATCTCGCCGAGCGTCGCGAGCGCGGCATCGGGATCGGTTCCGGGAGGCGCGGCGCAGGCGCCCTGGCCCGACGTCTTGACGAAGGTCTCGGCCACGAAGAGCCGCCCGTCCGTCGTCTCGGCCACCACGTGCACCGGGGTCGGGCCGTTCACCCGCATGGTCACGTCGAAGAAGAACCTCTCCTGCGGGTCGTTCAGCGCGAAATCGGCCGAGACGGGCATCGGGTTCTCGTCGAGGACGAGCGTCACCCGGCCGATGCGCAGGCCCGCGGGCGCGGCGATCCGCGCGGCGATCTGCGTGCGCGAATCGTTTTCGGACCGGTAGGGCGCGTCGATGGCGATCATCGACGTGCCGTCCTGCAGCGGGCGCGTGCCGTAGAGGCTGCCCGCGATGCTGTCCCACGTGGTGGGCGTGTCGGCGGCGCCGGCCAGCACCGGGGCCGCGCACAGCGCGAGGGTCGCAAGTATCCGGGTCATTCCGTTCCTCCTCCCAGAACGAATGTGCCGAAGGCGCGCGGTCCGTCACCGACCGCGATCGCCCCGGACACGTCGAGCGTCGCGGCATCGATCAGGCTCACGCTGTTGTCGAACCAGTTCGCCACCACGATCATGGCGCCGTCTGACGTAGCGTCAACACCTTCGGGATATTCGCCGACGTCGAGCGTCGCGGTGACCTCGAGCCTGTCGAGGTCGATGACGCTGACCGTGTTCGCGTATTGGTTGGTGACGAAGGCGCGGCCCCCGGCGAACGCCACGCCGTAGGGCCGGTCGCCGACCGGCACGGTGGCGCGCGTCTCGGCCGACACGGGGTCGACGATCGTGACGTCGTTCGAGCCGACATTGCCGACGAAGAGCCTGCCGTCCGGGGCGAAGCGGAGGCCGAAGGGCCGCGTGCCCACCGTCGCGGTCGCGTGGGGCTCCAGCGTCGCCGCGTCGAACAGGGCGACGGCATCGCCGTCCCGGACCGCCGCGGCGAGCCAGCGCCCGTCCGGAGACAGGGCGAGCCCCGCGGGCGCGGCGCCGGTGGCAAGCTCGGTCACGGGCGACAGATCCGCGGCCGACAGGACCCAGATGCGTGCGTTGTACCAGTCCGAGACGAAGACGCGGCCGCGCGCGGCATCGGCGGCGATGCCGGTCGGGCCGCCGTCGAGCAGGGTCTCCGCGACCGTCGCGAAGGTCACCGGGTCGAGCCTTCGGACCGCTGTCGAGCCCGCGGACACGGTGAAGAGCGCGTCGGGGGTGACCGCGATGCCGGCCGGTTCGCCGGGCAGCGGCACCTCGCCCAGGGTCTCGCGCGAGTCGAGGTCGACGACGCTCAGCGTCCCGCCGTTCTGGTTCGTGACATAGGCGGTGTCTCCCGCGGCCTGCGTGACCGCGAGAAACGGGATCAGCAGCAGGAGGTCACGACCCCGGCGCACCGAATTCCTCGACCAGCGTCTGCATGCCGGCCTCGTAGACGCCGGTGACCGCGGCGATCGCCGCCTCGTCGTTCAGCTCGGCCGGCGGATCGTTGTTCGGATACCCGCGGTAGAACGCGCCGCGCCACTCGACCGTCGATCCGCCGCCGTCCCGCGGCAGGACCGTCAGGTGCGACGAGTAGTTGGTGACCGGGAGCACGGCGACGTCGACCTCGGTGATCCGGTAGGAATAGGTCATCTTGTCGGCGTCGTACTTGTAGAGTTCCTCGGCGATGGTGGGGCCGCCGTCCTCTCCCAGCACGAGGAGACGCGTCGCGCCGACCTCGTTGCCGCCCTCGCCGGTCTGCGAATGCACCGCCGGATGCCAGGTCAGGTCCTGGAAATCGCCGATCTTCGCCCAGACCTCGGCGGGCTCGGCCGCGACCTCGGCGGTCACGGTGACCTTCTGCCGGGTGGGCCCGTGTGCCAGCACCGCGGCGGGCAGCAGCGCCGCCAGCGCCGCCGCGCCCATGAACAAGCGTCGTCTCATCCGTCCTCCTCCGTCGGAAAGAATGTTGTCTTTAGGATGTAGCGCATGCCGCGCTGCCACGCCTCGTCGGTGTTCGCGCGGATGTCGACGACGCGGCCACGGACCATCTCGCCGGTCTCGGCGTCGCGCATCTGCAGGTTCATGGACAGGATCAGGTTCGACACCTTCTGGACCTCGCCCACGAGGCTGTAATCCGCGCCGAGCGTCGCCGCCGCGCGGGTGTCGCAGCCATAGCACTTGGCCGGGTTCACCACCCGCTCGATCTGCTCGCGGACGGGATCGGTGTCGACGAGCGTCAGCCCCTCCTCGGCGAAGCGGTCCCGCACCATCGCCTCGAGCATGGCGATGCGCGCGACCTCGTCGGGGTCGCGGCCGAACTCCTGCGTCTGCAGCGACTCGTCGAGATAGGTGATGCCGAAGAAGGCCACCGTCGCGTTGTCGGGGAGGTCCGGCCATTCCTGCTGAGCCGCCAAAGGTGTGGCGGTCATAGAAAATAAGAATGGCACGAGAAGGCTGCGCATGCCTTCATGGTCGAGCGAACACCGGGATGCGGCAACTGATCCAAAGGTATGGGTTTCCTGCCAAAAAACGCCGCAACAGGGTATCGCCGGGGTCCGGGCCGACCGGGCTAGGGAGGAATGACATGCACCGTCTCAGCGTGCTGCTGGCCGCAGCCTTCATGATGCTTGCCGCACCGGTCGCGGCGCTCGACGTCCGTGCCGGGGTGCTGCGCGTGGACTACCCTTCGCTGCTGCCGATTTCGCGTTACGATCTGAAACCCGAGGACCTGGGATTTGCCGGCGCGGCGCTCGCCGACGAGGACAACGGCACCACCGGCAGCTTCCTGGGGCACAGCTTCGAGACGACCACCGTCGCCGTCACGCCGGAGGAGGCCGACGCCGCGCTCGACACCCTGCTCGCCGACGGGGTCCGCCTGATCGTCGTGCTGGCGAACGCCGAGGACCTGCTGCGCCTCAGCGACCGCGCCGCGGAGGAGGGCGCGCTCGTCTTCAACGCCATGGCGCACGACACCGCGCTGCGCAGCGGCGAGTGCCGCGCGAACCTCCTGCACATCACGCCGTCCGATGCCATGCTGGCGGACGCCGTGGTGCAGTACGCGGTGTGGAAGCAATGGTCGGACATCCTGCTGGTCGAGGGGTCGAACCCGGCCGACATCCTGCTGGGCGAGGCGTTCGAGAACGCCGCCCGCAAGTTCGGCGCCGAGATCGTCGAGACCCGCGTGTTCGAGGACACCGGCGGATCGCGCCGGACGGACTCGGGGCACGTCCTCGTTCAGCGGCAGCTGCCGGTGTTCATGCAGGACGCGCCCGAGCACGACGTGGTGATCGCCGCCGATCGGTCCGACGTCTTCGCTTCCTATCTGCCCTATCACCTCTGGACGCCGCGCCCGGTCATGGGTTCGGCGGGCCTGCGCCCGGTCAGCGTCCACCCGAGCCACGAGGCCTGGGGCGCGACGCAGTTCCAGACCCGGTTCGAGGAGCTGACGGGTCGCTACGTGCAGGAGGCCGACTACGACACATGGCTCGCCCTGCGCGTGGTCGGCGAGGCCGTCACCCGCGCCTCGACCGCAGAGCCCGACGGTATCCGCGACTACGTGCTCTCCGACGCCTTCGAGCTTGCGGCCTTCAAGGGCGTGCCCGTCACCTTCCGCGACTGGAACGGCCAGCTGCGCCAGCCCGTGCTCCTGTTCGACGACCGCATCACCGTGAGCGTCAGCCCGCAGGACGGTTTCCTGCACCAGCGCTCGCCGCTCGACTCGCTGGGGCTCGACGTACCCGAATCCCAGTGTACCGCCTTCAATCGAGGATGACGCCATGAACGCCACCCTGAAAACCCTGCTCGCTTCCGCCGCGCTGGCCGCCCTTTCCGGATCGCCCGCGCTCGCCAACAAGGTCTTCGTCTCGAACGAGCGGGGCAACACGGTCACCGTGATCGACAGCGACACCTGGGAGGTGCTGGAGGAATTCCCGGCGGGCAACCGCCCGCGCGGCATCACCATCTCGCCCGACGGCACCAAGCTCTATGTCTGCGCGTCGGACGACGACACCGTGCGGGTCTTCGACACCGAGACCTACGAGGAACTGCACACGCTGCCGTCGGGCCCCGACCCGGAGCTGTTCGTGATCCATCCCTCGGGCAACCCGCTCTACATCGCGAACGAGGACGACAACCTCGTCACCGTGACCGACACCGAGACGCACACCATCCTGGCCGAGGTGCCGGTGGGCGTCGAACCGGAGGGCATGGGGATCAGCGCCGACACCAAGTACGTGGTCAACACCTCCGAGACCACGAACATGGCGCACTTCATCAACACCGAGACCTTCGAGATCGAGCACAACGTGCTGGTCGACCAGCGCCCACGCTACGCCCAGTACACCAAGGACGGCACGCGGCTCTTCGTGTCCTCCGAGATCGGCGGCACGGTCAGCGTGATGGACATCGCCGAGGACGGCAGCCCGACGCTGGTCGAAAAGATCAGCTTCGAGGTGCCGGGCATCCAGCCGGAATGGCTGCAGCCGGTGGGCGTCAAGGTGACCGATGACGGCAGCCGGGTCTTCGTCGCGCTCGGGCCCGCGAACCGGGTCGCGGTGATCGACGGCGAGAGCCTCGAGGTGCTCGATTACATCGTCGTCGGCCAGCGGGTCTGGCAGCTCGCCTTCACGCCCGACCAGAAATACCTGATCACGACCAACGGCAACTCCAACGACGTCACCGTGATCGACGTCGCGGAGGCAGAGGCCATCCGCTCCATCCAGGTGGGCGAGCAGCCGTGGGGCGTCGTGGTCCAGCCCGACTGACGGCCGGGCCCCGGGGTTACCCTTTACCGCAACGAGGAAACCAGAAGATGAAGACCCTTCTCGCCGCCGCCACGACCCTCTGCCTTCTCGCCCAGGTCGCCCATGCGCAGGATGACGACGCGCCGTCGCCCGAGGCTGTCGAGCGCATCATGACCATGCTGTCCGAGATGCGCTGCGAGATGAGCCCCGACGACATCGAGGTCGAGGACGAGGGCGGCTACGACCTCGACGACGTGATCTGCGAGGATCAGGGCCAGATGGACATCAAACTCGACGCCGATTTCAACGAAGTCAGCCGTCGGCTCGAGTGAGTGGGCGCCGGGCCCGGCGGGTGTTTCTCCTCCGCCCGTCCGGCCCGGCGCAGATTTTCAGCGACAGGGGCGGCGCCGGTTCCGGCCCGCGTCCCGGGAAGGACAGGGGATGAGACATTCGCGCGTTTTCGCGGCGCTCGCCGCGGTGGTCCTGGCCGCTCCGGCCTGGGCGCAGGAGCTTCCGCTGGTGCGTGCGGCCGTGCTGCAGATCGGCACCGTGAACTGGGAGCTGTCGACGATCATCGACAACGGGCTCGACGAGAAACACGGCTTCCGGCTGGAGATGCAGCCCTATGCCGACAACGGCGCGACCCGCGTGGCGGTCGAGGGTGACGAGGCCGACATGGCGGTGGCGGACTGGATCTGGGTCGCCCGCCAGCGCGCCGCCGGCAAGGATTACGTCTACATCCCCTATTCCAAGGCGGTGGGCGCGCTGCTCGTGCCCGGCGACAGCACCGCGCAATCGCTCCGCGACCTCGCCGGCGGCAAGGTCGGCATTGCCGGCGGCCCGCTCGACAAGTCGTGGCTGATCCTGCGCGCCTACGCCCAGCGGCTCCACGAGATGGACCTCGAGGCGGAGACCGAGCAGGTGTTCGGAGCGCCGCCGCTGATCTTCAAGACGGGCCTCTCGGGCGAGCTCGACGGCGCGATCAACTTCTGGCACTTCCTCGCCAAGATGAAGGCCGGGGGCATGCGCGAACTGGTCAACGTCGACACCGCCGCGGTGGAACTCGGGCTCGATCCCGACCTGCCGCTGCTCGGCTACTACTTCAAGCAGTCCTTCCTCGACGCGCATCCGGGGCTCGCCCAGGCGTTCTACGACGCGAGCCGCGAGGCGAAGGCGCTTCTCGCCTCGGAAGACGCGGCCTGGGAGGCGCTGCGCCCGCAGATGAACGCCGCCAACGATGCAGAATTCGAGGCGCTGCGGACCGACTGGCTGGCCGGCACGCCCACTCCCGGCAGCGTCGACACGGCCAGCGCCGACGCCTTCCTCAAGGTGATGAACGATCTCGGGGGCGCGGAGCTGGTCGGCGAGGCGACGACCCTGCCCGAGGGTCTCTTCGTCGAACTGGAGTGACGACGGGGCAATGACCGACAAGCGCACCGTCACGGCCCTGTCGCTCTTCGGTCTGCTGCTTCTGTGGTTCGCCGCGGCGGCGCTGACCGCCGACCCGCAGATCCTGCCGTCGCCGGCGGCGCTGGTACAGCCCTTCCTGCGCGAGGCCGCATCGGGAGAGCTGCCCTACCACCTGTCGCAGACGCTGATCCGCGTGGCCTGGGCCTTCTGCCTGGCCATGGCGCTCGGGATCGCGCTGGGACTGCTGATGGGCCGGTCCGAGCGTGTCGACCGATGGCTCGATCCCTGGCTCGTGGTGTTCCTGAACCTGCCCGCGCTCGTGCTCATCGTGCTCTGCTACCTCTGGATCGGCCTGAACGAGGTGGCGGCCATCGTCGCGGTCACGCTCAACAAGGTGCCGAATGTCGCGACGGTGGTGCGCGAGGGCGCGCGCGCGCTCGATCCGCAGCTCGACGCCATGGCGCGGGTCTACCGCATGGGTCGGCTGACGCGGCTCGTGCACGTGACGCTGCCGCAGCTTGCCCCGTTCATCGCCGCCTCGGCGCGGTCGGGCGTCGCGGTGATCTGGAAGATCGTGCTGGTGGTCGAGTTCCTCGGCCGCTCCTCGGGTGTCGGCTTCAAGATCCACATGTTCTTCCAGCTCTTCGACGTGGCCATGGTGCTGGTCTACGCGCTGTCCTTCATCGCGGTCATGCTGGCGGTCGAATGGGCGATCCTGCAACCGTGGGAGCGGCGCGTGCGGCGCTGGCGGACCGCGTGATCCGCGTCAACGTCATCCGCAAGACCTTCGGCGCGAGCGTCGTGCTCGACCGCGTCGTGTTCGACATCAACCCGGGCGAGACGGTCGCGATCCTCGGGCCCTCGGGCATCGGCAAGTCGACGCTCCTGCGCATCGTCGCGGGCATCGACACCGCCTATGAGGGCGAGGTGGAACGTCCCGCCGCCCTTGCGATCGTCTTCCAGGAACCGACCCTCCTGCCGTGGCGGAGCGCGCTGCGCAACCTGACGCTGGTGCATCCGGGCCTGTCCGACGACGACGCGCGCGCGATGCTCGGCAAGGTCGGTCTCGGCGACAAGGCCGGGCTTTTCCCGCGGCAGCTGTCGCTCGGCCAGCAGCGCCGCCTCGCGCTTGCCCGGGCCTTTGCCGGCGCTCCCGAGCTTCTGATCATGGACGAACCCTTCACGTCGCTCGATCCGGCCACCGCCGAGGCGATGCTGTCGCTCACCGAGCGTCTCATCGCCGAGGTGCGCCCGGCGACGCTGTTCGTCACCCATGCGCGGAGCGAGGCAGACCGCCTCGCCGACCGCATCCTGGAGCTGCGCGGCGCGCCCGCGACGCTCGCCCCCCACCTCATCAGAAACGGAGCCTCCTCATGAAACACCTCGTCCTCGCAGCCCTCGTCGCAGGCTTCGGAAGCGTCGCGCACGCGCACGATTTCGGCTTTGCCGGCATCCTGTCGAACACCAACCAGGGCGAAGAGCTGCCGACGATCACGCTGGGAAGCGGCAAGCCGCTGACCGACGGTCCGATCACGCTGGAATCCGGCAAGGTCTACGAGTTCGAGATCGAGTCCGACGGGTCGGCGGAACTCGCGCTCGAGGGACCGGGCTTCTTCCGCAACATCTGGGTCAACGAGGTGGTGGTGAACGGGCTCGAGATCCGGCCTTTCGGGCTCGAGAGCGTCGAGTTCGACCAGGCGGGCACGATGGAGATCGAGTTCATCGCGATCCGTCCCGGCCAGTACTTCCTGCGGATTCCGGGATCGAGCGGCGACGCGCAGCGCGTCGACATCACCATCCGCTGACCGGCAGGCGCCGCCCGGCCCAAGGGTCGGGCGGCTCCCGTGTCCCGCCATCACCGTTGCATCGCCGTAGAGGCACCTATGCAGCGACGGCACTTGTCTTCGAGGGGGCGGCACGCCAGCTTGGGCGCTAACGCTGCACCGCAGCGATTCCTGCCTCCGCAACCCCAAAGCCCCTTCGGAGACCGTCATGACCACGGACACGCGGCGCGTTTCGCTGACCATCCTGTCCCTCGCCATCGGCGCCTTCGCCATCGGCGTCTCCGAGTTCGCGGCGATGGGCCTTCTGCCCTATTACGCCGCCGACTTCGCGGTGTCCGAGCCCTCGGCCGGGCATGCGGTCTCCGGCTACGCGCTGGGCGTCGTGATCGGCGCGCCGGTGCTCGCGGTGCTCTGCGCGCGCCTGCCGCGGCGGATGGTGCTCGCGCTCCTGATCGCCGTTTTCGGCGCGGCGAACCTCCTCGGCGCGCTTGCGCCCTCCATGGGCCTGCTGACGACGACGCGGGTCCTGTCGGGCCTGCCGCACGGCGCCTATCTCGGCATCGCCATGCTGTTCGCCGCCGACCTTCTGCCCAAGGGGCGGCGCGCGGCGGGTGTCGCGCAGGTCCTCATGGGTCTGACAATCGCCAACGTGGTCGGCGTGCCGGCGGCCAGCGCCATCGGCCAGAGCATCGGCTGGCGGTCGCTCTTCGTCATCGTCGCGGTCATCGCCACGCTCTCGGCAGTCATGATCTGGCGCCTTGCCCCGAACCCCCAACAGGCGCCCGACGCAAGCCCGCTGCGCGAGCTCGGCGCGCTCGCGAACCGGGCGGTCTGGCTGACGCTGCTCGTGGGGGCGGTGGGCTTTGGCGGGGTCTTCGCCGTCTATTCCTACCTCTCGGCCGCGATGATCGACGCCGCAGAGGCGCCCGCCTGGGCCATTCCGCTCGCCCTGTCGGGTTTCGGGGTGGGCGCCACGCTCGGCAACGTGCTCGCGGGGCGGCTTGCCTCGTGGTCGCGGTTCGGCGGAGCGGGACTGCTGCTCGCGGGCATGGTGGCGACGTCGCTCCTTTATTCCCAGACCATCGGGAACTGGCCGATGATGGCCGCGAGCGTGGCGCTGCTCGGTGCCACGGCGGGTCTCGTGATCCCGCTGCAGATGCGGCTCATGGACGTGGCGGGCGACGCGCAGACGCTGGCCGCGGCGCTGAACCACGCGGCGTTCAACCTCGCCAACGCCCTCGGCCCGTTCTTCGCGGGCCTGGCGCTGGCCGCGGGATACGGCTGGGGCGCGACGGGCGTGGTCGGCGCGGCCTTGTCGGCGGCCGGTCTCGTGGTGCTGCTCGTCGCGCGCGTCGACGCGCGGCGCCATCCCGGCGCCTTCGTCCCGGCAGAGTAGCGCTCAGAGCAGGAGCCGCACCACCAGCGGCGCCAGCAGGGCGGTCAGGATCGCGTTCAGCCCCATGCCGATGCCCGAGAACGCGCCGGCGGTCGGGTTGACGCGGAAGGCATGCGCGGTGCCGATCCCGTGCGCCGCGACCCCGACCGCAAAGCCTCGCGCGCGCCAGTCGCGGATGCCGAGCGCGTTCAGGATCGGCGTCGCCACCACCGCGCCGATGATGCCCGTCAGGATCACCAGAACCGCGGTCAGCGAGGGTTCGCCCCCCACCGCCTCGGACACGCCGAGCGCCACGGGCGCGGTCGCCGACTTGGGTGCGAGCGACAAGAGCGCCGCCCCCTCGACCCCGAGCGCCCGCGCGATGAGGAGCGCCGAGAGGATCGCGGTCAGCGATCCCGCGACCAGCGCCGCCGCCATCGGCAGGAGCGCCGCGCGCACCCGGCCGAGATTCTCGTAGAGCGGCAGCGCCAGCGCCACGGTGGCGGGCCCCAGCATGAAGTGCACGAACTGCGCGCCCTCGAAATAGGTGCGGTAGGGCGTGCCCGTTGCCCAGAGCAGCGCGGCGAGCAGGATCACCGACAGGAGCACGGGGTTCGCCAGCGGATGCCGGCGCAGCGCTCCCGCGATGCGGTCCGCGGCAAGATAGGCCACCAGCGTCGCGGTCAGCCAGAGCAGCGGATCGCGGGCGAGGTAGCTCCAGAGGGTCGCAGGCTCAGCCATCGGCGTCCGTCCGTCCGGTCAGCCGCGCCACGGCGAGAAAGGTGCCGACGCCCGCGAGGATCGCGAGGATCGTCGAGAGGACGAGCGCGGTGACGAGTGCGGGCCCGTCCGCGCCGAAGACGCCGAGTTGCGCCGTCACGCCCACGCCCGCCGGCACGAAGAGCAGCGACAGGTGCGACAGGAGCCCGCTGCAGGCCGGCCGCATCCGGTCGGCAAGCGCGGGCCGCGCCACGAGCAGCGCGAAGAAGCCTACGAGCCCGAGGACCGGCCCCGGCACCGGCAGTCCGAGCCCGCGCGACAGGGTTTCGCCGCCCAACTGGAACGCCAACAGCAGCGCGATGTGCGCGATCATGGACACCTCCGTTTCCCGCCGCGGGCAGGCTATCGCTGCGGCGGGCCATGGCAAGCCGGCAGAGGTCCGCGACCTCCACACGCGGAGCGTTGCGATTCGGTACAATCTCGGGTAGTCAAGTTGCATGTTGGAATTTAATTCCGCATGCTGGAATTAGGGAGGAAACATGAAACGCATCATTCTCGGCGCCTGCGCCGCGATGGCGCTTGCCACGGCAGCGCCCGCCCAGAGCCTGTTCGTCGGGGAGGCCGGCCCGAACCGCGGCGCCCGCGCCGACGCGCTGCAATGGTTCGCCGACACCGCGACCGAACTGTCGGACGGCGCCCTGTCGCTCGACATCCAGTGGGGCGGCGCGCTTTTCAAGGCGAACGCCGCGGTCTCGGGGATCGCCGACGGGGTCGCGGATCTCGGCACGATCATCGCCGTCTACTTCCCGCAGGAGATGGTGGCCTACAACATCGCAGACCTGCCGCTCGAGAACCCGGATGCCTGGGTCGGCATGAAGGCCACCGACGAGCTGATGCGGAACTCGGACGCCATCGCCGAGAACCTCGCCCAGCAGAATCTCGTCTACCTCGGCACCTTCACCACCTCGGCGGTGCATATCGGCTGCAAGGGGGCCGCGATCCGCACGGTCGAGGACATCGCCGGGCTCAAGGTCCGCGGCGTCGGCGCCTATGGCGACACCTTCCAGGAATACGGTGCCAACATGGTGCCGATGTCGATCTACGACGCCTACCAGGGGCTCGACACCGGGCTCATCGACTGCTCGCAGGGCTACAGCTACGCCACCGCCGCGCTGAAGCAGCAGGAGGTGATCGACAGCTACACGCTGCTGAACTGGGGGCAGGTGGGCGCGCTGGGCGTCTTCGCCAACAAGCAGGTCTTCGACGGTCTCGATCCCGCGGTGCAGGAGGCGCTGCTTCAGGCGGGCGAGGGCATGGCCGACGAGCTCGGCCGGCTCATCACCGCCGACAACGACGCCGCCATCCAGACCATGAAGGACGCGGGCGTCGAGGTGATCGAGCTGCCGGCCGAGGAGCGCGCCAAGCTCGTCGAGACCTCGAAGCAGTTCGTCGACGAATGGGTCGAGCGGGCGAATGCCGCCGGGCTCGACGGCGCGGCGCTTCTCGACGAGTACCGCGGGCTGATCGACAAGTACACGCAGGTCCGCGACGACCAGGGCTATCCCTGGGAAGACAGCTGACCTGAACACGGGCGCCCGGACTGCGGCGCCCGTCCTCCTGTCCCGCGAGGTCCGGCCGGTTTCTGCCCGGCCGTCCCCTCCGTACGTGACGCCATACAGCCGAGGATCCGCGATGCTCCTGCGCCTCGAACGCCTGCTGCTCGATCTCGCCGTGCTCGCGGTGATCGGGCTCGGCGGGCTCATCACCGCGACGGTGCTCCTGCGCACCCTGTTCAATTCGGGCGTTCCCGACGCCATCGTGATCGTCGCCGAACTGATGGTCGCGGCGATCGTCCTGCCCGCCGCCGCCGTGACGGCCAACCGCGCGCACATCGCCGTCGAGGTGGTGACGAACCGCCTGCCGCCGCGCGCGCAGGACGGGCTCATCGTCTTCGGCACGTGCTTCGGCCTGATCGCGCTCGCGCCGCTGATCTATGCCGGCTGGCGCGAGGCGGCGTCGGCGCTGGCCGACGGCGGCTACTTCTTCGGGGAGCTGAACCTGCCGCGCTGGCCGGGACGGGTGATCTTCCTCTTCGGCGTGTCGCTCTGCTGGCTGAGGCTTCTCGTGATGCTGGTGCGCGACGTGGGCCACCTGCGCCGCGGCGAGCGCATCCCGCAGGACACCCCCGCCCACCTGGTCGAGGAGGCCTGACATGGATCCCGCGCTCATCGGTTACGGCGCCTTCGCGTCGGTGATCCTGCTGCTCGCGCTGCGCGTGCCCATCGCGTTCACCCTCGCGGGCGTCGCCAGCATCGGCACCTTCCTGATCTTCGCGCTGCGGACGGGCGAGTTCATGCCCGACCGCGCCATCCGGCCGACGACCTCGCTCGTCTTCTCGAACTCGTTCGACCTGATCCACTCCTACGACCTGTCGATGATCCCGCTCTTCGTGGCGCTCGGGCACATCGCCTACCGCGCCGAGATCACGACCCGCATCTACCACGCCGCGCGGGTCTGGCTCGCGCCGGTGCCGGGCGGCGTCGCCATGGCGTCGGTCGTGGGCTGCGGCGGGTTCTCGGCGATCACCGGCTCGTCCATCGCCTGCGCCTCCACCATGGGGCGCATCTGCTCGCCCGAGATGCTGCGCATGGGCTACGACAAGCGGCTGGCCACCGCGTCGGTCGCGGCCGGCGGGACGCTCGGTTCGCTGATCCCGCCCTCGGTCCTGTTCATCATCTACGGCATCTTCACCGAGACTTCGATCTCGGCGCTGTTCCTCGCGGGCATCCTGCCGGGGCTCCTGTCGCTCGCGGGCTTCGTGCTCGTGATCCTGGTCTGGGTGCTGCGCGACCCCGCAGCCGCGCCGCGGTTCGACGGCACGATCTCGCGCAGCGAGAAGGTGCAGGCGGCGCTGGCGGCATGGCCCGCGGGGCTGCTTTTCGTGATCATCGTGGGCGGCATCTACGGCGGCATCTTCACCGCGACCGAGGCCGCGGCGGTCTGCGTCAGCGCCGCGGTGCTGATCGGCTTCGCGCAGCGCAAGCTCACGTTCCGCGCGCTCTGGAACGCGATCCGCGAGACCTGCCTGCAGACCACCGCGATCTTCCTCATCGCGGCGGCGGCCAAGATCTTCGTCGCGTTCACCGCCCTGACCGGCGTCGCGCAGGACGTGGTGTCGGCGGTGCAGGCGGCCGAACTGTCGCCGGTCCTGCTGCTGGCCGCGATCGCCGCGATCTACCTCGTCCTTGGCATGTTCCTCGATCCGATCGGGATCATGGTGCTGACGCTGCCGCTCATGGTGCCGCTGGTCGAGACCTACGGCTTCGATCTGATCTGGTTCGGCGTCGTGGTCATCAAGCTGCTCGAGATCGGGTTGATCACGCCGCCCGTCGGGCTCAACGTGTTCGTCATCGCCGGGGTGGTCGGGCGCGAGGTGCCGATCGACCGCATCTTCTCCGGCATCCTGCGCTTCCTGTCGGCGGACGTCATCGTGCTGATCCTGATCATGGCCTTCCCCGTCCTGTCGCTGCTCATCCCGGGATCCATGTGATGGAGGGTGACATGACGTCGGGCCTGCCCGAGACCGACCGCCGCTTCGCCACCACGCTCGCACGCGGGCTGGCCGTGCTGCGCGCGTTCCGGTCCTCGGACGACGGTCTCGGCAATGCCGAGATCGCCGAGCGCACGGGCCTGCCCAAGTCGACGGTGTCGCGGCTGACCTTCACGCTGCAGTCGCTCGGATACCTGAGCCACGCGCGCCGGCGCGACCGCTACCGTCCGGGGCCGGCGCTGCTGGCGCTCGGCAACGTGGCGGCGTCGTCGCTGTCCTTCATGGAGCTTGCCGGCGGCACCATGCAGCGGCTCGCCGACGAGACCGGCACGCTGTCGCTGATGCTGGTGCGCGACCGCGACAAGCTGCTGATCGCCAAGACGTGGCGGCCGCGCGGGGTCTCGTCGCTCTGGCTCGAGGCCGGGCACAGGCTGCCGCTCGGCGGAACGTCGTCGGGCCACGCCATGCTGGCCTCGTTGCCGCAGGACGCCTTCGAGGCGGTCGTGGCCGCGGACGACCGCCTGACGCCCGACCGCGCCGACGAGATCCGGCGCGCGGCCTATGCGCAACTCGTCACCCAGGGTTTCGTGGTGACGCCGCCCGACCAGTACTACACGCCGAACATCCACGCCGCGGCCAAGCCGTTCCAGGCGCACGACCTGAACGAGCCGGTGATCTTCACCTGCGGCGCGATGCCCCGCGACCTGACGCTCGACCGCCTGCGCGGCGAGGTCGGCCCGAAACTCGCCGAGGCGGTGCGAGAGCTCGAGCGCATGCTGGGCCTGAGTTCCGCCATCGCGGTGCGGGGCTGAGCGCCGTGTCCCACTTTCCCGAAACGAACCGACCGGAGACCCGATGACCGATCCCGTCCGCTACGACCGAGAGGGCGACGTCGCCTTCCTGACCATCGACAACCCGCCGGTGAACGCGCTGGGCCACGCCGTGCGCGCGGGCCTCGTCGCCGCCATCGAGCGCTTCGAGGCGGACGATGCGCGCATCGCCGTCGTGCTGGGCGACGGCCGGCTGTTCCTCGGGGGCGCCGACATCTCGGAATTCGGCAAGCCGCCCCGGGACCCGTGGCTGCCCGAGGTGGTGAACCGGATCGAGGCCTGCACGAAGCCGGTCGTCGCCGCGATCCACGGCGCGGCGCTCGGCGGCGGGCTCGAGATCGCGCTCGGATGCCATTACCGCGTGGCCCTGCCGGGCACCAAGCTCGGCCTTCCCGAGGTCACGCTCGGCATCCTGCCGGGGGCGGGCGGCACGCAGCGCACGCCGCGCCTGACCGGCATCGCGCGCGCGCTCGACATGGTCACGACCGGCGCGCCGGTGACGCCCGAGGAAGCGCTCGAGATGGGCCTGATCGACCGGGTGGGCGAGGGCGACGCGCGCGCCGAGGGCCTTGCCTATGCCACGGAGCTCATGGAGGCCGGCGCCGGTCCGCGCCCGGTGGGCCAACTGCCGCGGCCCGCGGCCGACGCGGACGCCGTCGCCGCGACCGAGACGCGGCTCGCCAAGACCGCGAAGGGACTCGTCGCCCCGCAGCACGCCGCCCGCGCGGTCGCCGCGTCGGCCGAGCACGACATCGAGGCGGGGCTCGCGGAAGAGCGGCGCCTCTTCGACGAGCTCATGCGCACGCCGCAGCGCGAGGGGCTGATCCATGCCTTCTTCCTCGAGCGCAAGGTGTCGAACCTGCCCGAGATCAAGGGCGTCGCGCCGCGCGAGATCGCCCATGCGGGCGTGATCGGCGGCGGCACGATGGGGGCGGGCATCGCAACCGCGGCGCTGCTCTCTGGCCTGACCGTGACGCTGGTGGAGCGTGACGCGGCCGCGGCCGAGACGGCGCGCGGCACCATCGGCAAGAACCTCGCCGCCGCGGTGAAGCGCGGCAAGCTGTCCGAACCGAAGCGGGACGCGATCCTGTCGGAGGCGCTGAAGACCGTCACCGACTACGGGGCGCTCGCCGACGCGGATCTCGCCATCGAGGCGGTGTTCGAATCGATGGACGTGAAGAAGGACGTCTTTGCCCGGCTCGACGCGGTGATGAAGCCCGGCGCGGTGCTGGCGACGAACACCTCCTACCTCGACATCGACGAGATCGCGGCGATGACCAAGCGGCCCGCGGACGTGATCGGGCTGCATTTCTTCTCGCCCGCGCACGTGATGAAGCTGCTCGAGGTGGTGGTCGCCGACAAGACGGCGCCCGAGGTCACCGCCACGGCCTTCGCGCTGGCCAAGAGGCTGCGCAAGATCGCGGTCCGCGCCGGCGTGTGCGACGGCTTCATCGGCAACCGGATCCTGTCGCACTACCGCGGCGCGGCCGACCGGCTGGTGCTGGCCGGCGCCTCGCCCTACCAGGTCGACCTCGCGCTGACCGAGTTCGGGTTCGCCATGGGGCCCTACGCGGTCGCCGACCTCGCGGGGCTCGACATCGGCTTCATGACCCGCGAGCGGAAGGCCGCGACCCGCGATCCGCGGGACGTGGTGCCGACCTGGGCGGACGAACTCTACCACATGGGCCGGCTCGGCCAGAAGACCGGCCGCGGCTACTACCTCTACGCCGAGGGCAGCCGGATGGGCGAACCCGATCCCGAGGTCGAGGCGCTCGTATCCAGGGCGCGCGAGGCGGCGGGGGTCACGCCGCGCGACTTCACCGATGCCGAGATCGTGCGCCGCTACATGGCGGCGATGGTCAACGAGGGCGCCCGCGTGGTCGACGAGGGCATCGCGCAGCGTCCGCTGGACGTCGATGCGGTCAAGCTCTTCGGCTACGGCTTTCCGCGCCATCGCGGCGGTCCGATGAAATGGGCCGACATGGAAGGGCTCGAGGCGCTCCTGATCGACATCCGCTCCTGGGAAAAGGACGATCCGTTCTTCTGGGCGCCCGCGCCGCTTCTCGAGCGGCTCGTGGCCGAGAACCGCAATTTCGACAGCCTGAACGGCTGAGGAAGGACCATCATGACCAAGGCCGTCATCGTATCGACCGCCCGCACGCCCGTCGGCAAGGCCGGGCGCGGCAGCTTCAACATGACCCATGGCGCGACGCTCGCCGGACACGCGGCACGTCACGCCGTCGACCGCGCGGGCCTCGACCCCGCACTGATCGAGGATTCGGTCTGGGGCTGCGGCTATCCGGAATACGTCACCGGCGGCAACATCGCGCGCCAGGCAGTGATCCGGGCGGGCCTGCCCGTGTCGGTCGCGGGCACCACGGTCAACCGCTTCTGCGCGAGCGGCCTGCAGGCCATCGCGATGGGGGCGCACCTCATCGACAGCGAGGGCGCCGCGGCAGTGCTCGTGGGCGGGGTCGAGAGCATCAGCCTCGTCCAGCCGACGCCGCGTCATGCCCGCGAGGCGTGGATCGAGGCCCACAAGCCCGAACTCTACATGACGATGATCGAGACCGCGGACATCGTGGCCGAGCGCTACGGCATCAGCCGCGAGGCGCAGGACGCGCTCGGCCTGCAATCGCAGGAGCGCACCGCCGCCGCGCAGGAGGCCGGGCGCCTGTCCGACGAGATCGCCCCGATCGAGGTGACGAAGGCGGTCAAGGACAAGCAGACCGGCGAGGTGTCTGAAGGCACGGCGACGGTTTCGCAGGACGAGTGCAACCGCCCCTCCACCACGGCCGAGGCGCTGGCCAAGCTCGAGCCCGTGCGCGGTGCGGGCAACTACATCACCGCGGGCAATGCCTCGCAGCTCTCGGACGGTGCCGCAGCGCTCGTGCTCATGCACGAGGACATGGCCGCGCGCGAGGGGCTGACGCCGCTCGGCCGCTTCCGGGGCTTCGCCGTCGCCGGGTGCGAGCCCGACGAGATGGGCATCGGCCCGGTCTTCGCGGTGCCGCGTCTCCTCGAACGGCAGGGCCTCAAGGTGTCCGACATCGATCTGTGGGAACTGAACGAGGCTTTCGCGAGCCAGGCGCTCTACTGCCGCGACCGGCTCGGGATCGACAACGACATCCTGAACGTCAACGGCGGGTCCATCGCGCTCGGCCATCCGTTCGGCATGACCGGCGCACGGATGACCGGGCAGCTGATGATCGAGGGCCGGCGCCGCGGCGCGAAGACCGGCGTCGTCACCATGTGCATCGGCGGCGGCCAGGGCGCCGCGGGCCTGTTCGAGATTTTCTGACCGCCCCGGTCACACCAGAGAAAGGAGAGCGCCAGATGGACCTCACCTATACCGACGCGCAGAAGGCCTTCCGCGACGAGGTGCGGGCGTTCCTCGACGAACGCCTGCCGCGCCGCCTGTCCGACAAGGTCGCGGGCGGCAAGCGCCTGACCAAGGCCGATTACGAGGAATGGCATGCCATCCTGAACGACAAGGGCTGGCTCGGCGTCACATGGCCGAAAGAGCATGGCGGCACCGGCTGGGACGCGGTCGAGCGCCACATCTTCGAGGAGGAGACGACCCGCGCCAACGCCCCGCGCATCGTGCCCTTCGGGCTCAACATGCTGGGTCCGGTGCTGATGAAGTTCGGCAGCGAGGCGCAGAAGGCGCACTACCTGCCGCGCATCCTCGACGGCACCGACTGGTGGTGCCAGGGCTATTCCGAGCCCGGCGCGGGCTCCGATCTCGCATCGCTCAAGACGACCGCGGACAGGGACGGCGACCATTACGTGGTCAACGGCCAGAAGACGTGGACGACGCTCGGCCAGTACGCCGACAAGATCTTTTGCCTCGTGCGGACCTCGAAGGAGGGCAAGCCGCAGCAGGGGATCTCGTTCCTGCTGATCGACATGGACAGCCCCGGCGTGACCGTGCGGCCCATCGTGCTGATCGATGGCGAGGCCGAGGTGAACGAGGTCTTCTTCGACAATGTGCGGGTGCCGGTCGAGAACCTCGTCGGCGAGGAGAACAAGGGCTGGACCTACGCCAAGTACCTGCTGACCCACGAGCGCACCAACATCGCGGGCGTGGGGTTCTCGCAGGCGGTGCTCGCGAACCTCAAGCGCATCGCGGGGCTCGAGATGCAGGACGGCCGGCCGCTGATCGAGAACGCGCTCTTCGCCGCCAAGGTGGCGCAGGTCGAGATCGACCTGATGGCCATGGCCACGACCAACCTGCGCGTGGTCGCCGCGGCCGCGGCAGGACAGGCGCCCGGCGCGGAATCCTCCATGCTCAAGATCAAGGGCACGGTGATCCGGCAGGAACTCAACCACCTGACGCGCCGCGCCGTCGGACCCTACGCGCTGCCCTTCGTGTCCGAGGCGCTCGAGGACGGGTCGAACGCGGAACCGGCGGGCCCCGATTACGCCATGCCGGCGGTGCAGAGCTATTTCAACAACCGCAAGCTGTCGATCTACGGCGGGTCGAACGAGGTGCAGCGGCAGATCATCTCCAAGGCGATCCTGGAGCTGTGAGCGGGACAGAGGCAGAGGCAAGACCATGAATTTCGAACTGACCGAGGAACGCCGGATGCTGCAGGACGGCCTGCGGCGCTATCTCCGCGACACCGTCACGCCGGCGCTGATCGACGCGGCGACCGAGGACGCCTCCGGCCATTCCGACATCCTCTGGCAGGGGCTCGCGGAGATGGGCGTGATCGGTGCGCTCTTCTCCGAGGACGATGGCGGCTTCGGCGGCGCGGGTTTCGACCTGGCCGTGGTGTTCGAGGAAATGGGCCGCGCCGGGGCCTTCGAGCCGCTGATCGAGTCGGGCATCCTCGCGGGCGGGCTGATCGCGGCGCTGGGCACCGGCGACCAGAAGGCGCTGCTCGAGGACGTGATCGCCGGCGGCAGCATCCTGACGCTCGCCCATGGCGAACCGGGCAGCCGCTACGATCTCGCCCACGTGGAGACGCAGGCGGTCGCCGGCGACGGCGGCCACACCCTGAACGGCCGCAAGGCCGTGGTGGTCGGGGCCCCCGCCGCGGACCGGGCCATCGTCAGCGCCAGGGTGTCGGGCGGCGTGCGCGACGGCGACGGCATCTCGCTCTTCCTCGTGCCGCTCGACGCGGACGGGATCGAGATGCGCACCTATCCCCTGAACGGTGGCGGCCGCGCGGCCGAGCTGACCCTGACCGACGTCCGCGTGGCCGAGGACGCGCGGATCGGGCCCGAGGGCGGCGCCTTCGACGCGCTCGAGGCGGCCCATGCCCGCGCCAGCGCCGCGCAATGCGCCGAGGCGCTGGGCCTCATGGAATCGATCCGCGAGCTGACCGTGGGCTACCTGCAGACGCGCAAGCAGTTCGGCCAGCCCATCGGAAAGTTCCAGGCGCTGCAGCACCGGATGGCCGACATGCTGATCGAGATCGAGCAGGCGCGTTCGGCCACGATCAACCTCGCCGGGCACCTCGACGCGCCGCGCGCGGAGCGCGAGCGCCACGTGAGCGCCGCCAAGAACCTGATCGGCCGCGCGAGCAAGCTGGTGGTCGAGGAATCGATCCAGATGCATGGCGGGATCGGCATGACCATGGAGTACGCGCTCGGGCATCTCGCCAAGCGGCTGACCATGGTCGACCACCGCTTCGGCGACACCGACTGGCATCTCGAGCGGTTCATCCGGCTGTCCGCCGCATGACCGAGATCCGCGGAGAGACCGGCGCCCAGCGCGCGCTCGGCTACGTGATCGACGTGGGCGATCCCGACAGCGCGCGCTGCTGGCTCGACGTGACCGAAGACCACACGAACCGCCACGCGGTCCTGCACGGCGGCATCGCGTCGCTGCTCCTCGACAGCGCGATGGGCGCGACCGGGTCGCTGACGGTCGATCCGGCGGGTCGCGCGCCGTTCCTAACGGTGTCGCTGACCACGCAGTTCCTCGCGCCCGCGCGGGCCGGGGACCGCGTCACGGCGACGGGCCGCATCACCGGGGGCGGGCGGTCGATCCTGTTCATCGCAGGGCAGCTCACCACGGACAACGGAACGCTGATCGCCACCGCGACCGGCGTGTTCAAGCGGGTGCCCGAGCGCACCGGCTGAACGGGAGGATACGACATGCACGCAGCCCGCCTGCACGACCTCGTCGACCGGAACGCCGCGGCGCGCCCCGACGAGACCGCGATCATCGACACCGACGGCAGCGCGGCCTCCTGGGCGCGCTATGCCGACCTGAGCCGCGAGATTGCGGTCCACCTCGGCGCCGCAGGCGTCGGCGCCGGCGACCGCGTGCTGATCGTGGCCGAGAACTGCCTCGCGGCGGCCGCCGCGATCTTCGGGGCAAGCCGCCTCGGCGCCTGGGCGATCCCGGTCAACGCGCGGATGTCCGCGGCCGAGATCGCGCGCGTCACGGCGCATGCGGATCCCGCGGCGGTCCTCTACACCGGCCACGTCTCGCCGGATGCGGGCGCGCATGCCGCGGCCGCGGGTGCCGCGCCGCTTGCGACCGGCTGTGGGGCGCTGCATCTGGCGCCGCGCGATCACGGTCCCGCCGAGGACGACGCCGAGGTGGCAGTGCTGCTCTACACCACCGGCACCACGGGGGACCCGAAGGGCGTGATGCTGACCCACGGCAATCTCCTCTTTGCGGGAAAGTCGTCGGCAGAACTGCGCGGGATGGTGCCGGGCGACCGCATCTACGGCGCGCTGCCCCTCACCCATGTCTTCGGGCTGGCCTCGATGCTGACCGCCGCCGCCCATGCCGGCGCCGCGATCGAGCTGGCCGCGCGCTTTTCGCCCGCCGCGCTCTTCGCAGCGCTGAAGGACGGCGCGACGGTCCTGCCGGCGGTCCCGCAGATGCATGCGCTGCTCATGGCGCACGCGGCCGACCAGGGGCAGGCGCGGCTCGACAGCCCGGTGCTGCGCTACGTCTCGTCCGGGGCGGCGCCGCTCGATCCGGCATGGAAGCGCAAGGCCGAAGCGTTCTACGGGCTTCCGCTCCAGAACGGCTACGGCATGACCGAGAGCACCGCGGGATCGACCGCCACGCGCAACCCGATCGGGTCGCCCGACACGAGCGTCGGCCCGCCGCTGCCTGGCGTCGAGATCGCCATCGACGATGCGCTCGGGAACGAGCCCGGCACGGGCGAGGTGCTGACCCGCGGCCCGCACGTGATGAAGGGATATTACCGTAACCCCGAGGCGACGGCGGCGGCGCTGTCGGACGGCTGGCTCCGGACCGGGGATCTGGGTCGCATCGACGCGGAGGGCCGCCTGCACATCGTCGGCCGCGCGAAGGAGCTCATCATCCGCGGCGGCTTCAACGTCTATCCTCCCGAGGTCGAGGCGGCGCTGAACGATCACCCGGCGGTGGTGCAGTCGGCGGTGATCGGCCGCACCGCGAACGGCAACGAGGACATCCTCGCCTTCGTCCAGTGCGGGCGCGAGCGGACGACGCCCGAGGTGCTGCGGGCCTTCGTGGCCGAGCGGCTCTCGGCCTACAAGCGGCCGACGCAGATCCTGATCGTCGACGCGCTGCCGGCGGCACCCTCGGGCAAGGTGCTGAAGCACCGGCTGCTGTCGCATTTCGCCGAAAGGCTGGCCGAGGAAGCCTGAGCGCCCTTCGCGCTCAGGTGCCGATGACGCGGCGCAGGGCGGCGATCTTGCGCGCGGCCTTGTCGCGGGCCCGCTCGGAAGCCTTTGCCATCATCGCCTCGAGCTCGCCGCGGTCCGACATGTACTCCTCGAACCGCGCCTTCGGCGCCTCGAACAACTCGTCGAGCTTGTCCGCGAGGATACGCTTCGCCTCGCCGTAGCCGAGCCCGCCATCCTCGAAGCGCGCGCGCAGATGCGCGATCTCGGCCGGTTCCGCCAGCGCGGCATAGAGCTGGTACACCGTGTTGGTGTCGGGATCCTTCGGCTCTTCCGGCTGCTTGCTGTCGGTGACGATCCGGTTGATCGCCTTGCGCCGCGCCTTGGCGTCCCCGAACAGCGGCAGCGTGTTGCCGTAGCTCTTGGACATCTTGCGCCCGTCGAGGCCGACCACCGCCTCGAGGTTCTCCTGCACCGAGTGGGCGGGCAGGGTGAAGAACTCGGTCTCGTAGCGCCGGTTGAAGTAGCCGGCGATGTCGCGGGCGAATTCCACGTGCTGGATCTGGTCCTTGCCCACCGGCACCACGTGCGCGTCGAACAGCAGGATGTCCGCCGACATCAGGATCGGGTAGGTGAAGAGCCCCATGTTCACGCCGTCGTCGGGCAGGGCGTTCGGTTTCTGCGCGTTGGCGTCCACCGCCGCCTTGTAGGCATGTGCGCGGTTCATCAGCCCCTTCGGGGTGACCGACCCCAGCACGGTCGTGAGCTCGAACACCTCCGGCACGTCGGATTGACGGTAGAAGCTCGTGGTCTCGAGGTTCAGTCCCAGCGCGAGGAAGCAGGCCGCGATCTCGTGGGTGAACTGGCGCACCTGGTCGGGATCGCCGATCGAGTTCAGCGCGTGGTAGTTCGCCACGAAGAGGAAGTTCTCGCCGTCGGGGTTCGACGCCATGAGGTCGAGCGTCGGGCGGATCATCCCGGCATAGTTGCCCACATGCACCTGGCCCGTGGGCTTGATGCCCGTCAGGATCGACTTTGCTGTGCTCATCGCGCGCATCCTCGGTGTTCCGGTCGGGACCGAGATGTGTGCCGATCCGCGTCCGGGTGCAAGGCGAAACGGTGCGGAAACCCCTCCGCGCGGGTCAGTCGCCGAAGCGCCAGCGCCGCCGCCGCGGCACCCGGAGCGCGATCATGGGCTTGAGGAGCGGGCTTGCGAAACGGTCGAGGTCGAGCGCCTCGTGCACGCCGGTCACGCTCTGCCCGTCGAGCACCGTCTCGACCATGGCGCGGGCATAGAACGGCGCGTCGAGCATGCCGCGCACCTGCCGCGGCCGGCTGCCTTCGTCGCCGCGTGTCTCGCGCCTGACACGCCAGAGCGAGCGCGCCATGGGTCTGCGGGGCGGCAGCGCGATCTCCTCGGCGCTGCCGTCGGGCAGGAACCGCGCGCCGTGAGCCAGCCCTGTGCCGTCGCGCCGGTCGGCGTCGTAGAAGCACGCGGTTCCCCCGCCCGGCAGGGCGTAGCGGCCCCACGTCCAGTACGAGAAATCCGCCTCGAGCGCGCGCAGGCCGAAATTGGCGTCGAGATAGCCGTGCCCGCGCCAGCGCCAGCCCGGTGCGTCGAGATCCACCTCGATCCCCGAGACCGGCGCGAAGGGACGCCAGACATGCGCGCCGTCCGCGGTCAGCGGCAGCTCCACGTCGGTCACCGCGGCAGGCGTCACCCGGATCTCGCCCAGGATCCGGCCGAAGAGCGGCGGCGCGCCGCGCTCGTCGATGGCGATCCGGAGCGACCGCCCGTCCCAGTCGAGCCGTGACGGTCCGACCTCGAACCGGGTCCCGGTCTGGCGCAGCGCCGACCGGCCGCGGTCGGTCATGGCGAAGCGGCCGCCGGGGCCGTAGGTCGCGACGTTGATGCAGACGTGGTTCTCGGGGTCGCGCCGGCCCGACCAGCGGTACCAGGGCGAGAACACCGACCCTATGAAGGCGATGACCGAGAGTGCGCGGGACCCGTCGTCGCTGATGCCGTCGACGTACCACCACGCGTAGCCGTCCGGCGGGACGGCGAGCGCGAAGCACGGTCCTGCAAGATCGCCGCGGCCGCGTGCGCGCCGGAAAGTGCCGCCATCGGCACCCCCGGGCCCGGGTGCACCCCGCCCCCCGCCAGCACCAGTCCCGGAACCCTGGTCCGGGCCACCGGGCGGGCGAAGGCCGCCAGTGTCCCGTGCGGGCTCTGCCCGTAGAGGGAACCGGCGCTCCCCGGGAACAGAGCCTCGAAGTCCTCCGGCGTCGTCAACGCGCGCGGCCCGGGCATCGGCGCCATCCGTGCCCCGAACCGGTCCAGCATTCCAAATGTCCGTGCCTGACATGCCTCGAAAGTCTCCTGCTGCGGGGGGGCGCGGGTGAGGGGCGCGGCGTTCACGATGATCTCGAAGCGCTCCGCGCCGTCCGCCTGCGGCGCGCCGGTCCGGTCCTCGGCGCAGAGGTAGAGCGTGGGGTCTGGCGCGATGCGCCCGCGGCCGAGCGCCCGGAACTCGGGTGCCGGATCGTCGCGGAAGAACACGTTGTGGTGCACGATGTCGGGCCCCTGCCAGCGCGCGCGGAAGCTCCAGACCCGGGCCGAGAGGCTGCGGGCGGCGCGTGCGGGTCCCGGCGCCGCCCGCGCGAGGCCCGGGCCGAGCAGCCCGAGCGCGAGCGCGCGCGGGTCGCCGTTGAAGACGACCTGCGCCGCGGGCAGGACCCGCCCGTCGGACACTCGCACACCCGTAACGCCGTCGCTGTCCGTGAGGATCCGTTCGGCCCCGGTGCCGAGCACGAGCTGCCCGCCGCGCTGCTCCACCAGCCCGGCGACCACGCGGGCGAGCCGCGACATGCCGCCCTCGATCGCCCAGACGCCCGACGCCTCCGCGTGCCAGATCAGCGACAGGAGCGCGGGCGTCGCGCCGGGCAGTCCGCCCACATAGGTGGCGTAGCGCCCGAAGAGCTGCGCGAGCCGCCGGTCGGAGAAGCTGCACCCGAGGAGCCCCGCGAGGCTCGCCCAGGGGGCCATCTGCAGGGCGAGCCGCGGCCGCGCCGCCACGTGTCGGGCGAGCGCCGTCAGGCTTGGCTCGGGTGCCTGCATGAAACCGGGCTCGAACCCCTCGAAGAGCGCCCGCGCCCGCGCCGAGAAGGCGCGGAACTGCGCCTCGCCGCGCGGGCCGGCGAAATCGCGCACGGCGGCGGCGCTCCGCTCCGGGTCGGCATGGAGGTCGAGCGTGGCGCCATCGGTCCAGAAGTGCCGCGCGAGGATCGGCTGCGGCACGAGGTTCAGGTGCGCGTCGACGGTGGTGCCCGCGGCCGCGAACAGCGCGTCGAAGACCGGGCGCATGGTCAGAACGGTCGGGCCGGCATCGACGCCGTCGACTTGCCGCATCTTGCCGCCGGGCGTCGCGTGGCGCTCGACCACGGTGACCGGCAGGCCGGCCGAGGCCAGCCGCAGCGCCGCGGCCAGTCCGCCGATGCCCGCGCCGATCACGACGACCGGTCCGCCGCGGCCGTTGATGCCCTTGGGGTGCGTCATGTTCGGAATTCTTGACTTGCAGGGGGCGAGTGTCCAGTATGATTTACAGTATGATGTAATAATTGAATGACACCTGCCCTGATCCCGGAGAGCACCGCATGAGCATGTCCGCGCGCATCGACACCGCCATGGGCCGCGCGATCGCGGCCGGACAGGGCAACGGGCAGGCGCCGCGCCGCCTTGCCGAGGCCCTGGGCTATGCCTGCACGCCCGGCGGCGCGCGCATCCGGCCGACGATCCTGATGTCGGTTGCCGCGGCCTGCGGCGAGGACCGCCCGGCGCTGACCGACGCGGCCGCCGCCGCGCTCGAGCTCATCCACTGCGCGAGCCTCGTGCACGACGACCTGCCCTGTTTCGACGACGCGGCGATCCGGCGCGGAAAGCCGTCGGTGCACCGTGCCTACTCGGAACCGCTGGCCGTGCTGGCGGGCGATTCGCTCATCATCCTCGCCTTCCAGACGCTGGCGCGCGCGGCTGCGGAGGACCCGGCGCGCGCGGTCCAGATCATCGACATCCTCGGCACCCGCACCGGCATGCCGGGGGGCATCTGCGCGGGCCAGGGCTGGGAAAGCGAGGAGCGCATCGACCTCACGGCCTACCACCAGGCCAAGACCGGGGCGCTCTTCATCGCGGCGACGCAGATGGGGGCCGCCGCGGCGGGCCAGGACGCCGAGCCCTGGACAGAGCTCGGCGCCCGCATCGGCGAGGCGTTCCAGGTCGCCGACGACCTGCGCGACGCGCTCGAGACGCCCGAGAGCATGGGCAAGCCCGCGGGCCAGGACGACCGTCACGCCCGGCCGAGCGCGGTCGCGGAATACGGCCTGACCGGCGCGGTGCGGCGGCTCAAGGACATCCTGTCGGGCGCCATCGCGTCGATCCCGTCCTGCCCGGGTGAGGCGCAGCTGGCGCAGATGGTGCGGGCGCAAGCCGAGCGGCTGACGCCGGTCTTCGCCTCGGACAGCGCGCGGGCCTGAGCCATGGTCGCATCCGTGGATCCGCCGCGCGGCATCGCCCGGAATCGCGTCGGGATCCGCACGCGCATCATGCGGCTTCTCGCGCGGCCGGGCCTGCAGTCCTGGGCCGCGCGCTTCCCCCTGACCCAGGGCCGCGTGCGGCGCGACGGCGCGGCGCTTTTCGAGATCGTGCAGGGCTTCGTGGCCAGCCAGGTGCTCATGGCGCTGGTCGAGCTCCGGGTGCTGCACCGTCTGATGGACGGCGCCGCCGATGTCGACGCGCTGGGCGCTGCGACCGAGGTGCCGCCCGAGCGCATGGGGCAGCTCCTGCAGGCCGCTGCGGCGCTCGGGCTCGCGAAACGCCGGCGGGACGGGCGGTTCCGCATCACCGCGCGCGGCGCGGCGCTGATCGGCGTGCCGGGGCTCGAGGCGATGATCGACCATCACCGCATCCTCTACCGCGACCTTGCCGACCCGGTCGCGCTCCTGCGCGGCAGCGCCGAGACCGAGCTCGCGGGCTTCTGGCCCTATGTCTTCGGCGCAGAGGGTGCCCGCGACACGGCGGTCGTGGACCGCTATTCCGATCTCATGGCGGACAGCCAGGCGCTCGTCGCCGAGGACACGCTGGCCGCGGTGCCCCTGACGCAGATCCGGCACCTGATGGACGTGGGCGGCGGCACCGGGACCTTCGCCATCGCGGCGGCGCGCGCCGCGCCCGCGCTCAAGGTGACGCTCGTGGACCTGCCCGCGGTCACCGCCGCCGCCGCCGCGCGGCTCGCGCGCGAGGGTCTGGGCCACCGCATCGTGCCGGTCGCGGCCTCCTTCCGCGACGAGGCGCTGCCCGAGGGCGCCGACGCGGTGTCGCTGGTCCGCGTGCTCTACGACCACGACGACCGCACGGTGCGCGCGCTTCTCGCGCGGGTGCATGCGGCGCTGCCGCCGGGCGGGCTCGTCCTGATCTCGGAACCCATGTCGGGTGGCGCCACGCCCGATCGCGCGGGGGACATCTATTACGCCTTCTACACCATGGCCATGCGCACCGGCACCGTGCGGTCGCCCGAGCGCATCGCCCGCCTGCTGCTCGAGGCCGGGTTCGAGCAGGTGCGCGCCCCGAAACCGCGCCGGAGCTTCGTGACCCGCACCGTCACCGCCCGCCGGCGCTGACGGTCTGTCGCAAATCTGTCCAGAATCGTTGACAGATCGTTATGTCCATGTAAGCTGACATCAATGTGTAAACCCTGCTAGACATATTGCGGTCTCGGATGCCGCAGGACGCAGGGAAACCACGAACGCCGGAGAGGGAGGAGGAGACATGCAGACAGCCGCGGTGCTTCTCAACGGGCCGGGCGACCTGTGCGTCGCCGACCTGCGCCTGTCCGATCCCGGGCCCGGCGACATCGTCGTCGAGATCGCGCATTCCGCCATCTCGACCGGAACGGAAAAGCTGTTCTGGACCGGCGAGATGCCCCCGTTTCCCGGCATGGGCTACCCGCTCGTCCCCGGCTACGAGGCCGTGGGCGAGGTGGTGGAGGCCGCTGCCGGGACCGGGTTCCGCACCGGCGACCGCGTCTTCGTGCCGGGCGCCAACTGCTACCAGGGCGCCTACGGCCTGTTCGGCGGCTCGGCGCGGCGGCTCGTGACCGAGGCGGGCCGGGTGGCGCGCGTCGATGCGGGTCTCGGGCGGGACGGCGCGCTCCTGGCGCTGGCCGCCACCGCGCGCCATGCCATGGCGGGCCTCGACGCGCGGCTGCCCGACCTCGTCGTCGGGCACGGCGTGCTGGGCCGTCTGCTCGCGCGCCTCACCATCGCCGCGGGCGGCGACGCCCCCACCGTCTGGGAAACCGATCCCGTCCGCCGCGACGGCGCGGACGGCTACGAGGTGATCGCTCCCGAGGACGACCCGCGCCGCGACTACCGCGCGATCTACGACGCCTCGGGTGCGCCCGACATGCTCGACACGCTGATCGGGCGCCTCGCCCGCGGCGGCGAGCTGGTGCTCGCGGGATTCTATGCCCGCCCGCTGAGCTTTGCCTTTCCGCCCGCCTTCATGAAGGAGGCGCGCCTCAGGATCGCGGCCGAGTGGACGAAGCCCGACCTCGCGGCCACCCGCGCGCTCATCGAGACCGGGGCGCTGTCGCTCGCCGGGCTCGTGACCCACGACCGCCCCGCCGCCGGCGCGGCGGAGGCCTACCGGACCGCCTTCGGCGACCCGGCCTGCCTCAAGATGATTCTCGACTGGAAGGACATGGCATGAAGGACGACGTCCCGAACCTGAAGGACTTCGACCGCCGCCTGCGCGAGGAGGCGCACGAGGACCTCGCCGACGTGATCGCCGACGAGGAGCCGAAGAAGAAGACGCAGATCATCGCGATCTACGGCAAGGGCGGCATCGGCAAGTCCTTCACGCTGGCCAATCTCAGCCACATGATGGCCGAGCAGGGCAAGCGCGTGCTGCTGATCGGCTGCGACCCGAAATCCGACACGACCTCGCTGCTGTTCGGCGGCAAGGCCTGTCCCACGATCATCGAGACCTCGACCCGCAAGAAGCTTGCCGGCGAGGAGGTGAAGATCGGCGATGTCTGCTTCAAGCGGGGCGGCGTCTTCGCGATGGAGCTCGGCGGGCCCGAGGTCGGCCGCGGCTGCGGCGGGCGCGGCATCATCCACGGCTTCGAACTGCTCGAGAAGCTGGGCTTCCACGACTGGGATTTCGACTACGTGCTGCTCGACTTCCTGGGCGACGTGGTCTGCGGCGGCTTCGGCCTGCCCATCGCCCGCGACATGGCGCAGAAGGTGATCCTCGTCGGGTCGAACGACCTGCAGTCGCTCTACGTCGCCAACAACGTCTGTTCGGCGGTGGAATATTTCCGCCGTCTCGGGGGCAATGTCGGCGTCGCGGGCCTCGTGGTGAACAAGGACGACGGATCGGGCGAGGCGCATGCCTTCGCCGAGGCGGCCGGAATCCCGGTCCTGGCCTCGATCCCGGCCGACGACGACCTGCGGAAGAAGTCGGCAAACTACCAGATCGTCGGCACCGGGGCGAGCCCGTGGGGCGCGCTCTTCGCCGGGCTCGGAGAGGCCGTGGCGGGGGCACCGCCGGTGCGCCCGACGCCCCTGAGCCAGGACGAGCTGCTCGACCTCTTCGACGGGTCGGATACCGGGGCAGGCGTGGTCCTGGAGCCCGCGACGGACGCGGACATGCGCGGCAAGCACGCCGCGGCGCGGCCGTCGCTCGAGGTGATCTACGACGAGGCATGACGACGAGGGCCGGGGGCTCCGCCCCCGGACCCCCGGGATATTTGGACCAAGAAGAAGCTGGGGCGGACGTGACCGAGGACGCGAGACACGACGAGACCGAAGCGGCCGGGGCCGCGCAGCCTGCGCCGGTGGACGGCCTCGGCTGCCATTCGGGGGCGGAGTTCGAGGCGGCGGCGCGCGCGGCGGGCCAGTCGGGGCTGCTCGACCGTTATGCCGAGGACTATCCCAAGGGCCCGCACGACAAGCCGCAGAGCATGTGCCCGGCCTTCGGGTCGCTGCGCGTGGGGCTGCGCATGAAGCGGGTCGCGACGGTGCTGTCGGGATCGGCCTGCTGCGTCTACGGGCTGACCTTCGTGTCGCATTTCTACGGCGCGCGGCGCTCGGTCGGCTACGTCCCGTTCTCGTCGGAGACGCTGGTGACCGGCAAGCTCTTCGAGGACATCCGCGAGGCGGTGCACGAGCTCGCCGACCCGGCGCGGCTCGACGCCATCGTGGTGACGAATCTCTGCGTGCCGACCGCCTCCGGCGTGCCCTTGCGGCTGCTGCCGAAGGAGATCGACGGCGTGCGGGTGGTGGGGATCGACGTGCCGGGCTTCGGCGTGCCGACCCATGCGGAGGCCAAGGACGTGCTGGCGGGCGCCATGCTCGACTATGCCCGCGCCGAGATCGAGGCGGGCCCGGTGGCCGCCCCCGAGACGCGGGTGTCGGACCGCCCGACGGTGACGCTCCTCGGCGAGATGTTCCCGGCCGATCCCATGACCATCGGCGCGATGCTGGCGCCGCTCGGGCTTGCCGCGGGGCCGGTGGTGCCGGCGCGCGAGTGGCGCGAGCTCTACGCCGCGCTCGATTGCGGGGCGGTGGCGGCGATCCATCCCTTCTACACCGCCTCGGTGCGCGTCTTCGAGGCGGCGGGACGGCCGGTGATCGGCTCGGCCCCGGTGGGTGCCGAGGGCACGGCCGCGTGGCTCGCCGCGGTGGCGGACGCGTTCGGGCTGCCGGCCGCCCGGCTGGCCGCGGCGCAGAACGCGGTGCTGCCGGCGATCCGCGCAGGCCTTGCCGCGGCGCCGGTCACGGGACGCGTCACGCTCTCGGGCTACGAGGGATCCGAACTGCTGGTGGCGCGGCTCCTGATCGAGAGCGGCGCGGACGTGCCCTACGTGGGCACCGCCTGCGCGCGCTCGCCCTGGTCGGCGGAGGATGCCGCCTGGCTCGAGGCGCAGGGCTGCCGGGTGCGGTTCCGGGCCTCGCTCGAGGACGACATCGGCGCCATGGACCTGCACGCCCCGGACCTCGCCATCGGCACGACCCCGGTGGTGCAGGCGGCCAAGGAGCGCGGGATCCCGGGGCTCTACTACACGAACCTGATCTCGGCGCGGCCGCTCATGGGGCCAGCGGGGGCCGGGTCGCTCGCCGAGGTGGTCAATGCCGCGATCGCGGGGCGCGCGCGGATGGACCGGATGCGCGCCTTCTTCGAGGGCGTGGGCCGGGGCGACACCGCGGGCATCTGGCAGGGCGCGCCGAACCTGCGCCCCGATTTCCGCGCGCAGCACCAGAAGAAGCTCGACAAGGCCGCCAAGGCCCGCAAGGCGCAGGAGATGATCTGATGGGCGCGCGGGACGGCATCACGGAAACCCGGAACGGCGCGGCGCCGGTCGCGACGGTTCCGGCAGGCAGGGCCCCCGACGGGATGCGGGAGGGCGCCCAATGCTGATCCAGGACCATGACCGGGCCGGCGGCTACTGGGGGGCGGTCTATGCCTTCTGCGCCGTGAAGGGCCTGCAGGTGGTGATCGACGGCCCCGTGGGCTGCGAGAACCTGCCGGTGACCTCGGTCCTGCACTATACCGACGCACTGCCGCCGCACGAGTTGCCCATCGTGGTGACCGGGCTCGGCGAGGAGGAGCTCGGCCGCGACGGCACCGAGGGCGCCATGAAGCGTGCCTGGGAATGCCTCGACCCCGCCCTGCCGGCGGTGGTCGTGACCGGGTCCATCGCCGAGATGATCGGCGGCGGGGTCACGCCCGAGGGCACCTCGATCCAGCGGTTCCTGCCGCGCACCATCGACGAGGACCAGTGGCAGGCGGCCGACCGGGCGATGACCTGGTGCTTCACCGAGTGGGGCCAGACCAAGGGCCGCATGCCGCCCGAGAAGGCGCGGGAACCGGGGGCGCCGCCGCGCGTCAACATCCTCGGGCCCATGTACGGCACCTTCAACATGCCGTCGGACCTGGCCGAGATCCGGCGCCTGGTCGAGGGGATCGGCGCCGAGGTCAACATGGTGATGCCGCTCGGTGCCCACCTCGCGGAGATGCGCAACCTCGTGAACGCGGACGCCAACGTGGTCATGTACCGCGAGTTCGGCCGCGGGCTCGCCGAGGTGCTGGGCAAGCCCTACCTGCAGGCACCCATCGGGATGGAGAGCACGACGCTTTTCCTGCGCAGGCTGGGCGAGATCCTAGGCCTCGATCCCGAACCCTTCATCGAGCGCGAGAAGCATTCGACGCTGAAGCCCGTCTGGGACCTGTGGCGGTCGGTGACGCAGGATTTCTTTGCCACGGCGAGCTTCGGGATCGTGGCGAACGAGACCTATGCGCGCGGCATCCGCAACTATCTCGAGACCGACCTCGGCCTGCCTTGCGTCTTTTCGGTGGCGCGCGTCGCCGGGGCCAAGACCGACAACGACGCGGTCCGCGCGATGATCGCCGAGCGCCGGCCGCTGATCGTCATGGGGTCGATCAACGAGAAGATGTACCTCGCCGAGACCGCGCAGGGGCACGGGCCGAAGCCCGCCTTCATCCCCGCAAGCTTTCCCGGCGCGGCGATCCGGCGGCACACCGGCACGCCGTTCATGGGCTATGCCGGCGCCACCTACCTCCTGCAGGAGGTGTGCAACGGGCTTTTCGATGCGCTCTTCCACATCCTGCCGCTCGGCACCGCGATGGATGCGGGCGACGCGACGCCGACGCCGCTGCGCCGCGACATGGCGTGGGATGCCGACGCGCAGGCCGAGCTCGACCGGATCGTGGCACGCCACCCGGTGCTGACCCGGATTTCCGCCGCGAAACAGCTGCGCGACGCCGCCGAGGCGTCCGCGCTCAGACAAGGGGCCGAGCGCGTCGTGCGCGAGACCGTGCTGGCCCTCGAGACCAACCAGGGAGGACGTTCATGACCGACTTCACCTCGAACGCACCGCGCCGCCGCACCACCCGCCGCGGATCCGAGTTCCTGTTCTATTTCAGCCTGATCTTCGTGCTGGCGATCCCGTTCGTCACCGCGAGCTGGCTGCTCGACGTGTTCCAGAAGCAGACGCTCAACCTGCACGGGCCGCTCGCCCGGGCTTGGGCCGAAGCGGACCGGATCACGCCCATCCTGTTCTCGGCCTGAAAGGGCCGGGCAAAGAGACTGGCCGCCCCTGTCGTCGGGGGCGGACAGCCCGGAGGGAGGCACCGCCCCCCGACGGGACCCGGCCGCGAGGGTGTCGCGGCGTCAGCATAACGTTCCGGAGGAAAGTTCATGGCTGATCCGACCGACCTGTCCTTCACAGGTCTCACCGACGAGCAGGCGCAAGAACTGCATTCCGTCTACATGAGCGGCCTCTGGCTGTTCTCGGCGGTGGCAGTGGTGGCCCATCTGGCCACCTTCATCTGGCGTCCGTGGTTCTAAGGGGGCGAAAAATGGCAAAGTTCTACAAGATCTGGCTCATTTTCGATCCGCGCCGCGTGTTCGTGGCGCAGGGCGTCTTCCTCTTCCTGCTCGCCGTCATGATCCACCTCGTCGTTCTGTCGAACGGCGTGAACTGGTTCGAGACGGCCGCAGCAGCCGGCGGCGCCGGCTGATGGGCCCGGCACGCCGCAGGGCGTGCCGCACCTCGGTGACCAAAGACATTGCTGCGGGCGGGACTTCGTCCCGTGCGACCCCGCCCGCAGCGAACGATGCTGGTATCGACGGCTTCAGATCCCTTGCCCGGACGATGCCGCCCAACGCGGAGACGGAAGATGGCATTGCTCAGCTTCGAAAAGAAATATCGCGTCCGCGGAGGGACGCTGGTCGGCGGTGATCTGTTCGACTTCTGGGTGGGCCCCTTCTACGTGGGCTTTTTCGGGGTCACGACCGCCTTCTTTGCCCTTCTCGGCACCATCCTCATATTCTGGGGGGCGGCCCATCAGGGCACGTTCAACCCCTGGCTCATCAACATCGCCCCGCCGGATCTGAGCTACGGGCTCGGAATGGCGCCGCTCATGGAGGGCGGGCTCTGGCAGATCATCACGATCTGCGCCACGGGCGCCTTCGTCAGCTGGGCGCTGCGCGAGGTCGAGATCTGCCGCAAGCTCGGCATGGGCTACCATGTGCCCTTCGCCTTCGCCTTCGCGATCCTGGCCTACGTGACGCTGGTGATCTTCCGCCCGCTGCTGATGGGCGCCTGGGGGCACGGCTTTCCCTACGGCATCTTCAGCCACCTCGACTGGGTGTCGAACGTCGGCTACGCCTACCTGCACTTCCACTACAACCCGGCGCACATGCTGGCGGTGAGCCTGTTCTTCGCCACCACGCTGGCGCTGTCGCTGCACGGCGCGCTCATCCTCTCGGCGGCGAACCCCGAGAAGGGCGAGATCATGCGCACGCCGGACCACGAGGACACGTTCTTCCGCGACTTCATCGGCTATTCGGTGGGCACCCTCGGCATCCACCGCGTGGGCTTCCTGCTGGCGATCAACGCGGTCTTCTTCTCGGCGGTCTGCATCATCATCTCCGGCCCCGTCTGGACCAAGGGCTGGCCCGAATGGTGGAACTGGTGGCTCGAGCTGCCGATCTGGGGTCCGCTCGCGGCAGGGGGGATGTAAGCGATGATCTGGAAACCCGAATATCAGAACGTGTTCACCCAGACCCAGGTGCAGGGCGCACCGGAATGGGGGGTGAACGACAACGGCCGGATGATGGAGGAGCGCGGCGGCAAACCGTTCTTCTCGCCCCTGGTGGGCTGGCTCGGCAACGCGCAGATCGGCCCGATCTACCTCGGCTGGACCGGCCTCGTGTCGGCGGCGACGTTCCTGATCGCGCTCTTCATCGTCGGCTTCAACATGCTGGCGCAGGTCAACTGGTCCATCCCGGAATTCATCCGGCAGGGCTTCTGGCTGGCGCTCGAGCCGCCCTCGCCGGAATACGGCCTGACCATCCCGCCGCTCTACGACGGCGGCTGGTACATCATCGCGAGCTTCTTCCTGCTGATCTCGGTGATGACGTGGTGGGCGCGGTCCTGGCTGCTCGCGGCCGAGCACAAGATGGGCAAGCACGTCTTCTGGGCGTTCGGCAGCGCCATCTGGCTGTTCCTGGTCCTCGGCCTCTTCCGGCCGATCCTCATGGGCTCGTGGTCCGAGGCGGTGCCCTACGGCATCTTCCCGCATCTCGACTGGACCACGGCGTTCTCGATCCGCTACGGCAACCTCTACTACAACCCGTTCCACTGCCTCTCGATCGTCTTCCTCTACGGCTCCGTGCTGCTCTTCGCGATGCACGGCGCGACGATCCTCGCCGTCACCCGCTACGGCGGCGACCGCGAGCTCGAGCAGATCGTCGACCGCGGCACGGCCAGCGAACGCGCCGCCCTGTTCTGGCGCTGGACCATGGGCTTCAACGCCACGATGGAAGGCATCCACCGCTGGGCATGGTGGTTCGCGGTGTTGACCCCGATCACCGGCGGCATCGGCATCCTGCTGACCGGCACCGTCGTCGACAACTGGTTCGTCTGGGCCCAGGAACATCACTTCGCCCCGGCCTATGACGGGTCCTACGGCTACGAGGCCTTCGGGACGACGTACCAGGAGTTCATCGGCCAAGGCGTCGCCGCAGAGGGAGGGAACTGAGCCATGCTACCCAAGTGGTTCAACGACTGGAACAGCGAGAAGCCCGCCGACATCTACCGCCCGGCGATCCTGATCGGGACGCTCGGCGGGGCGGTGCTCGTGGTCACCCTCCTCGTGACATGGGGCCAGCCCTTTGCCACGACGAGCCTGCAGACCGGCCCGCGCGGCACGGGGATGTCGGTGCCGGAGTTCAACTCGGTGCGCACCTCGCCCGATCCCACGGTCGAGCTCTACTACAGCGAGGCGCCCTACGAGGTGGCCGAGGATGCGCCGCTTGCACGGGACGTCTACGAGAACGTGCAGGTGCTGGGCGGGCTGACCGAGGACAACTTCAACCGGGTGATGCTGGCGATGACCCAGTGGGTCGCGCCGGACCAGGGCTGCGCCTACTGCCACGGCGCGGGCGGGCCCGAGACCTACGGCTCGGACGACAACTACGCCAAGGTCGTGTCGCGGCGCATGATCCAGATGACCCAGAACATCAACGAGAACTGGTCGGGTCACGTGAACGCCAACGAGGAGGTGGGAGTGAACTGCTTCACCTGCCACCGCGGCGAGAACGTGCCCTCGGACATCTGGTTCCGGATCACCCCGCTCGGTGACACGATGGAGGGCTGGGGTGCGGTGCAGAACCGCGTGACCATGCAGTCGCAGTACACCTCGCTGCCCTCGGACGCCCTCGAGACCTACCTGCTCGACGGCGAGGTCATCGGCGTGCACGACTTCGAGAGCCACGTGGACTCCGATCCGTCGGATCCCGAGACCGCGACCTGGCAGAACGCCGAGCGGACCTATTCGCTCATGAACTACATGTCGAACGCCCAGGGCGTGAACTGCGTGTTCTGCCACAACAGCCGGGCGTTCAACGACGGCTCGCAGGTCACGCCGCAATGGGCGACCGCGTCGCTCGGCATCGCGATGGTCCTCGAGCTGAACAACGACTACCTCGTGCCGCTCAAGGACATCTATCCCGAGAACCGGCTGGGACCGGTCTACGCCGACGCGCCCAAGGCCGCCTGCAAGACCTGCCACAAGGGCTACCAGCGGCCGCTCCAGGGCATGAACGTCATCGCCGACTGGCCCGAGCTCGCCACCACGGGCGACCCCGTCTACGCGACGGACTGACCTCGGACCCGGACGGGCGGCCCTGCAGCGCCGCCCGCCCGGGTCCGGTGCCGGATCCGCGGCCCCGCCTTCCCAGGGCGCCGCGGATGGCCGGAGAATTCATCCTCCGGTCTTTTCCTGTTGGCTACAGGAGCTGGGCGTCGCACGGGCTCAAGCCCCCCGCTCGTGTCCGTGCGGCGCCAATTTCCCTCTCTGCCGGAGGACTGATCATGACATCCCGACCCGAGACACCGACCCTCGACCGCGTCGCCGGACCGGCCGACCTGCGCCGGATGGACGACCGAACGCTTTCGACGCTCGCCGACGAGCTGCGCGCCGAGGTGGTCTCGGCGGTGAGCGAGACCGGCGGTCACCTCGGGTCCTCGCTGGGCGTGGTCGAACTGACGGTCGCGATCCACGCTGTCTTCAACACGCCCATGGACAAGCTGATCTGGGACGTGGGCCACCAGTGCTACCCGCACAAGATCCTGACCGGGCGGCGCGACCGCATCCGGACGCTGCGCCAGAAGGACGGGCTGTCGGGCTTCACAAAGCGGGCGGAATCCGAGTTCGACCCGTTCGGTGCCGCGCATTCCTCGACCTCGATCTCGGCCGCGCTGGGCTTTGCCGTGGGCCGCGACATGGGCAAGGCCACGGGCGATGCCATCGCGGTGATCGGCGACGGTGCGATCAGCGCCGGGATGGCCTACGAGGCCATGAACAACGCGGGCGCCGAGGGCCGGCGGCTCTTCGTGATCCTGAACGACAACGAGATGTCGATCGCGCCCCCGGTGGGCGCCATGTCCGCCTACCTGTCGGGGCTCTATGCCGCCGAGCCCTTCCAGCGCATGCGCACCTTCGCCGAGGGCATGGAGGCCGCGTTGCCGGCCCCCATGCGCGAGGGCGCGCGCCGGGCCCGCCAGCTGGTGACGGGCGGGCTGCGCGGGACCGGCACGCTGTTCGAGGAACTGGGCTTCGACTACGTGGGGCCGATCGACGGGCACGACATGGGTCAGCTCCTGACGGTGCTGCGCGCGGCGCGGGCGCGGGCCACCGGACCCGTGCTGATCCATTGTTGCACCGTCAAGGGCCGCGGCTACGCGCCCGCCGAGGCGAGCGCCGACAAGTATCACGGCGTCGGCACCTTCGACGTGGCGACGGGCACCCAGAAATCCTCTGCCGCGGGCGCGCCCGCCTACACCAAGGTGTTCGGGCAGGCGCTGACCGAGGCCGCGGCGCGCGATCCCGATCTGGTCGCGATCACCGCCGCGATGCCGAACGGCACCGGCGTCGACCTCATGGCGAAGCGCTTTCCCGACCGGGTCTTCGACGTGGGCATCGCCGAACAGCACGCGGTGACCTTCGCCGCCGGCATGGCCGCCTCGGGGCTGAAGCCGGTCTGCGCGATCTACTCGACCTTCCTGCAGCGCGGCTACGACCAGGTGGTGCACGACGTGGCGATCCAGCGCCTGCCGGTGCGCTTCGCCATCGACCGCGCGGGACTGGTGGGTGCCGACGGGGCGACCCATGCGGGCGCCTTCGACGTGGCCTACCTGTCCTGCCTTCCGGGGTTCACGGTCATGGCGGCGGCCGACGAGGCCGAGCTCGTGCACATGGTCGAGACCCTGCGCGCGCACGACGAGGGTCCGATCGCGCTGCGCTACCCGCGCGGCACCGGGACCGGCGCGACCTTGCCCGCGCGCGCCGAGGCGCTGCCGATCGGCCGCGGCCGGCTCGTGCTCGAGGGCGAGGACGTGGCGATCCTGTCCTTCGGCGCGCATCTCGACCGCGCGCTCGACGCTGCCGACCAGCTCGAGGCCGAGGGGGTGGGCGTGACGCTCGCCGACGCGCGGTTCGCCAAGCCGCTCGACATGGACCTCGTGCGGCAGCTCGCGCGGAACCACGCGGTGCTGCTGACCCTCGAGCAGGGGGCGCGCGGCGGCTTCGGCGCGGCGGTGCTCGAGGCGATGGCGGCGGAGGGGCTGCTCGACCGTGGGCTCGCGGTGCGCACGCTGACCCTGCCCGACCGCTTCATCGACCAGGCGAGCCCGGAGCAGATGTACGAGGCGGCGGGACTCGGCGCCCGGCACATCGCCGCCGCGGCGCTCGCGGCGCTCGGGCGGACGTCGAAGGTGGTGCCGTTCCGGGCCTGATCCCGGCCGCAGCCCCGCCGGGGGGCGGAGATGCGAGGGCGCTGCCCTCGCGCTCCCGGGATATTTCCGCCAAGAAGAAGAGGGGGCGGGGCGCTCAGGCCTCGCCGTCGCCCGCGAGGTGGCGCGCGCCGCGGGCGCGGGCGAGCGCGATCTGGCGCTGGCGTTCGCGGAACCGCGCCTTGTCCCGCGCATCCGTCTCGTGGGCGCAATGGCGGCAGGCGACGCCGTCCTCGTGGTCGGGATGGGCGCGGTCCTCGGGCAGGATCGGCCGGCGGCAGGCATGGCAGAGCAGGTGCGGGCCCTCGCGCAGGCCGTGGCCCACCGACACGCGGCCGTCGAAGACGAAGCATTCGCCCTGCCAGGCGCTGTCCTCCTCCGGGACCTCCTCGAGATAGCGCAGGATGCCGCCCTCGAGGTGGTAGACGTCCTCCACGCCCTGCGCGATCAGCCAGTTGGTCGACTTCTCGCAGCGGATGCCGCCGGTGCAGAACATCGCGATGCGCTTGCCCTCGAAGCGGTCGCGGTTGGCCTCCCACCAGGCGGGGAAGTCGCGGAAGCTGCGGGTGCCGGGATCGACCGCGCCCTCGAAGGTGCCGATCGCGACCTCGTAGGCATTGCGCGTGTCGATGACCGCCACGTCGGGACTGCGGATCAGCTCGTTCCACGCGGCGGGCGCCACGTAGCGGCCGGCGCGCGCCGCGGGGTCGACGCCCGGCTGTCCCAGGGTCACGATCTCGGGCTTCACCCGCACCTTGAGCCGGGCGAAGGGCCGGTCCGCCGCGGTGGACCGCTTGACGTCGATGCCGGCGCAGCCGGGCAGGGCCCTCACGTGGTCGAGGAGCGCCGCGAGCCCGTCGGCGGGACCGGCCACGGTGCCGTTGATCCCCTCGTGGGCGAGGAGGAGCGTGCCGGTCACCCGGCCCTCGCGCGCCGCCGCCTCGAGCCCCGGCACGAGTGCCGCGGGATCGTCGAAGCGGGTGAAACGGTAGAGCGCGGCGACCTCGAACATGGCTGGCGAGATACGACTGCCGGCGGGCGCGATCAAGGGGCGGGGGGTGGACACGGGGCGCGCGCCCGCTAGGCTGCCCGCTCGGAAGACCGGGACAGGACGCGAGGGACGGATGCAGGCGCTGATCGTGATCGACGTGCAGAACGATTTCTGCCCCGGCGGCGCGCTGGCCGTGCCGCAGGGCGACCGCGTGGTCGCGGGCATCAACGCGCTGATGGACGAGGTGCAGGCGGTGGTGCTGACGCAGGACTGGCACCCGGCGGGACATTCGTCCTTCGCCTCGGAACACGAGGGCCGCGCGCCCTTCGACACGGTCCGGATGGCCTACGGTCCGCAGGTGCTCTGGCCCGACCATTGCGTGCAGGGGTCCGAGGGCGCGGCCTTCCATCCCGCGCTCGACACCGACCGCGCCGACCTCGTGATCCGCAAGGGCTTCCGGCCCGGCATCGACAGCTATTCGGCCTTCTTCGAGAACGACCACGCGACGCCCACAGGCCTCGAGGGCTACCTGCGCAGCCGCGGCATCGAGCGGCTGCTGCTCGCGGGGCTCGCCACCGATTTCTGCGTGCGCTTCTCGGCCGAGGATGCCGCGCGGCTCGGCTTCGCGGTCACCGTGCGCGAGGCGCTCTGCCGGGGAATCGACCTCGACGGGTCGGTGGCCGCGGCGCGCGAGGCGATGCGGGGGGCGGGCGTCACGCTGGCCTGACGCGCTTGCCAAGCGGCGACGCGGTTGATTTAACCGGCACGGTTGGCACGGAGGAGCCGCCTTGGACATCGCGACGCGCGTCTGGAACCACAAGTGGAAGATCGACCCCATCGTGCGGTCGCTCATCGACACGGATTTCTACAAGCTGCTGATGTGCCAGTCGGTGTTCCGCAAGCGGCCCGCCACCAAGGTCACCTTCAGCCTGATCAACCGCTCGGCGCACGTGCCGCTGGCGCGGCTCATCGACGAGGGCGAACTGCGCGAGCAGCTCGACCACATCCGGTCGCTGTCCTTGAGCCGCGGGGAATCCACCTGGCTGCGGGGCAACACGTTCTACGGCAAGCGGCAGATGTTCCGGTCGGACTTCATGGAATGGTTCGAGGGGCTGCGGCTGCCGCCCTACCACCTCGAGCGCGTGGGCGACCAGTACGAGCTGACCTTCGAGGGGGCCTGGCCGGAGGTGATGCTGTGGGAGATCCCCGCGCTCGCCGTGCTGATGGAGCTGCGCGGGCGCGCGGTCCTGCACGACATGGGCCGGTTCGAGCTGCAGGTTCTCTATGCCCGCGCGATGACCAAGCTCTGGCAGAAGATCGAGCGCCTGCGCGAGGTGCCGGACCTCAGGATCGCCGACTTCGGCACCCGGAGACGGCATTCCTTCCTCTGGCAGGACTGGTGCGTGCAGGCGATGATCGAGGGCTTGGGGGCGCGGTTCACCGGCACGTCGAACTGCCTGATCGCGAAGAACCGCGACCTCGAGGCGATCGGCACGAACGCCCACGAGCTGCCCATGGTCTACGCCGCGCTCGCGGCGGACGACGAGGCGCTCGCCCGGGCGCCCTACGACGTGCTGGCCGACTGGCACGAGGAACACGAGGGCAACCTGCGCATCATCCTGCCGGACACCTACGGCACCGAAGGGTTCCTGTCGCGGGCGCCGGACTGGCTGGTGGGCTGGACCGGCATCCGCATCGATTCGGGCGATCCGGCGAAGGGCGCCGAGGCGGCGATCCGATGGTGGCGCGAGCGGGGCGAGGACCCCCGCGAGAAGCTCATCATCTTCTCGGACGGGCTCGACGAGGAGCGCATCCGGTCGCTCGCCGAGCAGTTCTCGGGCCGGGTGCGGCTGTCCTTCGGCTGGGGCACGCTCCTGACCAACGATTTCCGCGGGCTCGCGCCCGAGGACCGGCTCGCGCCCTTCAGCCTGGTGTGCAAGGCGGTCGCGGCGGAGGGGCGCCCGACGGTCAAGCTGTCGGACAACCCCAACAAGGCCATGGGCCCCGCCGACGAGATCGCGCGCTACAAGCGCGTGTTCGGCGTGGGCACGCAGGAACGGCTGGCCGTCGAGGTCTGAGGGCGCGCGCTTGGCCGTCAGGGCATGATGTAGATGGGCGTGCCGTCCTTCACCATGGCGTAGACGCGTTCGATCTGGCGGTCGGTCAGCGCGATGCAGCCCCAGGTCCAGTCGGTGCGGCCGTCCGCGGAGCTGCCCTTGCGCGGGCCGCCGTGGATGAAGATGTCGCCGCCCGGGCTTCGTCCCATCGCCAGGGCCTCCGCGATGTCCTGCTCGTTCGGGTACGAGATGCCGAGCGAGAGGTGGAAGTTCGAGTTCGGGTTGCGCCGGTCGATGAAGTAGAGGCCCTCGGGCGTCTTGCCGTCCCCCTCGACCTGCTTGTCGCCCACCGGCGCGAACCCGAGCCGGATCGGGTAGGTCTTGAGCACCCGGCCGTGGTGCATCATGTGGATGCGGCGTTCACCCTTCTGGACGATGACCTGCGTCACCTCGGGGCCGTTGTAGGTCTTGAACTTGCTGCTGCACCCGGCCAGCACCGTGGCCATGGCGACCGCGATCACGATCGATAGAATTCGCATGAGGACTGCCCGCTCGTTTTTTTCAGACGTTAGCGGAAAGGGGCGCACCGGCAAAGGCGCGTGGTGTCACCGCTCACGATCCGGTGAGGGGGCGCCGTGCTCTCGCTCGCGCAGCCGCGCCTCGATCGCCTCGAGCCGGGTCAGGACCTCGTCGCGGTAGGCGCCGGTCCTCTCGCCCTCCTCGGCGCTGTGGGCGTCCTGCATGGAATTCACGATGAGGCCCACGATCAGGTTCACCACCGCGAAGGTCGTGACCATGATGAAGGGCACGAAGAAGGCCCAGGCGTAGGGGTAGACCTCCATCACCGGGCGCACGATGCCCATCGACCAGGATTCGAGCGTCATGATCTGGAAGAGCGAGTAGGCCGAGCGGCCGAGGTCGCCGAACCATTCCGGGAAGGCGTCGCCGAAGAGCTTGGTCGCCATCACCGCGCCCACGTAGAAGATGAGCGTCATCAGCAGGAACACCGAGGCCATGCCCGGGAGCGCGGTCAGGAATCCCTCGACCACGCGGCGCAGGCTCGGGCTCACCGACAGCACCCGCAGCACCCGCAGGATGCGCAAGGCCCGCAGCACGGAGAAGCCCTGCGCCGCCGGCACCAGCGCGATGCCCACGATGAAGAAGTCGAACACGTTCCAGCCGTTGCGGAAGAAGCGCGGGCCGTGCGCGACGAGCTTGAGCGCGATCTCGGCCACGAAGATCGCGAGGCAGATCGTGTCGAGCGCCACGATGAGGCCGCCGAAGCGCGCCATCAGAAGGTCGGACGTCTCCATGCCGAGGAGGATGGCGTTGAAGACGATGACCCCGATGACGAAATCGCGCACCATGGCGCTGTCGACGAAGGTGGCGATGCGGGAACGGAGGGTCATGCGGGGGTCGCTCGGCTGAGGGAGAGTTGCGCGGCGACCTCCACATGCGACGACCAGCGGAACTGGTCAACCACCTGCACCCAGTCGAGCGTGTAGCCCGCAGCGACGAGCGTCGCGCAGTCGCGGGCGAAGGTGACGGGATTGCACGAGACATGGGCGATGCGCGGAATGCCCGACCGGGCGAGGGCCGCGACCTGCGCCTCGGCGCCGGCGCGCGGCGGGTCGATCACCGCCGCGCCGAAGCGCTCGAGATCCTCGGGTGCGAGCGGGTTGCGGAAGAGGTCGCGCACCTCGGTCGCCACCGCCTTGAGACCGGGGGCGTGCCGCCAGGAGGCATCGAGCGCCGCGAGCATCGCGCGGTCGCCCTCGACCGCGTGCACCGCGGCGCGCCGGGCGAGCGGCAGCGCGAAGGTGCCGCAGCCGGCGAACAGGTCGACCACGCTCTGGGCGTGCCCCACGACCTCGGTCACCGCCTGCCGCAGCGCGACCTCGCCCGGGACGGTGGCCTGCAGGAACGCGCCGGGCGGCGGCACGACGGCGATGCCGTCGAAATCGACCCGGGGCGCGCGGCGCACCAGCGTCTCGTCGGCGCCCCAGGCGAGCCGCGCGAGGTCGTGGGCGCGGGCGATGTCGGCCAGGGCCGCGCGGAGCGGCGCATCGGCGGGCTTGCCGCCCGTCGCCGCCACGTCGAGGCCGGCCGCGGTGAGCGTTACCAGCACCGACAGCTCGCCCTTGCGGCTGCCGCCGGCGCGCGCGAGGTCCTCGACCATGGGCAGGGCCCGCGCCAGGGCGGGCTCGACCACCAGGCAATCCGGGACCGGAACGATAACGTCCGACCGCTTGGCGTGGAACCCGGCCAGCGCGCCCTTCTTCGTCCGCCGGGCCGAGAACGCGGCGCGCCGGCGCGTGTGCGGGAGCGAGGTCGCGACGCCCCGCAGGGGCGCCGGCAGCCCGTGCGCGGCAAGCGCGCGCGCCACCACCTCGGCCTTCCAGTCCGCCACGAGCCTGTCCGAGGCGTGCTGCAGCTGGCAACCGCCGCACAGGCCCGCATGTGGGCAGGGTGGCCGCACCCGGTCGGGCGAGGCGGTCAGGATGCGCGGCGCGGGCAGGGTGCCGTCCGCGACCTCGCCCGCGACCTCCTCTCCGGGCAGGGTGCCAGGCACGTAGACGGGCCCCGGCGCGATGCCGTCGCCGCGATGCCCGAGGCGTTCGATGACGAGGGTGGTCATGCAGGGCGTCGGATCAGAGGCTTGGGGCGGCTTCGACCGGGTGCGGGGCGGGGCCCGCGCGGTCGAGCGTGGCGACGAAGCGCGCCACGTCGCGCGGCCCGCGCAGCAGGTGCACCTCGGTGTCCGGGCCGGCGAGGTCGCAAAGCTCGCGGATCTGCGCGCGGCCCACGTGCCGGGTGTCCCAGATCCATTTCCAGAAGGCGGGGTCGAAGCGTTCGGCGCAGCCCTCGCCGCTGTCCGGCCGGGGCCGACCGTAGCCCGCCACCGTCCGGCGGAAGACCCGCCATGCCCGGAGCCAGAGGGGCAGGTCCAGAACCACCAGCGTGTCGGCCCGGGCGAGCCGCGTCCGCCAGGTGCCGCGGTAATTGCCCTCGATGATCCATTCCGGGTCGCGGGCAGCCTCGAGCATGCGGTGGTCGCGGTCCTGCCGGCCGCGCGGCTGCCAGCCGGGCTGCCACTGGATGCGGTCGAGGTGGATGACGGGCAGGCCGGTGCGGCGACCGAGGGCTCGGGCGAGCCAGGACTTGCCCGCACCCGGTTGGCCGACGATCATCACGCGTCTCACTCCGCCGCCTCCTGCGTCTGGATGAAGCCGCCCGACTGGCGATCCCAGTAGCGCGCGTAGAGGCCGCCCTTGGCCAGTAGCGCCTCGTGGGTGCCCGCTTCGGCGATACGTCCCTCGTGCAGCACGATGATGCGGTCCATGTCGGCGATTGTCGAGAGCCGGTGCGCGATGGCGAGCACGGTCTTGCCGACCATCACTCGGTCGAGCGCGCGCTGGATCTGCGCCTCGACCTCGCTGTCGAGCGCGCTCGTCGCCTCGTCGAGAACGAGGATCGGCGCGTCCTTCAGGATGGCGCGGGCAAGCGCGATGCGCTGGCGCTGGCCGCCCGACAGCTTCACCCCGCGTTCGCCCAGATGCGCGTCGTAGCCCGTGCGGCCCGCGTGGTCCTGCATCGTCTCGATGAAGTCGTGCGCCTCGGCCTTGCGCGCCGCGGCGACGACCTCGTCGAAGGTGGCATCCGGCCGCCCGTAGCGGATGTTCTCCAGCGCCGAGCGGTTGAACATCGCGGTTTCCTGGGTGACCATCCCGATCTGGCGGCGCAGGCTCTCCTGCGTCACCGCGGCGACGTCCTGCCCGTCGATGCGGATGTGCCCGCGCTCGGTGTCGTAGATGCGCAAGAGCAGCGAGACGAGCGTCGACTTGCCCGCCCCCGACGCGCCGACCACGCCCAGCTTCTCGCCCGGCGCGATGGTCAGCGTCACGTCCTCGAGCCCGCCGGTCTCGTGCCCGTAGCGGAAGGTGAGATCCTCGATCTCGATCCGGCCCTCGGTCACCGCGAGCGGCACCGCGTCCGCGCGGTCGACCAGCGTGTGGCGCGGCGTCAGCGTGCGCATGCCGTCCTCGGTCTCGCCCACGTTGGCATAGAGCGTCATCAGCGTGTGGCTGACCCAGCCCGTCATCTGCGCGAGCCGGAGCGAGATCGCGCCCGTCGCCGCGATGTCGCCGGCGCTGACCGACCCGCGCGACCAGAAGAACAGCGCGCCGCCCACCATCAGGACCGGCAGCGCGCCCGCGAGCGTCACCAGCCAGAACCGGAACATGACCGCCACGCGGCCATAGGCCAGCGTCGCGTCGCGGAAGGTCGACATGGCGCCGAGCGCCGCGCGGTCCTCGTGGTCGGCATGGGCGAAAAGCTTGACCGTCTTGATGTTCGTGACGGTGTCGACCACCTGGCCCGTGACCATGGCACGGCTCGAGGCGCGGTGTTTCGACGTGGCGCGCACCCGCGGCATGTAGTGGCGGATCATCACCACGTAGAGCCCCATCCAAAGCACGAGCCCCGCCGAGATGTAGGGATCGATCGTGCCGACGAGCAGGATCGCCCCCACCACCGACGCGAGCGCCACCAGCACCGAGTGGATCATCTCGATCACCACGTCGGTCATGGCGCGGGCGGTCTGCATCTCCTTCTGCGCGATGCGGCCGGCAAAGTCGTTGTCGAAGAAGGTGACCGCCTGCCCGATCGTGTAGCGGTGCAGTCGCGACAGCACGAGGTTCATCACGTTGGGCGCGATGACGATGGACTGGAAATAGGTGGATCCGGCGAAGGCCGCGGGCCGCAGCAGCATGAAGAACAGGAAGCCGCCGACCATCACCGCGGTTTCCGTCCGGAAGATCGACCCGGCCTCGGTGGCGAGCGCCGCGTCGACCACGCGGCCGAGCACCAGCGCCGCCGCGACCTCGATCACGCCCACGAGGATCGAGAACACCGACCCGATCGCCAGCACGCTCCAGGCGCCCGCCAGACCCCAGCGGAAGAACGCCATCAGCGTGCGTGGCGGCGGGCTGTCCGCCGCGGCGAAGGGGTCGATCCAGTCGGCGGGTCGTTTCATCGCTCGTGCCTCGGTCTGTCCGTCAGGTCGCGCGCCCCGGGGGTCATTCCGCCGCCTCGGCGTCGGGATCCATCGCAAGGAATCCGCCCGACTGGCGCGCCCAGAACTTGGCATATAGTCCGCCCCGCGCCAGAAGCGCGTCATGCGGTCCTTCCTCGACGATCCGGCCGTCGTCCATGACGAGGATCCGGTCCATCCGGGCGATCGTGGACAGCCGGTGCGCGATCGCGATCACCGTCTTGCCCTCCATCATGCCGTAGAGCGTGTCCTGGATCGCCGCCTCGACCTCGCTGTCGAGCGCGCTGGTGGCCTCGTCGAGCAGGAGGATCGGTGCGTCCTTGAGGATCACGCGGGCGAGGGCGATCCGCTGGCGCTGGCCGCCCGACAGCTTCACGCCGCGCTCGCCCACCTGCGCGGCATAGCCGCGGTTGCCGTGCGCGTCGCGCAGGTCGGTGACGAAGTCGTGCGCCTGCGCCTGCCGCGCCGCCGCGATCATCTCGTCCTCCGTCGCCTCGGGGCGGCCGTAGAGGATGTTGTCGCGCACCGACCGGTGCAGCAGCGCCGAATCCTGCTGCACCATGCCGATCTGTCCGCGCAGGCTGTCCTGCGTCACCGCCGCGATGTCCTGCCCGTCGATCAGGATCCGCCCCTGCTCGACATCGTAGAACCGCAGCAGGAGCTTCACGAGCGTCGACTTGCCCGCCCCCGAACGCCCGACGAGGCCGACCTTCTCGCCCGGAAGGATGGTCAGCGACACCCGGTCGAGCCCGCCCGCGCCCTTGCCGTAATGGTGCGACAGGTCCTCGATCTCGATCCGGCCCTCGGTCAGCTTCAGCGGCTGCGCGTCCTCGCGATCGACGAGCCGCACCGGCTGCGCGATCGTCTCCATCCCTTCGGCGATCACCCCGAGCTGCTGGAAGAAGTTGGTGAAGGCCCACATGATCCACCCGGTCATGGCGTTGAGCCGGAGCGCGAGCGCCGTCGCCGCGGCCACCGTGCCGACCGTTGCGATCCCCATGCCCCAGAACCAGATCGACAGGCCCACGACGCCCACGATCAGGAGGCCGTTCAGCACCGTCAGCGCCACGTCCATGATGGTGTAGAGCCGCATCTCGCGGGCGAAGGTCTCGCGCGCGCGCTCGATCGCCTCGCGGCCGTATTCGACCTCGCGGTCGTGGTGGGCGAACATCTTGACCGAGTGGATATTGGTGTAGCTGTCCACCACCCGGCCGGTGACGAAGCTGCGTGCGTCCGACGAGGCCTGCGAGGCGGGCTTGATCCGCTTGACCGTCCACGCCATCAGCCAGAGGTAGAGACCGAGCCAGATCGCGAGCGGCAGCATCAGCCACGGGTCGAAGCCGCCGAGCAGGACCAGCGCGCCGAGCACGTAGGCCACCGAATAGGTCAGCGCGTCGAAGATCTGGAACACCGCCTCGCCGGCGGCGGGCGGGGTCTGCATGATCCGGTTGGCGATGCGGCCGGCGAAGTCGTCCTCGAACCAGCCGACCGACTGGCGCAGCACGTGCCGGTGGGCCCGCCAGCGGAACAGCGTCCCGTAGTTCGGCATGATCGCGTTGTTGAGGAACAGCACGTCCGCCGCCTGCAGCGCCGGCCGCAGGACGAGGATGAAGACTGCCAGCGCGACCAGCGCCCAGCCGTGATCCGCCCAGACCTGCGAGGGCGAGCCGCTCAGGATGTCGACGACCCAGCCCATCGCCCAGATCAGTGCCACCTCGACCCCCGCGACCGCGACCGACAGGACGCCCGTGATCGCGAAGACGCGCCGGAAGGGGCGCGAATAGTCCAGCATGAACGGCACCAGCCGCCGCGGCGGCGCGTCGTTCTGCACATAGGGTGCGTAAGGATCGACGAGACCCTCGAAGAAGCGGAACAGGCGCATGGACTTGCCTTGGATCGGGACGGGTCCGGGGACGCCGTGGAAGGGGAGACCGCCCGCCCCGGTCAGGCGTCCGGTGCGGACGGGAATCGGGTGCCGGGCGCGGATGGCCGAAAGGTAGGACGGCGCGGGGTCCGATGCAAATGCAGGCGCTCAGGTCCCGAGCAGCTCCGCCCGCCCGAGCGTGAAGCCCGAGGCGATCCAGCGCTCCTGCAGCTCCCCGAGGCGCCGGCCGAGCGCCGCGCCCTCGTACTCGGGCATGAGATCGCGCGGCTTTACCGGGAACTCGGCCGCCGCGCCCCGCGCCGCGGCCTCGAGCGCGCCGGGATCGAGCGGTTGGCCGAGCGAGGCCGCGCGGACGAGCAGCGCGTCCCGCGCCGTCTCCACCCCGTGCCGCCAGCCCAAGGGGCCCGCCCCTTCGCCGCTTTCCACGGCGTCGAGCAGCCGGGACAGGCGTGCCTGCGCGCGCTTCGGCAGTCGCAGCGCGGCGCCGTCGCGGACGCCCAGCGCCGCGAGCCGGCGCAGCGGGTCCGGGGCGATCCCGGCCTCCCCCTCGAGGTGAACGAGCGGGGCGAGCGCCCGGGGGTCGGCCCCGTCCAGCGTGGCGGCGAGCGTCCCGCTCTGCGCCATTGCGGCGACGGCAGGGGCGGGGTCGGGGGCCGACAGGAGCTTGGTCACCTCGGCGCCGACCCGTTCGCGCGAAAGCCGGGCGATGCCGTCGAGATGGGCGGCTATAGCCGCCAGCGCGTCTGCGTCCATCCCGGCATCGGGGTCCGCGTACCACGCGAAGAACCGGAAGAAACGCAGGATGCGCAGGTAATCCTCGCGGATGCGCCGCTCGGGGTCCTCGATGAAGCGCAGGCGCCGTGCCTCGAGATCAGGTAGGCCGCAAAGCGGATCGACCACCGTGCCGTCCGCCTCGCAGTAGAGGGCGTTCATGGTGAAATCGCGCCGCCGCGCGTCCTCGCCGACATCGGTGGCGAAGCGGACCGTGGCGCGCCGCCCGTCGGTCTCGACGTCGGCGCGGAAGGTCGTGACCTCGAACCCGCGCCCCTCGGGCACCAGCGTCACCGTGCCGTGGTCGATCCCCGTCGGCACGGCCTTGATCCCCGCGGCCTCGGCCAGCGCCACGACGCGGGCGGGGTCCGCATCCGTCGCGATGTCCACGTCGGAGACCGGCATGCCGAGAAGCGCGTTGCGCACGCAGCCGCCCACGGCCAGCGCCCGGTGGCCGCCGTTCCGGAGAAGGGCGAACACCGCCTGCGTGTCCGCGGCGTCGAGCCAGGCGCCGGCGACCCGGGTCACGGGTGAAGCCGCGCGGCCAGAGCCCGCAGCACGCGGGCAGTCGCGCCCCAGATGTAGTAGGGCCCGTAGGGCACGGTGTAGTAATGCCGCCGCGACCCGCGCCAGCGCCGCCCCTCGACGGCAAAGCGCGCGGGGTCCGTCACGTGGGCGAAGGGCACGGTGAACACCTCGTCGACCTCGCCCGGTTCGGGCACCGCGACGAAGCCCGGCGCCACCACGCCGATCACCGGCGTCATGAGAAAGCCGGTCACCGTCTCGTGCGCGGGCAGGTGGCCGAGCACCCGCACGTCGGCGCGCGACAGGCCGATCTCCTCTTCCGCCTCGCGCAGGGCGGCAGCGGTCACGTCGGGGTCACCCTCGTCCTGCTTGCCGCCCGGAAAGGCGATCTGCCCCGGGTGGTGCTTCAGCCGCGAGGACCGCTTGGTCAGGATCAGCCGCACCGTGTCGCCATCCTCGAGCAGCGGCACGAGCACGCCCGCCGGACGCAGCTTGCGCCCCGGCGGCAGCGCGACGCCGGGGTTCAGGTCGAAATCGGAGGTGTCGCCGGCCGGCTGGCGGAGCGCTGTCGCCAGCCGGTCGAGCAGGTCCGGTCCGGCCGGGCCGGGCCCTCGGGTCTCAGCCGTGCTCATGCCCCGACCCCCCGGCGGCCTCGAAGCCGACCGAGGCGGGATCGAGGTCGTAATGCGCGCCGCAGAACTGGCAGTCGGCGGTCACGCGGCCGTCGTCGGTGGTCATCTTCTCGATGTCCTTGGCCGAGTAGATCGACAGCGACTGCCGGACCCGGTCCTCCGAACAGGTGCAGCCGAAACGCACGGGCTGCGCGTCGAAGACCCGCGGCACCTCCTCGTGGAAGAGCCGCACCAGCAGGTCGGTGGGCGGCAGCGAGGGGCCGATCAGCTCCATCTCCTCGACGGTATCGAGGTGCAGGTTCGCCCGGTTCCAGTCCTCGCCCTCGTCCTCGCCGAGGATGTCGCGCGCCACCAGCAGACCGCCCGCGCCCGAGCCGCCGCCCGAGATCTCGGGGCTGGCCTTGGGCATGTGCTGCAGCATGATGCCGCCGGCGCGCCAGTGCTCGGTGCCGCCCGCCTCGGTCGACCGACCGAAGCGCAGCTGGAACCGCGTCGGCAGCTGTTCGGACTGGGCGAAATAGGCCTCCGCCGCCTCTGCCAGCGTGGTGGCGGCCAGCGGCGTGATGCCCTGGTAGGGCGTCATGCCCTTGCCCTGGTCGATCAGGATGGCGAAATAGCCCTCGCCGACATTGTCCATCGGCCTGCCGCCCACGCGGTCGCGGTCGAAGCTCGCATAGGCGCGGATGCGCGCGGGCTCGCCCTCCGTCTCGGGAGCGTAGAAGTCGGTCGCGATCATCCGCACGGGGCCGTTGGTCTGGATCTGCAGCGACAGCTTCCAGCGCAGCTTGATCGTCTGGCCGATGAGCGCCGTCAGCAGCGCCATCTCGGCGACGAGCGCCTCGACCGGCGCGGGGTAGTCGTGCTGTTTCAGGATCCCGTCCAGAACGCCGTCCAGCCGCGCCACCCGGCCGCGGATGTCCGAACGGTCGAGCTGAAAGGGCAGGACGGTGTCGTCCCAGGCGAGCTTCGTGCCGAGTGTCATGGGGTTTCCTTGCTAGCCGCGGATTGGCATACCGGCACCATATATGGCCCATGCCCCGAGGTCCAAGGGGCGCGGCGCCACGGGCACGTCGGGGTTGAGGGAAACGCATGACAGCACGATACGGCACGCCGCCCGATGCCGGGCGCCGCTACACCCTGCGGCCCGGCGCCTACGCGATCCTGCCGCGGCGGGGCGCGCTGCTCCTGACCCACCAGGACGCGCCGTGGCCCGAGTTCCAGCTTCCGGGCGGCGGGATCGACCCGGGCGAGAGCCCGCTCCAGGCGCTGCACCGCGAGGTGTGGGAGGAGACCGGCTGGCGGATCGCCGCGCCGCGACGGCTCGGGGCCTTCCGCCGCTTCACCTACATGCCGGAATACGATCTCTGGGCCGAGAAGCTCTGCATCATCTACCATGCGCGGCCGGTCAGAGCGCTGGGCGATCCGGTCGAGCCCGGGCATCTCGCGGTCTGGATGGCGCCGGCGCTGGCGGCGCGGAAGCTCGGCAATCCCGGCGACCGCGCCTTCGTGGCGCGTCACGTGGCCTGATCCGGCCCCTCCGAGGGCGCGAATTCGAGAAGCGCGGCCGACACGTCGTCCTGCAGGCCCTCGCCCTCGGGCAACTCCGCCGCGAGCCGCCAGAACAGGTCGTCGAGGAATTCCGTGCCCGCCGCCGCACCGCAGGCCGCAACGAGCCGCAGCAGCCCCTCGGGCCCCAGCATGCCGCCGTCGCGGGTCGCGGCCTCGATGAACCCGTCCGAGAAGAGAAGTAGCCGGTCGCCCTCGGCCAGCGTCACGTCCTGCGCGCTGTGGCTGACCCCCTCGACCAGGCCGATGGGCAGCCCGCCCTCGCCGATATAGCCGGGCGGGCGTCCCGCGGGCAGGTGCAGCGCCGGGGGGTGGCCCGCCTGCACAATCAGGCAGCGCCCAGAGGCGAGATCGACGGTGGCGTAGTGCATGGTCAGGTACTCGTCGACGCCCGGGTCGAGCGTCAGCCGCTCGTTGAGGCGGCGCATGACCTCGACCGGGTGGCGCAGCGCGTACCCCTGGCCCGGCCGGTGCTCGAGCGCCACGTTCTGCTCGGGGTGGCGGGGGCTCAGATAGCCCGCGACCCGCGCGGTCATCATCGCCGAGGTGATGCCGTGGCCCGAGACGTCGATGGCGTAGAACCCGAGCGTGCCGTCGCCTGGACTGAACATGCCCACGAGGTCGCCGCCCACATGCCCGCAGGGCCGCAGCAGCAGGCTGACCCGCGAGCGGCCGAACACGCGCGAGCGCTCCGGGACCAGCGCCTGCTGGATGCGCCGGGCCTGCCGCAGGTCGCGGTCGATGGCGTCGTAGAGCGTCTGCAGCTTCGCCAGCGTGTCCGAGATCACCTGGTTCTTCTGGCTGAGTTCGCGCTGCATCGACACGATCCGGGCGCCCGCCGCGATGCGTGCGCGCAGTTCGAGGGGGTCCACCGGTTTCGTCACGAAGTCGTCGGCGCCCGCGTCGAGCCCGGCCGCGGCGTCCGCCTTGTCGCTGCGCGCGGTCAGCAGGATGAAATAGGCGTAGCCGGGCAAGGGCAGGCCGCGGAACCGCCGGCAGAATTCGAGCCCGTCCATGCCCGGCATCATCCAGTCCGACAGGACGAGGTCGAAGGACTGCCCGGCGCAGGCCCGAAGCGCCGCGTCCCCGGATTCGGCCGCCGTCACCCGGTAGCCCCAGCGCGTCAGCATGCGCGACAGCATCAGGCGCTGCCCGGCGCTGTCGTCGACCAGCAGGGCGCGCGGCACAACGCGCCGGTCCGCCCCGGCGGGCGGCGGTGGCGCCTCGAGCGCGTTCATCTCCGCTGCTTGACCATCGCTGCCCCGACATGTTCCGGCATGTGATAGGCCCGGCGCCTTAAGCCCGTCTGAACGCCGCCCCGGCTTTTTCGTTCACCGCGCGTTCACCGCTGACCGGCGATCCTGCGTCCGGGGCCAAGAGGGGCGTTCGGAATGATCGACTGGACCCAGGTCCGCATGCTGCGCTCGGAAATCGGCGAGGACGGGTTTGCCGAGGTCGCCGAGGTCTTTCTGGAGGAGATGGCGGCGGCCGTGCGCGACCTGCCCGCGGCCGACGCCGACGCGCTCCGCGGGGCGCTGCACGGGATGAAGGGGGCGGCGAGCAACCTCGGCATGGCGGCCTTGGCCGAGGCCTGCGCGCGGGCGGAACGTTCCGACGATCCCGCGGCCGCGCTGCCTCGGGACGTGCTCGCCCGGATGTTCGATCAATCGCGGGCCGCGCTTCTCGACGGGCTGGCCCGCGGGGCGGGCTGAGCGCCGTCAGATCAGGAACTGGGCGAGGATCTCGTCGTCGGTGATGTCCTGGTAGGCGAAGCCCTGCGCGTCGAGCTGCGCGAAGAACGTGTCGAAATTGGCCGCGCGGCTCGTCTCGATCCCGATCAGGACCGACCCGAAATTGCGCGCGGACTTCTTGAGGTACTCGAACCGCGCGATGTCGTCCTCGGGCCCCAGCACGTTGAGGAAATCCTTGAGCGCGCCCGGCCGCTGCGGCAGCCGCAGGATGAAGTACTTCTTCACGCCGGAATAGCGCTGCGCGCGCTCCTTGACCTCGGGCAGCCGCTCGAAGTCGAAATTCCCGCCCGACGTGATGCAGACGACCCGCCGGCCGCGGATCGCGTTGCCCAGGTCCTTGAGCGCGTCGATCGCTAGTGCGCCCGCGGGTTCCAGCACGATGCCCTCGACGTTCAGCATCTCGAGCATCGTGGTGCAGATGCGGTCCTCGGGGATCGTCAGCGTGTTGGCGAGGCCCACGTCGCGCAGCACCTCGAACGTGTGCGCGCCGATCTGGCCCACCGCCGCGCCGTCGGCGAAGGTGTCGACGCGCGGCAGCGGCACCGGGCGGCCCGCCTGCAGCGCCGCGCGCAGGCAGGCGCCGCCCGCGGGTTCGACCAGCGTGTATTGCGGACCGTCGCCGAAATAGCTGAGCAGCCCCGCCGACAGTCCGCCGCCGCCCACCGGCACCACGATGTGATCCGGGCGTCCCATCTCGTCCTCGATCTCGACCCCGACCGAGGCCTGTCCCTCGATCACCAGCGGATCGTCGAAGGGCGGCAGGAACGCGCCGTCGCGTTCGGTGCAGAACGCCTGCGCCGCCTTGAGGCAGTCGTCGAAATAGTCGCCGACGAGGCGGATCTCGATGGCGTCGCCGCCGAACATGCGGGTCTTCTGGATCTTCTGCTGGGGCGTCGTCACGGGCATGAAGATCACGCCGCGCGTGCCGAAATGGCGGCACATGAACGCCACGCCCTGCGCGTGGTTGCCCGCGCTCGCGCACACGAAGAGCGGTGCGTCCGGGTGCCGTCGCATGGCGTTGAACGCGCCGCGCAGCTTGTAGGACCGCACCGGCGACAGGTCCTCGCGCTTGAGCCAGATCTCGGCGCCCGTCAGGTCCGACAGGTGCTGGTTGAACAGGAGCGGCGTTGGCGGGAACACCGCGCGCATGGCTTCGGTGGCCGCGCGGGCGCGTCGGGCGAAATCGGTCTCGGGCCGGTCTGTCATGCCGGTTCCCCTGACGCAGAACGCGCCGCCGCGCAAGCCTCGAGCGGCGGCGCGGGGGTCAGTCGATGGCGCGGCCCTCGACGGTGATGCCGTAGATCGTGGTCAGGATCGAGGCGCCCACCATGGTGCCGATCCAGCCCAGCACCAGCCCGTAGACCAGCCCGAAAAGGCTGGCGCCGCCCCCGAGAAGCCCAGGCAGCTCGAGCAGCGTGGTGAAGATCCCGGTGATCAGCGCGAGCACGAGCAGGTCGCCGGTGCGCCCCGCGGTGCGGCTCCACGCGTCGGGCAGGTCCATGGGCCGGTCGAGCGCGGCGGCCGGCAGCCAGGGCGACAGCCGGAAGAACAGCACCGCCGCCGCCGTCGTCGCGAGCAGCGGCACCAGCACGATCCCGATCCCCGTCGTGCCGAGCGCCAGCGCCAGCACGACGCCCACCGCCACCACCAGCGCGACGACCAGAAGGCCGATCAGCAGCGAGCGCCAGAAATAACGGAGGACGCTGCCGCCGTGCCAGCGCGGCAGCCAGCCCGCGGGATATTCCTCGGCCAGCACGAAGCGGTGCCAGGCGACCGCGATCCAGAGGCTCGCCACCACGCCCAGGATCGACAGCAGCACGACCGGCAGCGACGGCTGCAGCGTGCCCGCGTTCTCGGTCACCGACAGGAAGAAGGCGACCTGGGCCGCCGCCTGCACCGCATACAGGACCAGCGAGACGCGGAGCGCGCTCGAAAGGTTGCGCAGCACCAGCTGCACCGAATGCACGAAGATGCGCCAGCCGGTCATGTCCGCCTCCCTCAGGTGTCGCGACTGGCTATCATCCCGCCCGCGGGCGTCAAGCCGCGCGCCTTGCCCCCCGTGTGAAAAGCGGCTAATCGCCCCGCCAGCACCGAGCAAGGAGCCGTCCGAGATGCCCGCATCCGCGCCGAAGAAAGTCGTCCTCGCCTATTCCGGCGGCCTCGACACGTCGATCATCCTCAAGTGGCTGCAGACCGAGTACGGCTGCGAGGTGGTCACCTTCACCGCCGACCTCGGCCAGGGCGAGGAGCTCGAGCCCGCGCGCCAGAAGGCCGAGATGCTGGGGATCAAGCCCGAGAACATCTACATCGAGGACGTGCGCGAGGAATTCGTGCGCGACTTCGTCTTCCCGATGTTCCGGGCCAACGCGGTGTACGAGGGGCTCTACCTCCTCGGCACGTCGATCGCGCGGCCGCTCATCTCGAAGCGGCTGGTCGAGATCGCGGCGGAGACCGGCGCCGACGCGGTCGCCCACGGCGCGACCGGCAAGGGCAACGACCAGGTGCGGTTCGAGCTGGCGGCCTACGCGCTCAACCCCGACATCAAGGTCATCGCCCCGTGGCGGCTCTGGGACCTGACCTCGCGCACCAAGCTCCTGGCCTTCGCCGAGGAGAACCAGATCCCCATCGCCAAGGACAAGCGCGGCGAGGCGCCGTTCTCGGTCGACGCGAACCTCCTGCACACCTCCTCCGAGGGCAAGGTGCTCGAGGATCCGGCCGAGGAGGCGCCGTCCTACGTCTACCAGCGCACGGTCGATCCCGAGGACGCGCCCGACACGCCCGAATTCGTCGAGATCACCTTCGAGAAGGGGGATGCCGTGGCGATCGACGGTACGCCCCTGTCGCCCGCGGCGATCCTGACCGCGCTCAACGAGCTGGGCCGCAAGCACGGCATCGGCCGGCTCGACCTCGTCGAGGGCCGCTTCGTCGGCATGAAGTCCCGCGGCATCTACGAGACGCCGGGCGGCACGATCCTGCTCGAGGCGCATCGCGGGATCGAGCAGATCACACTCGACCGCGGCGCCGCGCATCTCAAGGACGAGCTCATGCCGAAATATGCCGAGCTCATCTACAACGGCTTCTGGTTCAGCCCCGAGCGCGAGATGCTGCAGGCGCTGATCGACCGCAGCCAGGCCCATGTGACCGGCACCGTCCGGCTCAAGCTCTACAAGGGCCTCGCGCGCACCGTCGGCCGCTGGTCGGAGCATTCGCTCTATTCCGAGGCGCACGTGACCTTCGAGGAGGATGCCGGCGCCTACGACCAGAAGGACGCGGCCGGCTTCATCCAGCTGAACGCCCTGCGGCTGAAGCTGCTCGCGGCACGCGACCGTCGCCTGAAGGGCTGATCCGTTCGGGCCTGTGCGGCAGGGGACTGCCGCGCTAGGGTCCGGACCATGGCCGATCTCGAGGATTTCGTCGCCGCGCAGGACCGCACCTGGCCCGAGGTCACGGCGGAGCTGGCGGCGGGACGCAAGACCACGCACTGGATCTGGTGGGTCTTCCCCCAGCTGGCGACGCTCGGCCGGTCCGAGCGGGCGCAGCATTTCGGCCTGTCGGGCGTCGACGCGGCGCGATCCTATCTCGACCATCCCGTGCTGCGCGCCCGCCTCGTCGAGGCCGCGCGCCTGCTCCTGCGCCATGACGGGACGCCGCCCGAGACCATCCTCGGGCCCGTGGACGCGCTCAAGGTGCGCTCGTCCCTGACGCTCTTCGAGGCGGTGCCGGGCGCACCGACGGAATGTGCGGAGGTCCTGTCGCGTCTCTACGGCGGCGGGCGCTGCCCGCTGACGCAGGCATATCTGGCAGGTCACGCCCCGAGGGGGAATCGGGGGGACCTGCCCTGATATGAACCGCGGCATCCATGCGGGGGCGACGGATGCCGCGGCACACTCGTTACATTCTGCCGACACCATCCGGCATCGACATCCTCCATACACGGGCGACCGGACGGGGGAGTTTCACGCGTGCGCCGATTTTTTTTCGCATCGGCAGAACCGAACCGGCTGGGGATTGCCGGGAATGCGTCAGGACGGACCGCGGAGCCTGTGGGCGCGCAGGTGCTCGTAGGCGGGCAGCGCCGCCTGCGCGAGGTCGGCCGCCGCGCCCTCGAGCGCCGGCAGCGGCCCTTCGGCGCCTGCGAATCCCGTCGAGCGGTGCACGGCGCCGTACCATACCGGCGCCCAGACCCCGTCCTGCGCATGGCCGCCCGCGGGCCAGTGCAGCATCGCCGGGTCGAAGGAGAGCCCGATTGCCGCGCAGAGCGCGCGCAGCATCGGCTCTGGCGCCGCGCGGATGTCGGCCGAGTCGACGACGACCGGCCGCGCGCCGGTCGCCATCAGCCGGTCGAACAGCTCCGCCTGCTGGACGAACCCGATCTCGGGCAGGGTGGGATGCTCGTATTTGGCCGAAAAGCTCGCCACCACCCGCGCGGGGTGCCGGATCAGGAACACGTTCGTCACGTCCGCGATCCAGTCGCGGGGCATGTCCGCGATCATGTGCTGCGCCATGTGCTTGTGATAGGCGTGCGCGCGGCCATCCGGCACCGGACCCGTGAGGTCGGCGACCACCCGCTCCGGATCGGTCGGCTGGGCGCGCAGGATCTCCTGGCGCATCGGGTGGTCGAACCCGGTCCGCGCGAGGTAGGCGGCATAGAACGGCTCGTCGACCACGTGGAAATCGGACCGGTTGCCGAAGGCGTACATCATCGCCGTGCTGAGGTTGCGCGGTCCGGACCAGACGGCGAGCTTCATGGGGCTTGTCCCGCTTCGATCGCCGCCGTGCGGCACCTGCGCCGAGGCTAGCCGCTGGCGCGGCGGGGGCCAAGGGGCGCCTCACGGCTTCGGCGCGTCGGCATTGCGCCCGGCAAGCAGCACGCTGATCGTGTAGGCCTTTTCCGGCGTGAGCCCGGCGAGGATGGCGGCCGCGGCCTCGGGCTTCATCCGGCCGAGGAACCCGGCGGCGAATTCCGGCGCCATCTCCTCGAAGAGCGCGGCGGCGTTCTTGGGCTTCATGCGCGCGTAGACATCGGTCAGTTGCGCGAGGTCGTTCTCCGCCGCGCTGCGGGCGATGTCGAGCGTCGCGCGCAGCTTCTCCTCCGCCTCGACAAGTGCCGTCATGCGCGCGTCGATCTGCGTCTCGGCGACCTTGAGCGCCTGCATGCGCAGCTGCATCTCGCGTTCGCGCTCCGCGAGGCGGGACTCGCGGGCGTCGAGCGCTTCGAGCAGGGCGGCGGCATCGATGTCGTCGGGCGCCTGACCGGGCCCGGGCTGCTCCTCGGCGGCGGTGGCGGGGCTCGCCAGGACCCGGTCGATGCCGCCCGCGAGCCGCAGCGCCGCCGAGGCCAGGAGGAGCGCCCCGATCACCGCGAGCGTGCCGCGCCCGCGCCGCGGCGCCCTGTCGCCGCGCTGCCGGCCCCGCGCCATCAGCGGGTCCGCCGGGCGAAGACCGGCGTCTCGGGCCCGGTGTCGCGGTCGGGACCGGGCGCGGGCCGCCGCTCGGGCGGAGGGCGATGGGTCGCGTCCTCGGCCGGCAGGTCGTGCATCGACGCCACGAGCAGTTCGAGCCGCCGCGCGACCTCCTCGGCCCGGGTGGTCAGCGCCTCGAGCGATCCCGACGACGCCCCCGCGGCCTGCTGGGCCGCGCCGAGCGTGCGCACGAGGTCGTCGACCTGCGCTGACAGCACCGCCACCGCGCCGCCCACCCCCGATTCGAGGTCGTTGAACCGTGTCAGCCGCCGCGCCAGAACGAAGCAGTAGAACCCCGCGCCGAGCGCGCCGGCGACCAGCAGGATATCGGCGATCAGTTCCATGGTCCCTCCGTCAGTTCAGCACGAATTCGAGCACGAGAAGGTCGCGCACCTTGTCGCTGCCCACCACCAGCTGGACCCGGCGGGTCAGCTGCGCGCGGATCATCACGAGGGCCTCGCGCGCCTCGATGTCCGCGGGTTCGAGTGCGCGCAGGTAGCCGTTCATCGCGTCGAGCACCCGCGGCTCGAGCAGCCGCACCGCCTCCGCGTCCGCCTGCGGCACCTCGAGCGCGGCGCGGAACCGCAGGTGCCCGCCCGAGGGCCCGCTGCCCAGCGACACGAGGATCTGCGGCAGCTCGACGAACACCACGTCCGAGGCGGGCCGTCCCTCGACGTGCCCGGGCGCGACGTGCGCCTCGTCCTCGGGCGCGTGCGCGTCCGCTTTCTGGCCGCCCAGCGGCAGGAGACCCGAGGACACCGCGAAGAATCCGCCGCCGCCCCCCGCGAGCGCCAGCACGATGCCGAGGAGAAGCGGCAGCCTCGATTTCTTCTGCCCGGCCTCGGGCTGCGGTTCGGCGGCGTCGGTCATGCGGCGTTCACCTCGTGTTCCCTGCCGCGGTGATAGCCGCAAATCAGCTAACCGATTGTTAAGCGGGCTGAGTCACGGTGCCCGACGATCGAAGAAGTCGGTCGGGGGATTCGGAGGACGAGGTGCAGCAGGTGCTGAACGTCTGGGGCGGCCTTGGGCTGCAGCGCCGCATCCTGGTCGTGGCGGCGACGGTGGCCATGTTCGGGGCGGTGATCGGGCTCGCACGCTTCGCCGCGAGCCCGAACATGACGCTGCTCTACGCGGGGCTCGACGCGCCTTCCGCGGGCGAGGTCGTGGCGGCCCTCGATGCCCGCGGAGTGGTCTACGACGTCCGCGGCGGCGCCATCTTCGTGCCGGCGCCCGAGCGCGACGCGTTGCGCCTTACCCTCGCGGGCGAGGGCCTGCCCGCCAACGGTCCCGCAGGCTACGAACTGCTTGACGGCCTGTCGGGCTTCGGCACCACGGCCCAGATGTTCGATGCCGCCTACTGGCGTGCCAAGGAGGGCGAGCTTGCCCGGACGCTGCTCGCCGCGCCGCACATCGCCGCGGCGCGCGTGCACATCGCCTCGGGCACCGCGAACCCCTTCCGGCGCGGCGCGACGCCCACCGCGTCGGTGTCCGTCACGCCGTCGGGCGCCGCGCTCGACCCCGCGCAGGCGCGCGCCATCCGTTATCTCGTGGCCTCCGCGGTCCCGGGGCTCGATCCCGCGGGCGTCTCTGTGATCGACAGCCGGACAGGGCTCGTCGGCAGCGACGAGGACGCGCTCGCCGGCGCTTCGGCCGAGGACCGCGCGGCGACGCTGCGCGACCGGGTGCAGCGGCTCGTCGAGGCGCGGGTGGGGCTCGGCAATGCCGTGGTCGAGGTCGCGGTCGACACCGTCACCGAGAGCGAGCAGATCCGCGAGCGTCGGCTCGACCCCGAGAGCCGCGTCGCCATCAGCACCGACACCGAGGAGCGGACCGAGCAGGCGCAGGACCAGGGCGGCGGCGGCGACGTGACGGTCGCCTCGAACCTGCCCGACGGCGCTGCAGGCGGCGACCAGTCCTCGCAGAGCAACCAGGCGGAAACGCGCGAGCGCGTGAACTACGAGGTGTCCGAGACCACGCGCGAGGTGGTGCGGGCCCCGGGCATGGTCCGGCGGGTGACCGTCGCGGTGCTGGTCAACGGCCGCTACGAGCCGCAGGCCGACGGGCCCGCACTGTTCGTCCCGATCCCGGAGGAGGAGCAGGCGGCGCTGCGCGACCTCGTGGCGTCGGCCGTGGGCTTCGACGAGGCGCGCGGCGACCTCATCACCATCCGCTCGCTGCCCTTCGAGCGCCCGGAAGGGCTCGGGACCGAGGCGGTCGCGCCCGGATGGCTCGACGGCCTCGCGCTCGACCCGATGACGCTGATCCAGGTGGCGGTGCTGGCGCTCGTGGCGCTGGTCCTCGGCCTCTTCGTGGTGCGCCCGGTCCTGGCCGGCGGCGGCGGCACAGGCGTGCCCGCGCTCGCCGCGCCCGGTCAGGACGCGCCGCTCGACGGGGCGATCCTGCCTGATTTCGGCACCGCCGACGCGCTTTCGGGCCGGGACGTGGATTTCGGCAACCTGCCCATGCTGTCCCCGGGCTCCGGCGGCGGCGGTTTCGACCTGCCGGGCGAGATGCCCGAGGACCCGGTGGAACGCCTGCGCGCCCTGATCGGCGAGCGCAAGGAGGAGGCGGTCGAGATCCTCCGCACCTGGCTCGACACCCGGGAGGGCGTGGAATGAGCGCGCTTGCGGATCTGCTCGAGGACTTCGGGACGGTGGTCCCGTCCGGCGCCGGGCCCGCTTCGGGCGTCGACGCCGACGAGATCGCGCGCCGCGAGCTGCAGAGCTACGAACAGGGCTACCGCGCCGGCCGGGACGACGCCGTGCGCGCGCAGGACGAGGACAGCACCCGCCTTGCCGGCGACTTCGCGCAGAACCTCAAGGACCTGTCCTTCACCTACCACGAGGCCTACAGCCACGTGCTGCGCGCGATGACGCCGCTCCTGCGCCAGATCGTCGAGACGATCCTGCCGGTGGCGCTGCACGACGGGCTCGGCGCGCACGTGGCGGCCGAACTCGAGCAGGTGGCTGCCCGCTGCGGGGGTCTCGCGGCGGAGGTGGCCGTCGCGCCGGAATCGCTCGCCGCCGTGGCGCCGTTCCTCGCACGCGATTTCGGCTTCCCGGTCGACCTCGTGCCGGATGCGAGCCTGCGCGAGGGGCAGGCCGAGCTGCGCCTGCCCGACCGCGAGCAGCGCATCGACCTCGACGGGATCGCCGAGGGGCTGCGCACCGCCATCGCGGCGTTCCGCCCGGACATGCATGAGGAGCGAGCCTATGGATGACTTCCCGTCGCAGGATGGTCCGGCACGCCAGGACGCCCGCGCGCTTTCGGCGGTCCCGATCGAGGTCACGGTGTCGGTCGGGCGCGCGCGCCCGCTGATCCGCGACCTGCTGCAGATCGACGAGGGCTGCGTGCTGGTCCTCGACAAGCGGCTCGACGATCCGGTCGAGCTGTTCGTGGGGGACCGCCTCATCGGCATGGGTGTGCTGGAGGTCGTTGAGGAGGACGGCCAGTCGCGCCTCGCCGTGCGGCTGACCGAGGTGGCCGACCTGCGGGCCACGGTCTGACCGCGATGGCCGCCCCGTGCCGGGATGCCGGCCGCGCCCTCGGACTGGCCGCGCTCGCGCTGGCCGTCGCCGCCGTGCCCGCCGGGGCGCAGGAGATCACGCTCGATCTCGGGCAGGGCGGCTCGCTCACCGGCACGTCGATCCAGCTCATCGCGCTCATCACGCTCTTGAGCCTCGCGCCCGGCATCGCCATCATGATCACCTGCTTTCCCTTCATGGTGACCGTGCTCGCGATCCTGCGCCAGGGAATCGGGCTGCAGCAATCGCCGCCCAACATGCTGATCGTCAGCCTCGCCCTGTTCCTGACCTGGTTCGTGATGGAGCCCGTGTTCACCGAGGCCTACGCGGCGGGCGTCGTGCCGCTCGTGGCCGAGGAGGTCGACCTGCGCACGGCCTTCGACGCCGCGATGGTACCGTTCCGCGACTTCATGGCGGCGCGCGTCGATCCCGAGACCTTCGCCGCCATGGCCGACCTGCGACCCGACGCGGCCGGCACCCCGCTCGCCCCCGCCGCGCCGCTCTCGGTCCTCGTGCCGAGCTTCCTGCTGTCCGAGATCGCCCGCGCCTTCCAGGTCGGTTTCCTGATCTTCCTGCCGTTCCTCGTGATCGATCTCGTGGTGGCGGCGATCCTCATGGCCATGGGCATGATGATGGTGCCGCCCGCCATCGTGTCGCTGCCCTTCAAGCTTGCCTTCTTCGTGCTGGCCGACGGCTGGTCGCTCCTCGCGGGAAGCCTCGTGCGCAGCTACTTCTGAACCCGCGCGGCGCCGGTGCGGCCCGCTTGCCCTTTCATTCTGCGCGCTATCCTGTATCCCGCCGGCCACAATGCGACCTGCAACCGGAGGGATTGCCATGGCAGACCGGACCGAGCCGCCCGGGACCTACGACCTGTTCATCATCGGCGGGGGCATCAACGGCTGCGGCATCGCGCGGGACGCGGCCGGCCGCGGCCTGAACGTGGGGCTGGCCGAGATGAACGACCTCGCCTCCGCCACCTCCTCGGCATCGACCAAGCTGTTCCACGGCGGGCTGCGCTATCTCGAATATTTCGAGTTCCGCCTCGTGCGCGAGAGCCTGATCGAACGCGAGACCCTGATGCGCGCCATGCCGCACATCTCCTGGCCCATGCGCTTCGTGCTGCCGTTCCACCGCGACATGCGGTTCGAGTCCTCGACGCCGACCTCGAAGCTCCTGAACACGGTGATGCCGTGGATGAAGGGCCGCCGGCCGTCCTGGCTGATCCGGCTCGGCCTCTTCCTCTACGACAATCTCGGCGGGCGCGAGATCCTGCCCGGCACCCGCACGCTCGACCTCACCCGCGCGCCCGAAGGCCGGCCGCTCAAGGAGCGGTTCCGACACGCCTACGAATATTCCGATTGCTGGGTGCAGGATTCGCGCCTCGTGGTGCTGAACGCCCGCGACGCCGAGGCGCGCGGCGCCGACATCCTGACCCGCACCCGCGTCACCGTGGCCGAGCGCGACGGTGACCACTGGCGGATCGGGCTCGCCGACCGCGAGACCGGCGCGACCCGCACGGTGACCGCGAGGATGCTGGTCAACGCGGGCGGCCCCTGGGCGGGCGAGATCATCCGCGGCGTCGTGCGGTCGAACGCGACCGACACCGTGCGCCTCGTGCGCGGCAGTCACATCGTCTGCCGCAAGCTCTACGAGCACGACAAGTGCTACTTCTTCCAGGGCACCGACGGGCGGATCGTCTTCGCCATCCCCTACGAGCAGGACTTCACCCTGATCGGCACCACCGACAGCGAGCAGGACGATCCCGACCGCCGCCCGGAATGCACCCCCGAGGAGCGCGACTACCTGATCGCCTTCGCCAACGCGTATTTCCGCGAGGAGCTGACCGCCGACGACGTTGTGTGGTCCTATTCCGGCGTGCGCCCGCTCTACGACGACGGCGCCTCCTCGGCGACCGCGGCCACCCGCGACTACACCCTCAAGGTCGACGATGCGGGCGGCGCGCCGCTTCTCAACATCTTCGGCGGCAAGATCACCACCTACCGGCGGCTCGCGGAATCCGCGCTCGACAGGATCGCGCCGTTCTTCCCCGGCCTCAAGGGCAAGTGGACCGCGGGGGTGACCCTGCCGGGCGGCGACTTCAAGGTCGTCGAGACGCGCGGCAAGATCGAGGACCTGGCCGAGGCCTATCCCTTCCTCGGCCACCGCTGGGCCGAGCGGATGATCCGCCATTACGGCACCGAATCCTGGACCATCCTCGGCGACGCGCGGGAGGCGGCCGATCTCGGGCGCGATTTCGGCCACACGCTCACCGAGGCCGAGGTGCGCTGGCTCATGACCCGCGAATATGCCCGCACCGCCGAGGACGTTCTCTTCCGCCGGACGCGGCTCGGCATCCGCGCCACCGAGGCCCAGATTGCGGATCTCGACGGCTGGATGCAGGATGCCCGCGCGGAGCATGGCGCGCACGCCGCGCAGTAGCGCCCGCGCACGGAACAAGACTGACGGACCAGGAAGGAAGGGGAGGAGCGATGCGCCACGTGCTTGCCATCGACCAGGGAACCACGTCGAGCCGGGCGATCCTGTTCGACGAGAAACTCGCGGTCACCGCCGTCGCGCAGGAGGAGTTTCCCCAGCACTACCCGGCCTCGGGCTGGGTCGAGCACGACGTCTCCGACCTCTGGACGAGCGTCGCCGCCACCTGCCGCGGCGTGATCGAGAAGGCCGGGATCGACGTCGCGGACATCGCCGCCATCGGCATCACCAACCAGCGCGAGACCGTCTGCGTCTGGGACCGCGAGACCGGGCAGGCGGTGCACCGCGCCATCGTCTGGCAGGACCGGCGGACCGCGCAGATCACGCAGGGGCTCAAGGACGCGGGCCACGAGGACATGGTGACCGACCGCACCGGCCTCCTGCTCGATCCCTACTTCTCCGCCTCCAAGCTCAAGTGGATCCTCGACGAGACCCCCGGCGCGCGCGAACGGGCGCGGGAGGGCAAGCTGCTCTTCGGGACGGTCGACAGCTTCCTGATCTGGAAGCTCACCGGCGGCCGCAGCCACGTCACCGACGCGACCAATGCCTGCCGGACCATGCTCTACGACATCCGCAAGGGCCGCTGGTCCACCTCGATCGCCGAGATGCTCGACATCCCGCTGGAGATGCTGCCCGAGGTGCGCGACTGCGCGGGCGACTTCGGCGTCACCCGCCCGGACCTCTTCGGCCGCGAAATCCCGATCCTCGGCGTCGCGGGCGACCAGCAGGCGGCGACGATCGGGCAGGCGTGCTTCCAGCCCGGCATGCTGAAATCGACCTACGGCACCGGCTGTTTCGCGCTCCTGAACACCGGCTCCGAACCGGTGCGCTCGCGCAACCGCCTGCTCACCACCATCGCCTACCAGTTCGACGGCACGCCCACCTACGCGCTCGAGGGCTCGATCTTCATCGCGGGCGCGGTGGTGCAATGGCTGCGCGACGGCCTGCGCCTCATCCGCGAGGCCAAGGAGACGCAGCCGCTCGCGGAAAAGGCCGACGACCGGCAGAACGTGGTGCTGGTGCCGGCCTTCACCGGGCTCGGCGCGCCCTACTGGAACGCCGAGTGCCGCGGCGCGATCTTCGGCCTCACGCGCAATTCCGGCCCCGAGGAATTCGCCCGTGCCGCGCTCGAGAGCGTGGGCTACCAGACCCGCGACCTGATCGAGGCCATGCACGCGGACTGGCGCGCGCCGGGCGGCGACGCCACGCTGCGCGTCGACGGCGGCATGAGCGCCTCCGACTGGGCGATGCAGTTCCTCTCCGACATCATCGGCGCGCCGGTCGACCGTCCGAGGGTGCTCGAGACCACGGCGATGGGCGCGGCATGGCTCGCGGGCATGCAGGCCGGCGTCTACCCCGGCATGGACGGCTTCGCCGACATGTGGGAACGCGAGCGCGAGTTCACCCCCGCCATGGACGACGCCACCCGCGACGCGAAATACGCGGCGTGGAAACGCGCCGTGGCGGCCGCGCAGGCCTTCTGAGCCCCGCGGCCGGCGGCGGGGGTGCCGCGCGGCCCCCCGTCCTTCTTCTTGGCGGAAATATCCCGGGGAGCGCGAGGGGCTGGCCCCTCGCGTCCGGCCTCGGGATCAGGCGGTCCCGAGGACCTTCTGCACGGCCTTCGCCGTCTTGCCGGCCACCTCGTCGGCTTCCGCCTCGGTCAGGCAGAAGGGCGGGGCAAAGCCCAGGATGTCGCCCTGCGGCATCGCCCGCGCGATGATCCCCTCCTCGAGGAGCGCCGCCGCGACCTGCGGGCCCACCTTGTCGGCGGCGTCGAAGAACGTGCGGCTCTCGCGGTCCTTCACGAACTCGACCGCGCAGAGCATGCCCTCGCCGCGCACCTCGCCCACATGGGCATGGCCGCCCACCGCGTCCCGCATCGCGCGGTTGAGGTAGGCGCCGTTCCGGCCGGCCTGTGCCACGAGGCCCAGCTCGTCGATGAGCTTCAGGTTCGCGACGCCCGCCGCGGCGCCGATCGGGTGCGCCGAGTAGGTCCAGCCGTGGCCGATCGGGCCGTTCTCGTCGGTGCCCTGCTCGAGGACCTTCCACATCCGGTCCGACACGATCGAGCCCGAGAGCGGCGCGTACGCCGAGGTCAGGCCCTTGGCGATGGTCATGAGGTCGGGCCGCAGCCCGTAATGCTCCGAGCCGAACATCGAGCCGAGCCGGCCGAACCCCGTCACCACCTCGTCGGCGATCAGCAGGATGTCGTGGCGCTCCAGCACCTCCTGGATCGCGGCCCAGTAGCCCGCGGGCGGCGGCACGATGCCCCCCGTGCCCAGCACCGGCTCGCCGATGAAGGCGGCGATGGTGTCGGCGCCCTCGCGGGCGATCAGCGCCTCGAGCTCGGCCGCGCAATGGGCCACGAACTGCGCCTCGGTCATCGACGTGTCGTCGCGGCGGAAATAGTAGGGCGCCTCGGTGTGCAGCACGCGGTCGAGCGGCAGGTCGAACTTCCGGTGGAAGAGGTGCAGCCCTGTCAGCGAGCCGGTCATCAGGCCCGAGCCGTGATAGCCGCGCTGGCGCGAGATGATCTTCTTCTTCTCGGGCCGGCCGAGGATGTTGTTGTAGTACCAGACGAGCTTGATGTTCGTCTCGTTCGCGTCCGACCCCGACAGGCCGAAATAGACCTTGGACATGTGGTCGGGCGCGCGGTCGAGGATCATCTTCGCGAGCGTGATCGACGCCTCGGTGCCGTGGCCCACATAGGCGTGGTAGTAGGCGAGCTCGCGCGCCTGGTCGGCGATCGCCTCGGCGATCTCGGGGCGGCCGTAGCCCACGTTCACGCAGTAGAGGCCCGCGAAGGCGTCGAGCAGCCGGTGCCCGTCGCGCGTCTCGATGTGGCAGCCCTCGCCGCCGCGGATCACCCGCTGGGGCGCGGTGCCGCGGGCGAACTCCGCGAGGTGGGTCGAGGGGTGGAAAAAGCTCTCGCGGTCCCAGGCCTCGAGCAGGTCGTTCTTCAGCATGTCGTCGTCCTCGTCGTCGGAAAGTCGGGGAATGGCGGGGGGCGCCGGCGGGCGCCCCCCGCGGTGCCGCCGGGTCAGGCCCAGTCGCGGCAGACGTACTTGATCTCGGTGAACGCCTCGAGCCCCTGGCGGGCGCCCTCGCGCCCGAGCCCCGACTGCTTCATGCCGCCGAAGGGGATGGGCGCGCCGGTCACCTTGGTGCGGTTCACCGCGACCATGCCGAAGTTCAGCGCGCGGCTGACCCGGTAGATGCGGCGGGGATCCATCGAGTGCACGTAGGCGACAAGGCCGTATTCGGTGGCGTTGGCGCGGGCGACCACCTCCTCCTCGGTGTCGAAGGGCAGGAGCGCCGCGACCGGTCCGAACGTCTCCTCGTGCAGGATCGCCGCGTCCGCGGGCACGTCCGCCAGAACCGTCGGCGCGTAGAAGAGCGGGCCGAGATCGAGCCGGCCGCCCCCGCACAGGAGCCGCGCGCCCTTTTCCATCGCGTCGGCCACGTGGGCTTCCTGCTTCTGCACCGCCTTCTCGTTCATGAGCGGGCCGATGTCCGGGTCGTCCATGCCGCGCCCGACGGTCAGCGCTTTGGTCGCGGCGACGAATTTCTCGACGAAGGCGTCGTAGATCGGGCGCTCGACGAAGATGCGGTTCGCGCCGAGGCAGTCCTGCCCCGAGGTCGCGAACTTGGCCTTCATGGTCTCCTCGACCGCCTGGTCGAGGTCCGAGCCCTTGAAGACGATGACCGGTGCGTGGCCGCCGAGCTCCATGATCAGCGACTTCACGGTGTCGGCGCATTGCCGGTAGAGCAGCCGGCCGACCTCGGTCGAGCCGGTGAAGGACAGGACGCGCACCCGCGGATCGGCGCACCAGGGTGTCACGATCTCGGGCGCGTCGCCGGTGACAACGTTGAAGACGCCCGGAGGGAAGCCCGCGCGCTCGGCGAGCTCGGCCAGCGCCAGCGCCGAGAACGGCGTCTCGGCCGAGGGATGGCAGACCACGGTGCAGCCCGCGGCGAGCGCCGCGGCGGCCTTGCGCGTCAGCATGGCGGTCGGGAAGTTCCAGGGCGTGATCAGCGCGGCGACGCCCACCGGCTCGCGCCAGAGCTCGACCTCGGCATCGGGCAGGTGCGAGGTCACGCCCTCGATGTTCGGGCGGCGCGTCTCCTCGGCGTAGAACTCGACGAAATCGGCGGCATAGGCGATCTCGCCGCGCGCCTCGGAAACCGGCTTGCCCTGCTCGTACACCATCAGCCGCGCGAGGTCCTCCTGGTGCTCCATCATGAGTTCGTACCAGCGGCGCAGGAGGCGCGCGCGCTCCTGCGGCAGGGTCAGCGACCAGCTGGCGAAGGCCGCGTCGGCCACGTCGACCGCCTCGCGCGCCTCGGCGCCGGACATGCGCGCCACCTCGCCCAGCCACGCGCCGGTGCCGGGATCGGTCACGTCGAAGGCCGCGCCGGAGGCGGCGCTGCGCCACTTGCCGCCCACATAGGCAAAGCTGCGCACGAGCCGGGCGTCGTCGAGGCCCGCGAGCGGCGATTTCGGGAAGGTGTCGTGCAGGGTCATGGCGGCCTCCGTCTGTCCGATGGCGGCACCATGGCCCGGGCGCGCCAGAGGAGGTGACCAAAGATCGCCCCCCGGGCAGTGAAGTCCTCTGGCAGGGGCGCGCCCGGCAGAGGATTCGTCCGGTGCGGGCGGTGCCTGCGGGACGCCTCCGGCGGGGGGATATTTGGGCCAAGAAGAAGCGCAGGGCGCGCGGCCCCGGGGCCCTTAGTCGCGCGCGAGCAGCGACAAGGGCAGGCCGTGCCCGGCCTTCACCCGCTTCGTCACGATGTAGGTGTAGTAGCGCGAGAGCCCGATGCGCGCCTCGAGCAGCGCGTCGATCAGGCGCTGGTAGCTGTCGATGTCGCGGGTGACGACCTGGCAGAGGTAGTCGAAACCGCCGCCCAGCGCCCAGACCCAGGTGATCTCCTCGTGGCGCTGCACCGCCTCCTCGAAGATGCGGAAATCGGCGGCCTTGTGGCTGCCGAGCTCGATCGCGACGAAGACGGTGACGTGCGGCCCGAAGGCGCGCAGACCGAGCCGCGCGCCGTAGCCCTCGATCACGCCCGCGCGCTCGAGCTTCTTCAGCCGCTCCCAGCAGGGGGTGGGCGAGAGGCCCACGCGCGCCGCGAGCTCGGCCTTGGTGATGCGGCCCTCGGCGGACAGGATCCGCAGGATGTCGAGGTCGCGCGCGTCGAGCGGCACCATGGTCAGGCCCGCACCACCGTGCCCGCGTCGCCGAGCCGCGCGGCCACGTGGCAGGCGATGGCGGTGTCCTGCGCGCCGGTGCCCGTGAGGTCGGCGATGGTGATCGCGCGCGGGTCGCGGCGCCCGGGCGCGGCGCCGGCGACCACGGCGCCGAGCTCGACGGGCTCCTGCGGGAAGAGCCCCGCGGCGCGGGCGGTGCGCAGTTCGCCCAGGAGCGCGCATTGCGCCGCGCGGTCGGCCACGTAGAGGTCGGCGCGGGCGAGGCAGGCGGGGTCTAGCTCGTTCTTGCCCTCCTGGTCCGATCCCATGGCGGTCACGTGCAGGCCGGGATGCAGCCACTCGGCCCTGAGGACCGGGTCGCGCGCGGGCGTCGTGGTCACCACGAGCTGCGCGCGGTGCACGAGCGTCGCGGCGTCGGTGCAGACCTCGGCCTCGATCCCGAGCTCGGCCTTGAGGTCGGCGGCGCAGGCGGTCGCCTTCTGCGGATCGCGGCCCCAGACCAGCACGCGCTCGAAGGGCCGCACGAGATGCGCCGCGCGAATCTGCAGCCGCGCCTGCACGCCGGTGCCGATGACGCCTGCGGTCGTGACCTCCTCGGGCGCGAGGTGGCGCGCGGCCACGGCGCCGGCCGCGGCGGTGCGCAGGTCGGTCAGGTAGCCGTTGTCGAGGAACACCGCCTGCACCAGGCCGGTCTCGGCCGACAGGAGGATCATCAGCCCGTTGAGCGAGGGCAGGCCGCGCGCGGGATTGTCGAAGAAGCCCGGCGAGACCTTGATCGCGAAGCCGTCGAAGCCCGGCAGGTACGCGGTCTTGACGTCGACCTCGCCATGCGCCTCCTCGAGCGCCATGGACATCACCGGCGGCATCACCACGCCGCCGCGGTCGAGCGCGGCGAAGGCGGCCTCGACCACGTCCACGAGGCCGGTGTCGAGCGACACGACGCCGCGCAGCTCTGCCTCGGTCACGATGCGGATGTCATGCGGCATAGGGTCGTCCCTCGATGAGCGTGTCGCCGAGGCGCACGTCCTGTCCCGCGACGATCCGGGCGAGGACGGTCATGTCGAGGTTGCGCCCGGTCAGAACCGTCGCCGTCGGCCCGGTCAGCGTCACGCGGCCCGCCTCGACCGCGGCGATGCCCACCACGCAGGCGCCCTCGGCCACCAGGCGTTCCTCGTAGAACAGCGTCTGCAGCGCGCGGTAGATCTCGGCCTCGGTCACCAGCACCACCTCGTCGAGCAGGTCGCGGCACATGGCGAGCGTCAGCCGGTTGTCGGAGCCGATGCCGCCGCCGAGGCTGTCGGCGAGGCTCGCGACCTCCTCCACGTCCACCGGGCGGCCGGCGCGCAGGCTCTCGTGCATGGCGGCGCCGCGGTCCATGGAGATGCCGACGATGCGCAGCCGCGGGTTGATCGCGCGCGCCGCGCAGGCGATGCCGGCGGCGAGGCCGCCGCCCGAGAGCGGGATCAGCAGCGTGTCGAGATCCGGCACCGCCTCGAGCATCTCGAGCCCGATCGTGCCCTGGCCCGCGATCACGTGCGGATCGTCGAAGGGCGGGATCCGCACGAGGCCCTCGGTCTCGGACAGGCGGCGGCTCTCGGCCTCGGCCGCGTCCTGCGAGCGGCCGGCGATGCGCACCTCGGCGCCGAGCGCGCGGATGCCCTCGACCTTGGTGGCGGGCACGAGGTCCGACATGCAGATCACCGCGCGCAGGCCGCGTTCGCGTGCCGCGTAGGCGACGCCCCGGCCGTGGTTGCCGGTCGAGCAGCAGGTGACGCCGGCCACCCCCTCGGGCAGCGCCGCGACCGCGTTCAGCGCGCCGCGCAGCTTGAAGGCGCCGATCGGCTGGGCGATCTCGAGTTTCAGCCAGAAGGGATGGCCGAACCGCGCCTCCATGTGCGGCGAGGGCACCATGGGCGTGGCGTCGGCGCGGCCCTTCAGGACCTTCCGGGCGGCGAGGATGTCTGCGAGCGTGATCGTCATGGGGCGACTATGGAGCGGCGCGGCGGGCTTGAAAACCCGCTCCGCAAATGACGCTGGCATCGCGGCGGTGTCCACCGTAGCGTCGCCGTCATGTCCGACGCCCATCCCTTCGACGGTGCCTATGCCTGGACGCGGCTCGCCGCGACGCTGCTGATCGCGGTGGTGGGCAACGTGGGCATGTGGACCTACGTGACCGTCCTGCCCGAGGTCGCCGCGGAATTCGGCGCCGGGCGCGGCACCGCCTCGCTGGGCTTCACCGCGACCATGCTGGGCTTCGCCGCGGGCAATCTCGTGATCGGCCGCTGGGTGGACCGGTTCGGCATCACCCGGGTGCTGGCGGCGATGGGCCTCTGGCTCGGGCTCGCGTTCTTCGTGGCGGCGCGCGCGCCGACGATCGAGGTGCTGCTCGCGGCGCAGCTCGCCATCGGCTTCGGCACCGCGACAAGCTTCGGCCCGCTCATCGCCGACGTGTCGCAATGGTTCGAGCGGCGGCGCGGCGTCGCGGTCGCCATCGCGGCCTCGGGCAACTACCTGTCGGGCACGGTCTGGAGCCAGGCGCTCGCGCACTTTCCCGAAACGGCGGACTGGCGCTGGGGCTACGGGCTGCTCGCCTGGGTGCTGGTGCTGGCGCTGCCGCCCCTCGCGCTCGCGCTGCGGCGGCGGGTGAGCGCCGCGGCCATGGGCCATGCCGAGCGTCAGGCGGGCCTGCGGGCCGGGCGCACGGGGTTCTCGCCGCGGCAGCTGCAATGGATGCTCGGCGCGGCCGGGATCGGCTGCTGCGTCGCCATGTCGATGCCGCAGGTGCACATCGTCGCGCTCTGCGTCGACCTGGGCTACGGGCCCGCGGCGGGCACCGAGATGCTGACGCTGATGCTTCTCGGCGGGGTGGCGTCGCGCCTCGTGTCGGGATGGCTCGCCGATCTCCTGGGCGGGGTGCGCACGCTGCTCCTTGGCTCGGTGCTGCAGGCGCTGGCGCTGGCGCTCTACATTCCCGCGGGCTCGCTGCCCTCGCTCTACGTGGTCAGCCTGGTCTTCGGCCTGGCGCAGGGCGGGATCGTGCCGTCCTACGCGGTGATCGTGCGGGAATACCTGCCCGCGCGCGAGGCCGGCGCGCGCGTGGGCTTCGTCATCATGATGACCATCCTCGGCATGGCGCTCGGCGGCTGGATGTCGGGCGCGGTCTACGAGGCGACGGGCAGCTACGCGCTCGCCTTCTGGAACGGCATCCTGTGGAACGGGCTCAACATCGCGATCATGCTCGCGATTCTCCTGCGCGGCCGGCGCCAGAGCGGCACCGGCGCCCTGCCGGCCTGATCTCAGGTCAGGAGGGCCGCGGGAAAGATCCGCTCCGCATGGTCCTCGAGGTAGATGCGCAGCCACGGCGTGTAGCGTCCGGGCCGCGCCGCCACGTCGCGGCGCAGCGCGTCGAGGGCCACCCACTCGGTCGCCATCACCTCCTCGGGATCGGGCGCCACGTGCAGGTCGGCATCCGCTTCGGCGGTGAAGAGGTCCACCACCTCGTGCTCGGTCAGCCCGCCGCCCACGTCGGCGCGGTACTCGACCACGTCGCGGCGGGTGAGCGAGAGGCCGGGGATCCCCAGTTCCTCGCCGAGCCTGCGGCGCGCGCAGGTGGCGGCATCCTCGCCCCAGTGCGGGTGCGTGCAGCAGGTGTTCGCCCAGAGCCCCGGCGTGTGGTACTTGCCCGTGGCGCGCCGCTGCAGCAGCACCCGGTCGCCGTCGAGGACGAAGACCGACACCGCCTTGTGGCGCAGTCCGCGCCGGTGCGCCGCCAGCTTCTCGACCGGCACCAGGCGTCCGTCGATCCAGGCCGGGATCTCGATGGTCATGTATACGTCTCCCGCACGAGGCCGGTCAGGTGCGACAGGTTCTTGAGCCCGATCTTCAGGTGGGCCAGCGGCCGCGCGCGCACGAGCTTCTTGTTCATGTAGGCCTCGAAGGTCAGGCGCTGCACGTCGATGTCGTGGCAGAGCGACACGAACCGTTCGCGCCGGCTGTCGGAGCGGTAATAGGCATCCTGCATCGCGCCCAGAACCCGGAACACGGTCTTGTGTTCGCGCATGAAGAGCCGCCGCGCAAGCGCCAGGTCCCGCGCGCGGCCCGAGGCCAGCACCGCGGCGCAGGCGCTCGCCGCCGCGCGTCCGCCGGTCATGGCGTAGTAGATGCCCTCGCCCGAGGACGGGGCCACGACGCCCGCGGCATCCCCGGCCAGCACCACGTCGCGGCCGTTGTCCCAGCGCGCCAGCGGCTTCAGCGGGATCGGCGCGCCCTCGCGGCGCAGCGTCTCGCACTGCGCGAGCCCGCAGGCCCGCCGCAGGTCCGCCGTCGCCGCCTTGAGGTCGGCCGAGCGCAGCTCGGTGCCCATGCCCACGCTCGCGGTGTCGCCGTGCGGGAACACCCAGCCGTAGAAGTCGGCGCTGATGCGGCCATCGTAGATCATGTCGCAGCGGTCGGGGTCGTAGTCGCCCGCCATCGGGGCGGCGATGATCTCGTGATAGGCAAAGACGTAGGGGATCTTGTCCGCGCCCGGCACCTCGGCCCGGCCGACCCGGGAATTCGCGCCGTCCGCGCCGATCACCAGCCGCGTCTCGAGCGTGCGTTCCGTGCCGCTCTCCCGGTCGCGGTAGACCACCCGCGTGCCGCCGTCGCGTTCCATCCGCACGAAGGTGCCTGTGAAGCGCGCGGCGCCCGCCGCCTCGGCGCGGGCCCGCAGGAAGGGGTCGAAATCCTTGCGGTCGACCATGCCGACAAAGCCGTTCTCGATCGGGATGTCGACGCGCCGCCCGGTGGGCGAGATCATCCGCGCGGTGCGGATCTTGGCGAGGAGCTGTTCCTCGCCCACGTGGAAGTCCTGCATCAGCCGCGGCGGGATGGCGCCGCCGCAGGGCTTGATCCGTCCCTCGCGGTCCAGCAGCGCGACGCTGTGCCCCGAGCGGGCCAGATCCTCGGCCGCGGTGGCCCCCGAGGGGCCGCCTCCGACGACGACGACATCGAACATGGTCATTCTCCCGGTTGCAGCATCGCCCCGCGCCGCGCGGGCCGGCCCTCCATGATGACGAGCGCCATCAGCGCCGCCGTGACGAACAGCCCGGCCTCGGCCGCGAAGACCGCGCCGAAGGCGCCGGCATCGGGCAGGACCTGCCGCAGCACGTCCACCGCCGCCGCGCCGGCAAGCCCGCCGAACCCCGCCGCGATGGCCTGCGCCGCGCCCCAGAGGCCCATCCGCGTGCCCTCGCGCTTGCCGCGCCCCTCGCCCGCGAGCGCCATCATCGACCCGATGGCCGCGACCGCGAACATGCCGTTGAAGAAGCCGAGCGCCACCGCCGCGGGCACGATCGGCGCGCCGGGCCCGGTCTGGCCGAGCCCCGCGATGGCCACGAGCGCCGCCGCCGAGCCGAGACAGCCCGCCGCGACCCAGGTCCTGAGCGCGCCGATGCCGAGGCCGGTGGCCACGACGCCCACCGTCACCATGCCGAGGAAGACGCCGCCGTTCTGCGCGCCCGCCATCTGTGTCGACTGCCCGGGGGTGAAGCCGAAGACGAGCCCGGCATAGGGCTCGAGGATGAGCTCCTGCATGAAATAGGCGACCATCGACAGGAACACGAAGAGTGTGAAGTGCCGCGCGTGGCGTTCCTGCCAGACCTCCGCCAGCGCCTCGAGGAACGGGGGCGCGGCCGGGTCGGGCGCCGCGACCACGCCGCGCTCGACGCCGCGGACCGCGACCGCGGTCAGCGCCAGCATGACGAGCGCGGTGCCGGTGACGACCTGCATCAGCCGCGCCGGCGTGTAGGGGTCGATCAGCCCTCCGACCACGCCGGCGGTGACCGCGATGCCGAGGATCATCATGAGCCAGGTGATCGTCGCCGCCGCCGCGCGCCGCCGGGGCGCCGTGGCGCTCGCCAGAAGGGCCAGGAGCGACGTCCCCGAACAGCCGACGCCGAGGCCGATCAGCGCGTAGGACAGGACCGACAGCGCAAGGCCCGCGCGGAAATCGTGGCCGAGCGTCACGACACCGGCCGCGGCGCCGATGCCGCCGAGGGCCAGCACCGCCATGCCGCCGAGGATCCAGCGGGTGCGGTTGCCCGCGGTGTCCGACCGGAAACCCCAGCTCGGCCGGGTGATCTGGATGCCGTAATGCAGCGCCACCAGGAAACCCGGCAGCACCGCCGGCAGGGCCAGTTCCACGACCATCAGCCGGTTCAGCGTCGAGGTCGTCAGCACCACGATCGCGCCCAGGGCCATCTGCACGAGCCCGAGCCGCACGATCGACACCCAGCCAAGCGTCATGCCGCAGCTCCCATCCCCCGCAGCGCGAAGGCCGCGATCATCATGCCGCTGACGTAGAACAGGACCCCGGTGCCGTTGTACCAGGGCGCGCGCGCCTTCGGGTCGCGCAGCATCACCGACATGGCCCAGCCCTGCGCCGCCATCAGCAGGCCTATCGCCGCCGCGTGCCAGGGCGCGCCCCAGGCCACGAGCAGGGCCAGGACGGCCAGTTGCGGCAGGGCCATCACCACGCAGGCCACGCGCGCGGCGCGCGCAGGCCCGAGCGTCACCGGCAGGGACTTCACGCCGGTGATCCGGTCACCTTCCAGCGCCTTGAAATCGTTGAGGGTCATGATCCCGTGCGCGCCGATCCCGTAGAGCACGGCGATCGTGATCACCTCGACCGAGGGCAGGCCGCGGCTCAGCACGGCGGCCCCGGTGAACCAGGGCAGCGTCTCGTAGCTGAGGCCCACGAGCCCCGGGCCCCAGACGCCCGAGCGTTTCAGCCGCACGGGCTCGGCGGAATAGGCCCAGGCCGCGACCACCGCCACGCAGGTCGCGACGAACCCCCAGGTCCCGAGCGCGAGGCCCAGGACCAGCGCCAGTCCCGACATGGCGAGCGCCACCCAGAGGCCCCAGCGCCCCGGCACGCGGCCCGAGGGGATCGGACGGTGCGGCTCGTTGATCGCGTCCACGTGCCGGTCGCACCAGTCGTTGGCCGCCTGGCTCATGCCGCAGACCACCGGGCCTGCCAGGACCACGCCGAGCGCCACGAGCCCCCACGCCTCCGACGGCGGGACGCCCGAGGCGACCACGCCGCAGAGATAGGCCCAGATCGGCGGAAACCACGTCACGGGCTTCAGCAGCGTCAGCAGGGCTGCCGGTTCGGGGGTTCTCCGGGGATGTAAACTTTCGCTGACACTCATGTGTCAACTAGACACGCATTCCCGAGTCGGCGCAAGTTAGTCGTCGCTGTCGGTGTCCGTGTCGCGGGCCAGGAGGCCGTACTTGCGCAGCTTGACGTAGAGGCTCTGCCGCGACAGGCCCAACATCTCGGCGGCGGCCACCCGGTTGTTGCGCGTAAGGTGCACCGCGGTCTCGATGCACATCTTCTCGACCACCTCGGTGGTCTCCGCGACGATCTCCTTCAGCGTCGCCGATCCCACCAGTTCCATCACGCCGCGGCTCGATTCGTCGCCGCCGCGGATTCCGCCGGTGCTCGACCGGAGCGCCTCGCTGCGCGAGGTGTCGCGCAGGATGAACCCAAGCTCGGGATGGGTGCGGTCGTTGAGGTAGATCGCCGACAGTTCGACCGGCGTCTCGGCCCCGAGATCGTTCACGATCTGCGTGGAATAGGCCCGCAGGTGCCCGGACCGCCGGGCATGGTCGACGATCACGTTCACGTCGATCTGCCCGCGCGCGAGGTAGGAGGCGATGCTCTGCCCCTTCACCCCGGACAGGTGCGCCGCGTCGATGAGCTCGAGGAAGGCGTCGTTGCAGCTCAGGATCTCGCCCTTGATCGAGGTGAAGATCATCGCGTCCGTGCCCTTGGCGTAGAGCTGGGCAAGGTTCGTCCCGAGCGAATCGTCCTGCGCGTCGGCGCCGTCCGCCGACAGGATGCGCGCGATCACGAACCGCTCGCCGCCCGCGCGGAACAGTTGCGGGCGCAGCGTCAGCCGCCGGTCGCCCGCCAGCGACACCACCTCGACCGGGGTGCCGTCCTCGGTCACCGCCGCGCTCGTCAGCATCTCGATCAGGTCGCCGCGCTCGCTGTCCTTGAGCGCCCGCGACAGCGGCTTGCCGCCGAGCGCGTCGCGCGTGCCGCCGAGCAGCGCCGCCGCCGGTTCGTTCAGGTCCACGACGCGGCCGTCCGATGCCGACAGGAACACGACCGCGTCCGACACCGTGCGCAGCAGCAGCCGGTAGCGCGTGTCGAACTCGCGCCGCGCCTCGTAGCCCTGTTCCAGCGACATCTGCGCCTGCACGAGCCGCGACTGCGTCTCGGCCACCGCGCGCAGGTCGCGCCCGGCCATCAGCACCGAACCGTCCGCGCCGTAGCGCAGCAGCGTGTAGCGCACCGGGAATTCCCAGGCCTCGCCGTCCACGTGGTTGAGCTCCACCGGCCGCGCGCCGGCCTCGCCGCGCTCGAGCGTGCCGAGCGCGCGCCGCAGCTTCGGCACGCTTTCCGAGGTCAGCAGGTCCTCGATCTTGCGCCCGACCCAGGCGTCGAGCCCGGCGAAGGCGTCGATGCCGCGCCCGGGGACCACCGAGGTGACCGTGCCGTCGGGCGAAAGCATCACCGACAGGTCCGCCGAGGCGGCCAGGACCTCGCCCACGACGCCGAGACCGCCGTCGTGCGGCGTCTCGTTTCCGTCCTCGCGCATGTCGGGGCTGTTGCTCGTCATCTCCACCTACCGGTCCTTCGTTCCGCGCCCCGTCGGCGGCGCCGTTTCCGCGCGCCGCGGGTCGCGACAGAACGTCAGCGCCGACTGCACGTCGTTTGTCACGAGGTCCACCCCGGTCCTCTTCTCGAGTGCGGTTTCATGATCGAGCACCACGCCGCCCAGGATGGCGGGCGGACGCCGGGCGCCCAGCTTGCGCAGACCTGACATGATCCCGGCCACGAAGGCAAGGTGCCGGCGGTGCGCGCAGGAGAACAGCACCATGTCCGTCCGCGGGCCCTGGTCCAGCGCCGCCGCGACCTCGGCCGGGCCCGCGCCGTAAAGCGTCCGGACCAGCACGCCGCGGCGGCGCAGCTGCGCGGTCACGAGATGCGGCCCGAGCGTGTGCGGCTCGTCGGTGGTCAGGACCAGCAGCGCCGACAGCGCCGTGTCCGCGGCGTCGGGCAGCCGGTCGCTCCAGTGTGGCGCGAGCTCCCCGAGCAGGCTCTGCAGCCGGGCGGACGCGACGGACACCTCGGCAAAGCTCGCGCGGTCCGTCTCCCAGTCGCGACCGAGGCGGCGCGCGACCGCGGGGATCACGTGGTCGGTCAGGACGATGTCGGGCAGGGGCAGGTTGCGCAGCCGGCGCGCGCAGTCGACCGGGTCGAACTCCTGGCCGCGCACCGCCCGCGATAGGGCGGTCGCGGCCTGGTCCAGCCGGTCGTCGGGCCCGCGTTCGGCGCGGTCCTGCAGGCGGGCGATCACCGCGCCCGCGAGGAGCGAGATCTCCGGCGAGGCCGCGCTGGCGCGGCGCGAGGATCCGGGCTCGGACATGTCCGACATGGCGCTGGCGTCTCCCGCGTGGACCGCCGTCCGGCATTGGCCCGGGCGACACGGTTCGGGCCCGAGGGCCATGCACCTCCAGATGGGGGCGCGCCGCCCGGCGTCAACCGGGCAGTCCATCGGACCTGACTTCGTCTAGCAGAGTAGACACTCGGCAGGAACCGCGCAAGCCTTTTGAATATGGACAATTCGACGGATCGCGCGCGGAGCGGTCAAGGGGCGCTGACAGCGACTGCCCCGAGGTGTGTAAGTTTCAATTGACACTTTTCGGGCGGCGGCGCTACGCTTTTGACATGCGCACAACGGAATCGCCCATGTCTGCGACCGCACGACTCGCCCCGGACCTCCGGACCGCCCGTCCGCTCTACACGCGGGAAGAGCGGGCGCGCCGCGACGCCACCATCTGGACCCCGGTCCAGGGCGTGCTGGCGCCGCTGCAGTTCCTCGTCTTCCTCGCGAGCCTCGCGCTGGTGCTGCGCTACCTGTGGACCGGCGCGGGCTACGAGGTCGCGACCGTCTCGATCGTGGTCAAGACCCTGGTGCTCTACCTCATCATGGTGACCGGCGCGATCTGGGAGAAGGTCGTCTTCGGCCGCTGGCTCTTCGCCCCCGCCTTCTTCTGGGAGGACGTGGTCTCCTTCCTCGTGATCGCGCTCCACACCGCCTACCTCTGGGCGCTCTGGCAGGGCGCGCTCGACCCGCGCGCGCTGATGACCCTCGCGCTCGCCGCCTATGCCGCCTACGTGGTCAACGCCACGCAGTTCGTGCTCAAGCTCCGCGCGGCCCGCCGGGCCGAAGGGGGGCGGCCATGACCGCGCGCTTCCCGCCCCCGCCCGCCCGCGGTTGCGGCACCGCCCCGGTGCTCAAGGAACGCGGCCAGCACGAGGTGTTCTGCGGCCTGACCGGCATCGTCTGGCTGCACCGCAAGATGCAGGACGCGTTCTTCCTCGTGGTGGGCTCGCGCACCTGCGCGCACCTCCTGCAATCGGCGGCGGGCGTGATGATCTTCGCCGAGCCCCGCTTCGCCACCGCCATCCTCGAGGAGACCGACCTGGCCGGCCTCGCCGACGCGCAGGTCGAGCTCGACCGCGTGGTGACCGACCTCCTCGCCCGGCGCCCCGACATCCGCCAGCTCTTCCTCGTGGGGTCCTGCCCGTCCGAGGTGATCAAGCTCGACCTCGCCAAGGCGGCCGAACGGCTCATCGCCACCCATGCCCCGCGGGTCCGGGTGCTGAACTGGTCGGGCTCGGGCATCGAGACCACCTTCACCGAGGGCGAGGACGCCTGCCTCGCCGCCATGGTGCCGGTCCTGCCCGAGAGCGACGCGCGCGAACTCGTGGTCGTGGGCGCGCTGCCCGACGTGGTCGAGGACCAGATGCTGGGGCTGCTCGACGCGCTCGGGATCGGCCCGGTCCGGGTGCTGCCCGCGCCGCGCGCGGACGCGGGCTACGGCATCGGACCGAACACCGTCTTCGCGCTCGCCCAGCCCTTCCTCGGCGACACGCTCGCCGCGCTGACCCGCCGCGGCGCCCGCCACGTGCCCGCGCCCATGCCCTTCGGGGCCGAGGGCACCACGCTCTGGCTGCGCGCCGTCGCCGCCGAGTTCGGCATCCCCCCCGAGGAGGTCGACCGCGTGACCGAGGCGCCGCGCGCCCGCGCCCGCCGCGCCGTGGCGCAGGCGGCCGAGACCCTCTCCGGCCGCTCGGTCTTCCTCTTTCCCGACAGCCAGCTCGAGGTGCCGCTCGCGCGCTTCCTGACCCGCGAATGCGGCATGCACGCGGTCGAGATCGGCACGCCGTTCCTGCACCGCGCGATCCTCGGCCCCGACCTCGACCTCCTGGCCGAGGGCCCGGTGATCTCCGAGGGACAGGACGTCGACCGCCAGCTCGCGCGCCTGCGCGCCGCCCGCCCCGACCTCACGGTCTGCGGGCTCGGCCTTGCCAACCCGCTCGAGGCCGAGGGCCTCGCCACCAAGTGGGCGATCGAGCTCGTCTTCACGCCGGTGCACTTCTACGAGCAGGCGGGCGACCTCGCCGGGCTCTTCTCGCGCCCGCTGCGCCGCCGTGCGCTGCTCGAGGGGGCCGCGCGATGACGGCCCGCACGCCTCTCGCCGCCCCGCATCTTCTTCTTGGCGGAAATATCCCGCGGGGGTCCGGGGGCGCGAAGCCCCCGGCCGGCCGGCCATGAAGCTCTCGGTCTGGACATACGAGGGCCCGCCGCATGTGGGCGCCATGCGCGTCGCAACCGCGATGAAGGGGCTGCACTACGTGCTGCACGCGCCGCAGGGCGACACCTATGCCGATCTCCTCTTCACCATGATCGAGCGGCGCGACCACCGCCCGCCGGTCACCTACACCACGTTCCAGGCCCGCGACCTCGGCGCCGACACCGCCGACCTCTTCCGCCGCGCCTGCCTCGAGGCGCGCGAGCGCTTCGATCCCGAGGCGATGATCGTCGGCGCCTCCTGCACCGCGGAGCTGATCCAGGACGATCCGGGCGGCATGGCCGAGACCATGGGCCTCGGCATCCCGGTCATTCCGCTCGAGCTGCCCTCCTACCAGCGCAAGGAGAATTTCGGCGCCGACGAGACCTTCTACCAGGTCGTGCGCCGGCTTGCCGCGCCCTGTGACCGCACCGCCGCGCCCACGGTCAACCTGATCGGCGCCACCGCGCTGGGCTTCCGCCACCGTGACGACGTGACCGAGGTGACCCGGCTCCTCGCGGAGATGGGCGTCGCGGTCAACGTCTGCGCGCCCTGGCAGGCGCGGCCTGCGGACATCGCCCGGCTCGGTGCGGCGCATCTGAACGTGCTGCTCTATCCCGAGACGGGCGAGAGCGCCTGCCGCTGGATGGAGCGCGAGCTGGGCCTGCCCTATACCCGCACCGTGCCGATCGGCGTCGGCGCCACCCGCGCCTTCGTGGCCGAGGTCGCCGAAGCCCTCGGGATCGAGGCGCGCATGGACGAAAGCCGCCTGCGCCTGCCCTGGTACTCCGCCTCGGTGGATTCGACCTACCTCACCGGCAAGCGCGTCTTCCTCTTCGGCGACGGCACCCACGTGACCGCGCTCGCCCGCATCGCCCGCGACGAGATCGGTTTCGAGGTGGTGGGCCTCGGCTGCTACAACCGCGAACAGGCGCGTCCCGTGCGGGCGCTCGCCCGCGAGATGGGCCTCGAGGCGCTCGTCACCGACGACTACCTCGAGGTCGAGGCCGCGATCGAGGCCGCCGCCCCCGAGCTGATCCTCGGCACGCAGATGGAGCGGCACATCGCCAAGCGTTTCGGTATCCCCTGCGCGGTGATCTCGGCGCCGGTGCACGTGCAGGACTTTCCCGCCCGCTACGCGCCGGTGATGGGGATCGAGGGCGCGAACGTGCTCTTCGACACGCTGGTGCACCCGCTCGTCATGGGGCTCGAGGAGCACCTCCTGACCATGTTCCGCGCCGACTTCGAGTTCCACGACGCGGCCGGGCCCTCGCATCACGGCGGGCATGCCCCGGCTCGGGCCGGGGAGGGAAGGGGCGCTGCCCCTCGGCCGCCGGAGGCGGCCTCACCCCGGGATATCTCCGCCAAGAAGAACGATGCGGGCGTGTCGGTCGTCTGGCTGCCGGCGGCGGAGCAGGAGCTGCGCAAGATCCCCTTCTTCGTGCGCGGTAAGGCGCGGCGGAACACAGAGACCTTCGCGGCCGCGCGCGGCCAGACCGAGATCAGCGTCGAGACGCTCTACGAGGCCAAGGCCCATTATGCGCGGTGACGACGTCCTTCCCGGCGCCCAGGCGCCCCGCGAGCCCGGTGCCCCGGCGCCCTACGAGCTCGTGATCCTGACGCTCGACAGCCACGCGGCGGGGCCGGCGGCGCGTGCCGAGGCGCGGCTCGCGCGGGATTTCCCGGGGCTGCGGCTGACGGTCCTCGCGGCGGCGGAATGGGGCGAGAGCCCCGCCGCCTTCGCCGAGGCGCAGGCGGCGATCGGGCGCGCGGACATGGTCGTGGCCTCGCTCCTCTTCCTCGAGGAGCACGTGAAGCCGATCCTTCCCGCGCTCGCGGCGCGGCGCGAGGCGGTGGACGCCATGGTCGGCATCATCGCCGACGCGCAGATCGTGCGGCTCACGCGCATGGGAAGCCTCGACATGGCGCGCCCGGAAAGCGCGACCATGGCGCTGCTGAAGAAGCTGCGCGGCTCGTCCAAGCCCTCGACGGAGAGCGGACAGCGCAAGATGCAGATGCTGCGGCGGCTGCCGCGCATCCTGCGCTTCGTGCCGGGCAAGGCGCAGGACCTGCGCGCCTGGTTCCTCGCCATGCAGTACTGGCTCGGCGGGTCGGACGAGAACGTCGAGGCGATGGTGCGCTTCCTCATCGCGCGCTACGCCACGCGACCGGGCTGGCGCGGCGGCACCGCGCCCGAGCCCGTGGAGTATCCCGATTGCGGGCTCTACCATCCCGACCTGCCGGGGCGCATCGCGACCGACGCTGCGGCTCTGCCGGGCCCCGCGGCGCCGGTGGCGACGGTCGGGCTCCTGATGATGCGCTCCTACGTGCTCTCGGGGGACACCGCGCATTACGACGCGGTCATCCGCGCCTTCGAGGCGAAGGGCATCCGCGTGCTGCCGGCCTTCGCGGGCGGGCTCGACGGGCGACCCGCCGTCGAGGCGTATTTCCGGGACGCGCAGGGCGCGCGCATCGACGCGCTCGTGTCGCTCACGGGCTTCAGCCTCGTGGGCGGGCCCGCCTACAACGACAATGCCGCCGCCATCGCGGTGCTCGAGGGGCTCGACGTGCCCTACATCGCCGCGCACCCGCTCGAGTTCCAGACGCTCGGGCAATGGGCGGCGAGCGGGCAGGGGCTCGGGCCGATCGAGACCACCATGCTGATCGCGCTGCCGGAACTCGACGGGGCCACGAACCCGCATGTCTTCGCCGGGCGGCACGGCGAGGGCGGCTGCGCGGGCTGCGCCCATCGCTGCACGGGCGACGGCAGCCGCGCCATGGCCCCCTGCACCGAGCGGGTGGCGGCGCTGGTCGACCGCACCGCGCGCGCCGCCGCGCTGCGCCGCTCCGAGGCCGCCGACCGGCGCGTCGCCATCGTGCTCTTCGGCTTTCCGCCCAATTCCGGGGCCGCCGGCACCGCCGCCTACCTGTCGGTCTGGGAGAGCCTCTTCAACACGCTGCACGCCATGGCGCGGGCAGGCTACGACCTCGAGCCGCCCGAGAGCGTGGCGGCGCTCAGGGCGACGCTGCTCGAGGGCAGCGCGCAGCAATACGGCCAGGACGCGAACGTCGCCGCGCATGTGGGCGCCGACGAGATGGTGCGCGCCACCCCCTGGCTGAAGGAGATCGAGGCGGTCTGGGGCCCCGCGCCCGGGCGCATCCAGTCCGACGGGCGCGGCGTCTTCGTCCTCGGCGCGCGGTTCGGAAAGGTCTTCGTCGGCCTGCAGCCGGGCTTCGGCTGGGAAGGCGACCCGATGCGGCTGCTCTTCGAGAAGGGTTTCGCGCCGACCCATGCCTTCGCGCAGTTCTACCTCTGGTTGCGGCACAGCTTCCGCGCCGACGCGGTGCTGCATTTCGGCATGCACGGCGCGCTCGAGTTCATGCCGGGGCGGCAGGCGGGCAGCGGGCCCGGCGACTGGCCGGACCGGCTGATCGGCGATCTGCCCAACGTCTACCTCTACGCCGCGAACAATCCTTCCGAGGCGACGCTCGCGAAGCGGCGCTCGGGGGCGGTGACGGTGAGCCACCTGACGCCGCCGCTGTCCGCGGCGGGCCTCTACAAGGGGCTGATGGAGCTGAAGGATTCGTTGTCGCGCTGGCGCGCCATGGCGCCGGGCGACGCGCGCGCCGCGGATCTGGAGGCGCTGATCGCGCAGCAGGCCGAGGCGGTGGACCTCACGGGCGCGCCCGAGACCCTGTGGCAGGCGCTGATCGAGACCGAGGAGGCGCTCATTCCGGACGGGCTGCACGTGGTGGGCCGGCCGCTCGAGGCCCGGGCGCGCGCCGATTACCTGGCCTTCGCGCCCGACGACGCGGCGCGGGCGCGGATGGATGCGGCACTGGACGACGGCGGCGAGATCGCGGGCCTGCTGCGCGCGCTCGGCGGCCGCTTCATCCCGCCGGTCGCGGGCGGCGACCTGATGCGCGCGCCCGAGATCCTGCCGACCGGGCGCAACATCCACGCCTTCGACCCGTTCCGCATGCCCACCGCCTTCGCCATGGCGGAGGGGCGCCGGCAGGCCGAGCTGCTGCTCGGGACGCATGGCAGCGTGCCGCGCTCGGTGGCGCTGGTGCTCTGGGGGTCGGACAACATCAAGACCGACGGCGCGCCGCTGGCGCAGGCGCTGGCGCTCATGGGGGCGGTGCCGCGCTTCGACGCGTTCGGCCGGCTCGCGGGGGCGGACCTCGTGCCGCTCGAGACGCTCGGGCGGCCGCGGGTCGACGTGGTGATGACGCTCTCGGGCATCTTCCGCGACCTCCTGCCGCTGCAGACCCGCATGCTGGCCGAGGCGGCGCTCAAGGCCGCGGAGGCGGACGAGCCCGAGGCGCGGAACTTCGTGCGGGCCCATGCGCTGGCGCTCTCGCGCGAGACCGGCTGCACGCTCGCGGAGGCCGCGCTCCGGGTCTTCTCGAATGCCGAGGGCGCCTACGGGTCGAACGTGAACCAGATGGTGGAGAGCTCGGCCTTCGGCGACGAGGACGAGCTCGCCGACGCCTACCAGGCGCGCAAGAGCTGGGCCTACGGGCCGAACGGCAAGGCGGCGGCGAACCCCGCGCTGCTCGGCCGGGTGCTGCAGGACGTGGAACTGGCCTACCAGAACCTCGAGAGCGTCGAGCTGGGGGTGACCACGGTCGACCACTACTTCGACACGCTGGGCGGCATCTCCCGCGCGGTGAAGCGGGCGCGCGGCGGCGTCGAGGCGGCGCTCTACATCTCGGACACGACGCGCGGGAGCGGCAAGGTGCGCACGCTCGCCGACCAGGTGGCGCTCGAGACGCGGTCGCGCTCGCTCAACCCGAAATGGTTCGAGGGCATGCTGCGGCACGGCTCCGAGGGCGTGCGCGCCATCGAGGCGCAGGTGACCAACACCATGGGCTGGTCGGCCACCACCGGGAAGGTCGAGCCCTGGGTCTACCAGCGCCTGTCGGAGACCTTCGTGCTCGACCCCGAGATGCGGGCGCGGCTCGCGGAGCTGAACCCGGTCGCGTCGAGCCGGATGGCCAACCGGCTCCTCGAGGCGCACGACCGCGCCTACTGGACGCCCGACGCCGCGACGCTCGCGGCGCTCAGGGATGCGGCCGACGCGCTCGAGGACCGGATGGAAGGGGTGGCCGCGGAATGAGCGGGACCCGCGATATCCGCCGGGGCGGCGCGCCTCGCCCCGCGCACCGTTCCGCGGGCCGCCAGGGGCCGCGCGCGGGCGGACCGGCCGGGACCGGGGCTCCGCCCCGGACCCCGGGATATTTGGACCAAGAAGAAGCGGGGGCCCGGGCCCTCGCGACGAGGAGAACAGCATGAGCCCGCTCGATCACAAGCAGCCGCCGGCCGGTCGCGCCGCGATGCGCGAGGCGGCGGGACTGGAGGCCCGCGGCCTGACGGCGCCGCCCACCCTGCGCGGCCAGGACGGCGAGGGATCGGTGCAGGTGCACCAGGACGCGGACCTGCGCATCGAGGGCGCCAAGGTGTTCTCGGTCTACGGCAAGGGCGGCATCGGCAAGTCCACCACCTCGTCCAACCTGTCGGCGGCCTTCGCGAGCCTCGGCAAGCGGGTGCTGCAGATCGGCTGCGACCCGAAGCACGATTCCACCTTCACCCTCACCGGCCGCCTGCAGCCGACCGTGATCGACATCCTGAAGGACGTGGATTTCCACGCCGAGGAGCTGCGCCCCGAGGACTTCGTCACCGAGGGCTGGGGCGGGGTGCAGTGCATCGAGGCGGGCGGTCCGCCCGCGGGCACCGGCTGCGGCGGCTACGTGGTCGGCCAGACCGTGAAGCTGCTGAAGCAGCACCACATGCTCGAGGACGCGGACGTGGTGATCTTCGACGTGCTGGGCGACGTGGTCTGCGGCGGCTTCGCGGCGCCGCTGCAGCATGCCGACCGGGCGGTCATCGTGACCGCCAACGACTTCGATTCGATCTACGCCATGAACCGCATCATCGCCGCGGTGCAGGCCAAGAGCGCGAACTACAAGGTGCGGCTCGCGGGCTGCATCGCCAACCGCTCGCGCGACACCGACGAGGTGGACCGTTTCTGCGAGAAGGTGGGATTCAAGCGCATCGCGCACATGCCGGACTTCGACGCCATCCGCCGCTCGCGGCTGAAGAAGAAGACGCTGTTCGAGATGCCCGACGAGGACGACATCCGGATCGCCCGGGCGGAATACGTGCGGCTGGCCGAGACGCTCTGGGCGGGGACCGACCCGCTGGCGCCGGCGCCGCTGCCCGACCGCGAGATCTTCGAGCTCCTGGGGTTCGACTGATGGACGGGGACCGCAGGGGCACGCACGGGGAGGCACGGGGGTGAGCTACGAGCTGACGCGCGACCGGGTCGAGACCTATTTCGACCGCACCGCCACCCGCACCTGGGCGCGGCTGACCTCGGACGCCAAGGTGAGCCGCATCCGCGAGACCGTGCGCCGCGGCCGCGACGCCATGCGCGCGCGGCTGCTCGACGCGCTGCCCGCCGACCTCTCGGGCGCGCGGGTGCTCGACGCGGGCTGCGGCGCGGGGCAGGCGACGCGCGCGCTGGCCGAGCGCGGCGCCGAGGTGGTGGCGGCGGATCTCTCGCCGCAGCTCCTGTCCCTGGCCGAGGCGCGGCTGCCCGAGGCGCTGCGCCGCCGGGTGTCCTTCGTCGCGGGCGACATGACCGATCCCGCGCTCGGCCGGTTCGACCACGTGCTGGCCATGGACAGCCTCATCTACTACCGCGAGGACGACATCCGCGCGGCGCTCGACCGGCTGGCCGGGCGCTGCGCTGGCTCCTGCGTCTTCACCGTGGCGCCGCGGACGCGGCTCCTGATGCTCATGTGGCATGCCGGGCGGCTCTTCCCGCGCTCGGACCGCTCGCCGGTCATGGTGCCGCACGCGCCCGACCGGCTTGCCCGGGTGCTGTCGGGCACCGGACGGGTGCGCGATCTCGGCCGCGTCGCGTCGGGCTTCTACATCAGCCACGCCCTGGAGGTGCGCAGATGACAGCCGCGCGCCGCATCGCCACCCGGTTCCTGCCGTTCTCGGACGCGGCGAGCGACACGCTGCCGCTTGGACAGCTCCTGCGGCTCGCGCTCTTCCAGGTGTCGGTGGGCATGGCGAGCGTGCTGCTGCTCGGCACGCTCAACCGGGTGATGATCGTCGAGCTGTCGGTGCCCGCGACCATCGTCGCCTGCATGATCGCGCTGCCGGTGCTGGTGGCGCCGTTCCGCGCGCTGCTGGGCTTCCGCTCGGACACGCACCGCTCGGCCATCGGCTGGAAGCGCGTGCCCTATCTCTGGTTCGGCTCGCTCTGGCAGATGGGCGGGCTCGCCATCATGCCGATGGCGCTGCTGGTGCTCGGCGGCGACGTGGTGCACGAGGTGCCCTTCGCGGGCGAGGTGCTGGCCGCGCTCGCGTTCCTGATGACGGGCCTCGGGCTGCACATGACGCAGACCGCGGGGCTCGCGCTCGCCTCGGACCGCGCCACCGAGGAGACGCGGCCGCGGGTCGTGGCGCTGCTCTACGTGATGTTCCTCGCCGGAATGGGCGTCTCGGCGCTGGTGATCGGCTGGCTCCTGCGCGACTTCACGCCGCTCACGCTCATCCGCGTGGTGCAGGGCGCGGCGGTCGCCGGGGTGGTGCTGAACGTCGTCGCGCTCTGGCGGCAGGAACGCGTCCGCCCGATGAGCGCCGCCGAACGCGCGGCGCCGCGTCCGCGCTTCTCGGAGGCCTGGGCCGATTACGCGCGCGGCGGGACCGCGGGGCGGCTCATCGCGGTGGTCTTCCTCGGCACCATGGCCTTCACCATGCAGGACGTGCTGCTCGAACCCTATGGCGGCGAGATCCTCGGGCTGTCGGTGTCGGCGACGACGCTCCTGACCGCCATGTGGGCGGCGGGCGCGCTCGTGGGCTTCGCCCTCGCCGCGCGGATGCTGGCACGGCGCGCCAACGTCTACCGCATGGCGGCGACCGGCGCGCTCGTGGGCATCGCCGCCTTCTCGACGGTGATCTTCGCCGCGCCCATGCAATCCCCGGTGCTGTTCTTCGCCGGGGCCGGGCTGATCGGGCTCGGCGGCGGGTACTTCGCCGTCTCGACGCTCACCGCGGCCATGACCATGCCGGCCGAGGGGCTGGCGGGGCGCGGCCTCGCGCTCGGCGCCTGGGGCGCGGCGCAGGCCACCGCGGCCGGCCTCGCCACCGCCATCGGCGGCGGGCTGCGCGACAGCGTGAACGCCCATGCCATGGCAGGCGATCTGGGCGCGGCGCTCGCCTCGCCCGCGACCGGCTACTCGGTGGTCTACCACGCCGAGATCGGTCTTCTGTTTCTCACCCTCGTGGTGCTCGGACCGCTGGTCAGCCGCGCCGCAGCCCACGGGGACACCCGCAGCAAGCAAGAGTTCGGCCTGGCCGATTTCCCCACCTGACCCAAGCCGTCGAGGAGGACGAGGGACATGATCAACGACTATCCGTTCGGGAACCTGGATCTGGCGAGCCTGTCGCTCTGGATCTTCTTCATCTTTTTCGTGGGCCTCGTCATCTGGCTCCAGCGCGAGAACCAGCGCGAAGGCTATCCGCTGGTCGAGGAGGACGGCCGCGTCGCCGATGCCGGCGGCATCTGGCCGGTGCCCGCCGACAAGACCTTCCGCCTGCCGCACGGCCGCGGCGAGGTGACCGTGCCATCGGGCCAGAACCCCGACCGCACCGACCTCGCGCTCGAGGCGACCAACGGCTCGTCCGGGTTTCCCTTCGCGCCGGTGGGCGATCCGATGGCGGCGGGCGTCGGCCCGGGCGCCTGGTGCCCGCGCGCCGACGTGCCAGAGCTCGACGCGCACGGCAAGCCCAAGATCGTGCCCATGTCCAAGGCGGGCTTCATGCATTCGGCCGGGCGGGACCCGCGCGGCATGCCGGTGCTCGCGGGCGACGACGTGGTCGTCGGCATGATCTCGGACATGTGGGTGGACGAGCCTGAACAGCTCGTGCGCTACCTCGAGATCACGCTCGATCCCGAGCATGGCGGCGGCAAGCGGCTGGTGCCGATGACCATGGCGCGGGTGCGCTCGGGCTTCGTGCAGGTGCGCTCGATCTTCGGCAAGCACTTCGCGGCCGTGCCGGCCACCGCCTCGGACAGCCAGGTCACCAAGCTCGAGGAGGAGAAGATCTGCGCCTATTACGGCGGCGGCCTGCTCTACGCGAGCGAGGAGCGCATCGCGCCGAGTTTCTGACGCGGTCCGGGCCTTCGGGCCCGGGCGCGGACCGATCTGCCGGGGGCCGGGACGGGGCCGCCGGCGGGACGGACCCAAGCCATACCGAAGCCATACGACACCCAGACGGATGCCAGCGGGGGAACCACAGATGAGCCACGACGATTTCGCCACCGAACCGGTGCCGGGCCTTCCCGAGCTTCCCCCCGAGGGGGAACGCATCCTCTGGCAGGGACGGCCGCAGGCCGCGGCCCTCGCCTGGCACTCGTTGAGCCTGCCCTGGGTCGCGGGCTACTTCGTGGCCCTGGCGCTCTGGCGCTTCCTGTCGCTCGTGGACATGCTGCCCATCGGGCAGGTCGTGGGCTACTCGGTGCCGTTCCTGTTCCTGGGCGGGATTGTCCTCGCGCTCCTGTTCCTCGTGGCCTACGTTCAGGCGCGGTCGACCGTCTACACGGTCACGAACCGGCGCGTCGCGATGCGGGTGGGCGCGGCGCTGACGCTGACGCTGAACCTGCCCTACACCCAGATCGCGCGGGCCGACCTCGCCCGGGGGCGCTTCGGCACCGGCACGATCGTGTTTGAAACCCTTGGCGAGACGCGGTTTTCCTACATGGTTCTCTGGCCGCACCTGCGCCCGTGGCGGTTCGCCCGCACGCAGCCCGCACTGCGCTGCATCCCCGATGCCGACCGCGTCGCGCGCCTGATCGCCGATGCCGCCGAGGCCCGCCTGTCGGTGCCGCAGGTCCGCCGCGTGACGCCCGCCCCGGCGGTCGCCGACCCGGCCGGCCTCGCGGCGGAATGAGGAGGCAGGAGCCATGTCCGACACCTCCCCCCGCTTCCGCACCGAGGACAAGGACCTTGTCCCGCGCGCGCTCGTGCGCGCCATGCTCGCCATGGTGCTGGCCAGCCTCGCACTGACCACCTGGGCGGTCTGGACCGACCGCCCGCTCGAGGCCACGCCGCCCGAAAGCGCGGCGGTGCTCGAGCGCACCCTCTACATCACCGGCGACATGTCCGGCGCCGCCCGCGTCCTCGACGCAGACGGCACCCTGATCGCCGACATGCCCCCCGAGACCGGCGGCTTCGTCTCCGGCGTCTGGCGGGTGCTGCAGCGCAAGCGCACCAATGCGCGCGTGCCGCTCGACGGGCCGGTCCGGCTCGTCGCGAGCGAGAACGGGCGGATCGCGATCGTCGATCCGTCCACCGGATGGCGTGCCGACCTCATGGGGTTCGGCGCGGACAATGCGGCAGCTTTCGCCAGGCTGCTGCGCTGAGACCCAAGGGAGGGAAGTCCATGGGATTGCTGACGAAGGATATCGAGAGGGCGCCTTGCACCGTCGAGGTCAGCCACAAGTTCGAAAGCCTGCACGCGCATGTGCGCTTCGACAACGGCGCCGTGATCTACCCCGGCGACGAGGTCAAGGTGCACGGCCCGGAGATCATGGCGCCGTTCGGCGAGATCGTGATCGAGGAACGCGAGGCGACCATCGTGCGCGCCTCGAAGCTCGAACGCCTCTGGACCCGCCTGACCGGCGACCTCGAGGTGATGGAGCTTTGCGAGTTCTCCTTTTCCGAGGAGGTCGCGCTGTGAACGTCCAGAACACCGGCCTGCGCGCGGCGCACACGGCCGACGCCACCACCGCCGAGGAAGGCCTCGCGATCCAGGAAGAGCAGGCCAAGCTCGATTCGAAGTTCGCCACCGACGTGGCGATGCAGAACACGCTCCTGACGCCGCGCTTCTACACCACAGATTTCGACGAGCTCGACGCGATCGACGTCGAACCCGTCCGCGCGGACTGGGACAACCTCATCGCCGAGATGCAGGCTGACCCGAACAAGGGCCATTTCCGCAAGACCGCGGACTGGGACCACGTGGACTGGGACGGCATGGATCCCGGCCTGCGCAAGGAATTCATCGACTTCCTGATCTCGTCCTGCACCGCCGAGTTCTCGGGCTGCGTCCTCTACAAGGAGATGAAGCGGCGCGGGTCGAACCACGACGTCACGACGCTGTTCCAGCTGATGGCGCGGGACGAGGCGCGGCATGCGGGCTTCATCAACGACGCGCTGCGGGAGGCGGGCGTCGCGGTGAACCTGGGCTTCCTGACGCAGAAGAAGAAGTACACCTACTTCCGGCCCAAGTTCATCTACTACGCCACCTACCTGTCGGAAAAGATCGGCTACGCCCGCTACATCACCATCTTCCGGCATCTCGAGAAGCATCCCGAGCACCGCTTCCACCCGATCTTCAAGTGGTTCGAGGAATGGTGCAACGACGAGTTCCGGCACGGCGAGGCCTTCGCCCTCCTGATGAAGACCGACCCGAAGTTGACGAGCGGTGTCAACGTCTGGTGGATCAAGTTCTTCCTGACGGCGGTCTACGCGACCATGTACGTGCGCGACCACCAGCGGCCGGCCTTCCACGAGGCGCTGGGCGTCGATCCCGACTGGTACGCGCACGAGGTGTTCACCAAGACCTCGAAGCTGTCCGAGCAGATCTTCCCGATCACGCTCGACATCGAGCACCCGGCCTGGCAGCCGACGCTCGAACGCCTCAGCGCGGCCAACAAGGCGATCGCCGCCGGCAAGGCGCAGGGCGGGCTCGGCGGCCGGGTGAAGACCCTGCTGAACTCGGCGCGTGCCGCCGCCTGCTTCGTTCGCCTCTACGCGATCCCCGCCAACCGCCACCGCGTGCCCGAGAGCACCCGGATGGAGCCGGCCTATTGACCCCGCGCGCGGGGATCCCGACGGCGCGCCGTCTCTTCCTTGGGGGAGAGACGCGCCTCCCGTCCGGCCCCGCGCGCACCATCCTGCGCACCGACCGGAGGGCGCCATGCTGAACGACCCGTGGATCGCCGCGCTGTTCGCGCTCTTCGCCTGGTGGTTCTCGACCGGCGCGATCCTCCTCGTCGTGCGGCGCGCCGACCGGCGCGGCAACGGCGAGCGGGTGACGCTGGCCGCGCTGCCGCTCCTCGCTCTCGGGATCTGGGGCATCTGGGCGACGCTCGGGCGGGCCGACGCGGCCGGCGCCTACCTCGCCTTCGTTTCCGCGCTGGCGGTCTGGGGCTGGATCGAGCTGGCCTTCCTCACCGGCACGGTGACCGGCCCCAACGCCCATTTCTGCCCGCGCCACCTGCCCGAATGGGAACGCTTCATCCGGGCGTGGGGTGTGCTTGCCTACCACGAGATGCTGCTGGTCGCGTCGCTGCTGGCGCTGTGGGCGCTGACGCGCGATGCCGCGAACGCGTTCGGCTTCTGGACCTTCGCGGTGCTCTTCTTCGCGCGCGTCTCGGCCAAGCTGAACCTCTTTCTCGGCGTGCCGCGCATCAACACGGAATTCATGCCGGCGGCACTTGCCCACGTGCCGAGCCATTTCCGCCGCGCCGGCGTGAACTGGCTCTTTCCGCTTTCGGTGACCGCGCTCAGCTTCGCGACCGCGTGCTGGCTCGATCGCCTCGTCACGGCCGAAACCTCGGTCGCCACGGCGGGTTTCGCGCTTCTTGCCGCGATGACCGCCCTCGCCCTTCTCGAACACTGGTTCATGGTCCTGCCGTTGCCCGACGAGAAGCTCTGGCGCTGGATGTTGCCCGCGCGCCCACAAAAAACACCATCCCGGGAGGACGCCCATGGACTTTGACGCCCTTTTCACCGAGAGCCTCGACGCTTTGAAGCGCGAGGGGAACTACCGCATCTTCGCCGAACTCGAGCGGCGCGCGGGCGCGTTCCCGAGGGCGATCAGCCATGACGCGCAGGCGCCCGACGACGTGACGGTGTGGTGCTCGAACGACTATCTCGGGATGGGGCAGCATCCGACCGTCATCCAGGCCATGGTCGACACGGCCCATGCCTGCGGCTGCGGCGCCGGCGGCACGCGCAACATCTCCGGCAACACCCACCAGCACGCGATGCTCGAGGCCGAGCTCGCCGACCTGCACGGCAAGGACTCGGCGCTCCTCTTCACCTCGGGCTACGTTTCCAACTGGGCGGCGCTGTCGACCCTCGGGTCGAAGCTGCCCGACGCGGTGATCCTCTCCGACGAGAAGAACCACGCCTCGATGATCGAGGGGATCCGCCATTCCAAGGCCGACAAGGTCATCTGGAGGCACAACGACCCCGAGGATCTCGATCGCAAGCTCGCGGCGCTGCCGGTCAACGCGACCAAGATCGTCGCCTTCGAATCGGTCTACTCGATGGATGGCGACATCTGCCCGATGGACGAGATCGTCGAGGTCGCGGAACGGCACGGCGCCATGACCTATCTCGACGAGGTGCACGCGGTCGGCATGTACGGCGCGCGCGGCGGCGGCATCAGCGAGGAACGCGGCCTGCAGGACCGCATCACGCTGATCGAGGGCACGCTCGGCAAGGCGTTCGGCGTGGTGGGCGGCTACGTCACCGGCTCGGCCGCGCTCTGCGACTTCATCCGCAGCTTCGCGTCGGGGTTCATCTTTACGACCGCGCTGCCGCCGGCCTGCGCCGCGGCCGCCTGCACCTCGATTCGCCACCTGAAGGAAAGCGGCGCCGAACGCGCCCGCCAGAAGGAACAGGTGCGCAAGCTGCGCGCCCGGCTCGACGCGCAGGGCATCCCGCACCTGCCCAACGACAGCCACATCATCCCGGTCATGATCAAGGACCCGGTGAAGTGCCGCCAGCTCGCCGACATCCTGATGCAGGACTTCGGCATCTACGTGCAGCCGATCAACTACCCGACGGTGCCCAAAGGCACCGAGCGGCTGCGCTTCACCCCCGGTCCGCTGCACACCGACGAGGACATCGAGTACCTCGTGCAGGCGCTTGCCACGCTCTGGAAGCGCTGCGCGTTGGCGCACGCGGTGGCGTGATCGAGAGGACGGCGGGCAGGTCTTCCATCGGGCAGGAAAGCGGTTAAATCTCCCGCTGCCATGACCCGAAAGACCCGCCTGTTCCGTCCCCTCTCCGTCGCGCTCTGCGCGCTCTGGTTTGCCGCGCCCGCGGTCGGTCAGGGTGCGGGTGACCCCGAGGCGGGCGCGCGCGCCTTCCGGAACTGCACCGCCTGCCACGCGGTCGTCGCCGACGACGGCCGGGTGCTTGTGCCCGGCGGGCGCGCGGGGCCGAATCTCTACGGGATCGCGGGACGCCGCGCCGGCACCGTCGCCGGGTTCAACTACGGCGACTCGCTGCAGCGTGCCGGCGCGCAGGGGCTGACCTGGACGCAGGAAACCTTCGTCGACTACCTCGTGAACCCGACGGAATATCTCAAGGAATGGCTGGGCGACGACAGCGCCCGCGGCACGATGGCCTTCCGGATGAAGGCCAACCGCGAGGACCTCTGGGCCTACCTGCGCTCGCTCGAACCCTGAGCCGGCTTCCGGCTCAGTTGGTGTTCGCGATCGTCGTCACCTGCCGGGTGAAGCCGAAGACGGACCCGAACAGCGCGAAGATGGTCTGCGCCTTGGTGACTGGCGATTCGGTCGCGAGGACGGTGTCGTCGGGATAGATGTTGAACTGCCGCGCCGCGAACAGCCCGTCGGCGCTCGTCAGGTCGAAGGCGAAGATCACCTGCTGCCGATTCGGGCCCGACCCGTCCGCGCGCAGCGCCGAGGCGCTGTATTCGCGCAGGACCAGCACGCCCTTCGGATCCGCACGGCTGTCCTGCAGGCCGCGCATCAGGGCGAGGGCCTCGAGCGCGGAGATGCGCGGCTTGGTGAAGCTGATCAGGTCCTCGGACCCCGAAGCGCCGAGCGCGGTGAAGGTGCGATCGTCGTCGGACACCACGACCACGTCCCGGGGCTGCAGCGTGGTGTTGCGCGCGCCGGACTTGAACAGGTCCTCGGCGAAGATCTCGTAGGTCGACCCGCCCCGGATCAGTTTGACGATCGGGTTCTGGTAGGTCGGCGTGATGCCGCCGCCGGCCGAGATCAGGCTGATGATGGGATAGTTCCGCGACGGCATCGGGTAGGTGCCCGGCGCGCCGACGCCGCCGGCGAGGTCGACGGAATTGTTCTGCCCGGGCTGCAGTTGCAGGAGCACCTGCGCGGAGGGCACGATAGGCTCGAGCATGCGCTGGATGCGCGCGCGCGCCGCCGAGGGCGTCATGCCGCGCACGTTCACGCGGTCGATGTAGGGCACGAAGATCGCGCCGTCCTGGTCGACCTCGAGCCCCTGCATCTGCGTGGACTTCTCGGCGGTGCTGGTCAGCAGCGAGTTCTCCTGGCTGTCGTAGATCGTCAGGTTCACCCGGTCGCCGGTCGAGATCACCGAGGTGTCGGGCGCGCCGGTGGCGCCGATCCAGTTGAACGACCGGTAGTTCCCGGTCGCGGGCCAATGCGCGACGCCCGCCATGTTCGCCCGTGTGACCGGCACGACCTGGAAGGTCGGCTCGGCCGAGCGGCTTTCGTTCACGACCTCGGATTCCAGCGCCGCGCCGCGCGGCAGGCTGCACGCCGCCACGAGCAGCAGCGACGCCACAAGAGCCAGGAGTCTTCGTGTCGCGGCCATGTTCGTCCCTCTTCCCGTGTCGTGCGGACACGCCGATCCTTTTCCGCACCGGCCACCCGGTGATAAACGTGTTGGCGGCAAATTCCAGTGGGGATGGACTCAAAAATGTCTGGCGGCGAAGCTTCCGGCCCGATCCTGCTCACCGGCGCGACCGGCAAGGTCGGGCGCCTTCTGCGCGGGGTCTGGCCGACGGTGTCGGGGGCGCCCGCGCTCGTGCCCGTGGCGCGGCGCCCCGGCGCGGGCGTGGTGTGGGAGCCCGGCGCACCCACGGACGGCCTGCCACGCGCGGCGGTGGTCGCGGCGTTCTGGGGTGTCGTGCCGGGGCCGGGCCGCGACCTGAGCCGGAACGCCGAACTGGCCGGGGCGGCGATGGCGCTCGGGCGCGCGGTGGGCGCCCGGCTGGTGATCCACTGCTCCACCTCCGCGGTCTACGCGCCCGGACCCGAGACCCTGACCGAGGAGGACACGCCCGCGCCGCCCGGACCCTACGGCGCGGCGAAGCTCGAGATGGAGGCGGCGGTGGCGCGGCACGTGGCGGCCGATCCGCAGGGGCCGCGTGCCGTCTGCCTCCGGATCGGCAACGTCGCCGGCGCCGAGAGCCTCTTCGACGCGATGACCCGCGCCCACGAGGTCACGCTTGACCGCTTCGCGGACGGGGCGGGACCAGAGCGCAACTACATCGCGCCGAGCGACCTCGCCCGCGTTGTCGTCGCGCTTGCCGCCGCCGATCCCGCGCGGCTGCCGGCGATCCTCAATGTCGGCGCCCCCCGCACCACCGCGATGGAGGCGATCGCCCGCGCCGCCGGCCGTCCGGTCCTCTGGCGCGTCGCACCGGAAGGGGCCGCGCGGCGGGTGGCGCTCGACGTGTCGCGCATGCTGGCGATCTGCCCGCTCGACGACCGCGCCGCGGATCCCGCGCATCTCGTCTCGGACTGGCGCGCCGCCCTGGCGGCCGCCGCATGAGGGCCATGGCGCGCGCGCTCGACGTCACCGTCGCCGCTCTGCTTGCGGTGGTGCTGTCCCCGGTGATCCTGCTGATCGCCCTCGCCATCCTGTGTCTCGACGGCCGGCCGGTGCTCTATCTCGGCGAACGCATGCGCGCGCCGGGGCAGGCGTTCCTGCTGTGGAAGTTCCGCACCATGCGCACGGTCGCGACGGACAGCGGCGTCTCGGGCGGGGACAAGGCGCGGCGCATCACCCGGACGGGCCGCATCCTGCGCCGCTACCGGCTGGACGAGCTGCCGCAGCTCTGGAACATCCTGCGGGGCGACATCGGCTTCGTCGGACCGCGCCCGCCGCTGCGCCGCTACGTCGAGATGTTCCCGGACCTCTATGCCGAGGTCCTGAAGGACCGCCCCGGCGTGACCGGCATGGCGACGCTCGCTTTTCACCGTGCGGAGGAACGGATGCTCGGGCGCTGCGCCACGGCGGCCGAGACCGAGGCGGTCTATTGCCGCCGCTGCGTTCCCCGGAAGGCGCGGATCGACATGATCTACGCGCGTCGGCGCACGCTGTGCAGCGACGCCCGCCTCATGCTGTCCACGGTGGTGCGCCGCCTGCCGCCGCATTGAGCCTGGGCAGGCGGGCGCCTCAGCGGCGCAGCACGCGGTAGTTCAGGAACTCGGACAATCCGCCAACGAATTGCTGCGCGCTCAAGACCCGGCCCGCGTCGTCGACCAGCACCAGCGACACGAAATCGCGGCCCCCGTCGCTGACGCAATGGACGTGCAGCCGGGTGCCCCGCGCACGCACCTCGCCCGACGCGAAATCCTCGCGGCCCTGTGGCAGCACGTTGCAGGTATAGGTGTCGGTGACGGTGTGGTTCTCGCCGTCGAGATGCCGCATCACGTAGGGTGCGGTGCCGCGCTGGCGCGCGCGGATCAGTGACAGGAGCGCGTCCTCGTCCGTCGACATGAGGTCGCCGCCGAGCCCGCGCGTCTGCACCACGAAGCCGTCGCGGAACACGACCGAGGCACCCGCGGGCGTCGCGTAGGTGGTATACGCGCCGTTGCGCTGCACCGGCACGAACAGCGCCTGTCCGCCGCGGCTTTCCACCTCGACGAAGGTCACGGGACCGCGGAGCTGGCCCAGCGTGCTCATGATCGTCGCCTCGGGCAACGGCGCGGGCCGGCCGCTGCCGATCTGCGCGCCGATCTGGCGCAGGACGTCGATGGAACGGACGCGCTCCTGATCGCTGCCGCAGGACGCGAGCGCGAGGACGAGCGAGAGCGGCAGGACCGCGCGCAGGAAGGTCTTGCCGATCATCTCCAGAACCGCCCCCAGGTCTTGGCCATCTCGGGGCCGTGGTTGTCGCGCACCCGGTCGTACAGCCGGCCGCGCACGGACAGGCGCGCGCCGCCGTCGCGGGTGATCGGCTTGATGACCACCGTCTCGGCCCGGCGGTTCGCGCTGCCGATCGCCCAGTTGAGCGGCAGCGTCACGCGGATGCCCTTGTCGAAGGAGCCCTCGCCGAATTCGTCGGCGCTGAGCTCGGTGAAGGTGGCGAAGGCGCCCACGCGCCAGCCGTTGTCGAACTCGCGGTCGATCGAGACCGTCGCGCCGTAATCGCCGGCGAGGTAGCGGCCCACGTCGACCTGGCCGTGGAAACCCCAGCCGATGTCGTAATAGGCCGACAGGTGGCCGTTCACCTCGGGGATCTCCCCGGTGATGGTCTCGTTGTCGCGCAGCCCGAACCCGCCGTCGTAGTCGCGCTGGCGGATGAAGTTCACCTCGCCGCCGAGGCCGAGCCGGCTGTCCACGGGTTTCCACAGAACTTCGGTCGAGATGCCCGCGTACTGCCTCTCGAGGTAGCCGGCGGTCACGCGGGTGTAGAAGTCCTCGACCGGGTGGGCATAGTGCGACAGCGTCAGGTAATCGACCGCGGTGTCGGCTTCCCGGGCATAGAGCGTGTAGTTGGTGCGCACCGCCGGCACGCCCGGGGTCGCCGTGTTGATGCGGCCGTCGCCGATGTTGCCGCCGAGCTTGTGGGACACCGCGCCCGCCAGGATGAAGCTCGGCGTGAGGCGTGCCTCGCCGCTCACGCGCAGACCGTAGTCGACCCGCAGCGGCTCGTCGGGATCGAAGGCGCTCGTCCGCACGAAGGGCGAGAACGACCATTCGAGCTTCGGGTACTCGTCGGGGAAGGGCGCGGGGGTCAGGCCGGCGGCGTCGACGATGCGCGCGCGATCCTCGATCGCCGAGGCCGCGTCGAATTCCAGCGTCTCGATGTCGGCGCGGTCGAGCACCACGGCCGATCCGGGCAGGCCGTCCTCGGTGGTCACGATCACGAACTCGCTGATCGAGCCCGGCAGCGCGCGCGTCATCGCCCGCGCGGTGCGGCCGATGGCCTGCGGCACGGCATTGTACTTGCGGTTCTGGATGCGCGCGGTGGCGCGTCCGGCCTCGAGCCTCAGGCCCTCGAGCCCGATGCCCTCGTCGTCGAGCAGCTGGTCGAGCGACTCGCGCGCCCGGGTCTGCGCCACGGAATTGCCGGTCCACCCGAGGTCGACGGCGCTTTCCGCGCTGCGCGGCTGAACGGGCAGGGGCGCGCCCTCGTTGCCGCCCGGAACCGGCGCCGATTTCAGGTCGGTGGCGAGCGTGATCTGCGCGCCGATCTCGGTGCCGTAGACGTGGTAGAGCGACAGCTGCGTGCCGTTCCGGAACATGTAGTCGATCCCGAAATTCCACGGCGAGCTGCGCTCGAACGGCGAGGTGCTCTGCTCGAGCTCGTAATCGTCGGACGAGTATTCGAGCTTCACCCGCAGCCGGTCGGTCACGTCGTAGCTGACGCCGCCGAAAAAGCCCGCGTCGCCCCGGAAGAAGCGTTCGTAGTCGACCGTGCCCCCGAGCCCGATGTCGTTCGCGGGACGCGTGCCGGTCGATCCCACCACGTTGTGGCTGCCGAGCCGGCCCCAGCCGAGGCCCCCGGTCACGCGCAGGCCCGGGACGATCTCCTTGGTTGCGACGAGGTATTCGCCGCCGAAGAGCCCCGTGCCGGCGAAGTCCTGCAGACCCACCGTCACCGCCGGCAGCCAGTCGCTTTCCTTGAGCAGCTGGAGGCGGATGTCGAAGCTGCGGTCGAAATAGTCGTCGCGCGGGTCGAGCGTCGAATCCTGCAGCCGCGCGTAGCGGAAGCTGCCGATCACCCGCGGCAGCAGCTGGAAGCTGAGCGTGCCGCGCGTCGTGTTCCCGAACTGCCCGACCGTCAGCGCGAGCGTGCCGTCGGACGCCATCTCGGCCGTCGGCATGTCCACGAGGCCGGGCAGGCCGTAGAGGTTGAAGCTCGGGACCCGCTTCCCGGGGGCTTCCTGCGCGGTCGCCTGGGCGTGGGCGCCGCCTGCCGCGGCGGACAGGATCGCGGCGGCGGCGGTCGCCTTCAGCGCCCCGAGCGCGCTTCGCTTGTCCGACATGAGCCTCTCCCTGCCACGCGTGGTTCTCGGGCCTTAGTAGCGGCGCACGGTGCGCCCTGTCCATCGGACCCGGAACGGGCTGTCGCGGTTTTGAGGCTTTCGCCACACAGGCGCCCGAGTTCGGCGGAACTCTCGTCCCACCTCGCGTGCAGATCGTGGCCCCGGGCTGTCGGGTGGAGTGACGGGCATGGCTGGGAACGGGAACGGCACGACGATCATCAAGCGCAAGAAGGTGGTCGCCGGCGGCGGTCATCACGGCGGGGCGTGGAAGGTCGCCTATGCGGACTTCGTGACCGCGATGATGGCCTTCTTCATGCTGATGTGGCTGCTGAACGCGACGACCGAGAAGCAGCGCAAGGGGCTCGCGGACTATTTCAGCCCGACGATCTCGATCAACCGCGTGTCGGGCGGCGGGGACAAGGACCTCAAGGGCAGCTCGGTGTTCGCGGAGGACACGCTGCCGCAGGACGGCACCGGGGCGACCGCGCGGAACCCCGCCGAGCAGCAGCAGGCGCAGGGCGCCGACGCCGCGGACGAGGGCTCTCCGACCCACGCGATCGAGACGGTCGTGCTCGAGGAGACGCGCCGCATCCTGCTCGAGAAGATGGTCGAATCGCAGGACGGCAACAGCCTCCTGCAGCACATGAGCATCCGCATCACCGATGCGGGGCTCGTGATCGAGCTGCACGACCTGCCGGGCGCGCCGCTGTTCACAGGCGTGGACGAGCCGGCCGATCCGCTGCGCCGGCTGACGCAGGTCCTGGCCGAGACCGGGCTTGTCGTTGAGAACGCGCTGTCGGTCGAGGCGTTTGTCGCGACCTTTCCCGAGGTCCTCGCGGTCAATCCCGCCTGGACGACCTCCGAGGCGCGCGCGCAGAAGGTGCGCGTCCTGCTCGAGGAGGGCGGCCTGCCGGGCAGGCGTATCGCCCGGGTGACCGCGCATGCCGACCGCAAGCCCGCGCACGAGAACCCCATGAGCCCGCGCAACAACCGCGTCGAGGTCATCTTCCTGCGCTGAGGGGGTGCTGCGCATTTTACCCGTTAGCCGGGCATTAAGCCCGGCTGCGTATCAGGGGTGGGTGTCCGGTATCAGCAGAAAGGCGAGTCCATGACGATCTCCTCCTCCCTGAACGCGAGCGTTTCGGGACTTGCGGCAAACGCGAGCCGCCTTGCCACCATCTCGGACAACATCGCGAACTCCTCGACCTTCGGCTACAAGCGGGCCGAGACCGATTTCCACGCCATGGTGTCGAGCGACACGGGCGTGCGCTACAGCGCGGGCGGCGTCCGGACCTCGACCCGCCGCCTGATCGATCAGACCGGATCGCTCGTCACCACGTCCAACGCGACGGACCTGGCCGTGCGGGGGCGCGGCTTCCTTCCGGTCGCGCGGGCGAGCGAGGTCCAGCAGGGCAGCACCTCGCCGCAGATGTTCCTCACCACCACGGGCTCCTTCCGCACCGATTCAGAGGGTTTCCTGCGCACGGACAGCGGGCTGATGCTGCTCGGCTGGCCGGCGAACGTGGACGGCACGATCCCGACCTTCGCGCGCGACAGCGACGACGCGCTCGAACCGGTGCGGATCAACATCAACCGCCTGTCCGGCGAACCCACGACCTCGGTGACGCTGGGCGTGAACCTGCCCGCGACCCAGACCATCCCGGGATCGGCGGGCGACCCGCTCTTCCTGCCGGTCGAGTACTTCGACAATCTCGGCGTCTCTGAGAATCTCAACATCACGTTCACGCCCACCGTTCCCGGCGCCCCGCCCGCCTCGAACACCTGGACGATGCAGATCGAGGATTCGGTCAACCCGGGCACGGTCATCGGCGGATATACCCTTGTCTTCGACAACTCGCCGGCCAGCGGCGGCAGCATCGCCAGCGTGACCACGGTCTCGGGCGGCACCTACGATGCCGCGACGGGCACGCTGATCGTCAACGTCGCCAGCGGCCCGATGGAGATCAACATCGGCGTGCCGGGGCAGAGCGACGGCATCACCCAGCTCGCCGACAGCTTCGCGCCGCTCAACATCAGCAAGAACGGCTCGCCGGTCGGAAACATGACCTCGGTCGAGATCGACACCAACGGCCTCGTGCACGCCTTCTTCAACACCGGCGTCACGCGCACGATCTTTCAGGTGCCGCTCGTCGATCTGCCCAATCCCAACGGGCTCGAGGCCATCGACAACCAGCTTTACGTGATCAGCCCCGAATCCGGCAGCATGTTCCTGCGCGACGCGGGCGACGGCGCGATCGGCGACGTGGTCGCCTTCGCACGCGAGGAATCGACCACCGATGTCGCGGCCGAGCTGACCGCGATGATCCAGACCCAGCGGGCCTACTCGTCGAACGCCAAGGTCATCCAGACCGTGGACGAGATGCTGCAGGAAACCACCAACATCAAGCGCTGACCGCGCGATTGAAGAGGGAACGGGGCCATGGGCCTTTCCGCGGCACTGAGCAACGCACTGAGCGGCCTCACGGCGAGCGCGCGATCGGCGGCACTCGTCTCCTCGAACATCGCGAACGCGACGACCGAGGGCTATGGCCGGCGCGAGCTGTCGCTTGCCGCGAACGGCGACGCCACCTGGGGCGGTGTGTCCGTCACCGGCGTGGTGCGCCACGGCGACCCGGTCCTGCTCGCAGACCGCTGGCTGTCGGATTCGGGCGCCGGCTACGCCCGGACCATGCAGGCCTATGCCGACCGGCTCGACTTCCTGTCGGGCAGTGCAGATGACGGCATGGGCACGCTCGGCGACCGCCTCGCCGCGTTCGAGAACGCGCTCACCGTGGCCGCGGGCAACCCCGCATCGGCACAGCGCCTGGCCGACGTCGCGCAGACCGCGGTCGACATGGCCGACGCGCTCAACACGCTCTCCGCCGGCATCCAGGAGGCGCGCAGCCGCGCCGATGCAGCGATCGCCGCGGATGTCGGGCTTCTGAACACCAACCTCGGGCGCGTCGCCGACCTCAACGACCGCATCGTGTACGCGACGCGGCGCGGCGGCGACGTCTCGGGTCTCCTCGATCAGCGGCAGGCGGCGATCGACGGCCTCTCTGCGCTGCTGCCCGTGCGTCTGGCCCCGCGCGGCGACGGCGCCGTCGCGCTCTATACCGGCGGCGGCGCGCTTCTCCTCGACGGCAACGCCCTCGAGATCGGCTTCTCCCCCACCCCCTACGTCGCGCCGCACCAGACGCTTGCGGGCGGAACCCTCTCGGGCCTCACCATCGCCGGCAACCCGGTCTCGACCGATCCGGGCGGCCCTCTCGGCCGGGGCAGCCTCGCCGCGCAATTCCGCATCCGCGACGTTGAGGCGGTGGCGATGCAGGACACCCTCGACGCGGTCGCGCTGGACCTCGCGCAGCGGTTCGGCCCCGGCGGCCCCGACACCACGCTCGGCGCCGCGGATCCGGGCCTCTTCACCGACGCGGGCGCCGCGGTGGCGGCGACGCCGCCCGCGGGTCTCGCCGGCCGGATCGCGATCAACCCGCTCGTCGCGCCGGGCAGCACCGAGCAATGGCGCCTGCGCGACGGCCTCGCCGCGGCGGCTCCCGGACCGGTCGGCGACGCAGGGCTCCTGCAGGACATGGGCGCGGCCTTGCGCGCCGTCCGCGTACCGTCGGGCGTGGCGCTCGGAACCGGCGCCAAGAGCCTCGTCGCCCATGTTGCGGACCTCTCTTCGGCGGTGTCCGGCTTCAGGGTTCGGGCGGACGGGGATCTCGGCTTCGCCGAGGCGCAGAACATGGCGCTGCGCGAACTCGAGCTGGCCGGGGGCGTCGACACCGACGCCGAGGTGCAGAAGCTTCTGCAGCTCGAACAATCCTATGCCGCGAACGCCCGCGTGCTGACCGCCGTGGACGAGATGCTCGAGCGGCTGCTCGCGATCTGAAGGAGGACAGTCCATGCAATCGATCGGCGATCTCGCGCAGAGCCTCGCGCTGGGCTTCCGGCAGACCCGGCTCAAGACGGACATCGACCGCCTCGGTGTCGAGCTGTCCACGGGACTGGCCGCGGACAAGGCTGCGCGCCTCAACGGCGACACCACGACGCTTCAGTCGGTTGAGCATGCGCTGCGGCGCCTCGACGCCTTCCGGATCGCCACCACAGAGGCCGGCATCGTTTCCGAATCCATGCAGCGTGCGCTCGACATCGTGCAGACGGGCACCCAGGACCTGACCGCGAGCCTTCTGCGCGCGGGCCTCCTCGTGACCGATTCCGCTCGGGCGACGCTCTCCAACGACGCAGCCGAGACGTTGCAGAGCGTCATCTCCGCCCTGAACACGCAGGCGGCGGGCCGCGTGCTCTTCGCCGGCATCGCCACGGATACCGTGCCCCTGACCAACGCGCGGGAACTGGTGGCGGACCTCGTGACCCATGTGGGGGGCGCCACGGACGTGGCCGGCATCGACGCGGCCCTCGACGACTGGTTCGACACGCCCGGCGGCGGCTTCGAGACCACGACCTACCGCGGCGCGACCGAGGACCTGCAGCCGCTCGAACTGCGCGAGGGCGTCACGGTATCGCTGGCCGTCCGTGCCGATGACGGGACCGTCCGCGCCATCCTCAAGGCCGCCGCAAAGGCCGCGCTCGTGAACGAGGACGCCCTCGCGCTCGATCCGGACGTGAAGACCGGGCTTCTCGTGGCGGCCGGTCGCGACCTTGCCGCGCTGGAATTGCCGCTGACCGAACTGCGCGCGACGCTCGGGCTTGCCGAGGGCCGGATCGAGCAGACCTCGGTGCGCAACGCGAGCGAGGTCACGAGCCTCGAGATCGCTCGCCTCAATCTCGTCGGCACCGATCCCTACGAAACCGCGATCCGCCTCGAGCAGGCCGAGCTGCAATTGCGCAGCCTCTACACCGCCACCGCGCGGGCATCGCGGCTGTCCCTTCTGGAGTACATCCGGTGATCCGTGCCGCCCTCTTCTTCATCGCCGCGCTGTTCGCGCTGCCCGTCATCGCGGCCGCGCAGGACGTCCGGATCAAGGATCTCGTGGAGTTCGAGGGTGTCCGCGGCAACGACCTCGTGGGCTACGGGCTCGTGGCCGGGCTCGACGGCACCGGCGACGGACTGCGCAACGCACCCTTCACCGAGGAGATCATGGCGAACATCCTCGAAAGGCTCGGCGTCAACGTCAGCGGCGAGCAGTTCCGCCCCCGCAACGTGGCGGCGGTCCTCGTGACCGCACAGCTGCCGCCCTTCGCACGCACCGGCAGCCAGATCGACGTCACGGTCTCGGCCATCGGCGACGCGCAGAGCCTCCTCGGGGGGACCCTCGTGATGACACCGCTCAACGCCGCGGATGGCGAGATCTACGCCGTGGCCCAGGGCAGCGTGATCGCGGGCGGGGTCGCGGCCGAAGGGGACGGTGCGCGCGTCGTGCAGGGCGTTCCGACGTCGGGAACGATCCCCTCCGGCGCCCGGGTCGAGCGCGAAGTGGGCTTCGACTTTGCGTCGCTCTCGAGCCTGCGCCTGGCGCTGCGCGAGGCGGACTTCACCACCGCGGTGCGCATCGAGGCCGCGATCAACGCGACCTTCGGCACGGAGAGCGCCATCATGATCGACGCGGGGACGGTCGAGGTCGCTCTCGCGCGCACCGGTGCCCGGTCGCCCGCGCACGCCGTCGTGCGGATGGAGAACATCCCGATCGTGCCGGAACGCCGCGCGCGCGTCGTGATCGACCAGCGGTCGGGGACCATCGTCATGGGTGCCGACGTGCGCATCAGTCGCGTGGCGGTGTCCCAGGGAAACCTGACGCTGCGGATCCAGGAGGCGCCGGTCGTCGTGCAGCCCAATCCCTTCGCAGAGGGCGAGACGGTTGTCGTCCCCCGCACCGAGACGGGAATCATCGAGGACCTGGGCCCGGGGCTCGCCGAGGTGTCCGCCGGTGCCAGCCTGTCCGAGGTCGTGGCGGGTCTCAACGCGCTTGGTGTCTCGCCCAGGGACATGATCGACATCCTCAAGAGCATCAAGGCGGCCGGGGCGCTGCACGCAGAGCTTCTCGTGATGTGAGGCCGGCGCGCCGACACGGCCAGGTTTTCGCACGTTTTTCAGGGGGTTTTCGATGTTCGGCATCATCGGCATCGCGGTGATCTTCGCCATGGTGTTCGGCGGCTACATCCTGGCCGGCGGCAAGATGGGGATCATACTCAAGTCGCTGCCCTTCGAGATGATGATGATCGGGGGGGCGGCGGTAGGCGCGTTCCTGATCGGCAACGACCTGTCGACCGTCAAGCAGACCGGCCGCGACGTCGTGAAGGTCTTCAAGGGGCCGCGCTGGAAGCACGCAGACTACCGCGACCTGCTCTGCCTGCTGTTCGAACTTGTCCGCGTTGCGCGCCAGAGCCCGGTCAGCATCGAGGCGCATATCGAGGACCCGGAGAATTCCGATATCTTCTCGCGCTATCCGCGGATCCTCAGGGATCGGGAAGCGGTAGAGCTCATCTGCGACACGATGCGCTCGATCTCGATGAACTACGACGACCCGCACCAGGTCGAGGAGATGCTGGAAAAGCGCATGGAGGCGAACCTGCACCACGCGTTGCATTCGAGCCACGCCCTGCAGACCGTGGCCGATGGCCTGCCTGCGCTCGGCATCGTCGCCGCGGTGCTGGGCGTGATCAAGACGATGGGATCGATCGACCAGCCGCCCGAGGTGCTCGGCAAGCTCATCGGCGGGGCCCTCGTGGGCACGTTCCTCGGCGTCTTCCTCGCCTACGGTCTCGTCGGGCCGTTTGCCGCCAAGGTGAAGGCGGTCGTGGAGGAAGAGGCGCATTTCTACCAGCTGATCCGCGAGGTCCTGGTCGCGAACCTGCACAATCATCCCACGAACATCTGCATCGAGGTCGGCCGCCAGAATACGCCGGCCCATCACAGGCCGACCTTTTCGGAACTGGAAGAGGCGCTCAAGTCGGCCAAGCAGGAGGCCGCGTGATGCCGACGCTCCTCTGTCCGCGCCATGCCCCGGCGCTTGCGATCATGGCCATGCTGATCGCGGCCTGCGCCGTGTCGAGGGCCGAGGCGCAGGGATTGCCGGTCTATACCGGCGAACATGGCGCCTTCACCCGCGTGGTCGTGGCCCTGCCCGCAGACGGCAAGTGGTCGCTGATCCCTCCGCGCGACGAGGAACCGGCACGCCTCAGGATCGCCGGCGCGGAACAAGGCTTCGACCTCTCGCAGATCTGGCGGCGCATCGATCGCTCGCGGGTGGCAGATCTCCGTCCCGGCGACGACCGCGCCACACTCCTTCTCGACCTCGCCTGTGCCTGCGAGGTGACCGCGACGCCGGATGGCACCGGTCACCTGATCCTCGACGTGGCGCCCGGACGCGGCGAGCCGTCGCTCCTGCCGACACCGGCGCTCCAGATCCCGATCGGCAACAACGCCGCGGAGGACATCGCCCGGGCCCTGCCGCTGCCGCCGGGCGACGCTGCGCCCACCCGAGTGGACGAACCCGCGACAGACGGAGCGACGCAGGTCGCTGCGGCGGCGATCCTGCATGACGTGTCGGCTGCCATCTCGTCGGGCATTCTGTCGAGTGCCGAACCCGAGGCCGCGCTGCGCAGGCTGGCTGCACTGGAAGGTTCCCGTGAACCTCCCGACCCGGGCTCTGCCGCCACGTCCGAAGCCGTCCCTGCCCCCGTCCGCCCACACTGCGATGCCTACGCCTTTCTCGACATCCGGAGCGGCGCCTCGCCCGAGCCCCGGTTCTCGGCGATCGCCGAGGCGCGCGGCTTGCTGCTCGACGGTGCCGGGAGGGTCGTTCCGGACCGGTCCCGCGCGCTGGTCGAGATCTACCTGTCGCTCGGCCTCGGGCAGGAGGTGATCCCGCTTCTTGCCGCAGCCGGGACGCCGGATGCGGCCGATCTCGACCAACTCGCCCGCCTGATGGAGGATCCCGCCGCCGAGCGGCCGGGTCTTGCCGCCCGCCTGGCATGTGGCGTGACCGAACATGTCTGGGCCCTGTTCGACCCGGCGGTCGATGCCGCCATGCTCGATGGCGATGCGATCGTGGCGAGTGTCGATGCGTGGTCGCAGCCTCTACAGGCCCATCTCGGTCCCGCAGTGATGCGCCGCCTGCGGCTCCGCGGAATGGACGACGTTGCGCGCCGGATCGGTCTGCGCCTCGATCGCAGCGACGTGACCCGAAGCGACAAGCAGAGGCTCGAAGCGGCGCGGCTGTCCCCCGCCGGCGCTACCGAACCGCTGCGCGCGCTCCGGGCCTCTGCCGACGAGGAGGTCGCGGTGGCGGCGCTCGAGGACCTCGCGCACGCCACGGACGATCCGGGCGAAGCTGCTTCCCTCGCCGACCATGCCGGCGCCATGGCGCAGGAATATCGCGGCAGTGCGAAGGAGGTGGAGCTCTTCTCGGCGCAGGTCGCCGCGCTCGCGGCGTCCGGGGCCTATGGCGAGGCCCACGATCTGCTTGCCGCCGACCCGGGTCGCGCCGGTGACGCGCTTCAGGACCTCGAGCGGCGGATCCTCGAGGCCGCGCTGGCCGACGCGCATGTCGCACGGTCGCTGTCGTTCCTCGTCGCGCGGTCGGACGACCTCGGGCCCGGGTCCGCGCTTCCCGAAGCCCGGCGTCTCGCGGCGGCCGCGCGCCTGCTCGATGGCGGCCTTGCCGATCCGGCGCTGTCCGTCCTCGCGGGTATCACCGCCGAACGGCATGCGCGGGACCGAAGCATCCTCGAAGCGCGCGGCGCGCTCATGCTGAGACGGCCGGAAGAGGCCGAGATCGCGCTTATCGGGCTCGCCGGCGAGGACGCCGAGACGCTGCGCGCCGAGGCTCGCGAGATGATGGGGGATTTTGCATATCTCGACCTGCAGGACGGCGATGCCGTACCCGCGCCACTGCGTCAGGACGCGGCGATCCTTGCCGGCAACTGGTCCGGCGTCGCCGAGGCCGACGATGATGCCTGGGCCGAGGCCGCGCGACTGATGCAGGCCGAGGCGCTCACGCAGTCGCTCGACCCGGAGCGCCTCGCGTCCTTCGAGGACATCGCGAGCAGGAGCGCGGACACGCGGGCCGCGCTCGAGGCACTTCTCTCTCGCACGGCGATGGCCGAGGAATGAGGATGGCCATGAGGCGTTTCCGTCGAGTCGGATGCCGCGTTCCCGAACCCCGGAGCGGCCGAGCATGACCCCGAGCCCGCGCCGCATCCTGCAGCCGACGGTGCTTCTCGCCGTGGCGCTCATGGCAATCATCGTGATGATGATCCTGCCGATGCCGGCGGCCGTGCTCGACATCGGCCTCGCCGCCTCGTTCGCGCTCGCGATCCTCATCTTCACCGTCACGCTCTTCATCGAGCGGCCGCTCGATTTCTCGGCCTTTCCGACCATCCTGCTCGCCTCGCTGATGCTGCGCCTGTCGCTCAACATCAGCTCCACAAAGCTCATCATCGGGCAGGGTCACGAGGGGACCGATGCGGCGGGCCACGTGATCGAGGGCTTCGCGAGCTTCGTCATGGGTGGCAGCGTGTTCCTGGGTCTCGTGGTCTTCGGCGTGCTGCTCATCGTGAACTTCATGGTCATCACCAAGGGGGCCGCGCGCATGGCCGAGGTGAGCGCGCGCTTCGCCCTCGACGGGATGCCGGGGCGGCAGCTCGCCATCGACAGCGACATGGCGGCTGGCGCGATCGACCATGCGGAGGCCAAGGCGCGGCGCGAGCGCGAACTGCAGGAGACCACGTTCTTCGGGTCGCTCGACGGCGCATCGAAATTCGTCAAGGGCGATGCCGTCGCGGGTCTCCTGATCACGCTCCTGAACCTCGTGGTCGGCATGGCCATGGGGGTGTTCGTGCACGGGATGGCCGCGGGCGACGCGATCCAGACCTATGCGATCCTGACCGTCGGCGACGGGCTGGTCTCGCAGATCCCCGCGGTGATCATCTCCATCGCCTCGGCGCTCCTTCTGGCGCGCGGCGGCACCACCGGGGCCACGGACCTCGCGCTCGTCGCGCAACTGGGGCGTCACGCCGCCGCGCTGGCAACGGTCGCTGTGCTGATGGCGCTCTTCGCCTTCGTCCCGGGCCTGCCCTTCGTACCCTTCATGATCGGCGCTGCCACCCTCGCGGGTGCGGCCGCCCTGGTGGCGCGCCGACACGGGGACCAGCCGCCCGATGCGCCGCCGGACACCGCCCACGAGCCGCGCGCACGCACCTCGATGGGAGATGTCCTCGATCTCGACGACGTTCACGTGGAGTTCGCGCCGGATCTCGTCGGAATGGTGCTCGACCCCGGCACGGGTCTCGACGCGCGGATCGCGAACATGCGCACGCACATCGCCTCGCATTTCGGGCTGATCATGCCCGAGATCCGGCTCACCGACAACGCGGCGCTGTCCCGCGGCACCTACGTGATCCGCATCCACGGGGTCGAGGCCGCGCGCGGGGTCCTCAATCCGGGTCTCCTCCTGGCGCTCGCGCCGGAGGGACGCGGTGCGCTGCCCATGGGCGAGGACGTGAAGGAACCCGTCTACGGTGCGTCGGCCCGCTGGATCCGGCCGGACATGCGCGAGGCCGCCGCCCTGTCCGGGGTGACCATCGTGACGCCCGTCGAGGTGGTGGCGACGCATCTTCTCGAGGTCGTGAAACGCAATTTCGGCCGGCTCCTGACGCTGAAGGCGTTGCGCCGCCTGCTTGAGGAGATGACGACACTGTCAAACGGCGCTCGGGCCGAGGCGAACCGCAGGCTCCTCGACGAGTTGATCCCCGACAAGGTGCAGATCGACACGCTCCACGCGGTCCTTCGGCTGCTCCTCGACGAACAGATTTCGATCCGCAACATGCCGCTGATCCTTGAGGCCGTCGCCGAGACGCGGGGCCAGCGTGCGACGCCCGAGGCGATCTGCGAACATGTGCGCCAGCGGCTCGGGTTCCAGATCGTCGCCGGCATGAAGCGGCCCGACGGGACGATCCCGCTGATCCAGCTCGACCCCGGATGGGAGGAGACGTTCCGGGCCTACCAGATCGACACGGAGGGCGGCGGGCTCGACGTCGCGCTGCCCCCCGAGACCTTCGAGACGCTGACCACCCGCGTAGCTGCGGAACTCGGGGCGGCGACGGAGCGCGGCGTCTATCCGGCAATCGTCACCACCGCCCGCCGCCGCCGCTTCCTGCGCACGGTGCTGGCCGCGCACGGTTTGTCGAACCCCGTGCTCTCCTTCGACGAGATCGGGCTCGAGGCGCGTCCGGCGCTTGTGGGCCTCGTGGCCGCATGACCGCGCTGGCCGAGCTCTCGGGCCTGGCCGGAGACTGGCTCTGGGGCAGCTTCGCGGTGTTCCTGCGCGCGGCGGGCGCGTTCGCCCTGATGCCGGCGTTCGGCGAACAGGTCGTGCCGGCGCGCATCCGGCTCGGCCTCGCGCTCGCGGTGACCGCGATCTGCGCGCCGGCGGTGCTGGCGACGCTGGATCTGCCAGCCCCCGATCTGGCCCTGCTGGTCCGGCTCGTCCTTGCAGAGACATTGTCGGGCCTCCTCATCGGGGCCGTGCTCAGGCTCTTCGTCATGGCGCTGCAGATCGCAGGCTCCATCGCGGCGCAGGCGACGTCGCTGGCGCAGCTTCTCGGCGGGGCGGCGGGCGAACCTCTGCCGACGCTCGGTCACGTCCTGACGATCTCGGCCCTCGCGCTCCTGACCCTCGCGGGATTTCACGTGCAGATTGCCGAGGCCCTCGTCCTGTCCTACGGGGTCCTGCCCTTCGGGGCCTTTCCCGGTGGTGCCGAGGTCAGCCCGTGGGGCGTCGCCGCAGTGGCCCAGGCGTTCGCGCTCGGCTTCACGCTGGCGGCGCCATTCCTGCTCGTCTCGACGCTCTACAACCTGACGCTCGGCGTCATCAACAAGGCGATGCCGCAACTCATGGTGGCCTTCGTCGGCGCCCCGCTCATCACCTTCGGCGCGGTGGCCATCCTCATGCTCTGCACGCCACTGATGCTGTCGGTCTGGCACGCGGCGATCCTGTCGGCCCTCGCACGGCCTTTCGGGGCACCATGACGGACGCTGCGCAGGACGACACCGCCGAGAAACCGCACGACCCCACGGAACGGCGGCTGCAGCAGGCCCGCCAGAGGGGCGAGATCGCACGCTCGCCCGATCTCCTCACCGCCGCTGCCTATGCGGGGCTGCTTGCCGCGCTCGCCTTCGCGGGGGAGCACATGGCGCGCGACCTCGGCAGCGCGCTCCTTCCCTTCCTCGACCATCCGGACATGCTGGCGCGCGCGCTTTTCTATGACGGCGCGTCCGCGCCTGCCGGGCGCCTCATGACCGGGATCACGGGGTCCGTTCTCGGGCTCTTCCTCGCGCCAACCGGCCTCGTGGCCGGGGCGCTCCTCGCCACGCGGGGTGTCGTCTTCGCACCGGCGCGGCTCTCCCCGCGGCTCGAGCGCATCGCGCCGCTCGCGAACGCGCGCAACAAGTACGGCCGCCGCGGGCTTTTCGAGTTCGCCAAGAGCTTCGTGAAGCTCGTGGTCTACGGCGGCTGCCTCGCGCTCCTCCTCGGCCGGCAAAGCGATGCGCTCCTCGCAGGCTCGGGCATGTCGCCGCCGGCCGTGGCGGCGGCGCTCGGCGTCGGGATCGTCGGGTTCCTCTCCGTCGTGCTGCCCGTCGCCGTGGTCATCGCCTGCGTCGACATGCTGTGGCAGCGCGCCGATCACCTGCGGCGCAACAGGATGTCGCTGAAGGAACTGCGCGACGAGATGAAGGAGAGCGAAGGCGACCCCCATGTCCGCCAGCAGCGCCGCGCCCGGGCACAGGAGATCGCCCTGAACGCCATGGTGCGCGCGGTCCCGAAGGCGGACGTGGTCATCGTGAACCCTACGCATTATGCGGTGGCGCTGGCGTGGAGCCGAACACCCGGTTCCGCGCCCGTCTGCGTCGCACGGGGCCGTGATCACGTGGCTCTGCGGATCCGGGAGGTCGCCATGGCGGCTGGCGTTCCCGTCCATTCGGACCCTCCCACCGCGCGGGCTCTCCATGCGAGCGTCCGGCTTGGCCAGGAAATTCCGGTTGAGCATTATCGTGCCGTGGCGGCAGCGATCCGGTTCGCGGACGCGATGCGCGCGAAGGCGCGGCATTCGTGGTCGTGACCCGGGACACCGCGCTGGTCGCAGGACTCGCGGCCCTCGAGCGTGACCAGGCGGTGATTGCCTACCACGAGGCGCTGGCCGTCGAGGCGGGGCACCGGGCCGAGGTCGGGGGGCTCGAGGACCGCTTGCGCGTCGCGCTGCTCGCCGAAGGGACGGACGGCGCCCGTCGGGCCAGCCGGGCCGACGCCGCCTGGCTGCGCTGGATCGCGACGCGGCGCGCCCGGGTCGACCGCGACCTCGCCCTGTCGGTGGCGCGCCGGATGGAGAGCCTCGCGGAGACCCGCAGGGCCTTTGCCCGGGCGAGCGCCGCGCATGATCTCCACGAAACCGCCAGCCGGGAGGCGCGCCGGCATCGCGACGCGCGGGAAGAAGCGACGCTGCAGGCGCTGGCGCTCCTGGCCCTCGGGCGCACCGACCCCTGAGGGTCTTGGTCACGCGTCCTGGCGGGCGATCTCCGTGATGAGGACGTCGGTGATGACGCCGCCGCTCGCGGTCCGCGCAACATCCCTGAGACCGCGCTTCAGGATGCTCAGCGACTCGTCCCGGGTGAAGTCGGGTCCGAAATGCCCGGCATTCGCATGTTCGAAGAGGACGCCGAGAAAGACGTCGCGCAACTTTGGCTCGAGCGTGTGGACGTCGGTGCGCACGCCGGCCGGCACCTCGACGCTGAGAGACAGGACGACGAGCGCCTCCACCCGCTGCCCCTCGACGACCGGAACGACGAACTGGTTGTTGATCTTGACATATTCGTGCGTGGGCGCTTCGCCGCCGTGATCGTCGTCGGCGTGTCCCGCGGGATCGGCGGCCACCGCGTCGTGGCTGTCGGGGCAGGTACACGCGCCTGCCGGCGACTCGGCCGTCCCGGCCGCGTGGTCTGCTGCGGTCTCCTGGGCCTCTTCCGGTGCGCCGCCGCCGAGGAAGAGCGCGGCACCGATGCCGCCGCCTGTGCCCAAGAGACCGAGAACGATCGGAACGATGAGGGCCTTCATGGTCGTCCTCCCGCCTCAGAACGGCAGCACGGCGTCGAGCACCTGCTGGCCGATCCGCGGTTGCTGCATGTCGCTGATCTGCCCGCGCCCGCCGTAGGAGATGCGGGCGGAGGCGATCTTGTCATATGTGATCTCGTTCAGGCGGGAGATGTCCTCGGGGCGCACGTACCCGGTCACGAGGAGCTCCCGCAGTTCGAAGTTGACCCGCACCTCCTGCGTGCCGGAGATCGCGAGCACCCCGTTCGGCAGCACGTCCACCACGGTCGCGGCCACGCGCAGCGTCAGCTTCTCGTTGCGCCGCACGGTTCCGTCGCCGGATGCGCTCGACCCGCCAGTGATCGACACGGCGTCGCCGAGCGTGGCGCCGTCCGGCAGGGACTTGTCGACCTTCTGCGGCACGCCGAAAAGCTGCGGGATGCCCAGCGACTCGGACCCGCTGCGGTTGCGCTCGGAGCGGTTGGAGATCTCCGCCTCCTCGTCGATCTCGATCACCACGGTCAGGATGTCGCCCTGCTGCAGCGCGCGCCGATCGCCGAGGAGAGACCGGCGCCCGCCGTTCCAGAGCGAGGCGCGCGAGGCGACCGGCCGCGCGTCGATGTCCGCGGGCACCACGTAGGTCATCGCCGCCCGCTCGGCCCCCTGTTCCACGGGGCTCAGCGCAGGCGGCCGGCCGATATGCCCGACGCGTCCGCAGGCGGTGCAGATCACGAGCATGCCGAGGCAGAGGCCTCGCAACGCGGGGGTCATGGCGTCACCTCGACCGACCCGTCTTCGCGCACGGTGCCGAAGACGCTCGCCTTGGACGAGAGGTTCATCACGCGGATCCGTTCGCCCGCGGCGCCGCGCCCGAGCGCGCGCCCCTCGGCGGTGATCCTGAGGCCGCCCGCTTCGAAGACGAGCGGCACGAGCGCGTTGCGTTCGACCAGCGCGGGCCGCTGCAGCTGCGACAGGAGCACCGGCCGGCCGGGAAAGAGCGCGACGCGCGCCTCCCGTCCGATCACCTCGCCGAGCGTCGCGGCGGCGTCGGGATGGCTGCCCGCCGCGAGCGCGACCGCGTCGGCGGCGACGATCTCGGCGGCGCGGATCGTGCGCGTCGGCGTGACCACATCCGCGGCAAGCGGTCCCGAAAGCACCAGCAGGACCGGCAGGAGCGCGCGTGGCATCAGCGCACCTGGGTGGTGGCGGCGAGCATCTGGTCGGCCGCGCTGATCACCTTGGCGTTGAGCTCGTAGCCGCGTTGCGCCTCGATCAGGTCGGTGATCTCGCGCACGGGATCGACGGAGCTGTCCTCGAGATAGCCCTGCCGCAGCGTGCCGAGACCGTCGACGCCCGGTTCCCCCGCGAGGGGCGGTCCCGACGCCTCGGTCTCGACGAAAAGGTTCGAGCCGATCGCCTCGAGCCCCTTGGCGTTGGTGAAGCCCGCGAGGGTGATCTGGCCGAGAAGCTGGGCCTCGGCGGCGCCGGGAAAATAGCCGTAGACCTCCCCGTCGGGACTGATCGAGACCGAGAGCGCCTCGGGCGGGATGACGATCTCGGGCGCGACGGGGTGGCCCTCCGAGGTCACGATGAGACCCTCGGCATCGCGCTTGAGCGCCCCGTCGCGGGTATAGGCCGCCTGTCCGGAGGGCAGCGTGACCTCGAGGTAGCCCCCGCCCTCGATCGCCACGTCCAGATCGCCGCCCGATTGCGTGAGCGAGCCCTGGGACAGGTCGACGGTCACCGCAGAGGGGCGCACGCCGAGGCCGAGCTGGATGCCGGTCGGCAGCATGGTGCCGTTCGAGGCACTCACCGTGCCGGCGCGTGCGACCTGCTCGTAGTGCAGGTCCGCGAACTCGGCGCGCCGCGCGCTGTAGCCGGTCGTCGACATGTTCGAGAGGTTGTGCGAGATCACCTCGACCCGCATCTGCTGTGCGCTCATTCCGGTCGCGGCGATGTGCAGGGCGCGCATGGGCAGCCTCCTGTTTCAGCGGGACAGCGCCAGCAGCGCCGCCTTCACGCGTTCATGTTCCTGGTCGAGAAAGCTCTGGCCGAGCTCGTAGGCCCGCTGCACCTCGACCATCCGCGCGATCTGGCCGAGCGTGTCGACGTTCGAGGATTCGAGGAAACCCTGCCGGAGGCGCGGTTCGGTCACGGGATCGACGCCGGCGTCGGCGCGGAAGAGCGTATCGCCCTCGCGCACGAGCCCGCGCGGGTCGAGTGGCACGACGAGGCCAATCTGTCCGACGGGGCGGCCCGCGGACGACATCGTGCCGTCCTCGGCGATGGCGAGATCGCCGGCGCCCGGCGGCACGAGGATCGGCGCTCCGCCCGCGTCCAGCACCACGTGGCCGGTCATCGTCAGGAGCTCGCCCGCAGGGCCAGGGCTGAAGGCGCCGGCGCGGGTCAGGCGCACGCCGTCCGGCCCCTGCACCTGAAAGAAGCCGTCGCCCTCGATGGCCAGGTCGAACTGGCCACCCGTCCGCTTGAGCGTGCCCTGCGAGAGGTCGGTCTGGCCGATGCGCCCGGCGGCCATCGACACGCTGCCGTCGCCAAGGCGTGCCACGTATTCCGAGAACAGGACGCCCTGCTGCCGGTAACCCGTCGTCTCGGCGTTCGCGATGTTGTTCGCGACGACCTGCATCTCGCGCATGAGGCCCGAGAGCCGCGTGAGTGTGGTGTAGCCGGGAACCTGCATCTCAGTCTCCCGCCACGGCAACGAGGATCACGTCGCGGAAGAACGCGACCAGTGTCTCGGACATGAAGCTCATGGACATCCAGAAGACCACGACGATTGCCGCGAGTTTCGGCACGAAGGTCAGCGTCATCTCCTGGATCGAGGTCAGCGCCTGAACGAGGCCGATCGTCACGCCCGAGACCAGCGCCGCCGAGAGGATGGGCAGCGAAGTGATGGTCGCGATCCAGAGCGCCTGCCGCACCACGTCGTAGAACTCCGCTTCGGACAGCATCGGTCAGACCGGCATGCGCAGGATTTCCTGGTAGGCCTCGACCACCTTGTTGCGGACGGTGACCGCCGTCTCGACGGCGAGTTCCGACTGCGCGAGCGCGGCGACCAGCGCATGGGGATCGGCATCACCCGTCATCGCCTCCGTGGCCGTGCGTTCGGCCGCCCTCAGGGTCTCGGTGAAATCGGCTACGGGGTCGGGGCGCGGCGTGCCCGGCGCCGCGACGCGGCCGATGGCGGCGTAGCTCTGGCTGGCGAAAAGACTGCGGACGTCCATGCGGTTCTCCTGCTATGGCGGGTGATCAGCGGCGCAGCAGGTCCATCAGGGCCTGCGACATATCTCGGGTCTGCTCGAACATCTTCAGGTTCGCCTCGTAGGAGCGCTGGGCTTCGCGCGCGTCGGCGATCTCGACGATCAGGTCGACGCCGGAACCCTCGTAGTACCCGTCTTCTCCGGCGAGCGGATGCGCCGGGTCGAAGATCCGCGGCAGGGCGCCCCGGTCGAGCGTCACCCGGCCGACCGCCACGCGCTGCACGCCGTGGGCGTCCTCGCGCCCGAGCTCGAACGGCACGGTCTTCCGGCGGTAGCCGGGCGTGTCGGTGTTCGCGATGTTCTCCGACACGTGCACCAGCCGACGCGCCTGCGCCTCGAGCCCGCTCGCCGTGACCGAGAGTGCGTCGGAAAAGGCGCTCATGGCGTCCTCACCGTCCGCCGCCGAGCGCGGTGCGCAGGATGGTCATGCCCGAGCGGTAGATCGCGAGCGCGCGACCGTGATCGCGTCGCGCCGTGTTGGCCCAGACCATTTCCTGCTCGAGGGATACGGTGTTGCCATTCGGGTCCGCGGCCGCGTCGATGCGGGTGAAGTCTGCCTCGCCGTCCGAACGCACGCCGAAGAGGTGGCTCGGCCGCGTCGCCCGCGGGCCGGACGGCTCGCGCGACGCGTAGGCGTCCGAGAAGTCCGGGAGGCGCAGGGCGCGGTAGCCCGGCGTATCGGCGTTGGCGATGTTCTGTGCGCTGGCTGCCTGCATCCGGCCAGCGTGGCGCGCCATGCGGACCGCCGTGTCGAAGAGGGCCAGATCCTGAAACATTCGGTTTCTCCAGTCGCGTTCTGCAACCTCCTCTTAAGTCCGATTCCTTTAGAAACCGTGTGTCGGCGGCAATCGGGGAGCGGCATGAGGCGCACGGAAATCCACGGGTTGCAGGAGGAGATCGGGCGCCTGCGGCCCGTACGCCCGGTGGGACGGGTGCACTCGGCGGACGGCGCGGTGATCTGGGTCACCGGACTGTCGCGGCACGTGGGCATCGGCGACCGGATGCAGATCCTGCGCGGCGACGGCAGCGTGCTGTGGGGCGAGGCGCTGCGCCTGCGCGAAGGCATGGTCGGCATGCTGCCCGACGCGCCGCCGGACGGCGTCGCCGAGAACGACAGGGTGACCGCGACGGGGGCGCCCGTCCTCGCCCCCTGCGACGCCTGGATCGGCCGTGTCATCGACCCTCTCGGCCGGCCGCTCGATGGCCGGCCGCTGCCCGCAGGTGCGGTCCCGCGTCCGTTCCGTGCCGTCCCGCCGGCGGCGGCGGGGCGGCGACCGCTCGGGCCGCGCCTCGGCACGGGGCTTGGCGTCTTCAACACGCTCCTGCCGATCGCCCGGGGACAGCGGATCGGCCTTTTCGCCGGCTCGGGCGTGGGCAAGTCCCGGCTTCTTGCACAGCTGGCGCGCGGCCTCGAGGCTGACGTCGTGGTGCTCGCGCTGATCGGCGAGCGCGGGCGCGAACTCGGCGAATTCGTCACGCGTGTCCTCGGCCCCGAGGGCATGGCGCGGTCCGTGGTGGTGGCCGCGACCTCGGACCGCTCGGCGCTCGACCGGCGACGCGCGGCGCTTTCGGCGATGACCGTCGCAGAACATTTTCGCGATGGCGGTCGGCAGGTCCTGTTCCTGGCCGATTCCATCACGCGCTTCGCTGAGGCGCACCGCGAGGTCGCGCTCGCGTCCGGAGAATTGCCGGCCCTGCGCGGACATCCCGCCTCGATGGCCCACCAGATCATGGCACTTGCCGAACGCGCGGGCCCCGGCGAGGCCGGGCAGGGCGACATCACCGCCGTCTTCACCGTGCTCGTCGCCGGGTCCGACATGGAGGAACCGGTTGCGGATGTCCTGCGGGGAACGCTCGACGGACACGTGGTGCTCGAGCGCGGGATCGCCGAGCGGGGTCGCTTCCCGGCGGTGAACGTCCTGCGGTCCGTGTCGCGCTGCCTCCCGGACGCGGCGAGCCCGCAGGAGAACGCCCTTCTGGCGGATGTGCGGCGCCTCCTCGGGGCCTATGACCGGTCGGAGCCGATGGTGCGCGCCGGGCTCTACCGCGCGGGCTCCGATCCGGAGCTCGACGAGGCGATCCGCCTCTTGCCCGACCTCGACCGGTTTCTCGGCGAGGACGGGCATGCCACGCCGCGGGACAGTTTCGACCGGCTCGGCCTCATCTTGCGTCGGGCACGCGTGCCGCAACCGACCCGCTGACGTGGTCCGCAAGCGGGCGTGCCGAAGGGCGACCGCGGCCGCCCCTCGGCTCAGCCGTGAGGCGCAAGCAGACGGTCTTCCCGGGGGATCAGCGCGCGCAGCGACTTGAGGCAGGGATAGAACCGTGCGCGCATCGCCGCTTCCGTCGCCTCGGCGAGCAGGGTGCGGCTGTCGCGATCGGTGAGGATCTGGCTGAGTTCCTCGATACGCCGCAGGAGCGCCGGCGCCACCTCCTCGGCGTCGCGGTCGCCGCTCAGGACCAGCTGCGCCTCGTAGCAGAGCCGCCGGACGGGGGTGGTCGCCTCGTCGGGATGGATCGCGTCCTTGAGGCGCAGGATGCGCGCGTTCGGCGAGACAATCGAGATCCTTGTGCGCCGGTCGCCGTTCTCGAGCACCGCGCCGTTGATCAGCACGCGTTCCCGGGGCGCCAGCTTGAGCACGAGCCCGGTCATGGGTGCGGCCTGCTGCCGAGACCACGCAGGATCGCGACGTTGATCTCGAGGAGAGGCGTGACCCTGGCCTTGCCCCGCAGGACGAGGCGGCTGTGTTTCTCGGTGAACTCGGCGAGGTAGAAGATCCGTGCCCTCAGGTCGTCGGGCAGCCCGTTTCCCGCCTGCCCGACATCCGCGGCCAGCGTTGTCCAGAGCCTCCGGTTGTCCGACAACGCGGCGACGAGCTCGGGATAGCCGCGCTTTCCCTTCCGGGCCGCGTCCCGCAGACGATGTGTGATCCGGGCGATGACTTCGTATTCCGCACCGCGGGCCGTCCGGATCGGAGCGGCGGCATGCGAGTAGGCGTGAAGCGCCTGCGCGTGAGCGTGCAAGGGGGTCTCCAGCATGTCGAGGTGTCAGGATTGGGACGTCGGGAGGTGGGGAGGGCCGCGGACGGCCCTCCCGTCGTCCCGGTTACCGGAACAGCGACAGGAGCTGCTGCGGCGCCTGGTTCGCGATCGACAGCGCCTGGACGCCGAGCTGCTGCTGAACCTGGAGTGCCTGCAGGCGTGCGGACGCCTCCTCCATGTCGGCATCGACGAGGGTGCCGATGCCCGACTTCAGCGCGGTCGTGAGACCGGAGATGAAGTCGGTCTGGGTCTCGATGCGCCCCTGCGCCGAGCCGAATGCCGAGGCGGAGTCGATCGCGGTCTGGATCAGCGCTTCGATCTCGGTGAGGGCGTTGTCGGCCCCCGCCTGGGTGGTCACGTCGACATTGGTGAGCTGCTCGAGACGGCCGCCGATCGTGGTGGCGGTCGCCGCGAACTGCTCCGCGTTGACCGAGAAGGTGTCGCCGGCGACGCCGTCGTACCCCTCGATCACCAGCGAGAACCCGTTGGCGCCGACCGTTGCCTGGATCAGGCCGGACCCGGAGCCCACGTTGTCCTCGCCGAGCTTGGTGCGCGCGTACCGGTTGAACGCGTCGGCCAGGCCCGTGGCGACGTCGGCGGCGGTGTCGCCGTCGCGGGCCACGTAGGTGATGTCGCCGTCGGTCGTGTTGAACGCGGCCGGGACATTGCCGCCCGAGGCCGTGATGATCAACTGGAAGCCGAGGCCTGCCGCGACCGGATCGGTGCTCGAGAAGTTGGCCAGCGACGGGGCGCCCGCCGTTGCCTCGGACCCGATGTTGATCGTCAACGTGGCGTTGGCGGCCGTGTTGACGGCGGTCGCGGCCTGAGCCGCGGTCGTGCCGAACGCGAAGAGATCCGCGTTCGCTGCGGTTGCCGTCGCCGTGTAGTCGATCGCCGACGCGGTGGTGCCGAGGTCCTGCTTCGCGACGCTGATGTCGGACGCCACGACGTTGCTGCTCGAGCGGTCGAGCGACGACAGGATGTTGATGTTGCCAGACCCGGCAGTCGTGTCTGTGTTCGACAGCAGGTTCAGGCCGTTGAACTGCGCCGCGCCGACGACCGAGGCGATCTGGTCGCGCAGGGCGCTGATATCGGCCTGGATCTTGACGCGGTCGACGTTCTCCTCCTGGGCGGCAACGATCTTGCCCTTGATGTCGGTGAGCAGGTCGGTGACCGTCTCGGCGGCCTGGCGGGCCACCGCGACGGTCGATTCGCCGAGGTTGAGACTGTCGGAGATGCCCTTGAAGCCCTTCACGTCGGCTTCCATCACCTTGGAAATCGCCCAGACGGCGGAGTTGTCCTTGGCGGTGGCCACCGACTTTCCGGTCGCGACCTCGTTCTGCGTCATCTGAAGGCCCTTGTTGATGGACTTCAGGGTCTGCAGCGCGATCATCGCGCCGTTGTTCGTCAGAATGCTAGACATGAGTGGTATACCCTTTGAGTTCAGCCGCTTTTGCGGCATCCGATGTGCCGCGAAAGCGGCGGTCAAAGGTCGTTCTGACACAAGCGGGGAGGTGGTTTTCTCGCCCCGCGCCATCCTGTCCGGATGCCGTGCCAGACTGCCTCCTCATGCGTTAACAAGCTGCCAAGTAGGTCCTCCGTTTCCGCCGCAATTCGACGACAATGTCATGCACGTTTTTCGAGCGTGCTCTGCGCCGTAGACTTGATCTTCTGGCGCCGACCCTCGCCGTCGTAGGTCTCGCCCCCGCCGCCCACCGCGCGCAGTTCGGCGAGCCGATCTGCCACGGCGCGCAAGCCTTCGAGCGCCTGCTCGAACAATGCGCGGTTGCGCCGCAGCTTGAGCTGGAGGGGGGCCAGCGCGGCGCCGCTCGCCGGCATGTCGGCGGCGAGTTGGTCAAGCAGGATCCCCTTCTCGCGGGCAAGCTCGTCGATCCTGTCGAAATCGCCGGCGACAAGCGCCGCCCGCTCGTCGTCCAGCAACTTGTTCAGCTTCTTCAGCACGGTATCAGTCGTCTGCGGCATCTGCGCGTTCCTTAAGAGTTTCGTGGATGACTCGGGCCAGTCCGATTCCGCCCGCCTCGGTCAGTAGGCCTGCCTGGGCATCGCGCAGGAAAGACGCGAACTGCTCCTCGCCGTTCCGGCCGCCGAAGGCCTGGCGTGGTGCGCCAAGGCCGGCTGCGGCCAGCATTTCGGACAGGAACTGGCGCTCGAGGGCGACGGCGGCCCGCCAAAGGCCGCTGTCCTGTTTCTGGGGGGCCTCCGCGCGCGCGATCGCTGGCGGAACCGCATGTACCTGCATGGAGTCGCTCCACTTGTCTGCATCGCGGTCATCCTCCTCCGGCGCCGGTAAATTTCCGGTAACTCCGACGTGCCAAGGTGGCGTTCGGTTCGGAACAGGACGCAGAATGCTTCAACACCTAACGATTCCGCTGGAGGTGCCGGCCCGGCAGGTCAGGGCGCAGCCGGTGCCTGGTCCGTCCGAAGACATTGATTTTTCGCACGTGTTCGATCGCGTCCCAGACGTGCGGGCCGGATCGGAAGGTGCGGTGTTCGCGCCGGCAGCGGAGGCCGAACCCGAGGTCGCCGTTGCCGCCGCCGCGTCCGAATCCGGTTCGGAGACGGTGTCGCAGACGGGAGCTATCGTGATCGCAGCTCCCATGGTGTCCGATGCGGTGACGACGCACATACCTCCAGGGTTTGAACGCGCGCAATTCCGGGAGGACGAGCACGGAGACGGGGGGAGGCAGCTTGGCAGCGACCGGCCAAGGGAGAAAATGACGCCTCCGCGCCGCAGCGTGCGGGAACCGCAGCTCTTGTCTGGCCACGAGTCGGAGAGCCCTTCGGTCGAGGCGACAGGTCCCTCGGATCGCGAAGAGGAGCAGGTTCAGCGGTGGCTCCTCCCACGCGGCGTGATCAGGGACCTGACTGGACGACTTTCAGAAGGTCGATCCGAGCATACGGAACGAACGTCGGAACCAGAGAGGTCTCACGAATCTCCGCTCCGCTCGGCGCGATCCGACGAAGCGACGTTGCTTCATGCCACACGGCCGAACTCCGCAGTCGACGCGGAACCCGGTGCCACAGGCACAGGGCTGATCCCGGTCCAGATGCCACAGGCGCGGCCACGCACGCATTCTGCCGCGGAAGCGGTGCCTTCGGTTTTTCGGCCGGAGGCCGGCGGGGCGGAAATCGGTTTGCCCGTTACGGGTGCAACCCTGAGCGCGAGAGCCGTGTTGCCGGCTTCAGAGGAGACGAGTACCGCCCGGGCTCGTGCCCCAGGAGAGCCTGCACTTGCGGTGGAGTTCGTCGATCGGGTCCCGGAGCGCGGCGCAGCCGGTTCACCGGCGAAGCGTCACCATGGCGCAGTGCGTGGATCCGGGCAGGCGCATCGTGTCCCCATGGATCGATTTGCTGCGGAGATATTCGAGGGAGACCGCACCCGCGGTGTGCCGAGGGACGTGCCGGCGACATCGCGGCCGGTGCCGGGCAAGGCAGACGTGATTGCCCCTCCCGCGCCGGAACCGGTTCACGGGCGGCTCCCTCCGAGCGGGTCTTCACGCGAGGTTCGTGGTGCCTTCGCGTCATTTGGAACTGGCGCCGCGGGGGTCGCGAGCCATTTTTCCGCGCCTGCACAGAGCACGGGGGGACGGGACTTGGCCGCAGCGGCCGGACAACCTTCGCTTGGTCAGGCGGTGCCTTCCGAAACCGATGGGCCGGTCGATGTCGGGTCCGCCGATCTGTCAGGCAGCGTCGCGGAAGCCCCGCCCCGACCCGCCGCGATGGCGTGGCGCGGTACCGCACGGGCGGCCGGACCTGTCTCGCCGCAGCTCTCTTACGTCATGATCGCGCCGGATGCAGCCGGAATCGACGGTCGGGAAGGGACCGGAAACACCTCCAGGACGAACCCGGACTGGCGTCTCTTCGGGAACTCTGTCCGGTATGGTCAGGACCCCACCCTAAGGCATGGCATGGACCATGCGGCTCGTCTGCCCGCCACCGCCGAGCCGACGAAGGTCCTGCAGGTTCCGGGCGCGATCGCGCCAGCCGACGGGCCGCCTCCCGAAGGTACAGACCCGCTCCTCGTGGCGATCACTGGAGGCGGTGAGACGGGCCTGCCTGTGCCCATACGGGCGCAGGGGACTGACATGGCCGCGGGCTTGGTCTCGCAACACTGGCCCGCCGCCGTCCGGCAGGTAACTGAAGCCATCGCCGCGACACGCGACGGGACGGTGGAACTGCGCCTGCGCCCCGAGGAACTGGGTCGGATCCGCGTGGTCATGCGACATGCGGAGGGCACGTTGTCTGTCCAGGTCCTTGCGGAACGACCGGAAACGCTCGAATTGCTGCGGCGCCACGGCGATCTGCTGCTCCGGGACCTCCAGGCGGACGGGTTCGGGCGCGTGGACCTGAATTTCGGCGGTGGCAGCGCCTCGGGCCGCCAGAGGGACGACGGGGCCGAGGCATCCGCAGACACCGCCACCGGCGGAGTTGCCGAGTCCGCACGCGCCCCCGTACCGATCGAGCGGGACGTGGACGCCCCGCGGCGAGACGGCCTGAACCTGATCCTCTGAGGAAGAAACCCGCCATGGAAGCACCGCCCGTCACCGCGCCCGCAGCCTCGATCGCCAGCAGCCCCGCGGCACCCGACCGCAGCGCGGTTCTCGCTTCGGATTTCGACACCTTCCTGCGCCTTCTGACCACGCAGGCACGCAACCAGGACCCGCTCGATCCGCTCGATGCGACGGATTACGCGACGCAGCTCGCGACCTTTTCGTCGGTGGAGCAGCAGGTCCAGACCAACGATCTCCTGCGCGAGATCGGCGTGGCGATCCGCGGCTCCACGCTCGAGACGCTGCGCGGCTGGACCGGGGCGCAGGTGCTGGTGGCCGCGGCCGCGCGTTTCGACGGCTCTCCGCTCCGCGTGCATCCGGACGTCGCCGAGGAGGCGACGAGCGCCACGCTCACGGTGCGGGACGAGGACGGCAATGTCGTGGCCCGCGAGGCGCTCGATCCCGGCACGTCGGGCGGAATCGACTGGGTAGGACGGGACACCGACGGGGCGCCGCTGCCGCCGGGTCGTTACACGTTCGAAACTCTGTCCTTCCGGGACGGCGAGGTCGTGGCGACGCGTCCTGCCCGCGTCTACGCCGACGTGGTCGAGGCCCGGCAGGACCCCGACGGCACGATCCGGATCGTGCTGGAGGATGGTCAGGAGCTGTCGGAGGCAGAGGCTGGCGGCATCCGGGTGCGGGGCTGACGGCCATGTATCCCCAAGAGCGGACCGGGTCAGCCGAGACCCATCGCCGCCGCGGTGATCGCCGCGCCTGCGACCAGACCGGCCGCGCCGTAGGCGAGCCGGAGCCGGCGCGACAGGGTGCGCGCGGGCGCCGGAGGCTGCGACTGCAGGATGAGCAGCTCCTCCACCATCCCGGGGAGCCGTGGCCCGAAACGGGCCAGGACCTTGGCGGTCTCGGTCAGGTCGCGGACCACCGCGCGGGGACCGATGGCATTCTTGATGTAGTCCTCGACCACCGGCTGGGCGACGCGCCAGATGTTCATCCGCGGGTTCAGCGACCGTGCCACGCCCTCGACGACCACCATCGTGCGCTGCAGGAGGATGAGCTCGGTCCGCGTCTCCATCCCGAAGCGCTCGGTGACCTCGAAGAGGTACGCGAGCAGCCGCGCCATCGAGATGCGCGTGGCGTCCATCCCGAAGATCGGCTCGCCCACTGCGCGCAGCGCGCGCGCGAACTCGTCCACGTCGCGGTCGGGCGGGACGTAGCCCGCTTCGAAATGCACCTCGGCCACGCGCTTGTAGTCGCGGCGGATGAAGCCGTAGAGGATCTCGGCGTAGACACGCCGCGTGTAGACGTCGATATGCCCCATGATGCCGAAATCGATGGCGATGATGTCGCCGTTCGGCGCGACCTTGAGGTTGCCCTGGTGCATGTCGCCATGGAAGAAGCCGTCGCGCAGCGCGTGGCTGAGAAAGAGCTGCAGCACGCGTTCCGAGAGTGCGACGCGATCGTGGCCGGCGGCATCGAGCGCGGCATTGTCGCCGAGCGCCACGCCCTCGGCCCAGCCGAGCGTCATGACCCGCCGGCCAGAATGGAACCACTTGACCTCCGGGACCGTGAAGCCCGCGTCGCCCGCCGTGTTCGCGGCGAATTCCGAGGCCGATGCGGCTTCCAGCCGGAGGTCGAGTTCGCCCATGACCACACCCTCGAAATGGCGGATCACGTCCATCGGACGCAGCCGGCGCGAGGAGGGCGAAAGCAGCTCGACCATGCGCGCGGCGAAGTAGAACGCGTCGATGTCCTTGCGGAACGCCCGTTCCACGCCCGGGCGCAGCACCTTCACGGCGACGGTTTCACCAGTGTCGCGCAGCCGCGCGCGGTGGACCTGCGCGATCGAGGCCGCGGCGACCGGCGGGCTGAATTCGGAGAACAGCGTCTCGACATCCATGTCGAGGTCGCGCGCGATCGCGGCCTTCGCCTCCTCGATGGTGAAGGGCGGCAGCTTGTCCTGCAGCACGCGCAGCTGCGCGGCGAGCTCCTCGCCCACGACGTCGGGGCGGGTCGAGAGAATCTGCCCGAACTTGATGTAGGCCGGCCCCAGCGCCGACAGCGCGCGGGTGACCGGGGGCATGGTGGCGTCACCCTCGTGGCCGAGCCATTTGAACGGCCAGCCCAGCACGCGGGCGGCGAGCCGCAGCGGGCGCGGCACGTCGAGCGCGTCGAGCACGACGCGCATGGCGCCCGTGCTCTCGAAGGTGGCGCCGGTCCGGACCAGCCGCCAGATGTTGTGCGGTCCACGCAAGGATCAGATCTTCCAGGCCGAATGCAGGCAGGCGATGCCCATCGACAGGTTGCGGTACTTGGCGTTCCCGAACCCGGCCTGCCGGATCATCGACAGGAACGTCTCCTGGTCGGGAAAGCGGCGGATCGATTCCACGAGGTACTGGTAGCTGTCGCGGTCGTCGGCGATCAGCTGTCCCATCGCGGGGATCAGGTTGAACGAGTAGCGGTCGTAGAGCCATTGCAGCGCCGGCACCGGGATCTGGCTGAATTCGAGCACCATGAGGCGGCCGCCGGGCCGCAGGACGCGGTATGCCTCACGCAGCGCCTCCTCGGGGCGGGTGACGTTCCGGATGCCGAAGCTGATCGTGTAGACGTCGAAACTCGCGTCGGGAAAGGGCAGCGACATGGCGTCGCCCACCACCCAGTCGAGGCTGTCGGACAGCGCCTCTGCATCGGCGCGCTTGCGGCCCGCCTCGAGCATCGGCTGCGTGAGGTCGAGCACGACGGCCCGTCCCGCGCCCGCGCGCCGCAGGAAGCGGAAGGAGATGTCGCCGGTGCCCCCCGCCACGTCGAGGAGCCGCTGGCCCCGCCGCGGCGCGAGCCAGTCCATCATCGCGTCCTTCCAGAGCCGGTGGATGCCGAGGCTCATGGCGTCGTTCATAACGTCGTAGCGCGAGGCGACAGACGTGAAGACCCCCCGGACGCGGGGCGCCTTCTGATCCTCGGGGACGTCCTCGAACCCGAAATGCGTCGTCCTGGTGTTTTGGTCTTCCATGGCCCTTGCCGTTGCTGCCGGTCCGCCCTTCTTATACGGCGCGACACTGGCGATACAATTGTGGCCCGCCGCCGGAAGGACCAGCCCCCGAATGCCCGAATTGCCCGAAGTCGAGACCGTCCGCCGCGGCCTGGCCCCGGTCATGGAGGGGGCGCGCATCTCGCGCGCGCGGGTGAATCGCCCCGACCTGCGCTGGCCCTTCCCCGACCGCATGGCCGAGCGGCTGACCGGTGCGCGGGTCGAGACCCTCGGCCGGCGGTCGAAATACCTTCTGGCCGCGCTCGACACCGGCGAGACCCTGCTGGTGCATCTCGGCATGTCGGGGCGCATCCTCGTCTCGGGGGATCCCTTGGGCCGATTCGTGCACGCGCATCCGGCGCCCGAGAAACATGACCACGTGGTGTTCGAGATGGAGGGCGGCGCGCGCGTCACCTTCAACGATCCGCGGCGGTTCGGCGCCATGGACCTGATGCCCACCGAGAGCCGCGAGGCGCACCCGCTCCTCGCCGCGATCGGGCCCGAGCCGCTCGGCAACGCCTTCAGCGAGGCTCACCTGGTGGCAGCCCTGCAGGGCCGCAACACGCCGATCAAGGCCGCGCTCCTCGACCAGAAGATCGTCGCAGGCCTCGGCAACATCTATGTCTGCGAGGCGCTGTTCCGGGCCGGGATCCACCCCGCGCGCCGGGCCGGGCGCCTGTCGGCGCGGCGCGCGGCGGCGCTTGTCCCGGTGATCCGCGAGACCCTCGCCGACGCCATCGCCGCGGGCGGATCGTCGCTGCGCGACTACCGGCGCGCGGACGGCGAGCTGGGGTATTTCCAGCACAGTTTCGACGTCTACGGACGCGAGGGACAGCCATGCCGGCGCGACGGCTGCGGCGGCACGGTGCGGCGCATCGTGCAGTCGGGGCGGTCGTCCTTCTACTGCCCGGCCTGCCAAAGATAGCTTGAACCGGCGGGACGAAGTGATAAGCGTTCCGGACCGAGAGGACACAACCGGAGCCGAGGTTTCATGGCCTACGAGACGATCATCGTCGAGGTTGAAGACCACGTCGCCGTCATCAGGCTGAACCGCCCGGACGCGCTGAACGCCCTGAACACGCAGCTTCTGTCGGAACTCGCGGACGCGCTGCGCGAGGCGGACGTTAACGAGAAGGTGCGCTGCATCATCCTCACGGGGTCGTCCAAGGCCTTTGCCGCGGGCGCCGACATCAAGGAGATGTCGGAGAAGAGCTTCGTCGACGTCTTCCTCGCGGATCTCTTCGGCAACGAGGCAACCGCGGCGGCGCGGGTGCGCAAGCCGGTGATCGCGGCCGTGGCGGGCTACGCGCTGGGCGGCGGATGCGAGCTTGCCATGATGTGCGACTTCATCATCGCCGCGGACAACGCCAAGTTCGGCCAGCCCGAGATCAATCTCGGCGTGGTGGCGGGCATCGGCGGAACGCAGCGTCTGACGCGGGCGGTGGGCAAGTCCAAGAGCATGGACATGCATCTCACAGGCCGTTTCATGGACGCCGAGGAGGCCGAGCGCGCGGGCCTGGTAAGCCGCGTCGTCCCGGCGAAAAGCCTGATGGACGAGGCGCAGGCCGCCGCCGGAAAGATCGCCGAGAAATCCCGCCTGACCGCCATGGCGGTGAAGGAGGCGGTGAACCGGTCCTTCGAGACGACGCTGTCCGAGGGCACGCTGTTCGAGCGCCGGCTGTTCCACGCCATGTTCGCCACGGACGACCAGAAGGAGGGCATGGGCGCCTTCCTCGAGAAGCGCGCGGCGCAGTTCCGCGACGAATAGGACCGTCCGGGATTTCCGCTTGGCAGCGCGGGCGGAATCGCGTATCCGCCACCGCTACATGCGTGTGATGCCCGCCTTGGCAAGATTCGGTCCGGCCGTTGAGGTTCCGGGTGCGGCGTCGATTGCGCGATGACATTCGGAAATCCGACCACGGGAAACACCACATGGCCAATACACCGCAATCCAAGAAGCGCGCGCGTCAGAACGCGAAGCGCTACGACGTGAACCGGGCCCGCCGTTCGCGGATCCGCACCTACCTGCGCAAGGTCGAGGAAGCCATCGCCGCGGGCGACAAGGACGCGGCCGCGGCCGCCCTGCGCCTTGCCCAGCCCGAGCTGATGCGCGGCGTGACGAAGGGCGTCTTCCACAAGAACACCGCGGCTCGCAAGATGTCGCGCCTGTCCTCGCGGGTGAAGGCACTGGGCTGATACGCCCCAACATGTTGATGCCGATCAGCAAGGCTCCGCAAGATGCGGGGCCTTTTTTCATGCCTGTGGCATTTGTGTGCGCGCCAACGGATTCTTTTCGGCCGGCTTCGGAGTCAAGCCACAAGTTCAGTTGATGCCATCGCCGGGCAGGGTATTTTCAGGAGGCGAGTCACAGTCGCTTGGGGGGACAGACCGCGCCGTTCCGCGCCGACAGGCGCATCGGTCATAGATGCCGAACCCGTCTGCTGCCGGGGAATATTGGAACGTGTGCGAACCTGTCCGGTGCTCGGATCGAGGCCACGGGTCATCGGCGTGTCGGAGGATTAAGGGGATCCTCCGGACACCCGACCTGTGTGCGTCGAGCCTGCCTTGTCTCCTGCCGCCACTCAGGCGTGCGGGTCACGGCAGCTCTGTCCCGACGGCTGTGGTGGTAGGCGTGTGGGGTGCACGCCGTTGCACAGAGCAGAACGTGGGACGGAACGGGGAACATGACGCAGGAACAGTGGGGCGTATTGCAGGACCGGTTGTGCAAGACGATCGGCGAGAACAATTACCGGACGTGGATCAAGCCTCTGCGGTTCGAGGGCACCGAGAACGGTGTCGCGATCGTGGCCGCGCCCACGACCTTCATGGGCAACTACGTGTCCCAGACCTTCGGCGACGTCATGCTGTCGCAGATGAACGCCGTCGGAAGCGACGTGCGCCGAATCCATTTCCGTGTCATGCCGAGTGCCAATTCGCCGACGCGGCCCAGCCTGCCGACGGAGAGTGAAAAGCCAGCCGGGCAGGACGCGATGACACAGCCGAACACGTCCGACCTCCTGCCCGGAGCGCCGCTGGACCGCCGCTTCACCTTCGAGACGTTCGTGGTCGGCAAGCCCAACGAGCTCGCCCACGCGGCCGCCCGTCGGGTCGCCGAGGGCGGGCCCGTCACGTTCAACCCCCTGTTCCTCTACGGCGGTGTCGGGCTCGGCAAGACGCACCTGATGCACGCGATCGCCTGGGAGCTGCGCGCCCGCAATCCCGAGCTCAACGTCCTCTACCTGTCGGCCGAACAGTTCATGTACCGCTTCGTGCAGGCCCTGCGCGACCGCCGCATGATGGACTTCAAATCGATCTTCCGCTCCGTCGACGTGCTGATGGTGGACGACGTCCAGTTCATCGCCGGCAAGGATTCGACGCAGGAGGAATTCTTCCACACGTTCAACGCGCTCGTGGACCAGAACAAGCAGATCATCATCTCGGCCGACCGTGCCCCGGACGAGATCAAGGACCTCGAGAACCGCATCCGCTCGCGCCTGCAATCGGGCCTCGTCGTCGACCTGCATCCGACCGACTACGAGCTGCGGCTTGGCATCCTGCAGAACAAGGTGGACGCGCAGCGCGTGCACTATCCCGACGTCACGCTCGAGAACGGCGTCCTCGAATTCCTCGCGCACCGCATCTCGACCAATGTGCGGGTGCTCGAGGGCGCGCTGACGCGGCTCTTCGCCTTCGCCTCGCTCGTCGGCCGCAAGGTCGGCCTCGACCTGACCCAGGAATGCCTGGCCGACGTGCTGCGTGCCTCCGAGCGCAAGGTCTCGATCGACGAGATCCAGCGTAAGGTGGCCGAACATTACAACATCCGGCTCGCCGACATGATCGGGCCCAAGCGCACGCGCGCCTTCGCCCGCCCGCGGCAGGTGGCGATGTATCTCTGCAAGCAGCTGACCTCGCGCTCGCTGCCGGAGATCGGCAAGCGCTTCGGCGGCAGGGACCATACCACCGTCATGCACGGGGTCCGGCGCATCGAGGAATTGTCCCGGCAGGATGGCCAGATGGCTGAGGATCTCGAGCTTCTGCGCCGTGCGCTCGAGGCGTGACCGCGGATCCTTGAGTCTCGTCGACCACAATTGCGGAACGGGCCGCCCGCGCGCGGTCCGTCGGCCTTGACGCCCCGCACAAACAATCGGACAAAACGTGGAAACAGGCGGCGCGCCCGACAATCTGGCCGGGAACGCGCCTAAGCCGCTCGGAGGGATTCTGGCGATGAAATTCAGCATGGAACGCGCGACCCTGCTCAAGGCCGTGAGCCAGGCGCAGTCCGTCGTCGAGCGCCGCAACACCATCCCGATCCTCGCCAACGTCCTGATCGAGGCCGAGGGCAGCACGGTACAGTTCCGCGCCACCGACCTCGACATCGAGGTGGTGGACAAGGCGCCCGCGCAGGTCGAGCGTGCCGGTGCCGGGACCGTGTCCGCGGTCCTGCTGCACGAGATCATCCGCAAGCTGCCGGACGGATCGCTCGTCACCCTGACCGAGGACGGGACGGCCGGGCGCCTGACGGTCGAGGCTGGACGCTCCAACTTCTCGCTCGCCACGCTGCCGCGCGAGGATTTCCCGGTCATGGCGTCGTCGGAATACAGTGCCAACTTCACCGCCAAGGCGGCGGTGCTGCGCCGGCTCTTCGACAAGTCGAAGTTCGCGATCTCGACCGAAGAGACGCGGTACTACCTCAACGGCGTCTACATGCACATCGCCGAGGCCGAGGATGGCCGCGTGCTGCGCTGCGTGGCAACCGACGGGCACCGCCTCGCCCGGATCGACGCCGAGGTGCCCCAGGGCGCCGAGGACATGCCGGGCGTGATCGTGCCGCGCAAGACCGTGAACGAGTTGCGCAAGCTGCTCGAGGACGACGACATGGACATCGCCGTGTCGGTGTCCGAAACCAAGGTGCGCTTTGCCACGCCCGAGATCACGCTGACCTCAAAGGTCATCGACGGAACCTTCCCGGACTATTCGCGGGTGATCCCGCAGAACAACGCCCGCCGGCTCGAGGTCGACGCGGCCGAGTTCGCGCGGGCCGTCGACCGGGTCGCGACCGTCAGCTCCGAACGGTCGCGCGCGGTCAAGCTGCAGCTCGACGAGGATCGGCTGGTGCTGTCGGTCAACGCGCCCGACAGCGGCGCCGCCGAGGAGGAGCTGGCCGTCGCCTACGGTGACGAGCGGCTCGAGATCGGCTTCAACGCCAAGTACCTGCTCGAGATCGCGAACCAGGTCGACCGCGAGAACGCGGTGTTCCTGTTCAATTCGTCGGGCGATCCGACGCTGATGCGCGAGGGTACGGACACCTCCGCCGTCTACGTCGTGATGCCGATGCGTGTGTGACGGCGCACCGCGCCGAAAGCCCGGGGACGGAGGAGGGCGCGGCGGCGCGCCTTTCGCTTGCAATGGTTCCGGACCGGCGCGTTAAGTCGCGCACGATGCCCCTTTCCCTGACCCGCCTCACGCTGTCGCATTTCCGCTCGCATCGCCGCGCCGAGCTCGATCTCGACGGCCGGTCCGTCGCGCTCTACGGGCCGAACGGCGCGGGCAAGACAAACCTGATCGAGGCGGTGTCGCTGTTCTCTCCCGGTCGCGGGCTGCGCCGCGCGTCGGCGCAGGACATGGCGCGCCGTCCCGAGGCGCTGGGCTGGAAGATCACGGGCGACCTCGCGACGCCCGAGGGCGCGCACGAGGTCGAGATCCTGTCCGAAGGCGGCGCCGCGCGCCAGGTCAGGGTCGACGGCAAGCCCGCGGCGCAGTCCGCGCTCGGGCGCATCGCCCGCGTGCTCTGGCTGGTGCCCGCCATGGACCGGCTGTGGATCGAGGGTGCGGACGGGCGGCGGCGCTTTCTCGACCGCATGACGCTGTCCTTCTTTCCCGGCCACGGCGACGCGGCGCTCGACTACGAGAAGGCCATGCGCGACCGCAATCGGCTGCTGCGCGAGCAGGTGCGCGATCCCGCGTGGTACCGCGCGCTCGAGGCGCAGATGGCCCGTGCGGGCGTGGTGATCGACGCGAACCGCCGTGCCGCGCTCGACCGCATTGCCGCGGCGCAGGAAGGCGCCGAGACGGGCTTTCCGGCCGCCGCCCTCACCCTCTCGCCCGGCGAGGTCCCGCTGCCCGAGACGGAGCCGGCGCTGGCCGAGGCGCTCGCCGACAGCCGGTCCCGCGACCTCGCCGCGGGCCGCACGCTGGTCGGGCCGCACCGCGCGGACCTCGTCGGCGTCTTCGCGGCAAAGGGCGTGCCGGCCGCGGATTGCTCGACCGGCGAACAGAAGGCGCTCCTGATCTCGCTCATCCTCGCCAACGCGCGTGCGCTCGCGGACGATATCGGGGCGGCGCCGCTCCTCCTTCTCGACGAGGTCGCAGCGCATCTCGACGCCACGCGCCGGGCGCATCTCTACGACGAGATTGCCGCGCTTGGCGCGCAGGCCTGGATGACCGGGACGGGCCCCGAGCTCTTTGCCGATCTCGGGGCGCGGGCGCAGGCCTTCGAGGTGACCGAGGTCGCGGGCCTGTCAGAGGTGCGCGCGCGATGATGACCGTCTCCGTCATGGATCTCGCCCTCTATGCGGGGGCGCTCCTGATCCTCTTCCTCACGCCCGGCCCGGTCTGGGTGGCGATGATCGCGCGCACGCTGTCGGGGGGCATGGCCGCGGCCGTGCCGCTGGCGCTCGGCGTCACCGTGGGCGACGTGGTCTGGCCGTTCCTCGCCATCGTCGGCGTCAGCCTCGTGCTCGAGACGCATGCCCACCTGATGACGGTGCTGCGCTGGGTCGCGGTGCTGACGTTCGTGATCATGGGCCTCGCCATCCTGCGCAACGCCGGTGGCGGCATCGCCCGCGACAGCCGCCTGACGCGGCCCGGCCGCTGGGCCGGGTTCCTCGCCGGTCTTGCGGCGATCCTCGGCAACCCCAAGGCGATCCTGTTCTACATGGGCATCCTGCCGGGCTTCTTCGACCTGTCGCGGCTGACCGCTGCCGACATCGCGGCCATCGTCGCGCTCTCGGCCGCGATCCCGCTTCTCGGCAACCTCGCGCTGGCGCTCTTCATCGGCCGGGCGCGTCGGCTCCTGTCCTCGCCCGCGGCGGTCCGGCGCACCAACATCGCCGCAGGCGGGATGATGCTCCTCGTCGCCGTCGCCATCGCCCTCGGCTGACCGCCGGAGGCTGCGCAGCGCCGCGGCCGAGCCACAAAATCTTGTGGCCGTTGCGTGACATTACCCCCGCGGACCCGTATATTTACGGCAAGAATGAACAAAGGTTTGGCATGGCCGAAGAAGCGCGCAACACCGACGAATACGGCGCCGGTTCCATCAAGGTTCTCAAGGGCTTGGAGGCCGTCCGCAAGCGGCCCGGCATGTATATCGGCGACACCGATGACGGCTCGGGCCTGCACCACATGGTCTACGAGGTCGTGGACAACGGCATCGACGAGGCGCTCGCCGGTCACGCGACCCGCGTGACGGTCCGGATTCACGCGGATTCGAGCGTGTCTGTCACCGACAACGGCCGCGGCATCCCCGTCGACATCCACGAGGAAGAGGGCGTCTCTGCGGCCGAGGTCATCATGACCCAGCTGCACGCTGGCGGGAAGTTCGACCAGAATTCCTACAAGGTGTCGGGCGGCCTGCACGGCGTCGGCGTCTCGGTGGTGAACGCCCTCTCGGACTGGCTCGAGCTGCGCATCTGGCGCAACGGGCGCGAGCATTACGCCCGCTTCGAACGCGGCGACACGGTCGAGCACCTGCGCGACGTCGGCGACGCCAATGGCCAGCAGGGCACGCAGGTCCGGTTCCTCGCCTCGACCACCACGTTCTCGAACCTCGACTACGATTTCCACACGCTGGAAAAGCGCCTGCGCGAACTCGCCTTCCTGAATTCCGGCGTGCGCATCGTGCTCGAGGATGAACGCCCGGCCGAACCGCTCAAGATGGAGCTCTTCTACGAGGGCGGGGTGCGCGAATTCGTCAAGTATCTCGACCGGTCCAAGCACCCGATGATGCCGGAGCCGATCTACATGACCGGCGAGCGCGACGGCATCGGCGTCGAGATCGCCATGTGGTGGAACGACAGCTATCACGAGACGGTCCTGCCGTTCACCAACAACATCCCGCAGCGCGACGGCGGCACGCACATGGCGGGCTTCCGCGGCGCGCTGACCCGCACGCTGACCCGCTACGCGCAGGACAGCGGCATCGCCAAGCGCGAGAAGGTCAGCTTCACCGGCGACGACGCGCGCGAGGGGCTGACCTGCGTCCTGTCGGTGAAGGTGCCGGACCCCAAGTTCTCGTCCCAGACCAAGGACAAGCTCGTCTCCTCCGAGGTGCGCCCCGCCGTCGAGAGCATGATGAACGAGAAGCTCTCGGAATGGTTCGAGGAGAATCCGAGCGAGGCCAAGACCATCGTCGGCAAGATCGTCGAGGCGGCGCTGGCCCGCGAGGCCGCGCGCAAGGCGCGCGAGCTCACGCGCCGCAAGACCGCGATGGACGTGAACTACCTCGCCGGCAAGCTCAAGGACTGCTCCGAGAAGGACCCGTCCAAGACCGAGCTCTTCATCGTCGAGGGTGACAGCGCCGGCGGCTCGGCCCAGACCGGCCGCGACCGCGGCACGCAGGCGATCCTTCCGCTCAAGGGCAAGATCCTGAACGTCGAGCGCGCGCGCTTCGACCGGATGCTGTCGAGCCAGGAGATCGGCAACCTCGTGATGGCGCTCGGGACCGGCATCGGCCGCGACGAGTTCGACATCTCCAAGCTGCGCTACCACAAGATCGTGCTGATGACCGACGCCGACGTCGACGGCGCGCACATCCGGACGCTGCTCCTGACGTTCTTCTACCGCCAGATGCCGCAGCTCATCGAGGACGGCTACCTCTACATCGCGCAGCCGCCCCTCTATAAGGTCACCCGCGGCAAGTCCGAGGTCTACCTCAAGGACCAGGGCGCGCTCGAGGACTACCTGATCCAGCAGGGCACCGAGGGCGCGCTGCTGGTCCAGGGCAACGGCGAGGAGATCACCGGCCAGGACCTCGTGCGCGTGGTCGAGGAGGCGCGGTCGCTGAAACGCGTGCTCGACGCGTTCCCCACGCATTACCCGCGCCACATCCTCGAACAGGCCGCGATCGCCGGCGCCTTCGTGCCGGGGGCGGTCGATTCCGACCTGCAGGGCGTGGCCGACAAGGTCGCCGAGCGGCTCGACCTCATCGCGCTCGAATACGAGAAGGGCTGGCAGGGCCGCATCACCCAGGACCGCGGCATCCGCCTCGCCCGCATCCTGCGCGGGGTCGAGGAGGTGCGCACGCTCGACGGCACGATGCTGCGCTCGGGCGAGGCCCGCAAGACCGGCAGCTTCACCAAGGCGCTGCAGGCCGTCTACGAGGCGCCAGCCCACCTTGCCCGCAAGGACCGCCGGCAGGCGATCTACGGGCCGCTCGACCTGCTGAAGGCGATCCTCGAGGAAGGCGAGAAGGGCAACCAGCTCCAGCGCTACAAGGGTCTCGGCGAGATGAACCCCGGCCAGCTCTGGGAGACCACGCTCGATCCCGACGCCCGCACGCTCCTGCGCGTCGAGATCGACGACATGACCGAGGCCGACGACCTCTTCACCAAGCTCATGGGCGACGTCGTCGAGCCCCGCCGCGAATTCATCCAGCAGAACGCGCTGTCGGTCGAGAACCTGGACTTCTGAGGACTTGTAGGCGCGCGCGTGGTTTTTCGCGGCGCGCATAGTTTTTCGCTTAGCAGTGATGGGCTAAAAGCGAAATCTTTATCCTTATCAGTGGGTTGCGTGATACTTCAAAATCGGTAGCCCACTTCGTGAACTGATCAGGCGTAGAGCCTCTGCGGAGCGAAGTGGCCAGCAGCATCTTTCTACTCTGGTTCAGAATTGACCATTGCCCATGAAGGCTGCGCTGAGCCATTCGCCATAGAAGGTGACCTGCTCCCTTTGGAGTCC
>NZ_JAME01000009.1 GCF_000521865.1 Roseivivax isoporae LMG 25204
GGCACCAATGACTTAGCCGGTTCAGTTTGGTTCCCGGCGTCGGTTAAGCCCGCACCCGCAGCTCACTTTCACGCTCCGTGCTCGTTCCCTTCCCAGCGATTCCCGGATGCGGATTAGGTTCGGCATTCATGCGCCGATCGTGTGAGGGTCAGGCAGAGCTCCGCCGTCTTCGCATTGGCTTCCTGCTCCCGCAGGATGCCAATGATCTGTTCCTCGATGAACTCCAATCACTTCACAATTCGGTCCTCTCCTTGGGCCGGACTTCAGTAGTACGATGGAGGAGCTATCGCGGGGCAGAGCGCGACGAGTGCATTGAGCGTACGGAGATCAAGGAATGTGACGTCTGATTTTGGGCGTATTGGTCATTCGCTGCTGTCGCCGAAAAAAGCCGAGCCACAAGCGTCCGGACGGGCAGGGCGCTGGCAAGTTACGCCCCAGGCGCTTCCTTGCGACGGCGTCGAACCGCCTGCGCCGCAGACAGGATGAGCAGACCGGCGATCGCCGCCACGAACGCAGCCGAGATCGGGCGTTCGAGGAACACCATGGGATCGCCGCGGCTGATCAGGAGGGCGCGGCGCAGGTTGGTCTCGATCAACGGTCCTAGCACGAACCCGAGCAGGAGGAGCGCGGGGCTGAAGCGCGCGAGCGCCAGGAGATGGCCGGCCAGACCGATCGCCGCGACGGCCACGATGTCGTAGGTTAGACCCCGCACGGAATAGACGCCGAGGCAGATGAAGATCAGGATCGCCGGGTAGAGCCAGCGGAAGGGGAGCCGCAGAAGCGAGACCCAGATGCCGATGAGCGGCAGGTTCAGGACCAGTAGGAGCAGGTTGCCGATCCCGAAGCTGGCGACGAGGCCCCAGAACATCTCGGGCCGCGCGTCGAGCATCATGGGTCCCGGCTGCACCCCGTGGATGACCAGCGCGCCCAGCATCAGCGCCATGATCGGATCCCCGGGAATGCCCAGCGTCAGGGTGGGCACGAAGGCGGTGATCGCGGCCGAGTTGTTGGCGGCCTCCGGCCCGGCCACGCCCTCGATCGCGCCCTGGCCGAAGCGTTCGGGCCGGCGCGCGATGCGCCGCTCCATGGCGTAGCTCAGGAAGGACGACAGCGTCGATCCGGTGCCCGGCAGCGCGCCGAAGAAGCTGCCCATGCCGCTGCCGCGCAGGGTCGGGAAGAGCATGCGCGACAGGTCGTCTCGCGTAGGGGCCATCTGGCGGAAGCTAATCCGCCCGGTCACCGCCTGGCGCTCGGGATCGCGGACGTTGCCGATGACCTCGGCCACGCCGAACAGGCCCATCGCCAGCGCCACGAGGTTCACTCCGTCCAGCAGCTCGGTCTGTCCGAACGTGTAGCGCATGGCCCCCGAATTCACGTCCGTGCCGATGCAGCCCAGCAGCATGCCGAGGACGATCATGGCGAAGCCCTTGGCCGGCCTCGCACTGCCGATCGTCGATGCCGCGACCAGCCCCAGCACCATCATGGCGGCGTAGTCCGCGGCGCCAAACGCCACCGCCGCGCGCGAGAGCCAGCCGGCCAGCATCACCAGCACCACGATGCCGATGATCGAGCCGGCGAAGGACGACACCATCGCGGCGAAGAGCGCAGGCCCCGCACGCCCGTCGCGCGCCATCGGGTAGCCGTCGAGGGCCGTCACGGCCGATTGCGGGGTGCCGGGCAGGCGCATCAGGATCGACGCGACCGCGCCGCCGTACTGCGCGCCGTAATAGACCCCCGCCAGCATGATGAGCGCGGCCTCGGCCGAGATGTAGTAGGTGATCGGCAGGAGCAGCGAAATCGCGGCCATCGCCCCGATCCCGGGCAGGACGCCGACGAAGGTCCCAAGAAGGACGCCCAGCAGGCAGTAAACCAGAACGCCCGGCTGCAGGGCAAAGGCCAGCCCGGTCAGAAGTCCGTCCCACGTCCCCATGCGCGCTCAGACCCCGCGCGGCCAGAGGGGCAGCGACATCTGCAGCCCCGCGCGGAACACGAGAAGGGTGAGCAGGGTGACGATCCCCGCGAGGCAGAGCCGCCATGTCCAGCCGCGCTGCGGCGCGGCCAGGGACGCGATCAGCACGGCCGCGAAGGATGCCGCCACGATTCCGAGCGGCCGCATCCCCAGTCCGAAGACAAGGATCGACGACAGCACTGCGATGGCGGCCGCGGGCTCGAAGGATATCGCGTCGCCCGCCCGGCGCAGGCCCGGCAGCGCCACGACCAGCCCGAAGGCCGCCAGCAGGAGGCCCAGCGCAACGGGAAAGGCGCCGGGTCCCATCTGCCTGAGCGAGCCCAGGTCGTAATGGAGCCACGCCCAGCCCGCTGCCGCCGCGCCGATCGCAGCGAGAGCGAAGCCACCGCAGATGTCGGCCCAGTCACGCCGCATCGCCGGATTACTGCGCCTCGATCCGGTCGATCACGCCACCCCACATCTCGGTATCCGCGGCGATGCGCTCCTGCATCTCCTCCGCCGTGCCGGGGGCCGCCTGCCAGCCGATCGCCAGGAGCTGCTCCTGAACGGACGGGGTCGCGAGGATCTCGGCGATCTCGGTGGTCAGGCGCTCGATCACCGCGGGATCGGTGCCCGCCGGCGCGATGAACCCGTTCCAGAGCTCGGCCCGGAAGTCCTCCGGCATGCCCGCCCGGCCCGCGATCGGGGCGACGTCTGGCGCCTGGGCAAAGGGGTCGGACGAGGTGATGCCGAGCATCCGCATGTTGCCGCCCTCGACATGCGGCATCGCGGCCGAGGGCGCCATGAAGCCCGCGTCGATCTCGCCGCCCATGATCGAGGTCGTGACCTCGGCATAGCTTGCGAACGGGACATGCAGCATGTCGACGCCCGCCTCGTCGGCGAACAGCTCCGCCGTCAGGTGTGCGCCCGACCCCTGGCCCACCGAGCCGTAGGCGATGGCCTCGGGATCCGCGCCGGCCGCCTCGACGAAGCCGTCCAGATCCTCGATCCCGGACGCGGTCGAGACGGCGAGGACCAGCGGCGACGTGGCGATCAGGGTGACGGGCGCGATGTCGGAGGCCACGTCGAACCCGGTATCCCCCATCATCCGGGGCGCCGTGGTCAGCGGTCCGTTGATCGTCGTGCCGAACGTGAGATCATCGTCACCGGCATTGGCCAGCATCTGCTGGATGCCGATCACACCCCCCGCACCCGGACGGTTCTCGATCACGACGGGCTGCCCCAGGCGCTCGGCCAGCGGGTCGGTGATGATGCGCGCAAGCGTGTCAGGTGACGAGCCCGCGGGGAAGCCGACATAGACATGCAGAGGCCCCGAGGGCCAGCCGTCCTGGGCGAAGGCGGGCGCGGCAGCAAGGGCCAGCGCACAGCCGAGGACGGCGCGGCTTGTGATGCGAATGGTCATCGGCGGGTCTCCTCATCTTGGTGCGCGCAACGAACACCACTTCCGCGCCCAGGGCAATGGCTGCAGGTGCGGCGCCTCGAGATGCCCGCCCGGCTGCGCGCGGATCGCAGCCGGGGCCCCGGGACCGGCCGGGCCCCGGGCAGGGGGACGGCCCGATTTGTCCGGCCGGCCGGACCCCGCGCCGCACCGCGCCGGGCCGCATCGCAGCCGACGCAGGCATTGATCCGGGACGCGGATGATGTAGGCAGACGCAAAAGGCTCGCCGATGACAGAGATCCCGACGCTCACCACGTCTCGCCTGACCCTCCGGCCCATGCGGGCGGAGGATTGGACCGGCTACCACCGCCTGATGGCCTCGGAGCGTTCGATCCACATGGGCGGGCCGTTCTCCCTGGCCCGATCCTGGGGAATGTTCTGCGCGGACCACGCCCAATGGAGCCTGTTCGGATGCGGCGCCCTCATGATCGAGGATGCGGTCAGCGGCGACTGCCTCGGACAGGTCGCGATCAATTCGGGGCCGCTGTTCCCCGAATGCGAGCTCGGATGGTTCGTCTATCCCGAGGCCGAGGGGCACGGCTACGCCTACGAGGCGGCCATGGCCTTGCGGGCATGGAGCCGTGACGTCCGGCACCTCGAGACGCTGGTGAGTTACGTCGATCCCGACAACACCAGATCGGCCAGGCTCGCGGAACGGCTCGGCGCGACGCTGGATGCGGCCGCACGGCGGCCTGACCCGTCGGATCTGGTCTACAGGCACTACGGCTAGGGACCGCTTAGGGCTCGGACCCGAGCATCACCGGCTCGTCGCACCGGGCGTCAGCCGCGTCCGCATGCCCTCTAGTCCCGCATTCCTCCGCAAGCCATCGCATCGCGGACCCCGTGTCGACGATCCGTCATGTCGGGTCGCTGCGGCAGGTCCGCTTCGGTCCCAGTTTACATCGTCGACGGGCTGCAGCGACGGGCCCTCGCGCCAGCTGTCCAAAGACGAACCTCAACTTCACAGATCTTGCCCTAGGAATTCGTCCGCGCTGAGTGCCTGAGGTGACGGAAGGCCGAGGGTAGGGGCAATTCTACCGTTTCCGTCCCGACCTGTGCGCGACGAGTCTTTGCAGGTCGTCAAAGTCCGCTGTGCCGACCTCTGGCATTCTTGTCAAAGATGTCTGGCTGCTGACAGCCCGAACCGGTCGTTAACTTTTGGCGTGGGAAAGGAGCCGGTCCACGCGGTGTGTCTAATGCCCCGCTGCGGAAGAGCGGAAGCCATCCGGTCAAGTGGACATGAAACGGCGTCTCGCCTCCACGGCCATGTTGTAGCGTTGTTGAATGTCAGCGATCAGCGCCATTGCAACGCGTCTGGCGTCATCGCCCTCGGCATCTCGATAGCTCTGCTTCGCCGCATCCAGCAGTTTCTTTAGCCTGAACTCTTCGGGCAGTGCGCCTGCTTCCGCCATGATCCGGACCGCAACAGCCGTTGCCATGTCTGTGAAGGCCTGGCCGGAACGGTCAGGCAGCGGCTTCCCCTCGCCCTCGAGGTTTCGAAGCTTGCCCTCCGCCAGGGCCTTTTGGATTTGCCGTTCAACAAGGCGTTCAAGGGTTTGAGCCATGCCGCATTCTCGCTTTACCACCGGTCGACGCCGTTCGGACGAACATGCGCCAACGCTCTGATCCTGTCGATCATACACCGCACAGGCCCAACTTGCAGCGCCGGGCCGCAGTTTCGATTGCCGGCGCCACGCGGGCCGCGGCGCGCGGTCTGCAGGCAGGGTGCCGCAGTAGTCCGCCCGAGAAACGGGCGTCCTCGATCCGGGGCGCTGTGCAATGCGCGGATCGGATACCCGGCATGCCGTGCGCGGACTTGTGCTTTCTGTTTGGGGTGGCTACGGGGCGGGCAGATCATCTGGACCTGGGGTGAAACTCCCCGGGTGGCTCTCCCGGCCGCCGATCCGCCGGGCTAACCAAGACACTCTGAAAAGATGACCGGTGGGGCAGGACTGCTGAGCCGGACAGGAACGGGACATCTCGACCATGAATCTCACCGCCTACCGGCGCCAGTGGCTCGGTAACGTGCGCGGCGACCTGCTTTCGGGTCTCGTCGTCGCGCTCGCCCTCATCCCCGAGGCGATCGCCTTCTCGATCATCGCCGGCGTGGATCCGAAGATCGGACTCTACGCCTCGTTCTCCATCGCCGTGGTCACCGCCATCGCCGGCGGCCGGCCCGGCATGATCTCGGCCGCGACCGCGGCCACGGCCGTGCTGATGGTGACGCTCGTGGCCGAGCACGGGCTGCAATACCTCCTCGCGACCACGGTGCTCGCCGGTCTCCTGCAGATCGCCGCGGGCTTCGCGCGGCTCGGCCACCTGATGCGCTTCGTCTCGCGCTCGGTGATGACGGGCTTCGTCAACGCGCTCGCGATCCTCATCTTCATGGCGCAGATCCCCGAGCTCACGGGGGTGCCGTGGCTGACCTATCCGCTGGTCGCGGCCGGCCTTGCGATCATCTACCTCTTCCCCTACCTGACCCGCGCGGTGCCGTCGCCGCTGGTGACGATCATCGTCCTGACCGTGGTCGTGTTGGTGATGGGCTGGGACGTGCGCACCGTGGGCGACATGGGCGCGCTGCCCGACACGCTGCCGGTCTTCCTGATCCCGGACATCCCGCTCACCTTCGAGACGCTGACGATCATCCTGCCCTACGCGGCGGCCGTCGCCGTCGTGGGCCTGCTCGAGAGCCTGATGACTGCGAACATCGTGGACGACCTGACCGACACGAAATCCGACCGGAACCAGGAATGCGTGGGCCAGGGCCTGGCCAACACGGCGACAGGCTTCATCGGGGGCATGGCGGGCTGCGCGATGATCGGCCAGTCGATCATCAACATCAAGTCGGGCGGCCGCGGCCGGCTGTCCTGCTTCGCGGCGGGTGTCTTCCTGCTCTTCATGGTGGTGGCGCTCGGCGATCTCGTGGCGCGGATCCCCATGGCGGCGCTGGTGGCGATCATGATCATGGTCTCGATCGGCACGTTCTCGTGGTCCTCGATCAAGCAGCTCAGGACCCACCCGCGGTCGTCCTCGATCGTGATGATCGCGACCGTCGCGGTGGTGGTCTACACCCACAACCTCGCCATCGGGGTGCTGGTGGGCGTGCTGCTGTCAGGCCTGTTCTTCGCCGCCAAGATCGCGCAGCTCTTCCGGGTCACGTCGTCCCTGTCCGAGGACGGGCGCGTGCGGACCTACCACATCGAGGGGCAGCTCTTCTTCGCCTCGGCGGAGGATTTCATGGACGCCTTCGACTTCAGGGAGGCCGCCGACCGCGTGGTGATCGACGTGAGCCGCGCGCATATCTGGGACATCTCCTCGGTTGCCGCGCTCGACATGGCCGTGCTCAAGTTCCGCAGGGACGGCTCCGAGGTCGAGATCGTCGGCATGAACGCGGCGTCCGAGACCATCGTCGACCGGCTTGCGGTGCACGACAAGCCCGGCGCGATGGACAAGCTGATGGCGCATTGAGGGAGGAGACGTCATGACCAAGAAGATCATCGCCCTGGTGGACGGGTCCGTCTATGCACGCAGCGTCTGCGACCATGCCGCCTGGATTGCCGGTCGCGGCGTCCACGCCGTCGAGCTGATGCACGTCCTCGGGCGGCGCGAGGGCGGCGCGGGGTCGGACCTGTCGGGCGCGATCTCGCTCGGAGCGCGCAGCGCGCTGCTGGAGGAGCTCTCCAATCTCGACGCGCAGCGGGCGAAGCTGGCGATCACGCGCGGCCGGGCCATCCTCGAGGACGCCAAGGCGCTTCTCGACGATGCGGGCATCCGCGCGAGCGAGCATCTGCGCCACGGCGACCTGATCGAGGCGATCTCCGAGAAGGAGGGCGACGCCGAGATGATCCTGATCGGCAAGCGCGGCGAGGCCGCGGATTTCGCCAAGGGGCACCTCGGCTCGAACCTGGAGCGGGTCGTCCGCGCGGCGTCGAAGCCCCTCTTCATCGCGTCTCGGGCGTTCCGCCCGATCGGCAAGGTGCTGATCGCCTATGACGGCAGCGCGAGCGCCATGCGCGCGGTCGATCACGTGGCGCGCTCGCCGCTCTATGCGGGGCTCGGGATCCGGATCGTCACGGTCGGGTCGGCGACGGACGCCGCGCGGAAGGGCCTCGAGGACGCCAAGGCCATGCTGTCGGCTGCGGGGCTCGACGCCGAGACCGGCATCCTCCCCGGCCAGCCGGAGGAGGCGCTCGGCAAGCTCATCGAGGAGGCCCGGTTCGATCACCTGGTGATGGGCGCCTCCGGGCATTCGCGGCTAAGGTCGCTTTTCGTGGGCTCGACGAGCCTCGAGATGATCCGCACCTGCAAGGTCCCGATCCTGCTGGTGCGGTGACGTGGCGGAAGACCCGCGGGCGCGGCCCCGGCCGCGCCTGCACGCCCGGGGCCCTCCGTCCAAGCAAGTGACGCCCGGCACGGGAACAATGCGCGGAGGCGCCGGTTACCGTGGGCCAAGGACGGCCGAGTGGCTGGTCCCGCCTGCTGACCTATGATCTGGAACCAGCATTGTCGGACAGAGCGGATGCGGGGGATGGACGGTCACCATGGTTGGCGCAGTTGAAACCTTGGGGGGGCATCCCCTGCGCGACGCGGTCTTCGACGCCGCGCCGCATGCCTATCTGGTCCTCGATCCGGACTTCGTCATCGTCGACGTCAACCAGCAGTACCTTGACCTGACCGGGACCCGGCGGGTGGACCTGGTGGGCGCGGTGATGTTCGATGCGTTCCCGGACAATCCCGACGACCCGACGGCCGACGGCGTGCGCAACCTCCGGCTATCGCTGGAGACGGCGCGCTCCACCGGGCGCCCGCACGCGATGGCCGTGCAGAAATACGACATCCCCCTCCGCGGGCCCGGCGGCGGCTTCGAGGAGCGGTACTGGAAGCCCCTGAACACGCCGGTCCTGCGGGCGGACCGGGTCGTGGCGCTGATCCACCACGTGGTCGACGTCACCGACGAGACGATCTTCCACCGCGACCAGGCGATCCGCCTGCGCTCGGCCCAGCGGCTCGACGATCTCGCGTTCTGGGAATACGACCCGCGCACCGGGACCATCTTTGCCTCGCGCGCCTTCGCGAGCATGCTGGAGCTGGCCGAGCGCGAGGGGACGCTGCCGGCGCACGACTGCTTCGCCCGGATCCACGCGGACGACCGGGCCGGCGTCCACGACGTGTTCGACCAGGTCATGGACGCGCCGGAACACACGAGCGTCGCCTTCACGAACCGCCTCGTGCTGCCGGGGGGCGGTGCGCGCTGGATCTCCTCGCAGGGCGAACTCGTCCGGGACCATCGTGACGCCCTGCCGCGCTTCGTGGTCGTGACGCTGGACATCACCGCGTCCAAGCAACGCGAGGAGCAGCTGTCCGAGGCGCTGGAGGATCGGGACCGCCTGCTCGCCCAGAAGGAGGCGCTGCTCGGCGAGGTGAACCACCGCATCAAGAACAGCCTGCAGCTGGTGGCCAGCATCCTGAACACCGACGCGCACCGCTCCGGCCATGGCGAGGTGCGCGAGCGGCTCGAGCGGGCAGCGGCGCGGGTGCGGGCGGTCACCTCGGTGCACGAGATGCTCTACCGCTCGAACGAGGTGACGACGGTCGCGTTCGGAACCTATCTCCGCGAACTCTGCAAGAACCTCGCCGATGGCGACGCGGGCACGGCGAGCGTCGAGATGCAGTGCGATGCGGCCGACCTGCACCTGCCGACCGACAAGGCGATCCCGCTCGCGCTGATCGTCAACGAACTGGTCTCGAACGCGATCAAGCACGGGCTCGCGGGCACGCCGGACGGGACCATTCACGTTTCCACCTGGGTGACGGGGGACGGCATTGCGCTGGAGGTTGCCGACAACGGCCGCGGCAAGCTCGAGGGCGCCGAGCAGGGCCTCGGGACGCGGATCATCGAGGGCCTCGTCCGGCAGCTCGACGCGTCCATGAATACGGGCGATGCCGGGCCGGGCCACCGCGTGACCATCCACGTGCCGCTCCGGACCGGATGAGCCTGCGCGTCCTGATCTGCGAAGACGAGTTCTTCATCGCGCTCGATCTGCAGGACCAGGTGGAATCCCTGGGGCACAGGGTGACCGGGGTGGCGCGGGACGTGGAGACCTGCAAGGCGGAAGCGCGCCGCGAACGGCCGGACCTCGCGTTGATGGACCTGCGGCTCGCGGGCGGCACGTCCGGCATCGACGCGTCCCGCTGGCTCTACGAGACCTTGGACGTGCGCTGCATATTCATCAGCGGCAATCTCGACGCCGCGACCCGCGAGATCCTCGCGGCGGTGAAGCCGCACGCCTTTCTCGGCAAGCCGATCCTGAAACACCAGCTGGCGCGGGAGCTCCGGGTCTGTTGCGGTGAGACCGGCGCGGCCGCGGACGAATGACCAAGCCGCGGATGGCGCCGCGTCCCGGTCGCGGTCACGCGCCGCGAAGCCGCCTCAGGTGACGAAGTACCATGCCGACAGCGCGGCCCCGATGGCGACCACGGTCCAGCGCATGACCGGGACCGGGACGCGGCGCGCGACGACCACTCCGAGGAAGCCCCCGGTGACGCTGGACAGCGTGATCACGATCGCCTCGGACCAGTGCACCAGTCCGGAAAAGACGAACAGCAAGACGGCGAAGCCCTGCATGCACACCGCCAGGATGTTCTTGGCGGCGTTGGCATCGTGGAACCGGTCGCCGAACACGATCGACAGGGACGCGAGCATCATGATCCCCATGCCGGCCCCGAAATAGCCGCCGTATATCGCGACGACGCCCTGCAGTGCGAGGGCGCCGGTCGTCGCCCTGGCCGCGGCGGGCAGGGGCGTTCCTGCCGCCCCCCTGAGGCGCTGCATCAGCGCGGGGATGCGCGGCGACAGCGCGAACAGCACCGTCGCGAACAGCAGGAGCCACGGCACGAGGCCCCGGAACGTGGTGTCGTCGGTATTCAGGAGCAGCCAGCCTCCGAACAGTCCGCCGATCGCCGAGACCGCGCAGAGCGGCACGAGGACCCGGGACAGCGCGAGGATCTCGCCCCTGTAGGCAAGGGCGGAGGCGATCTGGCCGGGCACGACCGAGACTGCGCTGGTCGCGTTGGCCGCCACCGGCGGCAGTCCGATCGCCATCAGCGTCGCGAAGGTGAAGAACGTGCCGCCGCCCGCGATGGCGTTGATGATGCCCGCAAGCGTACCGGCACCCGCGAGGGCCACGAGGTCGAGAAGGGACGTCATGCCGCCCGCGTGATCCGGAAGCCGCCCGTGCGGGTCGCCCAACCTGTCATCGTGATCCCCTTGCCACCGTCCCGCGCGCCCCGCGGGACCTGCGCCGGATCGCCTATCATGGCCCCCCGGGCGGGGAAACCGGCGCCGGGCAGCGTTCCGGTCGCGACGCGGGCGTTATCGTCGGACGGGCCGATCCGCGCCGTCGCAATCTTCTGGACAAAGGCCGGCGGCCAGAGCAGTGATGGACATGCGCGCTACACGACGTGCCATGTCGGGTGACCTTACGGACAAATCTGTCTCTCGCATTTCCGGGATGCGTAGAAGGGCAACAGCCGAGCGTGGGCTTTCAAGCGACACGCTGCTCCGGTTGCGGTTTGCCCCGCGCCGGAGCAATTTTTCCGCCACCGGGCGTCAGGCCGGCACCACGTCCCGCCTGCGGGCTGCGCGGGTGGCCGTGTCCCCCCGATCATCCGACCATACGCGGTAGCGCACGATCCGCGCCACGCGGCAGCCGTCCGGCGCCGACTTGCGCCACCACGTCCAGTCCCAGCTGTAGCCGCCGGTCGCGCCGGCGACGCCCTCGATCTCGCCGGAGAACTCGCCCGGCTCGTCCTCGAAGACGGCTCGCGTGCGGGTCCCGTGGGGAAGCGGGCACCCCTTGCCGTCGTGGCGGATGGATGGACCCCAGCTCATGTCATTCACCTCGCGTTCTGCCTGCTTGCGCGGGACCAACGACCGACGGGCGCGGATCGACCCCGGACCGGCGGCGGAAATCGCAAGGTGGCGTCGCCGCTCCGCCCGGGTCCGGTCGCGCGCGCCTGCCGGCGGGACCGTCACGAGCCGTCGCCGACGGCGCGGGCGCGGTCCTGGTCGCGGCTGCGCGAGCGCAGCATGGCCGCCTTTTCCGACAGGAGCGTCGTCACCCCGGGCCGCGTCTCGCGTTCGGCCTCGGCCAGGGTTTCCATGGCCGTGGCAAGCGTCTCGGTCATCGCGGGCGAGAGGTTCCCGACGGCGCGCATCATCAGGCTGCTCATGTATTCGACGGCGACGACGCGCTCGGTCAGCGTCGGTTCGATGGCGGGTTCGCGGTTCTTCATGCGGCCTGTTCCTGTGTCCTGGGTCGGTGTCGAGAGGGCGGGTTCGCCGAAGGGGCCGAGCCGGCGAGCCGATATCTTGCGCAGGCGGTCGCGGCAACGTCGACATGATGCCGCGATGAAACCTACGCGGGTGTGTCATGTCCCACCCTCGCGCCAAAGTTCAAGGGCTCATGCGCAGAGCAGACCTCCCGAGGTTGCGTGTGACCGGTCGCTGCAGCATGGGACGCATCGCGCCAGCGCTTCAACCGAAAGGTGTCGTGGTCCGGAAGACCTGACACTCGGGAGGGCCATTGAGGCAGGCGCATGGCCCGGCTGCGGGCGTTTCCTGTACCTGACCTGAGGTCATCCGGAAACGCGTTTGTAATCCGATGCTTCGTCCCCTAGGCACGAAGGTATTGGGTCGGCGCTCGTACCCGGCCCCAACTGGCGCGCAGGACAGACGGCGGGTCGTCCGCGCGCTCTTTCACCGTTTTGCGCGGCGTGCCGGAGCGGGGCCGCCTGGTCCTGCCGGTACCGCGCAAGGAGAGCGCTCGGCGGGTCCGGCCTGGGTCGCTGCCTGACGCGCCTCACGACCCCCGGTCGCGTTCCTTCTGGGCCCAGAAATACCCGACCGTTGCGCCCTTGATGAGGCGCAGGAGGGCGAAGGTCAGCACCAGCGTGATCCCCGTGATCCAGAGGAGCAGGACCACTGGCTCGGGTCGGAAGACCGCGAAGCCGATCCCGAAGAGGGGGATGAGCAGCAGTCCCACGATGGAGATCGTGAAGAAGGCCGGCGCGTCGGCCGTCTTGTACGCACCGAGCGGCTCGCCGCATGCGGCGCAGCGCGCGGCCACGCCCAGATAGCCTTCGAACAGCCGGCCCGTGCCGCAATTCGGGCACCGGCCGAGCAGCCCGCGGCGCATGGCAAGCCGGGCGTCGCGCGGATCGTCGTCGGTCGTCATCCGGGCACCATCGACCCTTGGGGGCCATGCATCAACCCGTGGTCCCGTGTCCGGCGCGATCCCGGGGTCGGTCGCGCGCCCCTCACGACGCGGACCCCCCCGACGAGATCAGCCAGGCCGCGCCGCCCGCCACGGCGATGGCGGCGCCGATGAAGCCGAGCAGCATCAGGAGGCCATCGCCGAAGAGCATGGCGAGCCCGAAGAGCGCGATCACGATCATCGGTCCCGACGTGGCGAAGGGCACGATCTCCAGGGGCGGCACGGTCAGCAACAGGCCCAGGATCACGATGCAGGCGGCCCGCCGCCCGGCGGGACCGGCGAAGCGCGACATCCGGCGGTGCAGCCGTGCGTCGATCCGCGAGGAAACGGGCTTCAGCCATTCCATCGACGTGATCACGCGGTTCGAGTTCAGGCTGCGCCGCCTGAGCCAGCGCGGGGCCCACAGGTGCTCGTAGCCGAGAAGCAGGCGCACGGTGATGATGGCGAGGGTCAGCGCAAGCAGCGTAGGGAAGCCCGGGATGCCGCCCAGCGGAGACAGCTCGATGAGCGGCAACACCGCCAGCGCCGCGCCGTAGCCGCGTTCGTCGAGGGCGTCGATCAGCTCTCCGACGCGGACGCTGTGGTCGTCCGACTGCCTGGCCGAGCGTTCGAGTTCGCTGATGACCTCGGTCAGCGCGCCGCCACGTTCGTTCATCGGGCACCTCCATGCCGCGCCAACCATCGGGGGGCCGCGGTGTTCCCGGGCGCGTGCAGACCGAGGGACGGTTCCGGAGCCCCGCGGGCGCGCGGGTTCACCCGGCCACCTTGCGCGTGGACGGGGAAGGTCCGTTCCGGTCGTCGTTCTGCGACATCACCCAGTTCCGGATGGCGATCTTCAACCTGGCATGGGCGAGAAGGCGGTCGAGAAGCCACGCCTCCACCTCGGCCTGCGACCGGCAGGGGCGCGGGCTGGCGATCGCCTCCTTGAGGACCGCCTCGACGAGGCGATCCGCGACGTCGTGATCGTCCACATAGAGACGCGCCCGCAGGCGCAGCAGCGGCACGGCCGCGGTGACGTCGATGTCCGAGATGAGGCCGGTGGGGTCAGTCACGTCGCCTCCTGTGACCGGGATGTGGGTTCGGCGTTGTGACCTCCAACAACGGCGGGCTGCAGGCTTCGTTCCCGTGCGCGTGCCCGCTCGGCGGGAAGGTGCCGAGCGGGCCCGCTGCCGGTAAGGGCGGAGGCGGCCGGTTCCCGCGGCGTCCGGGACCTTCTTCGCAGGCTGCAATGCGGAAAATAAGCCGAGCCGAGGCTAAGAATCCCGGGTCCGGATCGCCACGTGTTGTCGCAGCACGATAGCGGCAGGAACGGACACGGAATGAACAGCACGCGGAGCTCCGGGAGCCCGATCGAAGCGGGCTACTTCGAGCTCTCGGACAGGTCGAACATCCGCCTCCTGGCGGCGGTCCTCGATGCCTGCGAGAAGAACAACGTGGACAGGGCGACCGCCGAAGCGGTGGCCGTCGACAGCCTCTCCATCTTCAAGCGCGGGTCCCGAGGGCCCTGAGCGGCGCCGGCGGCGCGCGCCCGTCTGTCATGGCCGCCGTTAACGGAATGTTATCCTGCGCCCGTATCTAGTCGGTCGCGGGCACACGGACCGCGACGTCGATGAAATGCCCGTCGAAGAGGCTTGTGCCTCGCAAAAATGCTCAACTTCTGATTGATATGATCCGGGCTGCGGGTCCATCCTCGTGACCATCGTGCAAGGACCCGGCATCCGAGGAGGACGACATGGTGACGACGACGGTGGGGACGGACGAGGCTGACATCCTGCGCGGACGGGGCATCGATGTCATCGATGGCGCAGGCGGCGACGACACGATCCGCGGCTACGCGCACCGCGACACGCTGCTCGGCGGCGAGGGCGACGACTACATCGTGACGGGTGCCGGTCCGGACGTGGCCCATGGCGGGCCCGGCAACGACCGGATCATCGACGACTACACCTCGGGCGTCGAGATCCTCCGCGGCGGCACGGGCGACGACCTGATCCGCTCGCTCAGCGGCGCGGCCCTGGGCCCGTTCGGGGAGCGCACCGAGTGGTGGATGTTCGGCGATGACGGCGACGACACGGTGATGGCCGGCGAGGGCGGGATCGGCCACCTCTTCGGCGGGGCGGGCGAGGACACGCTCGTGCTGAATTCCTACGGCGCCGGCGAGGCGCACGGCGGCGCGGGCGACGACCGCATCTATTCCGACGAACGCCACCGCGTCAACGGCGAGGCGGACATCGAGGGCAAGTACGCCCCCGGGGGCGAGGCGATCATCGACGGCGGCACCGGCAACGACCGCATGTGGGGTTCCTACCCGAACCGCGACGTCTTCGTCTTCGAGGAGGGGGACGGGCGCGACGTGATCCGCAATTTCGGCGACCGAAACATCGTCGGCGACGTGATCGACCTGCGGTCCTTCAACCTCGGCATGACCGCAGAGGAGGTGTTCGACACCTATGGTCACGACCAGGGCGACCGCGTGGTGCTGAACCTCGGCCCGGAGAACACGATCATCATCTACGCCGCGCCCTACGACGACGGCTCGAACCTGGTGGCCTCGATCATCGACGGGCTTTGGGTCTAGCGGGACCGCGTCCCGGCGGTCCGCGCGCGGGCCGCCGGGGCGTCTCGCCGCGACAGCGGAAGCGTCGGGTGTGGACACGGGCCGGGCGCTACTCCGGCTTCCGGCAGAGGGGACACTATGCCATCCCCGGCGTCCCTCTCGGCTGGCAGGTTAGGATGGTCTCCCTGGGTGTCTGCTTTCCACGCCGCCGTGCCCAATGGCGATTCTAACACACACCATTATTCGCAACCAAGTCGCGCTTGGGTTGAGTGGCGCAAAGTTTACCGGTTCCGGGCGGGCCGGGTGTGCAAGGGGGCAGAACCCGATGTCCCTCTGCGGGTGAGGACGACCATGGGCGCGGGCGTGGCGTCGTTCTGCGTCTCGTGCTGCACCGAGGTCCGGCCGAAGATTTCGGTGCCGCGAAGGCCGGACCCGTAAACGCAGCCATGACGGTGGTCCACGGCGTCGCGTTCCATGTCGTGGTGGACATGACCTTGCCGAACGCCGAGGCGGGCGAGGCGCTCCGAGGGACCCAGAAGCCCACCATCAGGATGTCGCCGGGACGCCCGCCGGCCACCGGGGCCCGGCGGGCGCCCTTGGGATCAGCTCGATCCTTCGGGCGTGATGCGTACCAGCTGGCCGTTCTCGAAGTCGGTGATCGCCAGCACGCTGCCGTCCGCGTCGACCGCCACGTCGCGCACGCGGCCGAGCTCGAACAGCAGGCGTTCCTCGGCCGCGACGCGGCCATCCTCGAGCTCGAGCCGGACGATGCCGCCGGGCGTCAGCGATCCGACCAGCAGGTCGCCCTGCCATTCGGGGAAGGCATCGCCTTCGTAGCGGACCATCCCGGCCGGTGCGATGACCGGGTCCCAGAAGTAGACGGGCTGTTCCATGCCTTCCTGCTGCGCGGCGCCGTCGGCCACGGTGGAGCCGTCGTAGTTCTCGCCGTAGGTAATGACGGGCCAGCCGTAGTTCGCGCCGGGCTCGACCATGTTCAGCTCGTCGCCGCCCGCGGGCCCGTGCTCGATGACCCAAAGCGTGCCGTCGATCATCTCGGCGCCCTGGATGTTGCGGTGGCCATAGGACCAGATCGACTCGACCGCGCCGTCCTCGCCGACGAAGGGATTGTCCTGCGGCACCTCGCCGTCCAGCGTCAGCCGGATGGTCTTTCCGTAAGTCTTGTCGAGATCCTGCGCGTACTGGCGGTAGCGCTCGGTGAAGTGCTCGCCCGTGGTGACGTAGACGTGCCCGTCATCGTCGAAAAGGACGCGGCTGCCGAAATGCATGGGCGCGGTCGCGCCAGGTTCCTGCACGAAGATGTCGGTGACGTCCTCGATGGCGCCCATGTCCTCGGAGAGCGTCGCGTAGGCCGCAGCGGTGGCCGACTGGCCGTCGCCCACGGGCTTGGCATAGGTCATGTAGATGCGGCGGCTCTCGGCGAAGTCGGGCGACAGCGCCACGTCGAGCAGACCGCCCTGCCGTTCGGCCACAACCTCGGGCACGCCCGAGATCGGGTCGGAGAGCGTTCCGTCCATGGCGACATGGCGCAGCCGCCCGGGCCGCTCGGTCACCAGGTAGCCGGCCTCGTCCGGCAGCACGGCGATGCCCCACGGGTGCACCAGATCGCCGGCGAGAACCTCGTCGGCGGGATCGACGCCGCTGTCCTCGAGCGGCGCGCGGAACTGCCACGGATGGGCGGGGGGAATGTCGGTGTTGCGCGGGCCGCGCTCGAAATCCTGCGCGAAAGCCGCGCCGCCGCACAGCGTGGTCGCTGCGGCGAGAAGCGTCGTCGTCGGGCGGTGCATCGATCGGTGCATGGGGTCTCCCTCTCGGTCGGTGTCGAGAGACTAACGAGCCCGCCCCGCGGGACGTTTCATCACAAGGTGGTCAGTCCCGGGCGCGCACGTGCGGCGCCCGGGACGGCAGCGTCAGAGCAGCGCCTTGACCTTTTCCGCGATCGCCTCGGCGGTGATGCCGAAATGCGCGTAGAGGTCGCCCTCGGGGGCCGAGGCGCCGAAGCTGTCCATGCCGACGAAGTCGGCCTTGTTCGGCCGGCCGCGCTCGCCCGTGAGCCAGCGGTCCCAGCCCATGCGGCAGCCCGCCTCGATGGCGACCCGCACCGGACCCGCGGGCAGCACGCGCTTGCGGTAGGCCTCGTCCTGCGCCGCGAAGAGCTCCATGCACGGCATCGACACGACCCGCGTGCCCACGCCCCACTTCTGCAGCGCCTCGCGGGCGGCGAGGGCGATCGCCACCTCCGAGCCCGTGGCCATCAGGATCGCCTGCCTCTTGCCCTCGGCCTCGGCCAGCACGTAGGCGCCCTGTTCCACGAGGTTCTTCGACTTGTGGGTGGTGCGCACGGTGGGCAGGCCCTGCCGGCTCAGTGCCAGCACAGAGGGCCGCGTGGTCTGTGTCGCCGCGATTTCCCAGGCCTCGGCGGTCTCGACGGTGTCCGCGGGACGGAAGACCAGCATGTTGGGCGTCGCGCGGCTGATCGCCAGGTGCTCGACCGGCTGGTGCGTCGGCCCGTCCTCGCCGAGCCCGATCGAATCGTGCGTCATCACGAAGACGGTCGGCACCTTCTGCAGCGCCGCGAGCCGCATGGCGGGGCGGGCATAGTCGGTGAAGCACATGAACGTGCCGCCATAGGGACGGATGCCGCCGTGCAGCGCCATGCCGTTCATCGCCGCGGCCATGCCGTGCTCGCGGATCCCGTAGTAGAGGTAGCGGCCCTTGCGGTTCTCGATGTCGAAGACGCCGAGATCGGGCGTCAGCGTGTTGTTCGACCCGGTCAGGTCGGCCGAGCCGCCGAAGGTCTCGGGCAGGATCGGGTTCAGAACCTCGAGCACCATCTCGGACGATTTCCGCGTGGCGACCTTGGGCGCGGTCTCGGCCACCTGCTTCTTCAGCGCCTTGATGGTGGCCGGCAGCTTCTTGGGCGCGGTCCCGTCCATGGTGCGCGTGAACTCGGCCTGCCGCGTCGCGGAGGCCTCGGCCAGCCGCGATTCCCAGGCCTCGCGTTCGGCCGCGCCGCGCTGTCCGGCCTCTTCCCACCAGGACTTGATCTCTGCGGGCACCTCGAACGGGCCCCAGGTCCAGCCATAGGCGGCCTTGGCGTCCTTGAGCTGCTGCGCGTCGGTCAGCGCGCCGTGACCCTTGGAGGTGTCCTGCGCGGCATGCCCGAGCGCGATGTGCGTGCGGCACGCGATCATCGAGGGCCGGGGATCGGCCTTGGCGGCGACGATCGCGGCGTCGATGGCCTCGGGGTCGTGGCCGTCGATTTCCTGCACGTGCCAGCCCGCCGCCTCGAAGCGCTTGGGCTGGTCGGTGCGGTCGGCGATGTCGACCTTGCCGTCGATGGTGATGGCATTGTTGTCCCAGAACGCGATGAGGCGCGACAGCTTCTGCCGCCCGGCGAGGGTGATCGCCTCCTGGCTCACGCCTTCCATCAGGCAGCCGTCACCGGCGATCACGTAGGTGAAGTGATCGACCAGCTTGCGACCGAAGCGCGCGCGCAGCGATTCCTCGGCGATGGCGAACCCCACCGACATGGCGATTCCCTGTCCGAGCGGGCCGGTCGTGCATTCGATGCCGCGGGCAAGGAAGTTCTCGGGATGGCCCGCGGTCCGCGCGCCGAGCTGCCGGAAGTTGCGGATTTCCTGCAGGGTGATCTCGGGATCGCCCGACAGGTAGAGCAGCGCGTAGAGCAGCATCGAGCCGTGGCCCGCCGACAGGATGAACCGGTCGCGGTCATGCCAGTCGGGATGTGCGGCGTCGTATTTCAGGTGACGCGACCAGAGTACGGTGGCCACGTCCGCCATGCCCATGGGCATGCCGGAATGGCCCGATTTCGCCTCGGCCACGGCATCGAGCGTCAGGGTCCGGATGGCTGCCGCCCGCATCCAGTGGTCGGGTGCGCGGGCTTTCAGGGCTTCGATATCCACGTCCTGCGGTCCTTCCTCGGGGTGATGTCCTGTCCGCTCTTAACAGCGTGCCCGCGAAGATCAAGCGCGGCCCATAAAGCCTTGACAGTCAAGGAGGCGCGCATTTGCATCGGCGCACCGGAATACGGCGCGGAACGGATGCCGGCGATTCGCCGCGGCCGGGGCGGGCAGGCGGCCTGCCGCGGTTGCCAATCGCGGGCGGATCGGGCAGGCACCTGGGGGTGCCGCCGGCCGGCGCCGGGCACGAGGCGACCGTTCGGCGCCGCAACGAAAGGGTGGGCCATGACCGAGATCGACGAGCTTGAACGGCGCATCGCGGCGGCGCTGGACCGCATCGCGCGCGGCGTCGAGGCGATCGAGCGTCCCGCACCCGAGCCTCCGGCCGAACCCGAGGCCGCGACGGCGGACACCGTCGATCCCGAGGCGCACGCGGCGCTCGCCACCGCGCTCGAGGACGAGCGGCTCGCCAATGCGCAACTCGAGGAACGGGTGCGCGCGCTGCACGACCGCCAGGAACGCCAGGTCGCCGACCTGCGCGCGCAGGTGACCGAGGGGCGCGAGAGCCTCGCCGCGCTCGAGGCGGAGCTGCAGCAGATGCGCCGCGCCCACGAGACCCTGCGCGAGGCCAATGCCGAGCTGACCCGCGCGCTGGCCGAGGGCGCGCCCTCGGGCACGCTGATCGACGCGGCGCTCGCCGCCGAGCTCGAGAGCCTGCGCGCCGAGCGCGCGGTCGAGACCGCCGAGACCCGCGCGGTCCTCTCGGCGCTGGAGCCGCTCCTGGCCGAGGCCGCCGCCACTCAGGAAGGGGAGACCGCCTGATGCCAGAAATCGACGTCCGCATCGGCGGCCGCACCTTCACCGTCGCCTGCCACGAGGGCGAGGAGGAGTACCTGCGCACCGCGGCCGGCATGCTCGATGCCGAGGCGCAGGTCCTCGTCGACCAGCTGGGGCGCGTGCCCGAGGCGCGGATGCTGCTCATGGCGGGCCTCATGCTCGCCGACAAGACCGCAGGCCTCGAGGAGCGCCTGCGCGAGGCCGAGACCCGCGAGGCGGAGCTGGGCGCACGGATCGCAGCGGCCGAGGCCGAGACCGAGTCGCTGCGCCAGCGTCCCGAACCCGAGCCGCGCCGCGTCGAGGTGCCGGTGATCCCCGCGGGTGTGACCGAGACGCTGGCCGAGCTCGCCGCGCGGGCCGAGGCCATCGCGGCCGACGTCGAGGACAAGGCGGCCGGCTGAGCCGCACCGCCCCGCCGAAACGAGAAGACGCCGCGCGGCATCCCCGCGCGGCGTCTTTCCGTGTTACGTGTCAGCAGTGGCGCGACGCGATCAGCCGTTCGCTTCGCGGATCTTCTCGGCGGCCTGCTTGTCGTAGGCCACGCCGTTCTGCTCGAAAAGCTGGTCGAGCTCGCCCGACAGCGTCATCTCGGTGATGATGTCGCAGCCGCCCACGAACTCGCCCTTGACGTAGAGCTGCGGGATCGTCGGCCAGTCGGAATAGTCCTTGATGCCCTGCCGGATGTCCTCGTCCGCCAGCACGTTCACGTCGGTGTAGTCCACGCCCATGTAGTTGAGCACGCCCGCGACGCGCGAGGAGAAGCCGCATTGCGGCATCGTCTTCGTGCCCTTCATGTACAGCACGACGTCGGCGGATTTCACGGTCTCTTCGATTCGGGACTTTGCGTCGGTGGTGGTCATGTCTGGTCTCCGTCTTCGGGTCTCGGGCGCGTGGCCGTTCCCGGGATGTGTGCGTGGATGTGTCGCCTCGTCCGGCCCGGGCCACGTGCGCCGGGGCGCGGATGCCGGCGCCTCAGTCGGGCGCCTTGGTGGTCAGGGCCAGCGCGTGCAGTTCGCCTTGCGCGCCGTCCATCTTGCCCTTGAGCGCCGCGTAGACGGCGCGTTGCTGCTGCACGCGGTTCTGGCCGCGAAAGCTCTCGTCGATCACCTCGGCGGCGTAGTGGTTTCCGTCGCCGGCGAGATCGGTGATGGTGATCCGGGCCTGCGGAAAGGCCTCGCGGATCAGCGCCTCGATTTCCTGCGCCTCGATCGCCATGGTGGGAACGCTCCGTCCTGGTCCAGTCGAAGATGTATGACAGCCCCGCCGCGCGCACAAGGGAGTGACCCCCGCGCGGATCCGTCACGCGGCAAGGTCGACCCAGACCGGCACGTGGTCCGACGGCTTCTCCCGGCCGCGCTCGTCGCGCATGATGCCCACGTCCGTCATCAGGTCCGCGGCCTGCGGCGTCAGCAGCAGGTGGTCGATGCGGATGCCGTCGTTCTTGTCCCAGGCGCCCGCCTGGTAATCCCAGAAGCTGTAATGCCCGGGTCCCTCGACGCGGGCGCGGAACGCCTCGGTGAAACCCATGTTCAGGATCCGTCGGAAGGCCGCGCGGCTCTCGGGCAGGAACAGCGCGTCCTTTTCCCACGCGGCGGGGCGGGCGGCATCCTCGCGCTGGGGGATGACATTGTAGTCCCCGGCCATGACCGCCGGCATCTCGGCTGCCAGCAGCGCCGCGGCCCGCGCCGCGAGCCGGTCCATCCAGTCGAGCTTGTAGCCGTACTTGCCGGTCCGCTGGGGCGCGCCGTCGGCGCCGAAATCCACCGGGTTGCCGTTCGGCAGGTAGAGCCCGCAGACCCTGACCGCGTGGCTGTCGCCCATCACGGTGGCCTCGATCCAGCGCGCCTGGTCGTCGCCCTCGCCGCCCGGCAGGCCGCGCACCACGTCCTCGAGCGGGCGCTTCGACAGGATGGCGACGCCGTTGAACCCCTTCTGGCCGTGCGTCTCGACGTTGTAGCCGAGACCCTCGATCGTGTCGCGGGGGAACGCCTCGTCCACCGACTTGATCTCCTGCAGGAGCACCACGTCGGGCGACTCGCGCTCGAGCCAGTCGACAAGCGCGCCGATCCGCGCCTTGACGCCGTTGATGTTCCAGGTGGCGATGCGCATGGCCCTGTCCCCCGCGTGCTGTGCCTCGCCGCTCTATGGCGCGGGGAAGGGGGGCAAGGCAAGGCGGCGTCCCGGACGCCGCCCCGGCCCGATCACATGGAGAAGCTGGTACCGCAGCCGCAGGAACTGGCCACGTTCGGGTTCTCGATCACGAAACGCGCGCCGATCAGTTCTTCGGTGAAGTCGATGACCGCGTTCTCGAGGAAGGGCAGGGACACCTCGTCGACCACGACCTTCTGGCCTTGGCCCTCGAGCACGAGGTCGCCGTCGCCGGGCGCGTCGAGCCGGATGTCGTACTGGAAGCCAGAGCAGCCGCCGCCCTCGACCGCGACGCGCAGCGCCTGGCCCTGGTCGCCCGCGCCGATCTCGGCAAGGCGGGCGAACGCTCGGTCGGTGACTTTCGGCGGCAGTTGCATGGCTGAACACTCCGGATCGCGGGCGATGGTCCGGCGCCGCTGGGGGTCGCGCCGGGGCGCGGGCGGTTTCCATCGCGCCGATCCGAATATATGAAGCTCGCGAAGCGGCGACAAGGACACGAGGCTCATGCGCGCCCCCCATGCCTGCACCCCCGCCGCATCGCGCGGGCGGCGACACCCCGAGGAGGAGAGCGCCTTCCGGTCCTGTTTCCAGCGGGACCGCGACAGGATCATCCACGCCTCTGCCTTCCGGCGGCTAAAGCACAAGACGCAGGTTTTCGTCGAGCACGAAGGCGATTTCTTCCGCACGCGGCTGACCCACTCGATCGAGGTGGCGCAGGTGGCGCGCACGATCTCGAACGCGCTCGGCCTCGACACCGACCTGACCGAGGCGGTGGCGCTGGCCCACGACCTCGGGCACACGCCCTTCGGCCATACCGGCGAGGACGCGCTGAACGCGCTGATGGCGCCCTACGGCGGTTTCGACCACAACGCGCAGACGATCCGCATCGTCACCGCGCTCGAACGCCATTACGCGGACTTCGACGGGCTGAACCTGACCTGGGACACGCTCGAGGGCATCGCAAAGCACAACGGCCCGGTGACCGGCGACGTGCCCTACGCGCTGGCTGAATATGACGCGGTGCACGACCTCGAGCTTTCGACCCATGCGAGCGCCGAGGCGCAGGTGGCGGCGCTGGCCGACGACATCGCCTACAACAACCACGACCTCCATGACGGCCTGCGCGCGGGCCTCTTCACCGAGGACGACATCGCGGGCCTGCCGGTGGTCAGCGCCGCCTATGCCGAGGTGGACGCGACGTGGCCGGGCCTCGATCCGCACCGCCGCCGGCACGAGGCGCTGCGCCGCGTCTTCGGCGCCATGGTGGCCGACGTGATCGACACCTCCCGTGCGCGGCTCGACGCGGCCGGCGCGGAGGGTCCCGACGACATCCGCGGGCTCGGCCGGCCGGTCATCGCCTTCTCGGACGGCATGTGGTCCGACCTGCGCCAGATCCGCCGCTTCCTCTTCGACCGGATGTACCGCGCGCCGAGCGTCATGGCGCAGCGCGCGCGCGTGACCACGGTGGTGAACGAGCTCTTCCCGATCTACCTCGACCAGCCCGAACACCTGCCGCGCCGCTGGCAGGAGGACATCGCAGCCGCTGCCGACCGGCCCGCGCTCGCGCGTCTCGTGGCCGATTACGTGGCCGGCATGACCGACCGCTTCGCGCTGCAATCGCATGCCCGGCTGACCGGGGTGGACGTGCTGGCCGACCTCACCTGACCGCGATCGCGCCCGCGCCGCTGTGCTTTTTGTGGCGCAGCGCCCCGTGCCCGCATCCGGGGGACTAGCAGCCGCCGCGCGGTGTATTAGCTCTCGCGGATCACGATTGCAGGAGTGCGGTAGAGATGGCCACCGGGACGGAGGGCGCGCTGGCGCCGGTGTTGGGTTTTGCTCTGGTCGGAGCGCTTGGCGTCGGGTCGCAATGGCTGGCGTGGCGGCTCCGGATGCCGGCGATCGTGCTGATGCTGGCAGCGGGCCTGATCGTGGGCCCGGGGCTCGGCATCCTCGATCCCGGGCGCGATTTCGGCGACCTCCTGCAGCCCATGGTGGCCATCGCGGTGGCGATCATCCTCTTCGAGGGCGGGCTCTCGCTGCATTGGGGCAGCCTCGCGGGTGCGGCGACCGGGGTCACGCGGCTCGTGGTGATCGGCGCGCCCCTCGGCTGGCTCGCCTCGGCGCTGGCGCTGCACTACGCCGCGGGCCTGTCCTGGGCGACCTCGGCGGTCTTCGGCGGCATCATGATCGTCACCGGCCCCACGGTCATCGCGCCGCTCCTGCGGCAGGCGCGCCTGCGCCGACGACCGGCCGCACTCCTGCAATGGGAGGCGATCGTGAACGACCCGGTGGGCGCGCTCGCGGCGGTGCTGGCCTTCGAGATCGTCATCGTGCTCGAGACCGCGACCGGCGCGGGGACCGCCGCGCTGGACCTCGTGGTGGGCGTGGTGATCGCCTCGGTCCTGGGCCTCGCCGCCGGATGGGGCGCCGCGCGCGCCTTCGCCCGCGGGATGGTGCCCGAATACATGAAGGTGCCGGTGCTCTTCGCGCTCGTGCTGGGCGTCTTCGCGCTGTCCGACGCGGTCCTGCACGAATCGGGGCTGCTCGCCGTGACGCTGATGGGGCTCCTCATCGCGAACGTCGAGCTGCCGTCCTATGTCGAGCTCCGCCGCTTCAAGGAACACGCGACCGTCCTCCTGGTCTCGGGCGTGTTCATCCTGCTGGCCGCCGACATGGACCGCGCGACGCTGGCGAGCCTCGACCTGAACGCGCTGCTCTTCGTGCTGGCGACGGTGCTGCTGGCACGTCCTGCGGCGGTGCTGACCGCGCTTGCCTTCTCGGACGTGCCGTGGCGCGAGCGGCTGCTCGTCGCCTTCACCGGCCCGCGCGGCGTGGTGCTCGTGGCGGTCGCCGGGCTCTTCGGTGCCCGCCTCGCCGAGATCGGCGTCGAGGACGGTGCGGCCATGCCGCCCCTGGCTTTCGCGCTGGTGGCCGCGACCGTGGTGTTGCACGGCTTCACGCTGCGGCCCCTCGCGCAACTCCTCGGCCTGACGGCGGCGGACCGGCCGGGTGTCCTGATCGTCGGCGGCTCGCCCTGGTCGGTGGCGCTGGCGCAGGCGCTGACGCGGCTCGACCTGCCGGTGATGATCGCCGATCCCAACCACGCCCACCTCCGCAGCGCGCGCGAGGCGGGCATCGAGACGTTCTTCGGCGATGTCCTGTCCGAGGAGGCCGAGCACAGGCTCGACCTCGTGCGCTACGAGCAGGTGATCGCGGCGACCGACAACGACGCCTACAACACGCTCGTGACCACCGACCTCGCCCCCGAATTCGGCCGCGAGAAGGTGTTCCAGCTCAAGCGGGTGCGCGACGGGTCGAGCCGCCACGCGCTGCCCGCGACGCTTGGCGGACGCGGGCTCGGCCCCGACGACAGCTTCGGCGAGGCGGTGGCCCGGATCGAGAGCGGCTGGGAATTCCGGGCGACGCGGCTGTCGTCCGAGTTCTCGCTGAAGGACTGGCGCGAGGCCAACCCTGAGGCCATCCCGGTGGCGGACCTGTCCGAGGGAGGCACCCTGCGGTTCCTCGAGCCGCGCGACGAGCCGCGCGACGTCGAGGGGCTGCGGCTCGTCGCGCTGACGCCCAAGCGGCCGGAGCGGCGCGAGCGCGGGGAAAGGCGTCCGACCGCCTGAGCCGCGTTCAGTCTTCGAAAAGCTCGCTCTGGCCGCTGTCGGGTTCCTCGGCGGCGTCCTCGTCGGGCCCGGTCGGCGCGCCGAGGCCGGGCGCCGGGCGGCTTTCCAGCAGGCCCGCGGCGCGCAGCTCCTTGAGCCCCGGCAGGTCGCGCGCGCTCTCGAGCCCGAAATGGTCGAGGAAGGTCTCGGTCACGACGAAGGTCACCGGCCGGCCCGGCGTCATCTTGCGGCGGCCGAACCGGATCCACTCCATCTCGATCAGCTGGTCGACGGTGCCGCGGCTCACGCTCACGCCGCGGATCTCCTCGATCTCGGCGCGCGTCACGGGCTGGTGGTAGGCGATGATGGCGAGCGTCTCGATCGCCGCGCGGCTGAGCTTGCGGGTCTCGACGGTTTCCTCGCGCATGAGGAAGCCGAGGTCGGGCGCCGTGCGGATCGCCCAGCCGTCGCCCACGCGCACAACCCGTACGCCGCGGCCCTCGTAACGCTTCTGCAGGTGCACCAGCGCCTCGGCCGCGTCGCAGCCATGCGGCATCCGGTCGTTGAGCGCGCGCGCGGTCATCGGCGTGGCCGAGGCAAAGAGCATCGCCTCGACCATGCGCTCCTGTTCCGCCATCACGGGCGCGGCAAAGAGGCTCTCGCGCGGGCGTTCCGTGCCCGCGTCGCCGGTGTCTTCGGGGTCGCTCACGTCGGCCGCTCCCGGTCGGTGCGCCGGATCTCGATGGGCGCGAAGGTCTCGGACTGCCGGATCTGCGCGCGGCCCTCCTTCACCAGCTCGAGCGATGCGGCAAAGGTCGCGGCGGTGGCCGAGCGGCGCATCACCGGGTCGCCGCCCCAGCCCTCGGGCAGGTAGGAGGCGATGTCGGTCCACATGCCGGCAAAGCCGATCATGCCCCGCATCCGTTCGAGCGCCTGTTCCATGGTGTAGACCCGGTCGCGGTCCATCACGAAGGGCCGGAACTCGTCGCGCGTGCGGATGCGCGCATAGGCCTGCATGAGGTCGAGCAGCGTCGCTGTGTAGCTGACGCGCTTCACCCGCTCCATGCGTTCGGGCAGTCCGCGGGCAAAGATGTCGCGCCCGAGCCGGTCCCGTCCCATGAGCCGCGCCGCCACCTCGCGCATGGCCTGCAGCCGCTCGAGCTGGAAGGCGAGGTGCGCCGCCATCTCCTCGCCCGAGGGGCCTTCCTCCTCGGGGTCGGGGGGCAGCAGGAGCCGCGACTTGAGGAACGCGAGCCATGCCGCCATCACGAGGTAGTCGGCGGCGAGCTCGATCCGCAGGTCGCGCGCCTTTTCCACGAAGTCGAGATATTGCCGGGCAAGGTGCAGGACCGAGATCCTGCGCAGGTCCACCTTCTGGGTGCGCGAGAGCGTCAGGAGAAGGTCGAGCGGCCCCTCGAAGCCGTCGACGTCGACGATCAGCGCCTCGGCTTCGAGACGCTCGGCCACGCTCGGATGCGCGACCACCCTGTCCTGATCCGGTTTGGTCATCACGCGGGCCCGCGGGGAAGCCCTTTCAACTGGGCAGCCAGCGCGTCGATGTCAACCTCCGGGGCAGGGCGGCGCGCCGCCAGCGCGGCCAGCGCGCGCACATGTGCCTCGGGCGTCATGGCGCCCACGCGGTCGGTCAGCGCCTGCATCTCCGCGAGGTCGCCGTTGCAGTGCAGGACCGCGTCGCAACCCGCCGCCAGGCTCGCCGCGCCGCGGTCGGCCACGTCGCCCGACAGCGCCTGCATCGAGATGTCGTCGGTCATCACGAGGCCGGTGAACCCGATGTCCTGCCGGATCGCGCGCATCATGCGCGCCGACACGGTGGCGGCCGCCTCGGGATCGAAGGCCTCGAAGACGAGATGCGCGGTCATCCCGAGCGGCAGGCCGGCAAACGGCCGGAACGCGGCGAAATCGACCCGCTGCAGCTCCTCGGCCGCGGCGGATATGCGCGGCAGGTCGTGGTGGCTGTCGAGATCGGCGAGCCCGTGTCCCGGCATGTGCTTCACCACCGGCAGGACGCCGCCTTCGGTCAGACCCGCCGCGACGGCTCGGCCGATCTCGACCACCCGCGCCACGTCCTCGCCGTAGCAGCGGTTGCGCAGGAAGCGGTGCGTGCCCGGCCGCGCAACGTCGAGCATCGGCGCGCAGTTGCCGTCGATCCCGTAGGACCTGAGTTCCGCCGCGATGATGCGGTAGCGCAGCTGCATGGCGCGGGGCGCCGCGGCGCCGTATTCCGCCACCTGGTCGAGCGGCGCCGGCCAGTCCCGCGCGAGCGGCGGGCGCAGGCGCTGCACCCGGCCGCCTTCCTGGTCGACGAAGATCGGCGCGTCGCGCCCGACGCTGGCGCGCAGCTCGGCCGTCAGCGCGCGCAGCTGGTCCCCGTCCGCGATGTTGCGCGCGAAGAGGATGAAGCCGAAGGGATTGGCCGACGCAAAGAGCCGCTTCTCGTCGTCCGAAAGCGCAGGGCCCGCGCAGCCGAGGATGGTGGCGCCGAACCGGTCCCCGGTCACCGGGTCACCACCGGGATGCAGTCGGCCTTTTCGGCGACGAAGGCCGCGCAGAACCGCCGCGCGTCCGACAGGTCGTCGAAGCCGTGCGCCCGCAGCCGGTAGAAGGTCTTGCCCCCCGACGACGCGCGCTCGATCACCCGCGCCTTGTCCTCGAGGTAGTCGCCGAACCGCGTGTCGAGCCGTGCCCACTCGGCGCGCGCCGTCTCGGGGCTGTCGAAGGCGCCGAGCTGCACGAGCCGGGTCCCGCCCTCGAGCGTGTCGGCCGCGATCTCGCGGGTCTCGGGTGCGGGCGGCATGGGGGCGGCGGCCGCACGGGCGGGCCGGCTCAGCGTCGCCGGGCGCACCGAGGGACGGCGCGAGACCGCGACACCCGGGACGCTCGCGGGGATCACCTCGAAGGCGGGCGTCGCCGCGTTCTGCACGTCGGCCAGGACCGCGTTGATGACATCGTCGGTATCGGTCGGGAGGTCCGCAGCATCCTCCTCCGTCTCGGCCAGGTCGGACAGGGGGGCGGTTCCGGCGGCCAGCTGGTCGGCGAGCGCATGCAGCGCGGCCTCGGCATCGCCGGTCTCCTCGGTCAGTTCGGCGAGCGAGGGCAGGGGGGCCTGGACCACCGGGCGCGGCACGGTCTCGACCGGCACGATCTCCGAACGGGCCACGTCCTCGTCGGAAAGCTCGGTCACGAGCGGCGCGAGCCTCAGTGTGTCGGCAGGGGCCGCGGCCAGCCCGGTGCCCGGCACCGCGTTCACCGACAGACCCTGGTGGTCGGCCAGTTCGCCGCCCGGCTGTTCGGGCGCGATGCGCATCGGGCCCTCGGCGGCAACCACGACCGGCACCCCCGAGACGTCGCGCAGCACGAGCTTGGTGCCCCAGACGCCCACGCCGATCAGCAGCGCGAGCGACATCGCCGCGCCGGCATAGTTCGTCCACGTCGCGATCGTCCGCGCGTGCCCGGACTCCGGACCGGATCCGTCGTAATAGGTTTCCGCCATGCCTGCCTCGCCTGTCATCGGCCGGGGCGGGTCCTTCGGGGACCGTCGTCCGCGCCGCCGGTGGTCTGCTCTGCTCGTCTCGACACCGGCGGACGCATTTTATGAGTCAGCGCATCTCTTCGACCGGTGCGACGCCAAGGATACCAAGACCGGCCGAAATGACAACCGACACGGCGCGCGCCAGCGCGATTTTCGCCGCGCTCGTGGCAGGCTGGTCCTCCTGCAGGAAGCGCAGCTCCGGCTGGTCGTTGCCGCGGTTCCACAGCGCGTGGAAGTCTGAGGCGAGGTCGTAGAGGAAGAACGCGACACGGTGCGGCTCGTGGCCCTTGGCGGCGATCTCGACGAGGCGCGGCCATTCGGCGAGCTTCTTGGCCACCGCCAGTTCCGCCTCGTGGTCGAGTTGGGCGACATCGGCCCCGGCGAGGGCCGTGTCCGACACGTCGAGCCCTGCGTCGCGGGCCTTGCGCAGGACCGAATGTACCCGTGCATGCGCGTATTGCACGTAGAAGACCGGGTTCTCCTTCGACTGCTCCAGCACCTTGCCGAAGTCGAAGTCGAGCGGCGCGTCGTTCTTGCGCGTCAGCATGACGAAGCGCGTGACGTCGGGCCCGACCTCGTCGACCACGTCGCGCAGCGTGACGAAGGTGCCCGCGCGCTTCGACATCTTGAACGGCTCGCCGTCCTTGTAGAGCTTCACCAGCTGGCAGAGCTTGATGTCGAGCGGCACGCGGCCGTCCGACAGCGCCGACACCGCCGCCTTCATCCGCTTGACGTATCCGCCGTGGTCGGCGCCGAACACGTCGATGAGCGCGTCGTAGCCGCGGCTGACCTTGTCCCAGTGATAGGCGATGTCGGGGGCGAAATAGGTCCAGGCGCCGTCCGACTTCATGATCGGCCGGTCCACGTCGTCGCCGTGCGCGGTCGAGCGGAACAGCGTCTGCTCGCGCGGCTCCCAGTCCTCGGGCGTCTTGCCCTTGGGCGGCTCGAGCGTGCCGCGATAGATCAGGTCCTTGGATTTCAGCGTGTCGATGGCGCTCTCGATGCGGCCCGTGCCGTAGAGCGACTTCTCGGAAAAGAAGTGGTCCATCCGCACGCCGAGGAGCTTCAGGTCCTCGCGGATCAGTTCCATCATCGCGTCGGTGGCGAAGCTGCGCACCGCCTCGAGCCATTCGGCCTCGGGCTTGCCCATGTAGGCGTCGCCGACCTCGGCCTTGAGCGCCTCGCCGACCGCGATCAGGTACTCGCCCGGATAGGTCCCGTCGGCGAACTCCACCTCCTGGCCGTGGGCCTCGAGGTAGCGCAGGTAGACCGACCGCGCGAGCACGTCGACCTGCGCACCGCCGTCGTTGATGTAGTATTCGCGCGTCACGTCCCAGCCGGCGAAGTCGAGCAGGCTCGCAAGCGCGTCGCCGAAGACCGCGCCGCGGGTGTGGCCCACGTGCAAAGGCCCCGTCGGGTTCGCCGAGACGTATTCGACGTTGACCTTGCGGCCGCCCCCCATGGTCGAGCGCCCGTAGCCGGTGCCCGCCGCGATCACCGCGCGCGGTACCTCCTGCCAGACCGACGTCTCGAGCCGCAGGTTGATGAAGCCCGGGCCCGCCACCTCGGCCGAGGCCACGCGCGGGTCGGCCGCAAGCCGCGGCGCCAGCGCCTCGGCGATGTCGCGGGGTTTCTTGCCCGCGGGTTTCGCGAGCACCATGGCGGCGTTCGTCGCCATGTCGCCGTGCCCCGCGTCGCGGGGCGGCTCGACCGTCACCGGCCCGAGGTCAAGCCCTCCGGGCAGGATCCCGTCCGCCTGCATCCCGCCGATGGCGGACGCCACCAGCGCACCGATATCGGTGAAGAGAGTCATGCTGTCACCTGTCGCTTGTCGACCGGCCTCTTACCACTCGGGTGGCCGGGGTCAATTCCGGCCGGCCGGGACAGGCGGGCAGGGAGCGGCCTCAGCCGCCGGTGTGGCTCATGTGGCGCGACACCCGCCCGTCGACCGACTGGCGCGAATAGTCGAAGTCGTGGCCCTTGGGCTTGCGCGCGATCGCCGCGCGGATCGCCTGCTCGAGCGGCACGTTGCTGCCCGGGTTGTTGCGCAGCGGCGCACGCAGGTCGGCATTGTCCTCCTGCCCGAGGCACATGAACAGCTCGCCCGTGCAGGTCAGCCGCACGCGGTTGCAGCTTTCGCAGAAATTGTGGGTCAGCGGCGTGATGAAGCCGATCTTCTGCCCGGTCTCCTCGATCCGGACATAGCGGGCGGGTCCACCCGTGCGCTCGGCGAGGTCGGTCAGCGTGTAGTGCTGCCCGAGCCGTGCGCGCAGGTCCGAGAGTTTCCAGTACTGGCCCAGCCGATCCTCGTTGCCGATGTCGCCCATGGGCATGACCTCGATCCAGGTCAGGTCCATGCCGCGCTCGGCGCACCATTCGGTGAGCGTGAACAGCTCGTCCTCGTTGAAGCCCTTCAGCGCCACGGTGTTGATCTTGATCCGGAGGCCCGCGCGCTGCGCCGCGTCGATGCCGCGCATCACCTGCGGCAGCCGGCCCCAGCGGGTGATGTCCGCGAACTTCTTCTCGTCGAGCGTGTCGAGCGAGACGTTCACCCGGCGCACGCCCGCGGCATAGAGGTCGTCCGCGAACTTCTCGAGCTGCGAGCCGTTCGTGGTCAGCGTCAGCTCCTCGAGATCGCCCGCCTCGAGATGGCGGGTCATGGCGCGGAAAAAGGTCATGATCTCGCGGCGCACCAGTGGCTCGCCCCCGGTGATGCGCAGCTTGCGCACCCCGAGCCCCACGAAGGTCGAGCACATCCGGTCGAGCTCCTCGAGCGTCAGCAGCTCCTTCTTGGGCAGGAACGACATGTTTTCTGACATGCAGTAGACGCAGCGGAAGTCGCACCGGTCGGTGACCGATACCCTGAGATAGCTGATCGGGCGCTGGAACGGGTCGATGAGCGGCGTGTTCATTCCGAGAAGCTAGTAATTCCCGGGCCGAGGGGCAAGTATCGGGACGAGGAACGAGACAGGACAAAGGTCTGAACAGACATGCGCCTTACGAACGCCGGCCTGATGGTCGCCGCCCTATCGCTCGCCGCCTGCGCCGACATGCGCGACCGCTTCGGCGGACAGCAGGAACCCGCCGCGACCGCGACCGCCCCCGAGGCCGGCACCGCCGCCACGCCCGACACGCGCTTCCCGTCGCCCACCGCGCGCACGGTCGAGGATTTCGACGTCACCACGGCGGAGGAACGGCAAGAGGCCGCCGCGGCCCCGGCGCCGGGCGGCGAGCGGAACCTTGGCAGCACCGTCGCCTCGCTGGGCGATCCGGCGCAGGGAGGTTTCTGGCTCGAGACACCGCTCGTCACCACCGCGACGCAGGGCCGGGTCGTGTATCCGGCGACGGGGAAGTCCGCGCAGGTGGAGCTTCGCCCGATCGAGGGCGCGGCCACCGCCGGCAGCCGCATCTCGCTGGCCGCCATGCGGCTGATCGAGGCGCCGCTCACGGACCTTCCGACCGTCGAGGTCTACGCCGGCGGCTGAGCGCCGCGACGGCTCACTCGACGGTGACCGACTTGGCGAGGTTGCGCGGCTGGTCCACGTCCGTGCCCTTCGCCACCGCCGCGTGGTAGGCCAGCAGCTGCGCCGGCAGGGCGTAGAGGATCGGCGTCAGGACCGGCGCCACCTCGGGCAGGACGATCGTCCGCCAGACGTCGCCGCCGGCCTCGGCCGCACCCGCCGCGTCGGTGATCAGCAGCACCCGCCCGCCGCGCGCCATGACCTCCTGCATGTTCGACACGGTCTTGTCGAACAGCCGGTCGCGCGGCGCCATCACCACCACCGGCACGGTCTTGTCGATGAGCGCGATGGGGCCGTGCTTCAGCTCTCCTGATGCATAAGCTTCAGCGTGCACATAGCTGATTTCCTTTAGTTTCAGCGCGCCTTCCAGGGCCAGCGGGTACATCAGTCCGCGGCCGAGGAACAGCACGTCGCGCGCCTCGGCGATGGCGCGGGCGGCCATCGCCACCGTCTCGTCGCGGTCGAGCGCGGCGTTGATCACGCCCGGCAGGCCGCGCAGCTCCCCCAGCGTCGCCGCGAGCTCGGCCTCGGTCATGCGGCCACGGTCCACCGCCGCCTTGAGCGCGAGCAGCAGCAACACGTTCAGCTGGCAGGTGAAGGCCTTGGTCGAGGCGACGCCGATCTCCACGCCCGCGTGGATCGGCAGCGCCACGTCGGATTCCCGCGCGATGGAGCTTTCGGCGACGTTCACCACCGACAGCACCCGGTCGGCCCGCCCCTTGCAGTAGCGCAGCGCCGCCAGCGTGTCTGCCGTCTCGCCCGACTGGCTGACGAACAGCGCCGCGGTTCCCGGCGTCAGCGGCGGTTCGCGGTAGCGGAATTCCGACGCGATGTCGGCCTCCACCGGCAGGCCGGCCAGCGTCTCGAACCAGTATTTCGCCGTGAGGCAGGCGTAGTAGGCGGTCCCGCAGGCCACCATGGTCAGCCGCTCGATCCTGGCGAAGTCGATGTCGGCGCCGAGCCGGATCGTGTCGCCGTCCAGGTAGGCCCGCAGCGCGTCGGCCAGAACCGACGGCTGCTCGGCGATCTCCTTGGCCATGAAGTGCTTGTAGCCCGACTTGTCGACGCGCGCGGCGTCGATCGAGACGCGCTTCGCGTGCCGCTGCACGATCTGTCCGGCCTCGTCCCGAATCTCGATGCTCGTGCGGGTCAGCACGGCGCGGTCGCCTTCCTCGAGATATGTGATCGTGTCGGTGAGCGGTGCGAGCGCGATCGCGTCCGAGCCGACGTAGACCTCGCCCTCGCCGTGGCCGATGGCGAGCGGGCTGCCCTTGCGCGCCGCGACCATCAGGTCCTCCTCGCCGTCGAAGAGGAAGGCCAGGGCGAACGCGCCCTCGAGCCGGTCGATGGTCTTCATCGCCGCCGCGACCGGCGCCAGCCCTTCGGCCATGTGCCGCTCGGTCAGAAGCGCCACGGTCTCGGTGTCGGTCTCGGTCGCGAAGCGCGCACCCGATGCGTGAAGTTCCTCGCGCAAGGCCCTGTAATTCTCGATGATCCCGTTGTGCACGACCGCGACCGGCCCGGCCTTGTGCGGGTGCGCGTTGCCGGTGGTCGGCGCGCCGTGCGTGGCCCAGCGGGTGTGACCGATGCCCGACTTGCCCGGCAGCGGCTCGTGCACCAGCAGGTCCGAGAGGTTCACGAGCTTGCCCACCGCGCGTCGCCGGTCGAGGTGGCCGTCGTTCACCGTGGCGATCCCCGCGCTGTCGTAGCCGCGATATTCGAGCCGCCGCAGCGCCTCCAGCAGGACGGGAGAGACTTCGTGAGTGCCCAGCACCCCGACGATACCGCACATGTTCAGGCCTCCTTGCGGGCGGCGGCCTTGCGCGCGCGCAGCATGTCCATCAGGCGACGGCCGTGGCCGTCCTTCGTCACCTGCCGCGCGCGCCCGAGCGCGAGCGCGCCGTCCGGCACGTCCGAGGTGATCACTGACCCCGACCCGGTCAGGGCCCCGGCACCGACCTTCACCGGCGCCACCAGCATCGTGTTCGACCCGATGAAGGCGCCCGCGCCGATCTCGGTGCGGTGCTTGAAGACACCGTCGTAATTGCAGGTGATCGTGCCCGCCCCGATGTTGGTGCCCTCGCCGATCTCGGCATCTCCGATATATGTCAGGTGGTTGGCCTTCACGCCTGCAGCAAGCTGCGCGTTCTTCACCTCGACGAAGTTGCCCACGTGCACGTCCTCGGCCAGCTCCGCCCCGGGCCGGAGCCGCGCGAAGGGACCGACCACCGACCCGCGGCTCACGTGGCAGCCCTCGAGGTGGCTGAAGGCACGGATGCGCGCGCCGCTCTCGATGGTGACGCCGGGGCCGAAGACGACGTTGGGCTCGATCTCGGTGTCGCGCCCGATCGCCGTGTCGTAACTCAGGAACACGGTGTCGGGCGCCTGCAGCGACACGCCGTCCTCGAGCAGCGCCGCCCGTGCCTGCGCCTGGAACGCGGCCTCGGCCGCGGCCAGCTCGGCCCGGCTGTTGATGCCGCGCGTCTCGGCCTCGTCGCAGGCGACCGCGGTCGCCGTCAGACCCTCGGCACGCGCCAGCGCCACCACGTCGGTCAGGTAGTACTCGCCCGCCGCATTGTCGTTGCCCACCGCCGCGACCAGCCGGAAAAGCGTCCGGGCGTCCGCGCAGATCACGCCGGAATTACAGAAGGTTATGGCCCGTTCCTCGTCCGTCGCATCCTTCCACTCGACGATCCGCGCAAGGTCTTCGCCCGCCATCACCAGCCGCCCGTAGCGGCCGGGATCGTCGGCCTCGAAGCCCAGGACGACCACGTCGTGCTGCGCGCGCGCCACCGCCATCGCCTCGAGCGTCTCGTGGCTGACGAAGGGCGTGTCGCCGTAGAGCACGATCACGTCGCCCTCGAAATTCCCGAGCACGGGGGCGGCCTGGGCGACCGCGTGCGCGGTACCCTTCTGCTCGGCCTGCAGCACGGTCTCGATCTCGGGGTCGTAGTCCTGCGCGGCGGCCGTCACGGCGTCCGCCCCGTGGCCCGCCACCACCACGATGCGCTCGGGTCCGAGCGCGGACCCTGCCTGCAGCGCGTGCAGCAGCATCGGCGCCCCCCCGATCCGGTGCAGGACCTTGGGCAAGTCCGATTCCATCCGCGTGCCTTTGCCGGCCGCGAGGACCACGAGGGCGATGCTCATGCCAATTACTCTTTGTGTTTCCGCCGCGCTCGTTTTAACGACCTTGCGATGCAGGACAAGCAGGCGTCGGATCACGTTGGATTTCCGCCTGCAACAGGAAAGGCGGGTGCCCGGTGCGCACGGTGATCTTCGACCTCGACGGCACGCTGGCGGACACGAGCGGCGACCTGATCGCCGCCGCGAATGTCTGCTTCTCCCAGATGGGGGCGGGCGCCATGCTGCATCCGGACACCGACGCGCCGACCGCGCTGCGGGGCGGGCGGGCGATGCTGCGGCTCGGCCTGTCGCGCATGGGCGGGATCGATGAGGCCGAGGTGGACCGCTGGTATCCCGTCCTGCTCGAGGCCTACGGCGCGGCGATCGACGTGCACACGCGGCTCTATCCCGGCGTGGTCGAGGCGGTCGACCTCCTGGTGAGCGGCGGCACCCGCGTCGGCATCTGCACCAACAAGCCCGAGGGCCTCGCCGAGACGCTGCTGACCCGGCTCGGGGTGCGCGACCTCTTCGGCTCGCTCGTGGGCGCCGACACGCTGCCGGTGCGCAAGCCCGACCCCGCGCCCTTCCGCGCGGCGGTGGAGCGCGCGGGCGGCGCCGTCGATGCCTCGCTCCTCGTGGGGGACACCGAGACCGACCGCGAGACCGCGCGGGCCGCGGGCGTGCCCTGCATCCTCGTGCGCTTCGGCCCCGAGGGCGCGGGCGTCGCGCGGCTCGAGCCCGAGGCGACCATGGGCCATTTCGCCGAGCTGCCCGACCTCGCGGCGCGGCTCCTGGGGCAGGGACGCGCGGCGGAATGACCGACGCGGCCCCGCGGTTCACCGGCAGCTTCACGCAGCAGGAACCGATTCCCGAGGACGCGATCGAGGCGGCGGTCGCCGTGATGCGGCACGGTCGGCTCCACCGCTACAACCTCGCGGGCGACGAGCAGGGCGAGACCGCGCTTCTCGAACAGGACTTCGCCGCCATGACCGGCGCGCGCCACTGTCTCGCCGTGGCCTCGGGCGGCTACGCGCTCGCCACCGCTTTGCGCGCGGTGGGCGTCGGGCCCGGCGATCCGGTGCTCACCAACGCCTTCACGCTCGCCCCGGTGCCGGGCGCCATCGCGGGGCTCGGCGCGCGGCCGGTCTTCGTGGGTGTGACCGAGGCCCTCGTCATCGACCTCGACGACCTCGCGGCGAAGCTGCAAGAGGCGCGGGTGCTGCTCCTCAGCCACATGCGCGGGCATGTCTGCGACATGGACCGGCTGATGGCGCTCTGCCGCGACGCGGACGTGACGGTGATCGAGGATTGCGCCCACACCATGGGGGCCGCGTGGCGCGGCGTGCCGTCCGGGCGGCACGGGCTGGTCGGCTGCTATTCGACGCAGACCTACAAGCACGTGAATTCCGGCGAGGGCGGGTTCCTCGTGACGGACGACGACGACATCGCGGCGCGCGCGATCCTCCTGTCGGGCTCCTACATGCTCTATCCCCGGCACCTCGCGGCGCCCGGCGCCGAGGCGTTCGAGACGTTGCGCTACGACATGCCGAACATCTCGGGGCGCATGGACAACCTGCGCGCGGCCATCCTGCGCCCGCAGCTGAGCACGCTCGCGGACCGGGTCGAGCGCTGGAACGCACGCTACCGCGAGATGGAGCGCGGGCTCTGGCAGGTGCCGGGTCTGACGCTGATCGAACGCCCCGAAGCCGAAGCCTTCGTCGGCTCGTCCTTCCAGTTCCTGCTGCTCGACTGGTCCGAGGCGCGGATCGCCCGGGTCATCGCGGCCTGCGCGGAACGGGGGGTGGAGCTGAAATGGTTCGGGCCGGAGGAGCCCGTGGGCTTCACCTCGCGCTACGGCGCGTGGCGCTACGCGCCGTCGGTACCCATGCCCGCCACCGACCGGGTGCTGGCGGGCCTGATCGACATGCGCCTGCCGCTGACCTTCAGCCTCGAGGATTGCGCGCTCGTCGCGCGGATCGTGCGGGAAGAGGTCACGGCGGCGGCGCCGTCGCCGGAGGCGGGCCGCGGCTGACGCGCCGCGGCCCAGCCTGTCACGCGGTTCAGAACGCCAGGCGTCCGTGCTCGCCACCCTCGGGCGTCGCGTCCGTGAGGTTGGACTTCGCCACTTCCCACAGGAACGAGGCCGAATTCTCGGTCGCCCAGACCTCCGCCTTGTGCGGCGTCATCTTGACGAGCCGCACCGAGTCGTCGTCGCGGCCGTCCTTCAACCAGGCCGCCGCGAAGGCGTTCCAAACGTCGTCGAGCTTGTCGCCGCTGCCGTGGTCGAGCTTGCCCTCGATCACCGCGTAGAGGCCGGCCTTCGGATCCGCGACGTCGAATCGTGCCTCGCCGCCCGACTGCGATGCGCGGTCCGCCGCCGACCCGGCCGCGGTGATGAACCAGATCGCGTTCTCGCCGCGATCGGCCTGCGGCGCCATCGGCACGGGACGCTCGCTGTCGGTGGACAGAAGGCCCGCCGTCACGTTGTCGAGCCGTTTCCAGAAGGTGTCTTTGAGGTCTTGTGCCATGAGGCAATCCTTTCCATCGTGTCTCTGCGGGTTCGGCGTCGGAACGCAGGGCACGCGACGGCGGTTCCTGCGCGGCTGCGCCTTGCCAGGACCGGGGCCGACGGGTAGGACGAGATATGAACGCTCGTTCAATAACGCAGCCGGAGGAGGGCCGCGCATGTTCGACGCCGTCATGAAGTTCGACCTGGGCGAGGACGTCGGCGCGCTGCGCGACATGGTGCACCGCTGGGCGCAGGACCGGCTGAAGCCGATGGCGGCCGAGATCGACCGCGAGAATGCCTTTCCGCACGCGCTCTGGCGCGAGATGGGCGACCTCGGGCTGCTCGGGATCACCGTGGGGGAACAGTACGGCGGCTCCGACATGGGCTACCTCGCCCACGTGGTCGCGATCGAGGAGGTGGCGCGCGCCTCGGCCTCGGTGTCGCTGTCCTACGGCGCCCATTCCAACCTCTGCGTGAACCAGATCAGGCTGAACGGCACCGATGCCCAGCGCGCGCGCTACCTGCCGGGCCTCGTCTCTGGCGAACGGGTCGGCGCGCTCGCCATGTCCGAGGCGGGCGCGGGGTCGGACGTGGTGTCGATGAAGCTCCGTGCGGACAAGCGCAACGACCGCTACGTGCTGAACGGCACCAAGTACTGGATCACCAACGGCCCCGATGCCGACACGCTCGTGGTCTACGCCAAGACCGATCCCGAGGCCGGGTCGAAGGGCATCACCGCCTTCCTGATCGAGAAGACCATGGCCGGCTTCTCCGCCAGCCCGCATTTCGACAAGCTCGGCATGCGCGGCTCGAACACGGCCGAACTGGTGTTCGAGGATGTCGAGGTGCCCTTCGACAACGTGCTGGGCGAGGAGGGGCGCGGCGTGCGCGTGCTCATGTCCGGGCTCGACTACGAACGCGTGGTGCTCGCGGGAATCGGGCTCGGGATCATGGCCGCCTGCCTCGACGAGGTCATGCCCTACCTCGCCGAGCGCCGGCAATTCGGCCGGCCCATCGGGTCGTTCCAGCTGATGCAGGGCAAGATCGCCGACATGTACACCGCCATGAACTCGGCCCGTGCCTACGTCTACGAGGTGGCCAAGGCCTGCGACCGCGGCGAGGTCACGCGCCAGGACGCCGCCGCCTGCTGCCTCTACGCCTCGGAACAGGCCATGGTGCAGGCGCACCAGGCGGTGCAGGCCATGGGCGGCGCGGGCTTCATGGCCGACGCGCCGGTCGCGCGGCTCTTCCGCGACGCCAAGCTGATGGAGATCGGTGCTGGCACCTCCGAGATCCGGCGCATGCTGGTCGGGCGCGAGCTCATGGCGGCGATGGACTGAGCGATGGGCTTCGCGGGTCGAACCTGGTCTGCTACCGTGCCGCGAGTGCCGCCGTGCCGCCGCACCATGGAGATGTCCGATGCGCCGCTTTCTCGTCCTTCTCGCAGTCGCGCCGCTTGCGGTGGTCCAGCCGACCCTCGCGGGTGCACAGACCGCCGACCCGCGGGACGTGGTGGCGCTCGAGACCTGTGTCGCGGACGTCGCCCGTTCGAACCCGTTCGAGGCGACGGTCGCGGAATGTACCGGGGCCCTCAGCGCGACCTGCGGTGCCGAGATGTCGACGACGAACGCGATCGCGGGATGCATCATGGACGAGGGACGCGCGTGGGACGCGCTCCTGAACCGCTGGTGGGAACCGATGAAGGCCAGCGCACAGGCGGCCGGGACCTGGGACACGCTGCTCGGCCAGCAGCGCCGCTGGATCGCCGAGAAGGAGGCCGCCTGCCAGCGGGCCTACGACCGGGCCGGTGGCGGCAGCATCCGGGTGATCTACGGGGCGGAGTGTTTCCGCGACTGGACGGCGCGGAAGGCGGTCGAATTCTACTACGCGCTCTACCGCTGAACGTGCGGTTCCGGGCGCCCCGGGCCGCGCGCGCCGCCCCGATGCCGACGGCGGGGCGTGCCTGATGCCCCGCTGGGCGTGGTTCCTGCCGGTGGGATGCCTCGTGGCGCTGGCGGCGGTTCTCGGCTGGCGGCAGGGTTGGATCCACGCCAACGTCACCGAGACGCAGGTGATCGCCGCCTATGCCGAACGCTACCTTTCCGACCGCGCCGCGGCGGGCACGGCCGAGAGTGCGCGGCCCTCGGACTGCCGGGCGCGGCCCGGCACCGCGGCGGGGGTCTGGCTCGTGGTGATCTGCGGGCCCGAGCCCTACGACCCCGCGCGCCACTACACCTATTACGTCACCCGCGCGGGCGGGCTCAGCCGGGTCGTGGGCCCGCAGGACACGTGAGGCCGGCATGGGACTCCTGAGACCGCGCGCCTACGACCAGCTTTACGGCCGCTTCCGCTGGGACCTGCCGGACGTGCTGAACATGGCCGAACAGGTCCTCGACGGCTGGGCCGCGGTCGAACCCGACCGGATCGCCGTCATCGACCTGTCGCACGGGCGGCGCACCGACTGGACCTACGGCATGCTCTGGCAGCTCTCGCGCCGGGTCGAGGCCGCGCTGATCGAGAAGGGCGTCGAACGCGGCGACCGCGTCGGCGTGCTCCTGAGCCAGGAACCGCTCTGCCTTGCCGCCCATGCCGCCGCCTGGCGGCTCGGCGCGATCTCGGTGCCGCTCTTCACGCTCTTCCGCCGCGATGCGCTCGAGGCCCGGATCGACGATTCGGGCCTCGGCGTCGTCGTCTCGGACGCGGAGGGGCGCGAGACGCTGGCCGGCATGGGACTCGCCGTGCTGACCGAACGCGACCTCCCGCAGGGCCGCAGCGCGCGTCCGTCTGCGGCCGGCGTCGAGACCGGGCCCGACGATGCGGCGGTCCTGATCTACACCTCGGGCACCACCGGCGCGCCCAAGGGCGCGCTGCACGGCCACCGCATGCTGACGGGGCATCTGCCGGGGGTGGAGATCAGCCACGACTTCCTCGGCGACCGCGGCGACGTGCTCTGGACGCCGGCGGACTGGGCGTGGATCGGCGGGCTCTTCGACGTGGCGATGCCGGGGCTCGCGCTCGGTGTCCCGGTGGTGGCCGCGCGGCTGCCCAAGTTCGGCGCCGAGGAATGCCTGCGGGTCTGCCACGACGCGGGCGTGCGCAACGCCTTCCTGCCGCCCACCGCGCTGCGGATGCTGCGGGCCGAGGGGGCGAACCTGCGCGGGTTGCGCTCCGTCGCCTCGGGGGGCGAGCCGCTCGGCCCCGAGATGCTGGCCTGGGGCCGTGGCGCGCTCGGCGTCTCGATCAACGAGTTCTATGGCCAGACCGAATGCAACATGGTCGCCGCGTCCTGCGGGCGCCTCTTCGACGCCTGGCCGGGCTTCGTCGGGCGCGCGGTGCCGGGCCATCACCTCGCCGTGCTTGACGCCTCGGGCCGGCCCACCAGCGGCGAGGGCGAGATCGCGGTCAAGCGCGGCTCGGCCTCCATGATGCTCGAATACTGGCGCAAGCCCGAAGAGACGGCGGCCAAGTTCGCCGGCCGCTGGATGCTGACCGGCGACCGCGGCGTGCTCGAGGGCGGCTACCTGCGCTTTGTCGGGCGCGAGGACGACGTGATCTCCTCGGCGGGCTACCGCATCGGCCCCGCCGAGATCGAGGATTGCCTGATGACCCACGCCTCCGTCGCGACCGTGGGCGTGGTGGGCAAGCCCGACGCCCTGCGCGGCGCCATCGTCAAGGCCTACGTCGTGCCGCGCGCTGGGATCGAACCCTCGGACGCGCTGGTCGCGGAACTTCAGGCCTGGGTCAGGGATCGGCTCGCAAGCCATTGCTATCCGAGGGAGATCGCGTTTCTCGACGCGCTGCCCATGACCGTCACCGGCAAAGTGGTGCGCCGCGAGCTGCGCGCCCGCGCCGAACGCGAGGCCGGCGCATGACCAGGTCGGCCCCCATCGGAACGGACACCAGATGAAACTCCAGTCACAGGCCATCCCCGCCTCCGAGGCGTTCCGCGCCAACCGCGCCGCCCATCTCGACGCGCTCCGCACGGTCGAGGCGGCGGCGGCCGAGGCCGCGGCGGGCGGCGGCGCCCGGGCGCGCGAGCGGCATCTCGCGCGCGGAAAGATGCTGCCCCGCGACCGGGTCGCGAACCTGCTCGATCCCGGCACGCCCTTCCTCGAGATCGGCGCCACGGCGGCGCACGGCATGTACGACGGCGCGGCGCCCTGCGCCGGCGTCATCGCCGGCATCGGCCGCGTGCACGGCCAGGAGGTCATGGTGATCTGCAACGACGCCACCGTGAAGGGCGGCACGTACTATCCCATGACGGTCAAGAAGCACCTGCGCGCCCAGGAGATCGCCGCCGAGAACGCGCTGCCCTGCCTCTATCTCGTGGATTCGGGCGGGGCGAACCTGCCGAACCAGGACGAGGTCTTTCCCGACCGCGACCATTTCGGGCGCATCTTCTACAACCAGGCGCGCATGAGCGCCGCCAACATCCCGCAGATCGCCGTTGTCATGGGATCGTGCACCGCGGGCGGCGCCTACGTGCCCGCCATGTCGGACGTCACCATCATCGTGAAGGACCAGGGCACGATCTTCCTTGCGGGCCCGCCGCTCGTGCAGGCGGCGACGGGCGAGGTCGTCTCGGCCGAGGACCTGGGTGGCGGCGACGTTCATACCCGGCTCTCGGGCGTCGCCGACTACCTGGCCGAGGACGACGCGCACGCGCTCGCCCTCGCGCGCCGCGCGGTCGAGAGCCTGAACCGAACGAAGCCCGCGGGCGTGCGGATGCAGGCGCCCGAGCCGCCCGCCTACGATCCCGACGAGATCCTGGGCGTCGTGCCGGCCGACCTGCGCACGCCCTACGACATCCACGAGGTGATCGCCCGGCTGGTGGACGGCTCGCGTTTCGACGCGTTCAAGCCGCGCTTCGGCGAGACGCTGGTCTGCGGCTTCGCCCATCTCCAGGGCTGCCCGGTGGGGATCGTGGCGAACAACGGCGTGCTCTTTTCCGAGAGCGCGCAGAAGGGCGCGCATTTCGTCGAGCTCTGCTCGCAGCGTGGCATCCCGCTGGTGTTCCTGCAGAACATCACGGGCTTCATGGTGGGACGGAAATACGAGAACGAGGGCATCGCCCGCCACGGCGCCAAGATGGTCACCGCCGTCGCCACCACCGCCGTGCCGAAGATCACCATGATCGTCGGCGGCAGCTTCGGCGCGGGGAACTACGGCATGGCGGGCCGCGCCTACCAGCCGCGCTTCCTGTGGACCTGGCCCAATTCGCGCATCTCGGTCATGGGCGGCGAACAGGCGGCGGGTGTCCTCGCCACGGTCCGGCGGCAGGCGATGGAGAAGGCGGGCGAAACCTGGTCGGCCGAGGACGAGGCCGATTTCAAGCGTCCCACCATCGAGATGTTCGCGCGCCAGTCGCACCCGCTCTACGCGTCCGCGCGGCTCTGGGACGACGGCGTGATCGACCCGCGCAAGGCGCGCGACGTGCTGGCGCTGTCGCTCTCCGCCGCGCTCAACGCCCTCATCGGGGAGACGCGCTTCGGCGTGTTCCGGATGTGAGGGTGCGGGGGGGCGCATCGCGGACGCGATCCGGACGGACCGGAGGCTCGGCGGAGGACAGGATGCAGGCATGCGAACGGGGCCGACGGGCCGGGGACCGCGCGTCCGGCGCGGGCAGGGGGCGGCGGTGAGCGGCATGTTCGGGCGCATCCTCGTCGCCAACCGGGGCGAGATCGCGGTGCGGGTGATCCGCACCGCGCGCGCCATGGGCATCGACTGCGTCGCGGTCCATTCCGACGCCGATGCCGCGGCGTTGCACGTGGCCCTGGCGGACCGCGCGGTGGCGATCGGCGGCGCGGCCCCCGCCGACAGCTACCTGCGCATCGACCGCATCGTCGCGGCCGCGCGCGAGACCGGGGCGGAGGCGATCCACCCGGGCTACGGCTTCCTGTCCGAGAACCCGGAGTTCGTCGAGGCGGTCGAGGCGGCGGGCCTCACCTTCATCGGCCCCTCCGCCGACGCGATCCGCGCCATGGGGCTCAAGGACGCGGCCAAGCGGCTGATGGCGGAGGCCGGCGTGCCGGTGGTGCCGGGCTACATGGGCACGGACCAGTCGCCCGACCGCCTCGCGGCCGAGGCCGAGGCGGTGGGCTACCCGGTCCTGATCAAGGCGGTGGCGGGCGGCGGCGGCAAGGGCATGCGGCTCGTCACCCGCGCGGCCGAGTTCGCCGACGCGCTCGTCGCGGCGCAGGGCGAGGCGCGCACGGCCTTCGGCAACGCCGCCGTGCTGATCGAGAAGTTCGTGGAGACGCCGCGCCACATCGAGGTGCAGGTCTTCGGCGACGGCACCCGCGCGGTGCACCTCTTCGAGCGCGACTGCTCGCTCCAGCGCCGGCACCAGAAGGTGATCGAGGAGGCGCCCGCGCCCGGCATGACCGCCGGGATGCGCGCCGCCATGGGCGCCGCCGCGGTGCGCGCGGCCGAGGCGATCGGCTATCGCGGCGCGGGCACGGTCGAGTTCATCGTCGACGGCTCGGACGGGCTGCGCCCCGACCGCTTCTGGTTCATGGAGATGAACACCCGCCTGCAGGTCGAGCACCCGGTGACCGAGATGGTGACCGGCATCGACCTCGTGGAATGGCAACTGCGCGTCGCCGCCGGCGAGGACCTGCCCGCGCGGCAGGAGGACCTGTCGCTCGACGGCCACGCCTTCGAGGCGCGGCTCTATGCCGAGGACGTGCCGGCGGGCTTCCTGCCGGCCACGGGGCGGCTCGCGGCGCTTGCGTTCCCGGACGGCGTCCGGGCCGAGACGGGCGTGCGCGCGGGCGACACGATCAGCCCGCATTACGACCCGATGATCGCGAAGCTCGTGGTGCACGGGCCGACCCGCGCGGTGGCGCTGCGCCGGCTCGCCCGCGGCCTCGCTCAGACCCGCGTCGCGGGCACGGTCACGAACCTCGCCTTCCTGGGCGCGCTGGCGCGGCACCCGGGCTTTGCCGCGGGCGACGTGGACACGGGCCTCATCGCGCGCGACCTCGCCGTGCTGACCGCCGCGCCCGGGATCGACCCCGTGACCGTGGCCGAGGCGGCGCTGTCGGCGGCGGACCTCCTCGGGCCCGCGGACCCGCAGCAGGGCTTCGCGCTGTGGCAGCCGCTCGCACGGCGCATCGTGCTGCGGCACGAGGGCCGGGACCTGGCCTGCACGCTCGAGGTCCGGGGGCCGGACGCGGTGCGCGTGCACGTGGGCGAGGGGAATCCGGTCGAGGCGGCGCGGCTCGGCGGCGCCTGGCGGCTCGACGGCGCGCCCGCCGCCGGCGTCCACGTGGCGGGCGGCCGCGTGCAGGTCTTCGCCGCGCCCGGGCGCGTCTTCGAGATCGTTGACCCGCTCGACCGGGCGCAGGCGATCACGGGCGAGAACGTGATCGAGGCGCCGATGCCCGGCCGCGTGGTGCGCGTGCTGGTCGAGGCCGGCGTTGCCGTCGCCGCCGGTGCGCGGCTGGCCGTGCTCGAGGCCATGAAGATGGAACACGCGCTCACCGCCTGGCGCGACGGGGTGGTCGAGGAGGTGCTGGTGGAAGAGGGCGCGCAGGTCGAGGCGGGCGCCGCGCTGGTGCGGCTGGCGCCGGAGGAGGCCGCGGAATGACGGACCGGGCACGGGCGGCGCGTGCGGACCGGGGCGCTGCCCCGGACCCCGGGATATTTCCGCCAAGAAGAAGCCGGGGCGGCGCTTGAGATGACGGGAGAGGTCGAGATCTTCGAGGTGGGGCCGCGCGACGGGCTGCAGAACGAGGCGCGGCCGATCGCCGTCGCGGACAAGGTCGCGCTGGTCGACGCGCTGAGCGCCGCGGGCTTCCGGCGGATCGAGGTCGCCTCCTTCGTGAGCCCGAAGCGGGTGCCGCAGATGGCCGCCTCGGGCGAGGTGCTGGCGCGCATCGCGCGGGCGCCGGGTGTCTCCTACGCCGCGCTCACGCCCAACCTGCAGGGGTTCGAGGCGGCGCGCGTCGCGCGCGCCGACGAGGTGGCGATCTTCGCCTCGGCCTCGGAAGGGTTCTCGAGGGCCAACATCAACGCCACCATCGCCGAGAGCCTCGCGCGGTTCGGGCCCGTGGCCGCGGCGGCGCGGGCGGCGGGCATCCCCGTGCGCGGCTATGTCTCCTGCGTGGTCGCGTGCCCCTATGACGGCGCCGTCGCGCCGGCGGCGGTGGCGCGCGTCGCGTCCGCCCTCGACGCGCTCGGGGTCTACGAGGTGAGCCTCGGCGACACGATCGGCCGCGGCACCCCCGAGGCGGTGGACGCCATGCTCGCCGCGGTTCTGGATGTGCTGCCGGCCGACCGGCTCGCCGGGCATTTCCACGACACGGACGGGCGCGCGCTCGCCAACGTGGAGGCGGCGCTCGCGCGCGGCCTGCGGGTCTTCGACGCGGCGGCGGGCGGTCTCGGCGGCTGCCCCTTCGCGCCGGGCGCCGCCGGCAACGTGGCGACCGAGGCGCTGGCCGACCGGCTCGAGGCCCTGGGCTGGCGCACCGGGCTCGACCGCGAGGCGCTCGCGCGGGCGGCGGGGATGGCGCGCGCGCTGAGACCGGGCGGCGGCGGACGGGAGGGACCATGACCGGCACGCTGATCCGCACGCAGACCGATGCCCGCGGGGTCGCCACGCTGACCCTCGCGCGGCCCGAGAAGCACAACGCGCTCTCGGCCGACATGATGACCGAGCTCGAGGTGGCGGCCCGCGCGCTCGGGCGCGATCCGGCGGTGCGCGTGGTGGTGCTGGCGGCCGAGGGGCCGACCTTCTGCGCGGGCGGCGACCTCGCCTGGATGCGGGCGCAGGCGGGCATGGACCCGGCGACGCGCCGGGGCGAAAGCGCGCGCATCGCCCGGGTGCTCGCCGCGCTCGCGGACCTGCCGCAGCCGCTGATCGGGCGTCTCCAGGGCAACGCGTTCGGCGGCGGGGTGGGACTGGCCTCGGTCTGCGACGTGGCGATCGGCGCGGAAGGCCTGAGGATGGGCCTGACCGAGACGCGGCTCGGGCTCATTCCGGCGAATATCGGGCCCTACGTGATCGCGCGCATGGGGCCCGCCCGCGCGCGCGAGGTCTTCATGTCGGCGCGCGTCTTCGACGCGGCGGAGGCGGTGCGTCTCATGCTCCTGACGCGCGCCGTCCCGGCGGCCGATCTCGATGCCGCCGTCGAGGCCGAGATCGCCCCCTACCTCGCCTGCGCGCCCGGCGCCGTGGCCGAGGCGAAGGCGCTCCTCGGCGCGCTGTCGGGGCAGGTGACGCAGGCCCAGGTCGACCTCGCCGTCGACGCGCTTGCCCGCCGCTGGGAGACCGCGGAGGCCGAGGAGGGGCTCGCCGCGTTCTTCGACAGGCGCGCGCCGTCCTGGCGCGCGGACGGCTGATCGCGGTCCTATCCGTTCGGATAGGATCCCCCGACCATTGCGCCGCCGGCCTATCCCGAGCGGGGCGTGCAAGCGGGGGATGCATCCCCTAAGTTCACCTCAACACGGGATCGGCAGGTACGCCGGCCGGTGTGAACGGCGCCAGAAGGCGCCGGGGAACGGAACCTGACCGGCACCTTCCGGATCGGCCGACGGGACCCCTCGGGGGACCGCGCGGTGGGCGGTGCAGGCGACGCGAGGACCGGCTTCGGCCGCACCCCTGTCCGGACGTCGTGCTGCGCCGTGATCGTGAACGGAGGTGTCCCGGAAGGGATCCCGACCCGGGCGCCGGGGCGCAGGAGCGTTTCGTCCCGTTCGGACGAAAGGCGGGGGACGGGGCGGCTGTGTCGCCCCGGCTTCGGAAGGGGAACGGCGGTGCAATCCGCCGGAAGACATGTGGGACGGCCGGGGCGTTGTTTTCTTGTGCCCGCAGTTAAAGGTTTTTGCGGTCCGGACGTCCGCATGGTGACGAGTGCTACGGTGAACGACAAAAATTCTAGGTGAATTGGATGCGCCTGCGGGTTCGGGCGCATCTTTTTTTTTGTCGGGACGAGGCGCGTCGCTCCGCGACGCGGCCGCCCGCCGGACGCGGACCCCTCAGCCCGTCAGCGTCTCCATCGCCTGCCGCCCTGTCAGGGGCCGGCGGCCGCCCGGGCCGACGCCGAACCCGTTTCCGCCGCCGCCCGGCCCCCGGTCGACGCGGCGGTCGATCGGCAGACCCGACAGCGCACGGACAAGGAGCGTCCCGACGCCGCCATGGCCGACGAAGAGGACGTCGCCGTCCTGCAGCACGTGCGTGACCGCGGCGCGCGCACCGGCGCGGCCTGCGGCCTCATACCGCCCCGGCCTCGGTTGACCGTGCCGGATGCCGGGAGTAGATGAGGTCCAATCGCCCCGGGACCGTGACGGGGCAGGTGCGCCGCGTCCCGCGCAGCGCCGGAAAGAGGAGCTTCACTCCGTGGAAGATCTGTTGCGCGAATACCTTCCGATCCTCGTCTTCCTGGGCATCGCCATCGGCCTCGGGATCGTCCTGATCCTCGCCGCCGTGGTGCTGGCGGTGCGCCGGCCGGATCCCGAGAAGGTGTCGGCCTACGAATGCGGCTTCAACGCCTTCGACGACGCCCGCATGAAGTTCGACGTGCGCTTCTATCTCGTGTCGATCCTGTTCATCATCTTCGACCTCGAGATCGCGTTCCTGTTCCCCTGGGCCGTGGGCTTCGCCGAGCTCTCGGACGTGGCGTTCTGGTCGATGATGGTCTTCCTCGGCGTGCTCACCATCGGCTTTGCCTACGAATGGAAGAAGGGAGCACTCGAATGGGAGTGATGACCGGAGCCAACACCGCCGGCGCCGACCGCGAGGTTGCCGTCCAGGACCTGAACCGCGAGCTCACCGACAAGGGCTTCCTGCTGACCTCGACCGAGGACATCATCAACTGGGCGCGCACCGGCTCGCTGCACTGGATGACCTTCGGGCTGGCCTGCTGCGCGGTCGAGATGATGCACACCTCGATGCCGCGCTACGACGCCGAACGCTTCGGCGTGGCGCCGCGCGCCTCCCCGCGCCAGTCGGACCTGATGATCGTGGCGGGCACGCTGACCAACAAGATGGCGCCGGCGCTGCGCAAGGTCTACGACCAGATGCCCGAGCCGCGCTACGTGATCTCGATGGGCTCCTGCGCGAATGGCGGCGGCTACTACCACTACAGCTATTCGGTGGTGCGCGGCTGCGACCGCATCGTGCCGGTCGACGTCTACGTGCCGGGCTGCCCGCCGACCGCAGAGGCGCTGCTCTACGGCATCCTCGCGCTGCAGCGGAAGATCCGCCGCACCGGAACGCTGACCCGCTGAGGGAGACCCCATGAGCCAGGCATTGAAGGAACTGGGCGGCCTGATCGCGGCCAAGCGTGCGGATTGCGTCGTGACGTGGTCCGTGGCCCATGGCGAACTGACCGTCGAGGTGGCGCCCGCCAACATCCGCGGCCTCGTCGACTTCCTGAAGACCGAGCCGACCTGCCGCTTCACCTCGCTGGTCGACATCACGGCGGTGGACCATCCCGAGCGCGCCAAGCGCTTCGACGTGGTCTACCACTTCCTGTCGATGTACCAGAACCACCGCATCCGGCTGAAAGCCGCGGTGCGCGAGGACGAGAGCGTGCCGTCGATCGTGTCGGTGCACCCCTCGGCCAACTGGTTCGAGCGCGAGGTGTTCGACATGTTCGGGATCCTGTTCTCGGGCCACCCGGACCTGCGGCGCATCCTCACCGATTACGGCTTCCGCGGCTACCCGCTGCGCAAGGACTTCCCGACCACGGGCTATACCGAGGTGCGCTACGACGAGGCGCAGAAGCGCGTGGTCTACGAACCGGTGAGCCTCGTGCAGGAATACCGGCAGTTCGACTTCATGAGCCCCTGGGAAGGCGCGCATTACGTGCTGCCCGGCGACGAGAAGACGGACGAGGCCAAGTAGATGGCGGCGGCGAACGCCCTGACGTTCCTGCCTGGCACGGGCGTCGCCGCGTCGATGCGGCGGCCGGCGATGCGCGCCTGGCTGCGCGCCGCGGTCGCTACTCTATTCTCCGTGATCGCCATCCGGCGCGATCCGCATGCCATGGGAGCAGTTCGATGATGGACGGCACGAACCAGTTCGGCGACGCCCAGACGGGCGAACAGAAGATCCGCAACTTCAACATCAACTTCGGCCCGCAGCACCCGGCGGCGCACGGCGTGCTGCGGCTGGTGCTGGAACTCGACGGCGAGATCGTGGACCGCTGCGACCCGCATATCGGGCTCCTGCACCGCGGCACCGAGAAGCTGATGGAGAGCCGGACCTACCTACAGAACCTGCCCTATTTCGACCGTCTCGATTACGTGGCGCCGATGAACCAGGAACATGCCTGGTGCCTCGCCATCGAGAAGCTGACGGGGGTCGAGGTGCCGCGGCGCGCCTCGCTGATCCGCGTGCTGTTCTGCGAGATCGGGCGCGTGCTGAACCACCTGCTGAACGTGACCACGCAGGCCATGGACGTGGGCGCGCTGACGCCGCCGCTCTGGGGCTTCGAGGAACGCGAGAAACTCATGATCTTCTACGAGCGGGCCTGCGGCGCGCGGCTCCATGCCGCGTATTTCCGCCCGGGCGGCGTCCACCAGGACCTGCCGGCGGACCTGCTCGACGACATCGACGCCTGGGCCGATGCCTTCCCGGCGGTGCTCGACGACATCGACGGGCTCCTGACCGAGAACCGCATCTTCAAGCAGCGCAACTGCGACATCGGCGTGGTGACGGAGGAGGAGATCCAGCAATGGGGCTTCTCGGGCGTCATGGTGCGCGGCTCGGGGCTCGCCTGGGACCTGCGCCGCGCGCAGCCCTACGAATGCTACGACGAGTTCGATTTCCGCATCCCCGTCGGCAAGAACGGCGACTGCTACGACCGCTACCTCGTCCGCATGGAGGAGATGCGCCAGTCGGTCTCGATCATCCGGCAGGCCATCGCCAAGCTGAAGATGCCCGAAAACAAGGGCGACGTGCTGGCGCGCGGCAAGATCACGCCGCCGCCGCGGGGCGAGATGAAGACCTCGATGGAGGCGCTCATCCACCACTTCAAGCTCTACACCGAGGGCTTCCGCGTGCCCGAGGGCGAGGTCTACGCCGCCGTCGAGGCGCCCAAGGGCGAGTTCGGCGTCTACCTCGTGGCGGACGGCACCAACCGTCCCTACCGGGCCAAGCTGCGGGCGCCGGGCTACCTGCACCTGCAGGCGATGGACCACGTGGCCTCGGGCCACCAGCTCGCCGACGTGGCGGCGATCATCGGCACCATGGACATCGTGTTCGGCGAGGTCGACCGCTGAGGCGTTCCAAGGCGGACCGGCCATGCCCGGACGCGCAACGACAACGAAAGGAGGCTGCGTCTTGCGGCTGATCCCCATCGCGACCCTTCTGGCGTTCGGCGCCGCCCTTTCCGCCTGTGACGAGGCCGCGCTGCAGGCCATGGGCGGCGGCGACACGTTCCCGACCCAGGCCGATCTCGCGTCCTACGACACCGCGGTGGCCTCCATCGGCTGCCAGATGGAGACCGAGGCCGACTACCTCCCGGTCGAGTTCCAGACCGGCCTCACGCGCGAGCAGGTGCTGCAGATCACCTCGCGCAAGCTGTCGCGGGACGAGGCGGTGCGCCTGGACTCGGGCGGCGTGCGCCTGACCACGGGGCCGTGCACGCCCGCCGTCACGCCGCCCGCGGCCGAAACCCCGACAGCCGCCTGAGGCCCGCGCCCCGCGCGCGCCGCGACAACAGGACATCCCATGCTGAGACGACTGCATCCCGAGCAACCCGAAAGCTTCGCCTTCACGCCCGACAACCGGGCCTGGGCCGAGGCGCAGATCACCAAGTATCCCGAGGGCCGGCAGGCCAGCGCCATCATCCCGCTCCTGTGGCGCGCGCAGGAACAGGAAGGCTGGCTCTCGCGTCCCGCGATCGAGCACGTGGCCGAGATGCTCGGGATGCCCTACATGCGGGCACTCGAGGTGGCGACCTTCTACTTCATGTTCCAGCTGCAGCCCACGGGATCCATCGCGCACGTGCAGGTCTGCGGCACCACCTCCTGCATGATCTGCGGCGCCGAGGACCTGATCGCCGTCTGCCGCGACAAGATCGCGCCCAAGCCGCATGTCGTGTCCGATGACGGCAAGTTCTCCTGGGAAGAGGTCGAATGCCTCGGGGCCTGCGCGAACGCGCCCATGGCCCAGATCGGCAAGGACTATTACGAGGACCTCACCGTCGAGAGCTTCTCGCGGCTCCTCGACGATCTCTCTGCGGGCAAGGTCCCGACGCCCGGTCCGCAGAACGGCCGCTTCGCCTCGGAACCCGCAGGCGGGCTGACCTCGCTCGCGATCGAGGAGGGCGCGCGCGAGGACGGCAACGCCTCCGTGGCGCTCGCCACCCGCATCGGGGATACCGTGCGCCGCATCGACGGAACCGAGGTGCCGCTGCGCACCCCCTGGCAGGACCGTTCGCACGAGCGCGGCGATGCCGAACCCTCCCGCGGGCCCGAGCTGTCGGGCGACCACCCGGCGGACGAGACCGGCGTCGACAAGCGCGAGGCGCCCGCCCGGGGAAAGGCGCATCCGGACACCGGCGCGGTGGTCGAGGACGCGCACCGCCCCGAGGGGCTGTCCGCCCCCCGCGCGGGCGGTGCCGACGATCTCACACGGATCAAGGGAATCGGACCCAAGCTGCGGGACCTCTGCCACAGCATGGGCTACTACCATTTCGACCAGATCGCCCGCTGGACCGATGCCGAGGTGGCCTGGGTCGACGACAATCTCGAGGGCTTCAAGGGCCGCGTGACCCGCGACGACTGGGTGTCGCAGGCGCGCGTCCTGTCCGAGGGCGGCGAAACCGAGGAGTCCAAGCGCAAGGACGGCTGAAAACCCCGATTCACGCCGATCCTGGCCAGACTCATCCCAACGTAGACAAGACGCAGTTTCTTTCGCGTGTTAAAACGGGCAACGTGTCCAAAACGTAACCAGAAATGACACGGACGGGGAGAGAGAGGATGACTCAGTCGAATGGCGGGATCAGCTGCCAGGCCGGATGCTGGGCGATGGCGTTTGGGGCGGGGGCGCTCACCACGGTGCTCCTGCTTGTTCTCGGCGGAACCGGGATCGTGGGGTCGGTCTTTCTGGGCGGCGTCGCGTTCCTGTTCCTGGGCTTTCTTCTGAGCGTGGTGTTCTGCACGCCGATGACCAAGCCCGGCGATGCCTCGCTGCTCAAGCCCGGCGCAGGCGCGGGGACACGGCACGGCGCCCAGGCGGGGCCGGCCGCACACGGACATGCTGCGGCCGCGACCGCGCCGGCGCAGACGGCGGCTCCTGCGCCGACCCCGGCGCCCGCACCGGCAGCCCCGGCGCCCGCACCGGCTGCCGCGGCGCCGTCGTCCTCGGCAACCGCCGCGGCCGACGCCGAGACCGGCGCCAAGGTCAAGCCGTCGCGCGAGCTGCCGGGGCAGGCGGACCTGTCCGGCCGCAAGGGCGAGTGGAAATACAGCGGCGCGAACGGCACCGCGAACGGGTCCGGCGCGCATGACGCGGCGGGCCGCAAGCCCGAGACGCTGCCGGCCCCGCGATCGGGCGGAGCCGACGACCTGAAGAAGATCAAGGGCATCGGCCCGAAACTCGAGGAAGTCTGCAACAGCCTCGGGGTCTACCATTTCGACCAGATCGCCAGCTGGTCCGACGAGGAAATCGCCTGGGTCGACGACAACCTCGAAGGCTTCAAGGGCCGCGTGAGCCGCGACAACTGGGTCGAACAGGCCCGCGCGCTTGCATCCGGCAGCGGATCGTGAACACCCCACTGCGTCGCCAGCGGCGGCGCCGATCGACGGAAGGCAGAGGATGCAGCGGCGGGACGACACGGACGAACGGATCGCTCGGCAGGGGCGCATCATCGCTCTCGTGATCGCGGGCACCGGGCTCGTCTGGATCGGCGCGACGGCGCTCGGGGCCGCGCTGGACTGGAGCCAGCGCACCCGGGCGTTCTTCGACCTGGCCGCCCTCGCGGGGTTCGGGACGGCGATCTACATGATCTACCAGCTTTGGCAGGCGCGCCGACGCGGCGCCGGCCGGGGCCACGAGGCCCAGACACGCAAGGACTGAGCACATGCTGAAAGACCAAGACCGCATCTTCACCAACCTCTACGGAATGCACGACCGCTCGCTCGCCGGTGCGAAGAAGCGGGGGCACTGGGACGGCACGGCCGACATCATCAAGCGCGGCCGCGACGCGATCGTCGACGAGATGAAGAAGTCCGGCCTGCGCGGGCGCGGCGGCGCGGGCTTCCCGACCGGGCTCAAGTGGTCCTTCATGCCCAAGGAATCGGATGGCCGCCCGGCCTATCTCGTGGTGAACGCGGACGAGTCCGAGCCCGGGACCTGCAAGGACCGCGAGATCATGCGCCACGATCCGCACACGCTGATCGAGGGCTGCCTGATCGCCTCCTTCGCGATGAACGCGCATGCCTGCTACATCTACATCCGCGGCGAATACATCCGCGAGAAGGAAGCGCTGCAGAACGCCATCGACGAGGCCTACGAGGACGGCCTCCTCGGACGCAACGCCGCCGGCTCGGGCTGGGACTTCGACCTCTACCTGCACCACGGCGCGGGCGCCTATATCTGCGGCGAGGAGACGGCGCTCCTCGAATCGCTCGAAGGCAAGAAGGGCATGCCGCGGATGAAGCCGCCGTTCCCGGCCGGCGCCGGTCTCTACGGCTGCCCGACCACGGTGAACAACGTCGAATCGATCGCCGTCGTGCCGACCATTCTGCGCCGCGGCGCCGAATGGTTCTCGTCCTTCGGCCGCCCCAACAACGCCGGCACCAAGGTCTTCGCCATCTCGGGCCACGTGAACAATCCCTGCGTGGTCGAAGAGGAGATGTCGATCTCCTTCGAGGAGCTGATCGACCGCCATTGCGGCGGCATCCGCGGCGGCTGGGACAACCTCAAGGCGGTGATCCCCGGCGGCTCGTCGGTGCCCTGCATCCGAGGCGAGAACATGCGCGAGGCGATCATGGACTTCGACTGGCTGCGCGAGCAGCGCTCGGGTCTCGGCACCGCGGCGGTCATCGTGATGGACAAGTCGACCGACATCATCAAGGCGATCTGGCGGCTGTCGAAATTCTACAAGCACGAGAGCTGCGGCCAGTGCACGCCCTGCCGCGAAGGCACCGGCTGGATGATGCGCGTCATGGACCGCCTCGTGCGGGGCGAGGCCGAGGTCGAGGAGATCGACATGCTCCTCGACGTGACGAAGCAGGTCGAGGGCCACACCATCTGCGCGCTCGGCGACGCGGCGGCCTGGCCGATCCAGGGTCTCATCCGCAACTTCCGCGACGAGATCGAGGACCGCATCCGGCACAAGCGCGGACCGATCGCGGCCGAGTGACCGGACGCGCGTTTCCCTGAGGCGCGACATGCGGCGCGGCGGGTTTCCGGGCCCCGCCGCGCGGATCGGGAGCGGTTTCCTTTCCGCGCCCGCAGTCCATATGGCGTCGGGACCACAGCCATACCGAAGCCATACGGAAGCCATCCATGACCCGAAGCCAGCGGCTGCTGTTCATCCTCCTCGTCTGGCTGGCCGTCTATCCCGGCGTCCTGATCTTTGCCGAACTCGTCGCCTGGATCGCTCCCGGAGCCCCGGTCTGGCTCCGCATCCTCCTGTCGACCGCGGTGACGGTTCCCACGATCTCGCTCGTCGTCCTGCCGCGGGTCACCCGGCTCGTCGCGGCCGCCAAGGGGCAGAGCGTCGCGGATCTGAAGCGCGCCGAGGCTGCCGCGGCCGAACCCGGCTGACCTGTCGCCCGCGGGCGACGCTTGTCGGTCCGCCGCGCGAACGGGCTGGACCGCCCGGCCTTGCCCGGTCTAAACACCTGTCAGGGCACCGTTCCGGTACGTGCGGCACAGGGGCCCGACCGAAGACACGACCGCAGACAAGACGGAGACGGACCTCACAGATGCGCGCGATCCTGATCCTCTGCGCCGCGGCACTGGCGCTCGCCGCCTGCACCGAAAGCTCGAAGCGGGTTCGTTTCGACGGAAATTTCTACCGCGGCAGCGCCAAGGCGCCGGCGACCGACCGGCACAACTTCACCGCCTCGGTGGGCCCGGTCCGGCTCGGGCTCAACGGCGCGCGGCAGGCAGCGTTCTACGAGGGCACGCTGCATTGCGTGCGCCATTTCGGCACCTCCGACATCGCCTGGGCCGTCCATCCGACCGAGGCCCCGCAGGAGGCGCTGCCCATCCAGGGCGACCGGCTCGTGGTCCGCGGGCGCTGCCTCGAATGGCCCGAACCCGGCGCCTGAACGCGCGTCCTGACGCTCCGTCAGGGCGCGGCGACATTGCATAACCGTGCGCCGGGCCCACATTTCTGACCGGACCTGCCGGCGTCCTCCGCCGGCCCCACGGACGGAGAAACCCCATGCGCCGCACTGCCGCCCTTGCCGCCATGCTCGCCCTTTCGGCCACGCTTGCCGTGCCCGCGGCCGCGCAGGCCAAGCCGCCGCTGCGCGAGGTGTCCGAGATCGACGACGGCCTGATGGCGGTCGCGATCGCCGACCAGATCCGCAAGTCCTGCGACGGAATCAGCGCCCGCATGATCCGCGCCTATTCGCGGCTCAACACGCTCAAGTCGCGCGCGGAATCGCTCGGCTACTCGAGCGGCGAGATCGAGGACTACGTGACCTCTAAGGACGAGAAGCGCCGCATGCGCGCGAAGGCGGAACGCTACCTCGCGCAACGCGGAGTCGACGCCGCGGACGAGACGCAGCTCTGCCGCTTCGGCCGCGCCGAGATCGCGTCGAACACCGCCATCGGCTCGCTCCTGCGCTAGGGCGCCCGCGCTCGGATTTGCCGCACGCGCCTGCGCGGCTTACGTCTGGTGTCCGGGCAGCGGGGGCGTTAGAACGGCCCCAGCGACGCCACGCGCCGCGCTGCAGCGCGCCCGTGCGCCCCGAGCAGACGAAGGACCGAAGCCCCATGTCCGAAACGCGCAAGATCATCATCGACGGCACCGAGGTCGAGGTCGACTCGGCGATGACGCTGATCCAGGCCTGCGAGGAGGCGGGGATCGAGATCCCGCGCTTCTGCTACCATGAGCGCCTGTCGATCGCCGGAAACTGCCGCATGTGCCTCGTAGAGGTCGTCGGCGGTCCGCCGAAACCCGCAGCCTCCTGCGCCATGCAGGTGCGCGACCTGCGCCCCGGCCCCGAGGGCCAGCCGCCGCAGGTGCGGACCAATTCCCCCATGGTCAAGAAGGCCCGCGAGGGGGTGATGGAGTTCCTGCTCATCAATCACCCGCTCGACTGCCCGATCTGCGACCAGGGCGGTGAATGCGACCTGCAGGACCAGGCGATGGCCTACGGCGTCGACTTCTCGCGCTACCGCGAGCCCAAGCGCGCGGTGGCCAACATGGACCTCGGACCGCTCGTCGGCACGCACATGACGCGCTGCATCTCGTGCACGCGCTGCGTCCGCTTCATCACCGAGGTGGCGGGCATGCCCGAGCTCGGCCAGACCGGCCGGGGCGAGGATGCCGAGATCACCGCCTATCTGGGCCAGACGCTCGAATCCGAGCTGCAGGGCAACATCATCGACCTCTGCCCGGTGGGCGCGCTGACCTCGAAGCCCTACGCCTTCACCGCGCGGCCCTGGGAGCTCAGCAAGACCGAGTCGATCGACGTCATGGACGCGCTCGGGTCCTCGATCCGTGTGGACGCGAAGGGGCGCGAGGTCATGCGCTTCCTGCCGCGCAACCACGACGGCACCAACGAGGAATGGATCTCGGACAAGTCGCGTTTCGTCTGGGACGGGCTGAAGCGGCAGCGGCTCGACCGACCCTACATCCGCGAGAACGGCAAGCTGCGCCCGGCTACCTGGCCCGAGGCGCTCGCCAAGGCCGCCGACGCGCTGAAGGGCGCGAAGAAGCCCGTGGGCCTCGCGGGCGACCTTGCCCCGGTCGAGGCGGTCTACGCCCTGAAGAGCCTCGTCGAAAGCTTCGGCGGGACCACCGAGTGCCGCACGGACGGCGCGAAGCTGCCCGCCGGCAACCGGTCGGGCTATGTCGGCACCGCCGCGATCGAGGACATCGACCACGCGCGCCACATCCAGCTCATCGGCACGAATCCCCGCACCGAGGCGCCCGTCCTGAACGCGCGCATCCGCAAGGCCTGGACGCGCGGCGCGCAGGTCGGGCTCGTGGGCGAGGCGGTCGACCTGACCTACGACTACCACCACGTGGGCACCGACCGCGCGGCGCTCGAGGGGCTCCTGCGCCACGACTTCACCGACGTGGTCGACCAGCCGTCGCTGATCATCGTGGGGCAGGGCGCGCTGACCGGCGACGATGGCGCGGCGGTTCTCGCCGCGGCCATGGACCTGGCCGAGCGGACGTCGTCGGGCCTTCTCGTCCTGCACACCGCCGCCGGGCGCGTCGGCGCGATGGACGTGGGCGCGGTGACCGAAGGCGGGCTGGCCGCCGCGATGGACGGCGCCGACCTGGTCTACAACCTCGGGGCCGACGAGATCGACGTGGCCGACGGCCCGTTCGTGATCTACCAGGGCAGCCATGGCGACCGGGGCGCACACCGCGCCGACGTGATCCTGCCTGGCGCCGCCTATACCGAGGAACAGGGCCTCTTCGTGAACACCGAAGGACGTCCGCAGCTTGCGCTGCGCGCCGGGTTCCCGCCGGGCGAGGCCAAGGAGAACTGGGCGATCCTGCGGGCGCTGTCGGCCGAGGCGGGCAAGACGCTGCCCTTCGACAGTCTCGCGCAATTGCGCCAGAAGCTCGCAGAAGTGGCGCCGCAGCTCATGGACCTCGATCGCGTGCCGGAGAACCCGTGGCAGAAGCTCGAGCCGGGCAAACTGGTGCAGGGCGCATTCGTTCCGGCAATCCGCGACTTCTACCTCACGAACCCGATCGCCCGGGCGAGCGCGCTGATGGCCGAGCTGTCGGCGAACGCCAAGGCGCGGGCGCAGACGCAGATCGCCGCGGAGTAGAGTTCGGACATGGACCGGGTCCGGCCGTCTGCCCGCGCCCTGTCCGGCGCGGGCCTGAGCGGGGTCGCGGCCGTCCTGGCGCTGTCGGCCTGCACGGCCGGCGCGCCGGAGACGGACCCGGACCTGCCGTTCGATCCCGTCTACGAGGGGATCGAGACGCGGCTTCTCGACGGCGATCTCGTGCAGTTCCACGTGGCCATGCGCGGTGCGCGCGGCAGCGCGGACATCGAGGACTATGCAGAGTGCGCTGCAGCGCAGTATGCTCTGATCCGAGGCTACGGTTTCGCGCGGCATTTGCGCACAAATGTCGTCGAGGAGGGTGGCCTCTGGCGCGCAGATGCGGTTTACACCATCTCGCCCGCCCTGCCTCGCGGGTTGAAGACGATCGACGCCGAAGTGACCGCCTTCATGTGCGCGGAAAACGGAATACCGACGGTGTGAGAGGACAATATGTCTGACTTCCTGACCACCCCCGGCGGCACAGCCCTGATCATCGTGGCGCAGTGCCTCGCCATGGTCAGCTTCGTGATGCTGTCGCTGCTGTTCCTCGTCTATGGCGACCGCAAGATCTGGGCCGCCGTGCAGATGCGGCGCGGCCCGAACGTGGTCGGCGTGTACGGGCTCCTGCAGACCGTGGCCGACGCGCTGAAATACGTGGTCAAGGAAGTGGTCGTGCCCGCGGGCGCCGACCGCTCGGTCTTCCTCCTGGCGCCTCTCACGTCCTTCGTGCTGGCCATGATCGCCTGGGCGGTGATCCCGTTCAACGACACCTGGGTGCTGTCAGACATCAACGTGGCCATCCTCTACGTCTTCGCCGTCTCCTCGCTCGAGGTCTACGGCGTGATCATGGGCGGCTGGGCGTCGAACTCGAAATATCCCTTCCTCGGCTCGCTGCGGTCGGCGGCGCAGATGATCTCCTACGAGGTGTCGCTGGGCCTGATCATCATCGGCGTGATCATCTCGACCGGCTCGATGAACTTCGGCGACATCGTGCGGGCGCAGGATACCGGCTGGCACTTCTTCGGCTGGTACTGGCTGCCGCACCTGCCGATGGTTTTCCTGTTCTTCATCTCGGCGCTGGCCGAGACGAACCGCCCGCCCTTCGACCTGCCCGAGGCCGAATCGGAACTCGTGGCGGGCTACCAGGTCGAATACAGCTCGACCCCGTTCCTGTTGTTCATGGCCGGCGAATACATCGCCATCTTCCTGATGTGCGCGCTCACCTCGCTGCTGTTCTTCGGCGGGTGGCTGTCGCCGATCCCGGGCCTGCCCGACGGCGCGCTCTGGATGGTTGCGAAGATGGCGTTCTTCTTCTTCCTCTTCGCCATGGTGAAGGCGATCACCCCGCGCTACCGCTACGACCAGCTCATGCGCCTCGGCTGGAAGGTGTTCCTGCCCTTCAGCCTGGTCTGGGTGGTCTTCGTGGCCTTCGCGGCCCGCTTCGAATGGTTCGGCGGCATCTTCGCCCGCTGGGCGGGGGCGTGAGCCATGGCCGATGCCCGCACCGTGCCTGACCTGAAGGCCGCGATCCTCGAGGCGCGCTATGTCGACATGATCGCGCTCGCGGACTTCGTGGTCCGCGATTGCGGACTGCCTGACATGGACGAGCAGGGCGAGATGCTGCCTCAGCAGAACGAGATCGCGGCCGCGATCTTCCGCTGGGCGGCAGGGGCGAAACTCGGCCAGCGGACGCCGCGCACGACGCCCGGCACCCGTGACGAAACACAAGACGATACCGGCGATCCCCTCATGGACGCCGCCGAGGCCGAGGCGCGGGCACAGGCCGCGCGCCCCGGTCAGGACTGACCCCCGGAGGACGCTTCAAGATGGCGACCATGGATTACACCCGCGCCGCGAAATACTTCCTGCTCCAGGATTTCTGGGTGGGGATGAAGCTCGGGCTGAAGTACTTCTTCGGCCCGAAGGCGACCCTGAACTACCCGCACGAGAAGGGGCCGCTCAGCCCGCGGTTCCGCGGCGAGCATGCCCTGCGCCGCTACCCGAACGGCGAGGAGCGCTGCATCGCGTGCAAGCTCTGCGAGGCGATCTGCCCCGCGCAGGCGATCACCATCGACGCGGAACCCCGCGACGACGGCTCGCGCCGCACCACGCGCTACGACATCGACATGACGAAATGCATCTATTGCGGCTTCTGCCAGGAAGCCTGCCCGGTCGATGCGATCGTCGAGGGTCCGAACTTCGAGTTCTCCGCCGAGACCCGCGAGGAGCTGTTCTACGACAAGACCAAGCTGCTCGAGAACGGCGAACGCTGGGAGGCGGAGATCGCCCGCAATCTCGAGATCGACGCGCCCTACAGATGAGCGAGGCGACGCTCAAGACCATCCTGGCCGAGATGCGGATGATGCGCGACGAGGTCGAGGACATGCGCGGCGAGATGTCGGTCATGCACCAGAAGATCGACGGTCTCTCCGTGCTTCTGACCATGCTCGCGGGCGCGCAGGTCTACGACGAGGACGACGACGATTTCGGCTCGCTCATGGACGACGTGGGGGAAGACAACCCGCAATGACCGCCAAGACCCCCTTCGAGCTGTTCATGCAGCAGGCGCAGGAGATGGCGCGGGCGTTCAACCCCGCGCTCGAGAGCTTCGACCCGCGCCGGTTCGAGCAGATGTGGCCGACCATGCCCAAGGACGCCATGGAGATGTGGTTCGGCAAGGGCATCTCGAAGGACGGCCTCGACGCCAAGACGCGGCTGCTCTTGACCTTGGCGGGGCTGACGATGCAAGGGGCGCAGGCGGACACGCAGGTGCGCATGACCGTGCGCCACGCGCTCGAGGCGGGGGCCACGCGGGACGAGATCGCCGAGACCATCGCGCAGATGTCGATGTTCGCCGGTATCCCCGCGATGACCCGCGCCATGGAACTGGCCCGCGAGGTCATGAACGACGCTGAGTCCAAAGGAAAGGACGAGGAGACATGAGCGCCTTTGCCTTCTACCTCTTCGCGGTGAGCTGCCTTGCGGGCGGTCTCTTCACCGTCATCAGCCGCCACCCGGTGCATTCGGTCCTTTGGCTGATCCTCGCCTTCCTCTCGGCGGCGGGACTGTTCGTGCTTCTGGGCGCGGAATTCGTGGCGATGCTGCTCGTGATCGTCTACGTGGGCGCCGTCGCGGTCCTGTTCCTGTTCGTGGTCATGATGCTCGACGTCGACTTTGCCGAGCTCAAGGCCGAGATGGCGCGCTTCATGCCGCTGGCGCTGCTGATCGGGATCATCATCCTGATGCAGTTCGCCGTGGCCTACGGCGCGTGGGAAAGCTCCGAGGGCGCGCGCGTGGCGATCCAGGCGGCGATCCCCGAGGCGCGCCACAACACCGAGGCGCTGGGGATCATCCTCTACGACCGCTACTTCCTGCTGTTCCAGCTCGCCGGGCTGATCCTGCTCGTGGCGATGATCGGGGCGATCGTGCTGACGCTGCGCCACCGCACGGACGTCAAGCGGCAGGACGTGCTGGCGCAGATGTACCGCGATCCGAAGAAGGCGATGGAACTGCGCGACGTGAAGCCCGGGCAGGGGCTCTGATGCGCGCGCGACGCCCGCCGGCACGACCGGCGGGGCGCCGCGCGGCCCGGGCGCTCGAGGCGCCCGTGGGATGGACGCTGTGGACCCGGCTGCGGTCCGTCCGCGGCAAGAAGTGAGGCAGGCCGCGGCGGCGGCCCTGCGATGAACCAAGCGGGCAAAGGCCCGGAGGGACGAGATGATCGGACTCGAACATTACCTGACGGTGGCGGCGGCTCTCTTCGTCATCGGCATCTTCGGGCTATTCCTCAACCGCAAGAACGTCATCATCCTGCTGATGTCGATCGAGCTCATGCTGCTCGCGGTGAACATCAACCTCGTCGCCTTCTCGGCGCATCTCGGCGATCTCGTTGGGCAGGTCTTCACGCTGTTCGTCCTGACGGTCGCCGCGGCCGAGGCGGCCATCGGCCTTGCCATCCTCGTCTGCTTCTTCCGCAACCGCGGCACCATCGCCGTGGAAGACATCAACGTGATGAAAGGCTGACGCGCCATGGAGTCGATCATCCTCTTCGCCCCGCTGGCGGGCGCCATCATCGCGGGCTTCTTCTGGAAGCTGACGGGCATCCGCGGCGCCCAGTGGATCACCACGGGCCTGCTGTTCCTCGCGTGCGCGTTCTCGTGGATCGTGTTCTTCACCCACGGTCCGGAAACCCAGCACATCCAGGTGCTGCGCTGGATCGAGAGCGGATCGCTGTCGACCGACTGGTCGATCCGGCTCGACCGGCTGACCTCGATCATGCTGATCGTCGTGACCACGGTCTCGGCGCTCGTGCACCTCTACAGCTTCGGCTACATGGCCCATGACGAGAACTTCCGCGAGGGCGAGGAAAGCTACAAGCCGCGCTTCTTCGCGTACCTGTCGTTCTTCACCTTCGCCATGCTCATGCTGGTGACCGCCGACAACCTCGTGCAGCTCTTCTTCGGTTGGGAGGGCGTGGGCGTCGCATCCTACCTGCTTATCGGCTTCTACTACCGCAAGCCCTCGGCCAACGCCGCGGCGATGAAGGCCTTCGTGGTCAACCGGGTGGGCGATTTCGGCCTCGCGCTCGGGATCTTCGCGCTGTTCTTCCTGGTCGACTCGATCCGCTTCGACGACGTCTTCGCCGCCGCGCCGCAGATCGCCGAGACGCAGATGACCTTCCTCTGGATGGAGGTGAACGCGGCCGAGCTGATCTCGATCCTGCTGTTCATCGGCGCCATGGGCAAATCGGCGCAGCTCCTGCTGCACACCTGGCTGCCCGACGCCATGGAAGGCCCGACGCCCGTCTCCGCGCTGATCCACGCGGCGACCATGGTGACGGCGGGCGTGTTCCTCGTATGCCGCATGTCGCCGCTGATGGAATTCGCGCCGAACGCGCTGGCCTTCGTGACCTTCCTCGGCGCAACGACCGCGTTCTTCGCGGCGACCGTCGGCCTCGTGCAGAACGACATCAAGCGCGTGATCGCCTATTCGACCTGCTCGCAGCTCGGCTACATGTTCGTGGCCGCCGGCGTGGGCGTCTACTCGGTCGCCATGTTCCACCTCTTCACGCACGCCTTCTTCAAGGCGATGCTGTTCCTCGGGGCGGGCTCGGTCATCCACGGCATGCACCACGAGCAGGACATGCGGAACTATGGCGGCCTGCGCCACAAGATGCCCTACACCTTCTGGGCCATGATGATCGGCACGCTCGCCATCACCGGCGTCGGCATCCCGCTCACCCATATCGGCTTTGCCGGCTTCCTGTCGAAGGACGCGGTGATCGAGAGCGCGTGGGCCGGCACCGCGGGCGGCTACGCCTTCTGGATGCTGGTGATCGCGGCGCTGTTCACGAGCTTCTACAGCTGGCGGCTGATGTTCCTGACCTTCTTCGGCACGCCGCGCGGCAACAAGCACACGCACGAGCACGCCCACGAAAGCCCGAAGGTCATGCTGATCCCGCTGGGCGTCCTGTCCATCGGCGCGGTCTTCGCCGGCATGATCTGGTACGGGTCGTTCTTCGGCGAAAGCGACAAGGTCGCGCGGTTCTTCGCGATCCCGGCCGCCGAGGATGCGCACGGCACCGAGGGCGGGCACGATGAAGCCGCGGCCGAAGGTGGCCACGCGGACGGCGAGGGTGTGGCCGAGGCCGCCGAGGAGGCCGCCCAGGGCGACCTCGAGGGCGCGGGCGAGGCCATCACCACCACCGAGGGCACGGGCGACAGCCCGAGCGCGGAGGGTCACCACTTCGCCTTCGGCGGCGCGCCGGGCGACGGTGCGATCTACATCGGTCCCGAGAACCACACGCTCGACGACGCGCACGAGAGCCCGGTCTGGGTGAAGGTGTCGCCGTTCATCGCCATGCTGATCGGGTTCGCCGTGTCGTACCTGTTCTACATCGTGAACCCGTCCCTGCCGAAGCGGCTCGCCGAGACGCAGCGCCCGCTGTACCTGTTCCTGCTGAACAAGTGGTATTTCGACGAGGCCTACGACTTCCTGTTCGTCCAGCCGGCCAAGAGCGTCGGGCGGATGTTCTGGCGTCGCGGCGACGGGGACGTGATCGACGGGTCGATCAACGGTGTCGCCATGGGGATCATTCCCTTCTTCACGCGCCTCGCGGGCCGGGCGCAGTCTGGATACATCTTCACCTACGCCTTCGCGATGGTGATCGGGATCGCGGTTCTCATCACCTGGATGAGCTTCACCGGAGGAGCGCGGTAATGGACAACCTGCTTTCCATCGTCACGTTCCTGCCGGCACTGGCCGCGCTGATCCTCGGCGTCTTCCTCAAGGGGGGCGACGCCGCGGCGGACCGCAACGCGCGCTGGCTCGCGCTCATCGCGACGTCGGCGACGTTCCTGATCTCGCTCTTCATCCTGGCGCAGTTCGACCCGGCCAATCCCGGCTTCCAGATGGTGGAAGAGGGCGAATGGCTGCTCGGCATGACCTACAAGCTGGGCGTCGACGGCATCTCTGTGCTGTTCGTGATGCTGACCACCTTCATCATGCCGCTGGTGATCGCGGCGAGCTGGGAGGTGAAGGACCGCGTCAAGGAATACATGATCGCGTTCCTGCTGCTCGAGACGCTCATGCTGGGCGTGTTCATGGCGCTCGACATCGTGCTGTTCTACCTCTTCTTCGAGGGCGGCCTGATCCCGATGTTCCTGATCATCGGCATCTGGGGCGGCAAGAACCGCATCTACGCGGCGTTCAAGTTCTTCCTCTACACCTTCCTCGGGTCCGTCCTGATGCTGGTCGCGCTCGTGGCGATGTATGCCGATGCGGGCACCACCGACATCCCGACGCTGCTCAACCACGAGTTCGCGTTCGAGAGCTTCAGCCTCCTCGGCATCCAGGTGATCGGCGGCTTCCAGACGCTGCTGTTCCTCGCCTTCTTCGCCTCGTTCGCGGTGAAGATGCCCATGTGGCCGGTGCACACCTGGCTTCCGGACGCGCACGTGCAGGCGCCGACGGCGGGCTCGGTGGTGCTGGCCTCGATCCTGCTGAAGCTCGGCGGCTACGGTTTCCTGCGCTTCAACCTGCCGATGTTCCCGGTGGGCTCCGAGGTCGTGGGGCCGCTGGTCCTGTGGCTGTCGGCCATCGCCATCGTCTACACGAGCCTCGTGGCGCTCGTGCAGGAGGACATGAAGAAGCTCATCGCCTACTCGTCGGTCGCCCACATGGGCTACGTGACCATGGGCATCTTCGCGGCCAACCAGCAGGGCGTCGACGGCGCGATCTTCCAGATGCTGTCGCACGGCTTCATCTCGGGCGCGCTGTTCCTCTGCGTGGGCGTGATCTACGACCGGATGCACACCCGCGAGATCGACGCCTATGGCGGGCTCGTGAACCGGATGCCGGCCTACGCGCTCGTCTTCATGCTGTTCACCATGGCGAATGTCGGGCTGCCCGGCACGTCGGGCTTCATCGGCGAGTTCCTGACGCTCATGGGCGTGTTCCAGGTGAACACCTGGATCGCGGTCCTCGCGACCTCGGGCGTGATCCTGTCCGCCGCCTACGCGCTCTGGCTCTACCGCCGGGTGGTGATGGGCGATCTGGTCAAGGAATCCCTGCGCACCATCACCGACATGTCGCGGCGCGAGCGCGCGATCTTCGCGCCGCTGGCCGTGATGACCATCTGGCTCGGCATCTACCCGGCGCCCATCCTCGACCGCATCGGCCCCTCGGTCGAGGCCCTGCTCGAGACCTATGACGACCGCGTCGCGGCCGCCGACCTCGCCGGTCCGCGGGTCGCCGAGGCTCCGGCCGCAGCCGCAGACCATTGAGGACGTGACCCCCATGCTTTCTGCCGACCTCACCCTCATCCTTCCCGAGATCCTCCTGTCGGTCTACGCGATGCTCGCGCTGATCGGGGCGGTCTACACCGGCAAGGACCAGCTCGCGCGGCCGCTGATCTGGCTCACCTCGGCGCTGTTCGTGGCGTTCGCGGTCTGGATCGCCACCTCGCGCGGCGGCACCGCCAACGCGTTCGGCGGCATGTTCGTCGTGGACGGCTTCGCGCGCTTCGCCAAGGTGACGATCCTCGTCTCGGCCGCCGCCGTGCTCGCCATGAGCGAGGAGTACATGGCGCGCCGCGGGCTCCTGCGGTTCGAATACCCGATCCTCGTGGCGCTCGCCGCGGTCGGCATGATGGTCATGGTGTCCGCGGGCGACCTGATCGCGCTCTACATGGGTCTCGAGCTGCAGTCGCTGGCGCTCTACGTGGTCGCGTCGCTGCGGCGCGACAGCGCGCGCTCGACCGAGGCGGGGCTCAAGTATTTCGTGCTGGGCGCGCTCAGCTCGGGCCTCCTCCTCTACGGCGCGTCGCTGACCTACGGTTATGCCGGCACGACGCTCTTCTCGGGCATCCTTGCCGCGGCGGGCGAGGGCACGGTGTCGCTGGGGCTCCTCTTCGGGCTCGTGTTCCTGACCTCGGGCATCGCGTTCAAGGTCTCGGCCGTGCCGTTCCACATGTGGACGCCCGACGTCTACGAGGGCGCGCCGACGCCCATCACCGCCTTCTTCGCGACGGCGCCGAAGGTCGCGGCCATGGGGCTCTTCGCGCGGCTCCTGCACGACGCGTTCGGGGGCGTGACCGGCGACTGGAAGCAGATCGTCGCGTTCCTGTCGCTCCTGTCCATGTTCCTCGGCTCCATCGCCGCGATCGGGCAGACCAACATCAAGCGGCTGATGGCCTACTCGTCCATCGCCCACATGGGCTACGCGCTCATGGGGCTCGCCGCGGGAACGGCACTCGGGGTGCAGGCGCTGCTCATCTACATGGCTATCTACGTGACCATGAACGTGGGCACCTTCGCCTTCATCCTGTCGATGGAGCGCGACGGCCAGCCGGTCACCGACATCGCCTCGCTCAACATGTATTCGCGGACCGAACCCGGAAAGGCGCTGGCCATGCTGGTGCTGCTCTTCTCGCTCGCCGGCGTGCCGCCGCTCGTGGGCTTCTTCGGCAAGCTCTACGTGCTGCGCGCGGCCTATGACGGCGGCCTCGCCTGGCTGGCGCTTGCCGGCGTGATCGCGAGCGTGATCGGTGCCTACTACTACCTGCGCATCGTGTTCCTGATGTATTTCGGGTCGGAACGCGACGACCGGCTCGATGCCGGCGGGTCGGGCGTGCTGTGGCTGTTCCTGGCGGTGCCGGCCATCGCCATGGTCGCGGGCGTGGTGAACCTCTTCGGGATCGAGGGCGCGGCGGCGGCCGCGGCGGCGTCGCTTGTCAACTGACGCCCGCGCGGCGTCCCCGTCGGTGACCGCGCCTGCGTGCCGCAGGCGCGGGGCTTCCGGCGGGGATATTTCCGCCAAGAAGAAGCCCGCAGGTCCGGGGAGGATCGCGTGAGCTGGCCGCAGGGCTACGGCCTCGTCACGCTCGAAAGCGTTGACAGCACCATGGCCGAGGCGGCGCGGCGCCTGCCCGAGGCGCGGGGGCCGTTGTGGATCTTCGCGGGGGTGCAGACCGCGGCGCGCGGGCGGCGGGGCCGGCCCTGGGCCAATCCCCCCGGCAACCTCGCGGCGACACTGCTGATGCCCATGGCCGAGCCGCCGGGCGTCGCGGCCCTGCGGTCCTTCGTGGCGTCGTTGGCGCTTCTCGACGCCTTCGTGGGCGTGACCGGGCGGGCGGAGCCCTTCGCGCTGAAGTGGCCGAACGACGTGCTCCTGAACGGGGGCAAGGTGGCGGGCATCCTGCTCGAGACCCTCGGGGGGCGCGGGGCGGCGTCGCACCTCGCCATCGGGATCGGCGTGAACCTCGCCGCGGCGCCGGCCGCGGAGGCGGTCGAGCCCCGGGCCCTGCGACCAACGGCGCTCGGTCCTGAGACGGGCGTGGTGGTCGATCCCGTGGACTTCCTCGGCGCGCTGGCCGCCGCCTATGCCCGGCGCGAGGCCGAGTTCGCGGCCCTCGGATTCGCCCCGGTGCGCACGGCGTGGCTTGCCGCGGCCGCGCGGATCGGCGAGGCGGTGACGGCGCGCACGGGCACGTCCGAGACCACGGGCACGTTCGAGACGGTGGACCCGTCCGGCAATCTTGTCCTAAGGACGCCACGGGGCCGCGTCGCCATCGCCGCGGCCGACATCTTCTTCTGACGGGGGCCGCGCCATGCTGCTAGCCATCGATTGCGGCAACACCAACACCGTCTTCTCGATCTGGGACGGCGAGAGTTTCCTCGCGACCTGGCGCACGTCGACCGAACACCAGCGCACGGCGGACCAGTACTATGTCTGGCTCTCGACGCTGATGAAGCTGCGCGGGATCGACGCCGAGATCACCGACGTGATCGTGTCCTCGACCGTGCCGCGCGTGGTGTTCAACCTGCGGGTGCTCGCCGACCGGTATTTCGGAACCCGCGCGATGGTGGTCGGCCGGCCGGATTGCGCGCTGCCCGTGGACGTGCGCGTCGACGCGGGCACGCAGGTCGGGCCCGACCGGCTGGTCAACACGGTGGCGGGCTTCGACCTCTATGGCGGGGACCTCATCGTCGTGGATTTCGGCACGGCCACCACATTCGACGTGGTGGATGCCGACGGCGCCTATGTGGGCGGCGTGATCGCCCCCGGCGTGAACCTGTCGCTGCAGGCGCTGCACGAGGCGGCGGCGGCGCTGCCGCACGTGGACATCTCGCGGCCGCAGACGGTCGTCGGCACCAACACCGTCGCCTGCATGCAGTCGGGCATCTTCTGGGGATATGTGGGTCTCGTCCGCGAGATCTGCGCACGGATCAAGGCCGAGCGGGATCGGCCCATGAAAATCATCTCGACCGGCGGGCTGGCGCCGCTCTTCCAGCAGACCGAAGCACTGTTCGACGACTTCAAGGACGACCTGACGATGCACGGACTGACCGTCATCTACAGCCACAACAAGACATAAGGACATCCACCACATGAGCGGTGAACGCATCATCTACCTGCCCCTGGGCGGGGCGGGTGAAATCGGCATGAACTGTTACGTCTACGGCTACGGCCGGCCGGGCGAGGAGGAGCTGATCGTCGTCGACATCGGCGTGACCTTCCCGGACATGGAGACGACGCCGGGTGTCGATCTCATCTTTCCCGACATCACCTGGCTGAAGGAGCGGCGGGACCGCATCCGCGGCATCTTCGTCACCCACGCGCACGAGGACCACGTGGGCGCGGTCGCGCATCACTGGCAGGCGCTCGGCGCGCCCGTCTACGCGCGCGCCTTCACCGCCAATATCGCGCGGCGCAAGTTCGAGGAGCAGGGCCTGCCGGTCGAGACGGTGCGCACCGTCTCGGCCTGGCCCGAAACGGTGGACGCGGGTCCCTTCACCGTGGGCTTCGCGCCGATCTCGCATTCGATCCCAGAGAGTTCCGGCCTCGTCATCGACGTGGGCGGCGAGCGGCTCGTGCATTCGGGCGACTTCAAGATCGACGTGACGCCGGTCGTGGGCGAACCCTTCGACCGCGAGATGTGGTCGGAGATCGGCAAGCGCGGCGTGCGGGCGCTGATCTGCGATTCGACCAACGTCTTCTCGACCCACGAGGGGCGGTCCGAGGCCACGGTCGGCCCGGAGATCGAGAAGCTCCTGTCGGAATCGAAGAGCCTCGTGGTCGCCACGACCTTCGCCTCGAACGTCGCGCGGCTCAAGACGCTGGCCGAGGCCGGGCGCAATGCCGGGCGGTCCATCGTGCTGCTCGGCCGCGCCATGCGGCGGATGATCGAGGCCGCCGTCGAGACCGGCGTGCTCAAGGACTTCCCCACTACCGTGCCGGTGGAGGAAGCTGGGTCGATCCCGCGCGAGAACCTGATGCTGCTCGTGACCGGCAGCCAGGGCGAGCGGCGGGCGGCGTCGGCGCAGCTGGCCCGTGGCAAGCACCACGGCATCGAGCTGGCGGACGGCGACCTCTTCCTGTTCTCGTCGAAGACCATTCCCGGCAACGAGAAGCCGGTGATCCGCATCATGAACATGCTCTCGGAGAAGGGCGTCGACGTGGTGGACGACAGCAGCGGGCGCTACCACGTCTCGGGCCACGCCAACCGGCCGGACCTCGAGGCGATGCACGAGATCCTCGATCCCGCGGTCGTCGTTCCGAACCACGGCGAGCACCGCCACCTGCGCGAGCACGTCAAGCTGGCGCAGTCGCGCGGTCGCAAGGGCATGCTGGCGGTCAACGGGACGATGATCTCGCTCTCGGGCAACGCGCCCGAGGTCGTTGACTATGTGGAGACCGGGCGCACCTATCTCGACGGGTCGGTGCAGGTCGGCGCGATGGACGGCGTGATCCGCGACCGCATCCGCATGGCGCTGAACGGGCATGCCACGGTGACGCTGGTTCTCGACGAGGACGACGAGGCGCTCGGCGATCCTTGGGTCGACACGATGGGCCTGCCCGAGACAGGGCGTTCGCGCCAGCCGGTGATCGAGGTGCTGGAGGAAGCGCTCGCCGCCGCGATGACCCGCGCCGGCAAGAAGACCCTGCGCGACGACGATGCGCTCGAGGAGACGCTGCGGCGCGCGCTGCGCAACGCCGCGCAGGACGAGATCGGCCGCAAGCCCGAGGTGACGGTGGTGATCAGCCGCCTGACCTGAGCCGGTCGGGCGGGCGCCGCGGGACCTAGTCTCGCGGCGCGGTTCCGCCCTGGCCGAGGGGGATGTCCGCGGCAGGATCGGCTGCATCCTCCTCGCCGTCGTGGCAGAGGTAGACGGCACCGCCGATCGCCACGACGCTGACCGCCGCCGCACCCGCGACCGCGGGAGCCGCGAGCGCGGTCGCCACGCTGCTCGCCGCGCCCGAAAGGGTGCCGGCGATGCCCGAGGCCGTTCCGGACAGGATCGCCGCTCCCGAGGCATGCAGCACCGCACCGGTCCGGCTCTGCCCGGCCTCGACGTCGCGGCGGGTGACCACGTCGACCACGCGGCCGGCGGCGGCGGCGGTGCCGCCCGCGGCGGCATTCACCCGGTCGCAGGTCGTCACGGTGCAGCGTCCCCGGTAGTTCCGCACGCCCGGCACGAGCAGGTCGCCGCCACCCGACGGATCGTCGGCGAGGCAGTAGCCGTCAAGGTCCTCTGCCGGGACCTCGCGGCCGAGATAGGCGATGAGGGTGCGGCTGTCGCAGGCGGGCGGGGCCCCCCAGGCGCGCTTCCAGGTGCGCGAGGGCCAGGCCCTCATACGTTCGCGCAGGCCGGCGCCATCCGCGGCGACCGCCTCGGTGTCGACCACCACGTCCTGATGGTTAACGCGGGCAAGACAGGTCTCGGCCGCCGCAAGACCGGGCAGGGCGAGGAAAGCGGTGCAGACGAGCGCGAGGCGCAGGGACATTGGCAATCCTTCCGACGTCGATGGCGGGTACCGCCGGACAGTCGCATCCCGGGTGCAGGGAAGGAAGGCACGCCTTCGAGAGGTCGTGCGGGGAGCCGCCGCCCGGTCCGGGCGGCGGTCGTCATGCAGCGGGGGACGGCGTCAGCTGGCCCGCCGCTCCTCGAAGCTCATGGCGATGAACGAGGGCAGGTGGTCGCCCATGCCGACCACGTTGTTGTCGCGGTCGTTCTTGCCGCCGCGGCCGCGGTCCTGCGACCGGCCGCCGCGTGCGCCGCCTTCGGGCTTCGGATCGGGACGGGGCTCGTCGGCGCTCTGCTCGACCGTCTGCTCCACCGCCTGGTCCGCCTTCGGCTCGGGCTTCGGATCGGCCTTCTTGTCGCTGCGCCGGCTGCGCGTGCGCTTGGGCTTCGGAGCCTCCTCGACCTCGGCGGCCTCGGGCGTCTCGACGTCCGCCGCAGGCGCGGCGGGGTCCGCCATGCGCGGGATCTGCTTCTGGAGCAGGCGTTCCACGTCCTCGAGGTTCTTGTCGTCCCGCGGGCCGCAGATGGTGATCGCGCGGCCCTCGCGGCCGGCACGGCCGGTGCGGCCGATGCGGTGCACGTAGTCCTCGGCGTGGCTCGGCACGTCGTAGTTGAAGACGTGGCTGACCGACGGCACGTCCAGACCGCGCGCCGCCACGTCCGAGGCGACGAGCAGCTTGAGTTCGCCCTTGCGGAAGCCGTCGAGCGTGCGCGTGCGCACCGACTGGTCCAGGTCGCCGTGGATCGGCGCCGCGTCGAGCCCGTACTTCTTGAGCGACTTGGCGACGATGTCGACGTCGACCTTGCGGTTGCAGAACACGATGGCGTTCGTCAGCTTTTCGCCCTCGGCCTCGATCAGCGCGCGCAGCGTGCGGCGCTTCTCGCTGTCCGCGCGGTCACGGCGCGACGGCTTGAAGAGCGCGACGAACTGGTCGATCGTCTCGGACGCCGTGGCCTGGCGGGCCACCTCGACGCGCGCAGGGCCCTGCAGGAAGGTATTGGTGATGCGCTCGATCTCGGGTGCCATGGTGGCCGAGAAGAACAGCGTCTGCCGGGTGAACGGCGTCAGCGAGAAGATGCGCTCGATGTCGGGGATGAAGCCCATGTCGAGCATGCGGTCGGCTTCGTCGACCACCATGATCTGCACGCCGGTCAGCAGGAGCTTGCCGCGCTCGAAATGGTCGAGCAGGCGGCCGGGCGTCGCGATCAGCACGTCCACGCCCTTGTCGATCAGGAGGTCCTGCTCCTTGAACGACACGCCGCCGATCAGCAGCGCCTTGGTGAGCTTCACGTGCTTGGCGTAGGTGTCGAAGTTCTCGGCCACCTGCGCCGCAAGCTCGCGCGTCGGGCAGAGCACGAGGCTGCGCGGCATGCGCGCCCGCGCACGTCCGCGGGCCAGCATGGTGATCATCGGCAGCGTGAAGCTTGCCGTCTTGCCGGTGCCCGTCTGGGCGATGCCCAGCACGTCGCGCCCCTCGAGCGCAGGCGGGATGGCCCCTGCCTGGATCGGCGTCGGGGTTTCGTAGCCGGCTTCCTCGACGGCTTGCAGCACCTTCGGGCTGAGGTTCAGGTCGGTGAATTTTGTCATATGTATCCGCTGTCTGCGGACACGTCGCGGCCCGCACGTCTTCGTCGTTTCCAAGGCCCACACGGCCTTGCGGCGGCAAAAGTCCGCCACCGGTGCGCGACTTTTAGCGGAATCCGTGGCTTGGGTCAATCTGACCCGCTCTGCATGCCGCAAGGTGCGCCGCGGGAGGCGGGAAAGTGCCGCAGGCGTGCCGCGTCGAGGTCGAGCGCGGCCCGGTGCAGGAGCCCTTCGGCCGCGAGCGCCGCGCAGAGTTCCGGCGTCGCGGTCGCCACCTCGCGGTGGAATGCCTGCAGCCCGGCGGTGCCCGCCTCGGCCTCGATCCGGGTGAAAAGGTCGTGCAGCGACAGCGCGCCGGCGCCGCGGGCCTGCGGTTTCAGGTCGGCGCGGTAGGATCCGCGGTCGCGCCGGAACCGGTAGGCCGCGTGGAACCTGTCCCAGCTGTCCGCGTGCAGGTGGGCGAGCGCCGTCCCGGCCAGCGCGACCTCGCCCGGGTTCTGCACGCCGTCGAGAATGGCGTTGTGGATGCGCACCCTGAGCCCGGGAATGCCGGTGCGCACGAACAGCTTGCCCGCGACGTGGCTCAGGAATCCGCCGGACAGGTGGTCGGCCCAGCGCGGGAAACAGGCCCGCGTCGCGCGTGCGCGGGCGCGCTGGTCGAGGTGCAGCCGCTTGAACGACCGCAGGCCCGGCAGGTCGCCCGCGCCGGGCGCGAGTGCCTCCATCGGCCGGACGCGGGCGCAGAGCGCCGAGGCGGGCAGGGCGGCCAGCTGGTCGGCGACGGGGCTTTCCGGCATCAGGAACTCGTCCACGTCGATATGCGCGAGCCAGTCCGTCTCGGCGCGCCGGTTGAGCGCATGGCGCATGTTGGCGCCCTGCCGCACCTGGTGCATGTCGGGCCGCCCGCCGCGCCTGTCCCAGAAGCGCGTGTCGGTGGCCGTCACCCTGAGCCGCGGATGCGCCGACAGGATCGCCGCCTGGTCCGCGTCCGCGTCGTCGAGATAGAGATGCACGCGGTGCGCGCCGAGCTCGAGGTGCCAGGCCGCGAAGGCCGCGATCTCGTCGACCGGCGCCCTGACCGTCGCGACGAGGCCCCAGCGCGTCATGCCGCCGCCCGCCCGAAGAGGCGCGCGGCCGCCGGGCCGGGATCGAGCGGGTGCACGTGCAGGAGCCCGTGCGCATCGAGCCGCGCGCGGAGTTCCGGATGGTCGCGGCACACCTCGTCGAAGAACGCGCGCAGGCCCGCCATCCCCTCCGTCTCGTGCACGAGGGCGAGGATGTCGCCGCGCCCGAGGCGGCCGCCCGACGACCTGTCGGGCCGGTAGGAGCCGCGCGTGCGACGGAACTCGAAATGCCGCTCGAACAGATCCCAGCTCGGCGCGTGGGCATGGCCGAGAAGGACGTGGGCCAGCCGGAAGGGCGTGCGCAGCGCGGCGCCGTCGCGGCGCAGCGTGTGCACGCCGAGCCGGGTGCCGGGCCGGCCGGGGCGGGCAAAGACCTTGCCGGCGCTGTGGGACAGGAACCCCTCGCGCAGGTGCATCCCGAAGGTCGGGTAGATGTCCTGCAGCACCTGGCGCGACACGCCCATGTGCCGCGGCGCCCGCTTGAAATGCCGGGGCTGCGCGCCGGGCTCTGGCGCCAGGAGCTCGGCCGGCAGGATCCGCGCGAACTCCGCCTCTGGCGGCAGCGCGTCCAGCGCCTCGGCCACCGGGCGTTCGGCCAGCAGGAACTCGTCCACGTCGATGTGCCCGAGCCAGTCGAGCCGGCCCGCCACCGCGCGGTAGCTCAGCGTCGCGTTGTGCAGCTGGCGCAGCTGGTGCGCCGCCATCCGCGGCCGCCGCCGGGTGGCCCACCACGCGTCGTCGCAGGCCACGGCCGTGATCCGCGGATCGGCCGAGAGCATCGCGATCGTCGCCGGATCGGGCGCGTCGAGGTAGAGGTGCAGCTCGGCCGCGCCGAGCGCGAGGTGGTGTGCCGCGAACCGCGCGATATCGGCCGCCGGCGCCCGCACGGTCGAAACGAGGCCCCAGCGCGTCATGCGGCGTCCGGGAAATGGCGCGCCAGCGCGCCCTCGAGGTCGAGCGGGTGGGACAGGAGCAGGCCCTGCGCCGCGAGGGTCGCGCGCAGATCGTCGCGGTCGCTGCAGACCTCGTCGTAGAACTGGCGCAGACCCGCGTCGCCCTCCTGCGTCGAGAGGAAGTCGAGAAGCTCGTGCAGCGGCATCGGCGCCCGGTCGCGCCGTTTCGGCCGGTAGCAGCCGCGGGCGCGCCGGAAATCCAGATGCGCCCGGAAGGCCTCGAAGCTCGGAGCGTGCAGGTGGCCCACATGCACCCCCGCAAGCAGCGCGCGGTTCGTGACCCCGCGGCCCTGCCAGCGCAGCCGGTGGATGCCGAGCTTGGCGTCGGGAATGCCCGTGCGGACGAAGATCTTGCCGTTCGTGTGGCTGAGGAACCCGTGTTCGAGGTGGTCGCCGAAGGTCGGGTAGAGCGCGCGCAGCACGTCGCGGCCTTGCAGGTCTGCGTTTCGCGGCAGCTTGAAATGCCTGACCGTCCCGTCCCGCCGCGACAGGAGTTCCGCCGGCACCATGCGCGCGACCGCGATGCCCGAGCGCAGCGCCGCCAGGGCCTCGGCCACCGGCCGCGCCGGCAGGAGCATCTCGTCCACGTCCACGTGACCGATCCAGTCGAACGTGTCCGCCGTTGCCTCCATCGCATGGGTGGCGTTCACCACCTGCCGCAGCTGGTGTTCCTCGGGGCGCTGCACGCCGCGCGCCTGCCAGTAGGCGTCGTCGCAGCGGATCGTGGTGACCCGCGGATGCGCCGCGAGCCGCGCCTCGGCCTCGGGATTGGGGGCGTCGAGGTAGAGCCGGATCCCCGTCGCGCCGCAATCGAGGTGATGCGCGACGAAGCGGAGGATCGCCGCGGCCGGGGCCTTGGCCGTCGCCACGAGGCCCCAGCGCAGGGCCTGCGCGTCCTGCGCGTGGGCGCGGAACGGCGCCGGCGCGACGTTGGGCAGGGGGCCCGAACGGTCGCTCTCGATCTTGCGCGCGCGGCGCTGGCGCATGGTCGCGAGGCGACGGAACACCGAGCGCTCGTCCTCCACGACGCGCTCGAGCAGCGCGCGGGCGAGGGGTCCTGCGACCGCGTCCTCGGACGCTTCCGACCAGAGTCGCGCCAGCAGGTTCGCGTCGATCCCGCTCGAGGTGAGCGACACGCCGTCCATCTCGAGCGGCAACGTGGCCTTGGCCATGTCGCCGATGGCAAAGGCGCGCTCGGGCGGAAAGCCGGAATAAAGCCGTTCGCTCTCGTAGATCTTCATCGTCGAGAAGAGCGCGTGCAGCGACAGCCCGAGGCTGCGTTCCCGCGGTGTCGCGCCGTGGTCGCCGAAGGTCGCCATCGACGAGACGAGCCAGCGCGGATCGAGGCTGTCGAGGAGGGGCCCGGCCTGTTCGGCCCAGATCCGGCGGAAGAGCACGGGCGCCTCGTCCGGCCACGACCGCTTGCGCAGGTGGGCGATCAGGAACGCGTTGAGAAAGGCGAGTTCGCTCTGGCCCGTGAAGGCGCGGCGCAGCGCGTGGCGCTTGCGGTGGAAATCCGACCGGAAGGGCGGCGCCTCGGCCGGGTCCGCGTCGGGGTCGCCCACGCGCGGGGCGACGAGCGCGGCGAGGTCGGCATCGGCAGGCGGCAGGCCTTCCCCCGGGGCCGGCGCGAACGGGTCGCGCCGCGCTTCCCACAGCGCGAGAAACGTGTCGATGGCGGCTGTGCCGGTCTCGCTCGGATGCGTCATGGCGGGCAGAGTGCCGCAGCGATCCGGCCCAAACAAGGCGGCGCGTGGGCGGGACGGGGGCGTGTGCCCCCGCCCTCAGACCATCAGTTCCTTGGTCGCCGACAGGGTGATCTCGGGGTGGTCGCGCACCACGCGGTCGATGTCCCACTGCATCCGCGTGAGGTAGACGAGGTCGCCGTCATTGTCGGCCGCCATGTGCTGCATGTTGCGCGCGGCGAAGGCCTCGACCGCGGGCTTGGCGCCCGACACCCAGCGGGCCGATGTGAACTGCGTCGATTCGAATCGCACCGGCAGGCCGTATTCCTGCTCGATCCGCGCGCCCAGCACCTCGAACTGCAGCGCGCCCACCACACCCACGATGAAGCCTGAGCCGATCTGCGGCTTGAACACCTTGGCGGCCCCTTCCTCGGCGAACTGCATCAGCGCCTTCTCGAGGTGCTTGGCCTTCATCGGGTCGCCCGCGCGCACGCCCTGCAGAAGCTCGGGGGCGAAGGACGGGATCCCCGTGACCTTCAGCGTCTCGCCCTCGGTCAGCGTGTCGCCGATCCGCAGCTGGCCATGGTTCGGGATGCCGATGATGTCGCCGGCCCAGGCTTCCTCGGCCAGTTCGCGGTCGGCGGCGAGGAACAGCACCGGCGCCGAGACGGTCATCGGCTTCTTGGTGCGGACGTGGGTCAGTTTCATCCCGCGCTCGAAATGGCCCGAGGCGAGCCGGACGAACGCGACGCGGTCGCGGTGCTTGGGATCCATGTTCGCCTGCACCTTGAAGACGAAGCCCGTGACCTTGCTTTCCTCGGGCGCGATCTCGCGCGGCTCGGCGCGGGCGGGCTGCGGCTCGGGCGCGTAGGCGCCGATGCCCTGCATCAGCTCCTTCACGCCGAAGGAATTGATGGCAGAGCCGAACCAGATGGGCGTCATGTGGCCCTCGAGAACCGCCTTCGGATCGAGCGCGGGCAGGAGCTCGCGCGCCATCTCGATCTCCTCGCGCAGCTGGTCGATGAGGTTCGCGGGCACGCACTCCGCAAGCTTCGGGTCGTCGAGGCCCGTGATCTTGATGCTTTCGGCCACGCGGTTGCGGTCGGCGCGGTCCATGATCTCGAGCCGGTCGTTCAGCATGTCGTAGGCGCCGACGAAGTCGCGGCCCATGCCGATCGGCCAGGAGGCGGGCGTCACGTCGATGGCGAGGTTTTCCTGGATCTCGTCGATGATGTCGAACGTGTCCCGGCTTTCCCGGTCCATCTTGTTGCAGAAGGTCAGGATCGGCAGGTCGCGCAGGCGGCAGACCTCGAACAGCTTCTGGGTCTGGCTCTCGACGCCCTTGGCGCCGTCGATGACCATGACCGCCGCGTCGACCGCGGTCAGCGTGCGGTAGGTGTCCTCGGAAAAGTCCGAGTGGCCGGGGGTGTCCACGAGGTTGAAGCGGAAGTCGCCGAAATCGAACGACATGGCCGAGGCCGAGACGGAGATCCCGCGCTCCTTCTCCATTGCCATGAAGTCCGAGCGCGTGCGGCGGGCTTCGCCCTTGGCGCGGACCTGGCCGGCCATCTGGATGGCGCCACCGAACAGCAGGAACTTTTCGGTCAGCGTGGTCTTGCCCGCATCCGGATGCGAGATGATGGCGAAGGTGCGGCGCCGGGCGATCTCGGGCGGCAGGGCGGGGCGGTTCGGGGCGGCCTGTTGCATGGCGCGCGATATAGCGGTGCGCCGGGCACGCCGCAATCGCCCGCGCGCGTCTCAGCCTCCGTCGAGCCAGCGCAGGATCTCGCCGCGGTTGCCGTCGAGCTCCGGAGCGGGTCCGCGCGCGGTCCGGTCCTCGGCATCGGACATCTTGATCGGGTTGCCCGCAGCCTTGAACGCCTGCCGCCCGTTCCGGTCGAGCACGTCCACCACCATGTTCCGCGCCACGATCTGCGGGTCCTTCATGACCTCGGCCACGTTCTGGATCGGCCCCGTCGGGATGCCCGCCGCCTGCAGCCGGGCGATCCAGTGCGCCCGCGTGTCGCCGAGCGTCACCGCCTCGATCAGCCGCTTGAGGAGCCGCGCATGTTCGACGCGCGCCGGATTCGTGGCAAAGCGCGGGTCGTCCGCCAGGGGCAGGTTCAGCGTGATGCAGAGCTTCTCGAAGAGGACATCGTTGCCGGCGGCGATCACGAAGAGCCCGTCCGAGGCGTGGAAGGTCTCGAACGGCGCGATCGAGGGGTGGCGCGCCCCGGTCGGCCCCGGCGGCTTGCCGGTGGCCGAGGTGATGGCGATGGCGTGTTCGAGGATCGCGAGCTGCGCGTCGAGCATGGCCACGTCGACCTTGCGCCCACGGCCGGTCCGCGCCCGGTCGACGAGGGCCGCCAGAACGCCCTGCGTCAGATACATGCCCGCGACGATGTCGCCGATCGACGCGCCGACCCGCACCGGGTCGCGCCCGTCCTCGCCGGTGATCGACATGACGCCGCCGCGCGCCTGCACCACCATGTCGTAGGCCGGCCGCCGCGCCTCGGGCCCGGTATGGCCGAAACCCGAGACCGCGCCGTAGATCAGGCCCGGATAGCGCGCATGCAGGCTGTCCCAGCCGTAGCCCAGCCGTTCCATCACCCCCGGGCGGAAGTTCTCGAGCAGCACGTCGGCCCGCTCCAGCAGGCGCTCGAAGATCGCGCGGTCGGCTTCGCCCTTGAGGTCGAGCGCGATCGACGCCTTGCCGTGGTTGATCGCGGCGAAATAGGCGCTCTTGCCCTTTGTGAAGGGGGGGAACGCGCGGGTGTCGTCGCCGGTCCCGGGTTTCTCGACCTTGATGATCCGCGCGCCGAGATCGCCGAGCGTCAAGGACGCGAACGGCCCCGCGAGCACGTGGGTGAGGTCTAGAACGACGAGGCCGGCGAGGGGCAGGGGCATCGGGTCCTCCGCTGCTTGGTCCTGAATCCTGCGCGATGGTGAACGCGGTTGCCCCCATGCGCGCAAGGCGCAATTCCGCAACGCGGCGATACCGGGCGGCGACCGCGTCATAGGTGCCGCGCCCGGCCGGCGCACACGCATGGCGGGACTGCCGGGGTGAGCGGCCGCGTCCCCTTTCCTTTGCCGCGCGTGCGTGCAATAGGGACGTGCCAAACGACGCTCCCACCCGAAAGGCGATTTCATGGAGATTCGCGAGGCGCTCACCTTCGACGACGTCCTGCTCGTACCGGCAGCCTCCAGCGTGCTGCCGTCCACCGCCGACACGCGCACGCGGGCGTCTCGGACCATCGACCTCAACATCCCGCTCATGTCCTCGGCCATGGACACGGTCACCGAGAGCCGCATGGCCATCACCATGGCGCAGGCGGGCGGCATCGGCGTGATCCACCGCAACCTGACCGTGGACGAACAGGCGCGGCAGGTCCGCCGGGTCAAGCGCTTCGAATCGGGCATCGTCTACAACCCGGTGACGCTGACGCCCGACCAGACCCTCGGTGACGCCAAGGCGCTGATCGAGCGCTACAATTTCACGGGCTTCCCGGTCGTCGACGAAAAGGGCCGCGTGGTGGGCATCGTGACGAACCGCGACATGCGCTTCGCCACCTCGGACGAGACGCCGGTGCGCGTCATGATGACCTCCGAGAATCTCGCCATCCTGCGCGAACCCGCCGACCGCGAAGAGGCCAAGAGCCTGATGAAGGCGCGGCGGATCGAGAAGCTGCTCGTGACCGACCGGGAGGGCCGGCTGACCGGGCTCCTGACGCTCAAGGACACCGAGAAGGCGGTCCTGAACCCGACCGCCTGCAAGGACGACCTCGGCCGGCTGCGCGTCGCCGCCGCCTCGACCGTGGGGGACGCGGGCTTCGAGCGGAGCGAGGCGCTGGTCGACGCGGGCGTCGACATGATCGTGATCGACACCGCGCACGGCCACAGCGACGGCGTCGCCAAGGCGGTCACCCGCGCCAAGCGGCTGTCGAACGAGGTGCAGGTGGTCGCGGGCAACGTTGCCACCGCCGAGGCGACCCGCGCGCTGATCGACGCGGGCGCGGACGCGGTAAAGGTCGGAATCGGCCCCGGCTCGATCTGCACCACGCGCATGGTCGCGGGCGTCGGCATGCCGCAGTTGACCGCCATCATGGACTGCGTCGCGGCCGCGGGCGACGTGCCGGTCATCGCCGACGGCGGCATTAAGTTCTCGGGCGACTTCGCGAAGGCCATCGCTGCCGGCGCGTCCTGCGCCATGGTGGGCTCGATGATCGCGGGCACCGACGAAAGCCCGGGCGAGGTCATCCTCTACCAGGGCCGGTCCTTCAAGGCCTATCGCGGCATGGGCTCGCTCGGCGCCATGGCGCGCGGGTCCGCCGACCGCTACTTCCAGAAGGACGCGGCCTCGGACAAGCTCGTGCCCGAGGGGATCGAGGGGCAGGTGCCCTACAAGGGGTCCGCCGGCGCGGTGATCCACCAGCTCGTGGGCGGCCTGCGCGCCGCCATGGGCTATACCGGCTGCGCGACCGTCGAGGAGATGCGCCGCAACTGCTCGTTCGTGCGCATCACCAATGCGGGCCTCCGCGAGAGCCACGTGCACGACGTCACGATCACGCGGGAAAGCCCGAACTACCGCATCGGCTGAACCCGGTCTCCGGAACGGAAACGACCCGCCGCGTCCATGCGCGGCGGGTCGACGTTTTTGGGGGAATGTCGCGCCGGGGCGCGATCAGCCCTCGTAGCGCTCCATGTTCTCGAGCTCTTCGCGCGTCATGTCGGTGTAGATGCGGACGTCGTCCCCTTCGGACGATTGCATGACCTGCATCTCGTCCAGATCGAGCGCGACCTGACGTTCGCCGAGGCCGAGGAAGCCGCCGACGCCCACGACGATGCGCTGGAGCCCGGTGCCTTCGTCGGTGATCAGCTCCTCGATGTCGCCGATCCGCTCGTTGTTCTCGCTCCAGAGCGCGCCGCCCTGCAGGCGGTCGTTCGAGATGTCGGCTGCCGGCACGGCCTCGTAGCCGTCGACCTGCAGGTCCGGACCGGTCGTCGTGCCGGCCGTCGCATCGGCGCTCTGCATGTCACCCGACTGCTCGGAGGTGTCGGTGCCCTCCGCGTCGTCGGCCATCTGCATGTCGCTCGACTGGGAGTCCCCGCCACCCGTCTCCGATGCCTGCATGTCGCCCGACTGCTCGCCGGACTGCGCCGCGTCGGTCTCGGCGTCCGCGCTCTGCATCTCGTCGGACTGGGCGTCCTGCGCGCCGGTCTCGGCCGACTGCATGTCGTCAGACTGGCTGTCCTGACCCTGCATGTTCTGCGCCTGGTCGTCCTGCTCACCCGACTGGGCGGTCTGGAACGTGACCTGCGGCTCGCCCGACTGGTTGAACTGGATCTGCGGCTCGCCCGTCATGCGGAACTCGACGTTCGGCTCGGACTGCTCGAAGTTCACGGTGGGCTCGCCGCCGCCTTCGATGGTCACGTTGCCGGACGTGGCCTCGCCGTCCTGCTCGTTCGAGGCCTGCTCGTAGGTCACCTGGGGGTCGGACCGCGTCACCTGCACCTGGGCGTCGTCGAGCGGCTGCAGCTCCTGCGCCTCGCCGGTCGAGTAGGTCGAGCCGGACTGTGCGTCCTCGACCTGCACGCCGCTGCCGGATGCGTCCGCGTTCTCGACCACGCGCAGATCGAGGTCCACCTGCGGCGGCGCCTGGCTCACGGTGATGTTCGGCTCGGACTGCTGGACCTCCACCTCGGGCTCGGCGTTGGCCACGTCGACATTCGGGTCCGGCATCGTGATGATGATCTCGGGCGCCGGCTGGTCGATGGTCACGGTGGGCTGCGCCATCTCCATGGTCACGGTCGCCTGCGGATGGCGCACGGTGATCTCGGGGCGGGGCTGCGACACGGTCACGTCGGGCTCGCCGCCGCGGACCGTCACGTTCGCCTGACCTTCCTCGACGTCCACCTGCGGGGATTCGCGCTCGAGGCGCACGACGCCCTCGACCACCCGTTCCTCGTCGATCTGGACCGTGGTCCGCTCGCGTTCGGCCACTTGGCCTTCCGCTTCGGCATCGGCTTCGGCCTGCGCGGCGTCGCCCGACATGTCGGTGTCGGCCTGCGCCTGCTCGATGGTCGTCAGGCGCGTTTCGCAGGCCTCGGCGTCGCCGTCTTCGACGACGGCGCGCAGGTCCTGCTCGGTCATCGACACGCCCTCGGGCAGACCGTCCTCGATCATCGCGGACAGGTCGTCGCAAGGTGTGTCGGATTGCTGGGCAAGTGCCGGTCCGGCAAATGCCGGAAGCGTCAGTGCCGAGGTCAGCAGAAGACCCTTGAGCGTCATGGTGCGGCTCCTTCGTCCATTTTGGTTACGCTCGGCCAACAAGGACAGACTGGCGATGTTCCGCCCATTCTTGCATGAAGGTCCAAAAAAGATTCTCGAAAAACCCGTGGTTTAGCCGCGCCAATGCGATATCGGGCCGCCGATGCACGGTGTCTGTGCGTCGAAAAACACGTGGCATTTCGCCGCGTTGGGGGGCGCAGCGCGGGGGCCGGAAAAGTTCCTTGGCCGATCGGCGCGAAGGTGCCGAAAAAATTCGCGGGACGGCACGCCCGGACCGGGATCCGGACGTGCGGGCGGCTCACGCAGCGGCGCGGTGGGCCTTGGTGAGAGCCTGATCGAGGTCGCGGATCAGGTCGTCGGCATCCTCGATCCCGATCGAGATGCGCACGACGTCGGGCGCGGCACCGGCCGCCTTCTGCTGTTCGGGGGTGAGCTGCCGGTGCGTGGTCGAGGCCGAATGGATGATGAGCGACCGCGTGTCGCCGAGATTGGCCACGTGGCTGAAGAGCTCGAGCCCGTCGACCAGCCGCACGCAGGCGTCGTACCCGCCCTTGAGCGTCACGGTGAAGAGCCCGCCCGCGCCCTTGGGGCAGATCCGCGCGACCCGGTCGTGCCACGGGGAGGAGGGAAGGCCCGCATAGGTCACCGCCGCCACGGCCTCGTGTCCCTCAAGCCAGGCCGCGATCTTCTCGGCGTTCTCCACGTGCTTGCGCATACGCAGCGACAGCGTCTCGATCCCCATGAGCGTGTAGTGCGCGGCCTGGGGGTTCAGCGTCATGCCGAGGTCGCGCAGACCGACCGCGATGCCGTGGAAGGTGAAGGCCAGCGGCCCGAACGTCTCGTGGAACTTGAGACCGTGATAGGCGGGCTCGGGCGCGCTGAGCGAGGGGAACTTGTCCGAGGCCGACCAGTCGAACGTGCCCGCATCGACCACGCAGCCGCCGGTGACGGTGCCGTTGCCGGTCAGGAACTTGGTCATCGAATGCACGACGAGCGTCGCGCCGTGCTCGATCGGGCGGCAGAGATACGGCGTGGCCGAGGTGTTGTCGACGATGAGCGGCAGGCCCGCCTCGGCGGCGACCTTCGCGGCCGCGTCCAGGTCGGTGACGTAGCCGCCCGGGTTCGCGATCGATTCGCAGAAGATCGCCCGCGTGTCCTCGTCGATGGCCGCCTTGACCGCGTCCATGTCGTCGAAGTCGACGAAGGTCGCGCGCCAGCCGAAACGGTGGATGGTGTTCGAGAACTGCGTGACCGACCCGCCGTAGAGCCGGGTCGAGACGACGATATTGCGCCCCGGTCCCATGAGCGGGAAGAGCGCCATGATCTGCGCCGCGTGCCCGGACGAGCAGCAGACCGCGCCGGCGCCGCCCTCGAGCGTCGCCATGCGCTCCTGCAGGACCGCCACGGTGGGGTTGGTGAGCCGCGAGTAGATGAAACCCACTTCCTGCAGGTTGAAAAGCGCCGCCGCGTGCTCGGCGTCGCGGAAGACGTAGGCGGTGGTCTGGTAGATCGGTGTCTGGCGCGCGCCGGTGGCCGGGTCGGGCCGGCTGCCGGCATGGATCTGCAACGTGTCGAAGCCGTAGCGCGGAGTATCGGTCATGCTGTCCTCCCTCGGGGTCCTGTCCGGGGCCGACGCTAGCCGCTGACGGCGGGGGCGTCCATCGCGGCCGTCAGCGCATCCAGAGTCCCTCGCGCTTCAGCCGATTGCGGATCGCCTGTTCCTTGCGCGGCAGCGCGTCACGGTCGAAAAGCGCGCGCGCCCTGGCCCCGCGGCCCTGGTACACCATGCGGCGCATCGGCTCGTGCGCCTTGAGGACCCGTTTCACCCGGTTGGGAGCGGCGATGCGTTCCAGCGTCTCGACCACGCGGTCGTCCTCGCGCGCGTAGAGAAGGGGCAGCGTGCGGTAATGGCAGGTGGTCCGCCCGTCGATCCAGCCCGGTTCGAGCGCGTCGCGCCCGCCGCCCAGCCCGTGGATCACGAGCGGCAGCGCCACCTGGTCGAGCCAGGGATCTAGACTCTGGCACACGAGCTCGGGCAGTGGATCGTCGCGGATCGAAAGCGCGGTCTCGAGAAAGAGCCGGCCGAAGTCCCGCGGGCTGCGATGGTAGAACGCTCCGGCGTTGAAGTAGAGGTAGCGCTGCCAGTACTCGTCGGGCCACGCGGGGTCGAGCGAGCTCTCGAAATCGAGCCCGAAGCGGTCGTAGAGCGCGCGCCAGATCTGCGTGTAGCCCGGCCCGTAGAGCTCGATCCGGGGCCAGGTCCCCTCGCGGCGCAGCGACGCGGACGGCCGGTCGAAATCGAAGGGCACGGCGTCGAGCGGCCCGGTGACCAGCGTGTCGGTGTCGAGGAACAGGAAGGGACGGCCTTCGGGCAGCGCCTGGAGCGCCTCGATCTTGTTTCCATAGGGATAGGCCGCGCCGAAATGCCTGCTGTCGAACGGCACGAAGGTGCCGCCCGCCTCCTCGATCAGCGCGCGCGGCTCGGGCGCCACGCGCGGGTCGTCGGGCCAGAGCGGCCCGGGCTGCGGTTCGGCGACGAGCAGCCGGACAGAGGACGACGTGCCGCTGTCGGCCAGGGACAGGGCAAGCAGCGCCGCCTCGTATTGCAGCCGCCCCGCCTGTGCCACGACGACGACATCGAAGCCGCCGTCGCGCGATGTGTCGGTCCCGGACATGTCCTCTCCCGCCGTACCCCGTGCCGCGCGCAGCCTAGCGCCGCGCGCGGGCGGGGGAAACGGCGGGCTGCGGGTCAGATCTCGATGGCGACCAGCACCTCGGGTTCGATCACGTCCACGCCGGGCAGACCCGCCGCAAGCTCTTCCGCCGACTGCGCGAGGGCAGGGAAGGTCTTGTAGTGGCAGGGAATCACGGTCTTGAAGTCGAAGAACGTCTTGGCCGCATAGGCCGCGCGGCGCATGTCCATCGTGTAATGGCCGCCCGCGCTCAGGATGCCGATGTCGGGCGCGTGCAGCGCGTTGAACACGCCCATGTCGGCCATCACGTCGGTATCGCCCGAGAAGTAGATCGTGTGGCCCTCGCCCTCGATCATGAAGCCCGCCTCGCTGCCCGCGACCCGCGGACCGCCGTCACGGAAGTCGAGCGACGAGGAATGCGTCGCGTGCACCATCGTCACCTTCACGTCGCCGAGCGCGATCGTGCCGCCCTTGTTGAAGCCCAGCGTCTGCACGCCGTCCTCCTCGCCGAGGATGTTGGCCAGTTCGTGGATCGCGTTGATCGGCGCGCCGGTCTCTCGCGCGATGGCCACGGCACCGCTGGCGTGGTCGCCATGCGCGTGGCTCAGCAGGATCTGCGTGGCGCCACGCAGGGCGTCGTCGCGGCGGTCCTCGGGAAAGACGGGGTTGCCCTCGATCCACGGGTCGACGAGCAGCACCTCGCCCGCGATCTCGATGCGGAAGGACCCGTGTCCGAGCCAGATGATCTTCATGCACATGCCTCCTTTTCGCTTCGGCAGTGCAGCCTAGGCCGAACGCGGGGCGGGTCTAGGGCACAGCGGCTTGCGGGCGGACGCGGGCGGGTTTAAACGCGGGGCCTGATACGAGAGACGGCTTGCACAGAGGTCACAGACATGTCCATCGACACCGCGACCGCCGCGCGGGTCGCCAAGCTCGCCCGGATCCGGGTGGACGACGACGCGCTCCCGGCCCTGGCCGGCGAATTCAACACCATTCTCGGGTTCATCGAGCAGCTGAGCGAGGTCGACGTCGACGGCGTCGAGCCCATGGTGTCGGTGACGCCGATGCGGCTCAAGCGGCGCGACGACACCGTGACGGATGGCGGCGACGCCGGGTCCGTCCTGTCGAACGCGCCCGATGCGCGCGAAGGTTTCTACGCGGTCCCGAAGGTGGTGGAATGAGCGATCTGACCTCGATGACGGTCGCCGCGGCCCGCGACGCACTGCGCGCGGGCAAGGTGACGAGCGCGGAACTGACCGAGGCGTGCCTTTCGGCGATCGAGGGTGCCTCGGCCCTGAACGCCTTCGTGCACCGCACGCCCGAGCGGGCGCAGGAGATGGCCGCCGAGGCGGACAAGCGCATCCGGTCGGGCGACGCTCCCGCGCTCTGCGGCATCCCGATGGGGATCAAGGACCTCTTCTGCACCAAGGGCGTGCCGAGCCAGGCTGCGAGCCGGATCCTCGAGAACTTCGTGCCGGAATACGAGTCGACCGTGACCCAGCAGCTCTTCGACGCGGGCGCGGTCATGCTGGGCAAGCTCAACATGGACGAGTTCGCCATGGGCTCGTCGAACGAGACCTCGGTCTACGGCAACGCGGTGAACCCCTGGCGGCGCGGCAACGAGGCGACCGAGCTGACCCCCGGCGGGTCGTCGGGCGGCTCCGCCTCGGCGGTCGCCGCGGGGCTGTGCCTTGCCGCGACGGGCACGGACACGGGCGGGTCGATCCGCCAGCCGGCCGCCTTTACCGGCATCACCGGCATCAAGCCGACCTACGGGCGCTGCTCGCGCTGGGGCATCGTCGCCTTCGCGTCGTCGCTCGACCAGGCGGGGCCGATGACGCGCGACGTGCGCGACGCGGCGATCGTGCTTCAGGCAATGTGCGGGCACGACCCCAAGGATTCGACCTCCGCCGACCTGCCGGTTCCGGATTTCGAGGCGATGCTGACCGGTGACATCCGCGGCAAGACCATCGGCATCCCGCGGGAATACCGCATGGACGGCATGCCCGAGGAGATCGAGGCGCTCTGGGCCGAGGGCCGGCGCATGCTCGAGGATGCGGGCGCGCGGATCGTGGACATCTCGCTGCCACACACGAAGTACGCGCTGCCCTGCTACTACGTGATCGCGCCCGCCGAGGCGTCCTCGAACCTCGCGCGCTATGATGGCGTCCGCTACGGCCACCGCGCCAAGCTCGCGCAGGGCGACGGCATCGTGGAGATGTACGAGAAGACGCGCGCCGAGGGGTTCGGCCCCGAGGTTCAACGCCGCGTGATGGTCGGAACCTACGTGCTGTCCGCCGGTTTCTATGACGCGTATTACAACCGGGCCCGCAAGGTGCGCACGCTGATCAAGAAGGACTTCGAGGACGCCTTCGCCGAGGGGGTCGACGCGATCCTCACGCCGGCGACGCCCTCTGCCGCGTTCGGGCTCGGCGAGATGACGGAGGCCGATCCGGTCGCCATGTATCTCAACGACGTGTTCACCGTCACGGTGAACCTTGCCGGACTGCCGGGGATCTCGGTGCCCGCCGGCCAGGACCGCAGCGGCCTGCCGCTCGGCCTGCAGCTCATCGGCCGGCCGTGGGAGGAGGGCGACCTCCTCAACACGGCATATGCACTCGAACGTGCGGCGGGTTTCACGGCCAGACCCGAGAAATGGTGGTAACGGCCGCCCGACCGGCGCCCGAGACGAGGTGAAAGCCGCATGCGTCCCTTCCTGATCACGACTGCTGTCGCGCTGGCGCTGGCCGCCTGCGCGCCGGTTCCCGACAGCAACCCCGAGGCGGGATTCGACGGGTACGACGCCTCGCGCCGCGCCGAGGTCGACGCCCAGCTGCAGGGCCGGACCGATCCCGGGACCGGGCGCATCGCGCCCGCGCCCGAGGTGAGCGGCTCGGCGATCGACGGCGGCGCCGGCGGTGACGACATCGCCGCGATGGCCGAGGCGGCATTGTCGCGGGGCCAGACCCAGGGAGGCGTCGACGCCTCGCCGGGCAATCCGCCGCCGCAGCAGACCACCACATCGTCCGGGGTCTTGACGGGCGGCACGCAGCCGCAGGCGGTGACGAACTCCGCCGGCATTTCGGTCGAGAACGATTTCGACGCGGTGTCCTCGGAACGCTCGATCGAGGCCGACGCGGCACGGCTGGCGCAGAACCGCGCCCAATACCAGGTGGCCCGGCCCGAGGCGCTGCCGACCCGGTCGGGATCGTCGGTCAACGTGGTGCAATACGCGCTGCAGACCTCCCACGGCGTGGGCCAGCCGATGCACAGCCGCGGACCCTTTTCCTCGAAGGCCAAGGAACAGCGCAACTGCGCGCGATACCCGTCCGCCGACGCGGCGCAGGAGGCCTTTCTCGAGGCCGGCGGCCCGGAGCGTGACCGCGAGGGGCTCGACGCCGACGGCGACGGCTTCGCCTGCGGCTGGAACCCCGCCGTCTACCGCCAGGCCCGCGGCAACTGACCCCGGTCCGCTGGCCGAGCACCAATTTCGGGCCGCGCCGCGACGGGGCGCGGCCCGACCACGTGGTCATCCACTACACCGCGATGAAAAGCGCCGAGCGGGCGCGCGACTGGCTCTGTGACGGCGCGAGCGGCGTCTCGGCGCATTACGTGATCTCCGAGACGGGGTGCCTCTGGCAACTCGTCGACGAGGAGATGCGCGCGTGGCACGCGGGCGCGGGCCGCTGGGGCGGCATCGTCGACATGAACTCGCGCTCGATCGGCATCGAGCTTGCCAATGACGGGGCCGAACCCTTCTCGGAGCCGCAGATGGACGCGCTCGAACGGCTCCTTTCCGGCATTCTCGAGCGCTGGCGCATCGCGCCGGAACGGGTCATCGGGCATTCCGACATGGCGCTCGGGCGCAAGATCGATCCGGGACCCCGGTTCGACTGGCGCCGGCTTGCCCGACGGGGCCTGTCGATCTGGCCCGAGCCGCGGCAGCCCGGCGATTTCTTCGCCGATGCCGCGCGTTTCGGCTACGCGGCCGATCCCGACCTCAGGGAGGCGCTGCTGCAGGCCTTCCGCGACCGGTTCCGGCCCGGCGCCGCGGGGCCCTGCGGCCCGGCCGATGCCGCCCTCATGGCCGATCTCGCCGCGCGCTGGCCCGCCGCGGATCAGCCGACCTCGTAGGGCAGGACGCCCCGGCGGTCGGGCCGGATCGTCAGCCGGCGCTCGAGCGGCGGGACCGAGCGCTGGTGGCAATCCGCCCGGTCGCAGATCCGGCACGAGATGCCGATCGGCTCGAACGCCCCGTCGCGCCCGAGGTCGAGCCCGTCGGCATAGACCAGCGCCCCCGCATGCGCGATCTCGCAGCCGAGCGCGATGGCGTAACGCCGCCGCGGCGCGCCGAACTGCCCGCCGGGTTTCGAGACGTCGCGCGCGAGGCTGATGTAGCGCACGCCGTCCGGCGTCTCGGCCAGCTGGCGCAGGAACTGGCCCGGCGTCTCGAACGCGCGGTGCACGTTCCAGAGCGGGCAGGCGCCGCCGAACCGGGCGAATTGCAGCCGCGTGGCCGAATGACGCTTGGTGATCGTGCCGGCCTGGTCGACGCGCACGAAGAAGAACGGCACGCCCTTGGCGCCGGGGCGCTGCAGTGTCGACAGTCGATGCGCCACCTGTTCGATCGACGCGCCGAAGCGCAGCGCCAGAAGCTCGAGATCGTGCCGCGTCTCCTGCGCCGCGGCGAGGAACCGCCGGTAGGGCATCATCGCGGCCCCGGCAAAATAGTTGGCGAGCCCGATCTTGGCGATGGCGCGCGCCGCGTCGGACTGGAACCGGGCAAGGTCGAGCGTCGCCTCCAGCAGCGCGTCATGTTCAAGGAGCGCCACCTGCAGCATCAGCTGGAAGGTCTGCGTCTCGACCGCGCTCAGCGCCGACAGCCAGAGCGTGCCGGTCGCCGCGTCGAAGCGACGCAGCGCGCTGTCCTCGGCCAGCCGCACCTCGATGCCGCGCGCGGCGAGCCGCGCCACCGTCGCCGTCCGCAGGTCGCCCGGCGCATCGGCCTTGAGCCCCGCGCGTTCCGCCGCGCGATCCACCGCGTCGATGTAATTGTCGCAATAATGGAAGAAGTCGCGCACCTCCTCCCACGGGCTGGGCTGGAGAGGCGCGCCTTCGCGCCCGAGCGCATCGTCGAGCGAGGCGAGGCGCTCGTGCGACTGGCGGTAAGCGCGGTGCAGCTCGAGAAAGGCGCGCACGAAGGCCGGCGCGTTCGAGGCTGCGAGCCGCAGATCCGCGAGCGGCGGCGCCTCGGAGAACACGGTGTCGGTCAGCGCCTCGCGCAGGTCCGCCACCAGCCGCTCGGTGTCGCCGTGGCCGAGCTCGGTCACGTCGAAGCCGAATTCCTGCGCGAGCGACAGAAGGACCGTCGACGACACCGGCCGGTTGTTGTTCTCCATCTGGTTCAGGTACGGCAGCGAAATCCCGAGCTTGGTCGCGAAATCCTTCTGCGTCAGCGACAGCCGGCCGCGCAGGTCGCGCAGCTTGGCACCGGCATAGAGTTTCTGGACGGGCATGGCGGCATCGCTTTGCAGATCAAGTCACGTGACTTTGCAAAACCTGCCGGTGCGCCGCAAGGGCGCTCAGAGCGCGTCCTTGCGGGCCAGTTCGCCCTCGCGCCGGATGACAATGCCGATCGCCACCACGCCGCAGATGCCGGTCAGCAACTGGATCCACAGAAGCGGCCAGGCGCCGGTGCCCGGTTGCAGCAGCAGACCCGCCAGCGCCGAGAGGGCCGCGCCGCCGCTGATCATGATGGCGCCCGACAGCCCCGAGGCGGTGCCGGCCAGGCGCGGGCGCACCGACAGCGCACCGGCGGTGGCGTTGGGGATGGTCATGCCGTTGCCGACCCCCACGAAGCACATGAAGCCGAAGAAGCTCAGCGCCGTCCCGAGACCGGCGGCGAAGACCAGCATGGACGCGGCGACGCCGGCCGCGTTGATGAAGGCGCCGATCAGGACCATGCGGTTGACCCCGACCCGCGCCGAGAAGCGGCCGGAGACGAAATTGCCGATCAGGTAGCCGATCGCCGGCGCCCCGAAATAGAGCCCGAGCTCCGCCGGTTCGAGCGCGAAGACCACCGAGCCCACGAAGGGCGCGCCGCCCAGGTAGGAAAAGAACGCACCCGACGAGAACGCCGCCGCCAGCGCGTAGCCCCAGAACCGCGGCGACCGCAGGAGCTCGGGATACTCGCTGAACTGCTCGCGCAGGGTCAGGCCCGAGGGCTGCGCGGTCTCGCCGAGATCCCGCCAGGTCAGCCAGTAGAGCGCGATCCCGAGAAGAAGGAGCAGCCAGAAATTGGCCTTCCATCCGAAGACCTCGTCGAGAACGCCACCGATCGCCGGGCCGATCATCGGCACCACCGCCATGCCCATGGTCACGTAGCCGATCATCGACGCGGCCTGGTCCTGCGGGACGATATCCCGCACCACCGCGCGCGACAGGACCAGCGCGGTGACGATCGTGGCCTGCGTCATGCGGAAGGCGAGGAAGACCCAGATGTCCTGCGCGATCAGGCAGCCGATGGTGGCCAGCACGAAACACGCGATGCCGCCCAGGATCACCGGCCTGCGGCCGAGCTTGTCCGAGATCGGGCCCACGAAGATCTGCAGGACCGCGTTCACCCCGAGATAGACGGCGACCGACAGCTGCACGAGCCGGTACTCGGTGTCGAAATAGGCCACCATGGCCGGGAGGCTTGGCAGGAAGATGTTCATCGCGAGCGCCGAGAGGCCCGAGAGCATGATCAGCGTGACGATGTGCGGCGGGGTGGCGCGGTCGAGGAACCGCGCGGCGTGTGGGCTCTGCATGACGCAAGGTGGTAGGTCGCGCACCGGGGATTGTCCATCTGGGCGGGCGCGCGGGACATGTGCTTTGCGAGTTTGCGTATATGCGGCACGTTCCTTTCCATGCTTTGCAAATTTGCGCAATTCCCGTTGAGACCGGGGATCGGCGCTGTATGGTCGCGGCGCGGCCGGAACAGGGAGCAGGCGACATGAAGGACATTCTGCAGGTGCTCGAGGACCGTCGCGCCGAGGCGCGGCTCGGCGGCGGCGAGACCCGGATCGCGGCGCAGCACGCCAAGGGCAAACTGACCGCGCGCGAGCGGGTCGAACTGCTGCTCGACGAGGGCTCCTTCGAGGAGTTCGACATGTTCGTCGCGCACCGCTGCACCGATTTCGGCATGGACGAGACGCGCCCCTACGGCGACGGCGTCATCACCGGCTGGGGCACGATCAACGGACGGCTGGTCTACGTCTTCAGCCAGGACTTCACCGTCTTCGGCGGCTCGCTGTCCGAGACGCATTCCAACAAGATCTGCAAGATCATGGACATGGCGATGCAGAACGGCGCGCCGGTGATCGGGCTCAACGATTCGGGCGGCGCGCGCATCCAGGAGGGCGTCTCGAGCCTCGCGGGATATGCCGAGGTGTTCCAGCGCAACGTGCTGGCCTCGGGCGTGATCCCCCAGATCAGCGTCATCATGGGTCCCTGCGCGGGCGGGGCGGTCTATTCGCCGGCGATGACCGACTTCATCTTCATGGTGAAGGATTCCTCCTACATGTTCGTGACCGGCCCCGACGTGGTGAAGACGGTGACGAACGAGGTCGTGACGGCCGAGGAGCTCGGCGGCGCCAGCACCCACACGCGCAAGTCCTCCGTCGCCGACGCGGCCTTCGAGAACGACGTGGAGGCGCTGGCCGAGGTGCGCCGCCTCGTCGATTTCCTGCCGCTCTCGAACCGCGAGAAGCCGCCGGTGCGGCCGTTCTTCGACGAGCCCGGCCGGGTCGAGCCCTCGCTCGACACGCTGGTGCCCGAGAACGCCAACACCCCTTACGACATGAAGGAGCTGATCCTGAAGGTCGCGGACGAGGGCGATTTCTACGAGATCCAGGAAAACTTCGCCAAGAACATCATCACCGGCTTCATCCGTCTCGAGGGCCAGACCGTGGGCGTGGTGGCGAACCAGCCGATGGTCCTGGCAGGCTGCCTCGACATCGATTCGAGCCGGAAGGCCGCGCGCTTCGTGCGGTTCTGCGACTGCTTCGAGATCCCGATCCTGACCTTCGTGGACGTGCCGGGCTTCCTGCCGGGGACGACGCAGGAATATGGCGGCGTCATCAAGCACGGGGCAAAGCTGCTTTACGCCTATGCCGAGGCGACGGTGCCGAAGGTCACGGTCATCACCCGCAAGGCCTATGGCGGCGCCTACGTGGTGATGGCATCCAAGCACCTGCGCGGCGACTTCAACTATGCCTGGCCCACTTCCGAGGTCGCCGTGATGGGGGCCAAGGGCGCGACGGAGATCCTCTACCGCTCCGAGCTGAACGATCCCGAGAAGATCGCGGCGCGCACCAAGGAATACGAGGACCGCTTCGCCAACCCCTTCGTCGCCGCCGAGAAGGGCTTCATCGACGAGGTGATCCAACCGCGGTCGACCCGGCGCCGCGTCGCGCGGGCCTTTGCCGCGCTGCGCGGCAAGAAGCTGTCGAACCCGTGGAAGAAGCACGACAACATCCCGCTGTGACCATGGACGCGCCACTCTCTCCGCCGCCCCGCCGCCACGGCTGGTTCACCGCCCGGCAGGGGGCGCGCATCGTGCATGCGCGCCACTGGCCGCCGCGGTTCGACGTGTCGGCCACGGCGCGGCTGCCGCACGCGAATCTCCACAGGCTCGCCCGCGCGGTGCGCCAGGATCTGTGGCGCAAGCTGCAAGGCTTGCGCGGGTTCTCACCTGTGGTAGAAATCGAACGGCAAGGTGACGATCTGAGCATTCGCGCCGGTGGGCGCCTGCACGACAGGCAGTTTCCGCCTGACGTGGAGGAGCGGATCCGGGACCTGCTGCACTCGGCCGACGCCCGCGCACGATGGCTGTCGTGGGCTCAAGACGATCGGACGCGGACATGACACGCAGGTCCGTCACGACTTTCAGAGTTGCGGGCTGGTCCCGCGCCAGTGCAGCCCCGGCGGGAGGAGCTCCGAAAGGGGGCCGGGGCTGCCGCAAGAGGACGGGACCGATCCGCCTGTCCGTCGCGGCGTTGGCTGCCGTGCTTCCGATGCCGGCTTCCGCGCAGGACGCGACCGTGGCGCTGCCGGGCGGGCAGCCGGCATCGATTCTCGAGACATTGGCGGAGGAGGGCGGCGTCTACCGCCTGCGCCTGGTGGTGCCGGCGCTCGCCGATCTCGTCGGCGCACCCGCCGACCTGTCCGCGGCCATGGACATGGCCTGCACCGACATCGCGCTGCCGGCGCTTGCCGACGCGGCGCCCGCGCCGGCGCGCATCGTCGTCAGCATGTCTGAAATTCCAACCGAATTCGGGATCGCCAACCCGGGCGTGCTGCAGGTTTTCGAGGCCTACACCGTCGACGGCGACCGCTGCATCTGGGAGCCGTTCTGATGGCCGCACAACATTTTGGAGCCGAACCGGTCGCTCGGCGGAAGATTGCGACTTTCCAGACACAGGGAAAGTCAGTGCTGGGGGCCGGATACCCATGGCTAAAAAATTCATTTAACTTGGGGGGTGGTCGCAAATTCGTGACTACTACATCGGGAGAGAGGCAGTCGGCGCCCGGGGTGTCCGGCTGCGTCTTGAACACATACAGGAGAACTAGATGTCCAAGAGCATCAAACTGGTCGCCATGCTGGGTTTCGTTGCCGCCGTTTCCGCTTGCGGCCAGCAGGAAGAAGAAGAAGTTGTCGTGGTCCAGCCGCCGGTCACGACCGAGCCGGTCTACACGGGCAAGTACAAGTGATCTGATCTCGGGACGGACCGTCCTTCGGTCCGTTCCGCCTTCGGGCGCGCCGCGGCGCTTCGTGCAGCTGGAGCGCGCCCGATGATCAAGCACCGCGGCTTTCCCGGGCGCCTGCCCGGATCGGATTTCCAGTTCACCATCCGACGCGCGAACCCGCGGGGCGTCACGCCGATCGTACGGCGTGACAGATATGCCGACCGCAAACCCGCGGACCGGCGCGCGGACCTCCACTTCATGGCGGCGCTCTGGCACCATTTCGGCACCGAGCCCTTCGCCCGCGGCAACCTCGATGCCGGCCGGCTGTCCTGGCTCTTCGGCCGCGAGGTGCTGCCCTACGACGATCCTTTCGATCCCGAGGACTACGACGCGCAGCTCGTGATCGACGAGCGGGCCGCCCGCATGGCCTTTCCCGAGGCGTTCGATCCGGAGTTCTGGGCGTGATTCTGCCTATTCCGGTTCCCCGTGCGCAGGAAGGAGCCGAAACCCGCGCACGTTGCATTCTCCGCTTGGCGGCATCGGAAACGGTTGCAATGGTTTCGGTGTCCCGAACAGGGTCACATACGACGTGTCACGGCCCGTCCTTGGCGCGTATTCACCGTAACCCTTCCCCTTCCGGGCGGCTTGGCGTTTCCCCTGACCGGCCGCCCGTTTTTTCCCGACAGCCCGGCAGTCTCCCGCCTCACACTGGGCGGCTTCCCGCTCAAGTTCCGGTGAACAGGGGGTTTTCACGGAACGACGTTCGACGGAAAAGCGTTCCCGGCGCGTATACACCAGACGCCAATCCGGAACGAAGGGAGTTCTTCCAATGCGCAAATTTGCACTCGTCGCCGCCGTCCTCAGCCTTGGTGGCGTTGCCGCCTGCGAAAGCAGCGACCTGCCGCGTGCGGGCGTCGGCGCCGGCGCCGGCTACCTCATCGACCGCGCTGCGGGCGGTGACGGCGTCACCGGCGCCGCGATCGGTGCGGCTGGCGGCGTCGTCTGCGACGACGTCACCCCGGGCCTCTGCAACTGAGGGCGACATCCACCGCGCCGCGGCCCTGAGGGCCGTCGGCACGGACAGAGACGAGGCCACCGGAGCTGCCAGCTCCGGTGGCCTTTTTCGTGCGGACATGGCGCGCAAGACGCCACCACAAGCAAAGGGACGTCCATGTTCAAGAAGATCCTGATCGCCAACCGGGGTGAGATCGCCTGCCGGGTCATCAAGACCGCGCGCCGCATGGGCATCGCGACGGTGGCGGTGTATTCCGATGCCGACAGGAACGCGCTGCACGTCGCCATGGCGGACGAGGCGATCCATATCGGCCCGGCGCCCGCGAACCAGTCCTACATCGTCATCGACAGGGTGATGGAGGCGATCCGCCAGAGCGGCGCCGAGGCAGTGCATCCCGGCTACGGCTTCCTGTCCGAGAACCCGAAATTCGCCGCCGCGCTCGAGGAGGCCGGCGTCGCGTTCATCGGTCCGCCGGTCAGGGCGATCGAGGCGATGGGCGACAAGATCACGTCGAAGAAGATCGCGCAGGATGCCGGCGTCTCGACCGTGCCCGGCTACATGGGCCTGATCGGGGATGCCGACGAGGCGGTGCGCATCTCGACCGAGATCGGCTACCCGGTCATGATCAAGGCCAGCGCCGGCGGGGGCGGCAAGGGCATGCGGATCGCCTGGGACGACGCGCAGGCGCGCGAGGGATTCCAGTCGTCCAGGAACGAGGCCGCGTCGAGCTTCGGCGACGACCGCATCTTCATCGAGAAGTTCGTGACCCAGCCGCGCCACATCGAGATCCAGGTGCTGGCGGACACTCACGGCAACGCGGTCTACCTGCACGAGCGCGAATGCTCGATCCAGCGGCGGAACCAGAAGGTGGTGGAGGAGGCGCCGTCGCCTTTGCTCGATCCCGAGACGCGAGCGGCAATGGGCGACCAGGCCGTCGCGCTGGCCAAGGCCGTGGGCTACGCGAGCGCGGGGACCGTCGAATTCATCGTGGACGGCGACCGGAACTTCTATTTCCTCGAGATGAACACGCGCCTGCAGGTGGAACACCCGGTGACCGAGCTCATCACCGGCGTCGACCTCGTCGAGCAGATGATCCGTGTCGCCGCGGGCGAGACGCTGCCCTTCGCGCAAGGCGACCTCAAGATCGGTGGCTGGGCGATCGAGAACCGCCTCTATGCCGAGGACCCTTACCGCAACTTCCTGCCCTCGATCGGACGGCTGACGCGCTACCGGCCGCCGGCCGAGGTGGCCGCGGGCCCGCTGTCCGATGCCGGCAAGTGGCACGAGGCCGGGATCCCGGAGGGCGAGGCCGCGGTGCGCAACGATACCGGCGTCTACGAGGGCGGCGAGATCAGCATGTACTACGACCCCATGATCGCCAAGCTCTGCACCTGGGGCCCGACGCGCGAGGCGGCGCTGGCGCGCATGCGTGTCGCGCTCGACGCCTTCGAGGTCGAGGGGATCGGGCACAACCTGCCGTTCCTTTCGGCGGTGATGGACCATCCGCGCTTCGTCGCGGGAGACATGACCACCGCCTTCATCGCCGAGGAGTATCCCGACGGGTTCGAGGGCGTCTCGCTCGACGACGCGGCCCTGCGGCGGATCGCGGCGGCCGCCGCGGCGATGAACCGGGTGGCCGAGATCCGGCGCGCGCGCATCTCGGGGACGCTCGACAACCACGAGCGCCGGGTGGGCGAACACTGGAACGTGGCCCTGCAGGGAACGGATTACGACCTGAGCGTGGCCGCGGACCGGGAGGGCGCGACCGTGCGCTTCGCCGACGGCCTGTCGCACCGGGTAACCGGCGCCTGGACGCCGGGCGAGACGCTGGCGCGGATGCAGGTGGACGGCGCCGACCTGGTGCTCAAGGTCGGCAAGATCTCGGGCGGCTTCCGCCTGCGGTCGCGGGGCGCGGACCTGAAGGTGCATGTGCGCAGCCCGCGCCAGGCCGAGCTCGCCCGCCTCATGCCGGAAAAGGCGCCGCCCGACACCTCGAAGATGCTGCTTTGCCCGATGCCGGGTCTCGTGGTGAAGCTGCACGTGGGCGAGGGCGACGAGGTGCAGGAGGGCCAGGCGCTGGCCACCGTCGAGGCCATGAAGATGGAGAACATCCTGCGCGCCGAGCGCCGGTCTACCGTGACCAGGATGCACGCCGCCGAGGGCGACAGCCTTGCCGTCGACGACGTGATCATGGAATTCGAGTGACGCGGATGATCCGGTCGGCGGCATCGCGGGCGGACGGACGTGCGGGGCTGGCGGCTTACGGCTGCCCCTCGGCCCGCCGGTCGCGCACTTCCTGCTGGCGGACCGGCAGCTTGTCGATCGAGCGGCTGAGTTCGCGCACGTCCCACGGGAAGGGCTTGCGCAGGACCGTGCTGCCATCCTTGGCGATCAGCACCAGCATGAAGCCGCGCGGGCGCAGGGCCTGCCGGATCGCCGAGCGGTCCCCGGGGCTCGTGTCGGTCAGCACCACCACGTCGCGGTCGCGCAGCGCGTCGGCGCGGTCGGTGATGTACTGCATCTGCTGCACGTATCGCGGATCGGCGGGGTTGTCGGCAAAGACCACGACCGGACGCCTGACCCAGAGATACTCGTCGAGCGTCCGGCCCTCCGCCGGCACGATCAGGTCGTCGGCCCCCGGTCCGTCCGCGGCTAGGACCGGCGCGGCCAGCAGGGTGGCGGCAAGCGCCGCGATGCGTCCCATCCGTGTCATGCATGGCAATATAGGCGCGACCTTGCCCGATGGGTATGACAACGCCGGGCAAGCGCACGAAAATTTTAGTGTTTACAGCTTGCTCACCCCGATCCGCGCATCCTCGCCATGGCCGACCGGCCGCCGCGAGGACCCGCATGGACGTCATTCTGCATCTCGGGGCGCATCGCTGCGCCACGACGAGCTTCCAGGCCTATCTCCGCGACCATCGCGCGGCGCTCGCCGCGCGGGGGATCGGCATCTGGGATCCGCGGCGCACGCGCAACGGGCTGCTGCACAACGTGACGGCACGCGACGCGCAGGCACGGGACCGCGGCCGGGTACGCCTCGCGCTCGAGGCCGAGGTGGCGCAGGGCCGGTCGACGGTGCTCGTCAGCGACGAAAACATGATCGGCACGCCGCGGGCCTGCCTGCGGGAGGGATGCCTCTACCCGGCGGCGGGCGAACGGCTGGCGCGGCTCGGCGCGGCGTTCGGGCCGGTCGCGCGCGCGGTCCTTCAGGTGCGCGCGCAGGACGCGTTCTGGGCGTCGCTCTGGGCCTATGCGGTGGCGCGGGGCATGGCGCTGCCCGACCCGGCGGAGCTTGCGCGGATCCTCGAGCGGTCGGCGCGCTCCTGGCGGGGCGTGGTATCCGACATCGCCTGCGCGTTGCCCCGGGCGTCGATCGTGGTGACGCCGTTCGAGCGGTTCGCGGACCGGCCGGACGCGCTTCTCGCGCGGACGGCCGGCCTCGCGGATCCGCCGCCGGCGCGGCCCGGCACCTACTGGGCGCACCGCGCACCGGACCTGCCGGCGCTGCGCCGGGCCGTGCTGGCGCGCGGCGGCGATCCCCGGACGCTTGCGGGCGACGGACGCTGGCGGCCCTTTCCGCCCGAGGCGGCAGCACTCCTGAGGGAGATGTGGCTCGACGATCTGTACTGGCTGCGCGCCGGGGCCGGGGGCCTCGCCGCTTACGTGGAGTGTCCGGAGGCAGAGGAAACCGGCCTGAACCGGCCCCCGTCGGACGACAGAAGAGGACAGGACGATGAACGCGACCAAGGACGAGTGGCGGGCGCTGGCTGAAAAGGAACTCAAGGGCCGTTCCGCCGACACGCTGACGTGGAAGACGCTCGAGGGCATCGACATCAAGCCCCTCTACACCGCCGAGGACGTGCAGGACCTGCCGCATCTCGGGTCGCTGCCGGGGCTCGAGCCCTTCACCCGCGGCGTCAAGGCGACCATGTATGCCGGCAGGCCTTGGACCATCCGGCAATACGCGGGCTTTTCCACCGCGGAGGAATCGAACCGCTTCTACCGGCGCGCGCTCGAGGCCGGGCAGCAGGGCGTGTCGGTGGCCTTCGACCTCGCGACGCATCGCGGCTACGACAGCGACCATCCGCGCGTGGTGGGCGATGTGGGCAAGGCCGGTGTCGCCATCGATTCGGTCGAGGACATGAAGGTGCTGTTCGACGGCATCCCGCTCGACCGCGTGTCCGTGTCGATGACCATGAACGGTGCGGTGATCCCTGTGCTCGCGAATTTCATCGTGACCGGAGAGGAGCAGGGCCATGACAGGAGCCTGCTGTCCGGGACCATACAGAACGACATCCTGAAGGAGTTCATGGTCCGCAACACCTACATCTATCCGCCCGAGCCCTCGATGCGGATCGTCGCGGACATCATCGAGTACACCTCGGACCACATGCCGAAGTTCAACTCGATCTCGATCTCCGGCTACCACATGCAGGAGGCGGGCGCGAACCTGGTGCAGGAACTCGCCTTCACGCTCGCCGACGGCAAGGAATACGTGCAGGCGGCCGTGGCGCGCGGCATGGACATCGACCGCTTCGCTGGCCGGCTGTCCTTCTTCTTCGCCATCGGCAAGAACTTCTTCATGGAGGCGGCCAAGCTGCGGGCGGCGCGCATGCTCTGGCACCGGATCATGACCGATCTCGGCGCCAAGAACCCGCGCTCGAAGATGCTGCGCACGCATTGCCAGACCTCGGGCGTGAGCCTGGCGGAACAGGACCCCTACAACAACGTCATCCGCACCGCCTACGAGGCCATGTCGGCGGTCCTCGGCGGGACCCAGTCGCTGCACACCAACGCGCTCGACGAGGCGATGGCGCTGCCGACCGACTTCTCCGCCCGGATCGCGCGCAACACCCAGCTCATCCTGCAGGAAGAGACCGGCGTGACGAAGGTCGTCGACCCGCTGGCGGGCTCCTACTACGTCGAGCGGCTGACCCACGACCTGGCAGAGGCCGCCTGGACGCTGATCGAGGAGGTCGACGGCATGGGCGGCATGACCAAGGCCGTGGCCTCGGGCATGCCCAAGCTCAGGATCGAGGAGGCCGCGGCCACGCGGCAGGCCAAGATCGACCGCGGCGAGGACGTGATCGTCGGTGTGAACCGGTACCGCCTCAAGCAGGAGGAGGAGCTCAACATCCTCGACATCGACACCGCCAAGGTGCGCGAGGCGCAGGTCGCGGCGCTGGAGCGCATCCGCGCGGGCCGCAACGCGGCAGCATGCGAGACGGCCCTGGCCGAGGTGGAGCGTGCGGCGAAGGAGGGTGGCAACCTCTTGGCCGCCGCGGTCGAGGCGGCGCGCGCCCGCGCCAGCGTGGGAGAGATCAGCATGGCGATGGAAAAGGTGTTCGGCCGCCACCGGGCAGAGGTCAAGACGCTCGCCGGCGTCTACGGTGCGGCCTACGAGGGCGACGAGGGCTTTGCCGCGATCCAGAAGGCGGTCGAGGCCTTTGCCGAGGAAGAGGGCCGCCGCCCGCGCATGCTGGTGGTCAAGATGGGCCAGGACGGTCACGACCGCGGCGCCAAGGTGATCGCAACGGCCTTTGCCGACATCGGCTTCGACGTGGACGTGGGCCCGCTGTTCCAGACGCCAGAGGAGGCCGCGCAGGACGCCATCGACAACGACGTGCACGTGGTGGGGATCTCGAGCCAGGCGGCGGGCCACAAGACGCTCGCGCCGCAGCTCGTGCAGGCGCTCAAGGACCAGGGTGCGGGAGAGATCCTCGTGATCTGCGGCGGCGTGATCCCGCAGCAGGACTACGCCTTTCTCCGGGAGGCTGGGGTCAAGGCGATCTTCGGACCCGGCACCAACATCCCAGATGCGGCGCAGGACATCCTGCGCCTGATCCGCGAGGCGCGTGCGGCCTGAGCCGCCGCGCGCCCCGCGTCACCGCGGCCGTCAGGCGGCCGCGGTGCCGTCCTTCGACGCGTCCTTGCCGAAATCCTTGGGCGACAGCAGCGCCAGCTGATCGCGCGCCCAGGCACGGGTGTTGTGCTTCTCGACCACCCGGCGCAGTTCGGCCATGCGGTCGCGGCGCTCGGCCTCGGGCATGGCAAGCGCCATCTCGATCGCGTGCAGCATGGACTTGTTGGAATAGGGGTTGGTCAGGACCGCCGACGACATCTCCATCGCCGCGCCCGCGAATTCCGACAGGATCAGCACGCCGTCGCCGTCGGTGCGCGCCGCCGCGAATTCCTTGCAGACGAGGTTCATGCCGTCGGCAAGCGGAGTGATCCACGCCACGTCGGCCGCGCGGTAATAGGCCACGAGTTCCTCGAACGGGATCGCGTTCGAGATGAGCGAGACCGGCGTGCGGTCGAAGGTGGCGAAGCGGCCGTTGATGCGGCCCGCGATCTGCTCGATCTCCGACTGGATCTCGGCATAGGCGGTCATGTTGCGGTTGGCCGACACCGAGATGTGCAGAAGCTTGGTCTGCGACGCGAGCTCGGGATTGCGCTCGAGCAGCCGCTCGAAGGTCAGGAGCTGTTCGGCGCCGCCCTTGGTGTAGTCGGTCCGCCCGACCGACAGGATCAGCCGCCGGTTGGCCATGGCCGCCAGCACCTCGTCCCGGCGCACGTCGGTCTCGGGGCGCGCGGCGACCTCGGCGATGTAATCGGTGTCGACGCCGACGGGCGTGGTGCCGAGCCGCACGACGCGGTCCTCGGTGTGGATGGCGGTGGGCACCGTCCGGTCCGACAGGGCCGAGCCGTCAGAGATGAAGTCGGGATCGACCTTCTCGCGCGGGACGTTGCCCACGTCGCGCAGCGACCGCACGACGGAGACGAAGTTCGCCGCGTAGCGCGGGATGTGGAACCCGACCACGTCGCAGGCGAGCAGCGAATCGACGATCTCCCCACGCCAGGGCAGCACGTTGAACATGTCGGCCGCCGGGAACGGCGTGTGATGGTAGAACGAGATCCGCACGTCGGCCCGCATCTGCCGCAGGTAGCCGGGCACCAGCCACAGGTTGTAGTCGTGCACCCAGACCGCCGCGCCCTGCGCCGCTTCCGCGGCGGCGGCCTCGGCGAACGCCCAGTTCACCTCCTTGAAGGTCGGCCAGTCGACGGGATCGTAATTGTACTTTTCCTTGAACCCGTGGAGGATCGGCCAGAACGCCTCCTTCGACGTCACGTGATAGAAGCTCGACACCTGCGCCTTGGTCAGCGGCAGGCGCGACACGGTGTACTTGCCGAAGCTGTCCTCGATCTGGATCACCCGCTCGAACCCCGGGTTCGAGGTGTCCTCGGCTTCCTTCCAGGCGACCCAGGCGGCGTCGTCGACCTTGCCGAAGAAGCTCTTGAGCGTGGGAACGATGCCGTTCGGGCTCTTGTTCTCCTTGAAGACGATCTTGCCGTCTTCCTCGACCTCCTCGTAGGGCTGGCGGTGATAGACGATGACGAGATCGCTGCTCATTCCTGGGCTCCTTCGGGCAGGGGGTGCATGTTCCGCTTGGCCACGGCCTCGAGGATGCCGGCCGCGCCGATGCCCGAGGCCACATGCACGTGAGCTAGCCCGGACACCCGGTCGAGCAATGCCTGCTCGGACCCGCCGACCGCCACCGCGGGCAGGCCCGCCTCGAGCATCGACAGGTCGTTGAGCGTGTCGCCCGCGGCCAGCACGCGGTCCTCGGAGATGCCGTGATGCGCCACGAAGCGGCGCAGCGACGGCCCCTTGGACACGCCCCGCGGCAGTACGTCGAAGAACCGGTTGTCCGAGATCAGCGCGTCGAGGCCCATCTCGCGCACCATGTCCACGGCGCTGTCGTCGAAGGCATGTGGATCGAGGTCGAAACTGACGCGGTAGCGGAACTCGGTCGGCTGGAGCGTGAGGCCCGGATGGCCGTCGAGCGCCGCGCGCACCCGCGCGCCGGCATCTCCCCAGGCACGCGCGATCTCGTCCTCGAGTTCGGGGATCGGCTCGACCCGGCCGCCGTCGATGCGCGCGATGGTCGTGCCCACGTCGCCGATGGCGTATTCCGGCCAGGGCACGCCGCCGTCGCAGAGTTCGGCGATGAAGGCCGGGTCGCGGCCGGTGACGAAGACGAGCCCGATGGTCGCGCGGTTGTCCTCGATCCAGTCGTAGAGCCGGCGGCGGTCGGCGTCGCTGCCGCCGAGGAAGGTTCCGTCGAGATCGGTGGCAAGCACGAAGTCTTTCTGCGCCAGCGGCGCGTCCTTGGTCATCGGGATGTGGTCCTCAACTGGTCTTCTGAAGGGCGGCGGGATGCGCAAGCTCGATGTCGAGCGCGCGCGGCTCGGATTCGATGGGCCGGGCCCAGAGTTCGGTGAAGGTGCGCGACAGGTTCGCGCCGTCGTAGAGGATGGCGTGCACCGCCTCGCAGATGGGCATCTCGACGCCGATCCGGCGGGCGAGGTCGACGACGGAGGCCGCCGAGATCTCCCCCTCAACCACCACGTTGCGGCCGCCGAAACATTCCGCGCGGGTCTTGCCCTCGCCGAGCTGCACGCCAAGCGACATGTTGCGCGAGGTGAGCGAGGAACAGGTCAGCGTCAGGTCGCCCGCGCCCGAGAGGCCGGTCACCGTCTCGCGCTTGCCGCCGAGCGCCTCGGCGAGGATCTTCATCTCGTCGATGCCGCGGGTGATGAGCGCCGCGCGCGTGTTCTCGGCGAATCCCGCGCCGGTCATCATCCCGCAGGCGATGGCGACCACGTTCTTGACCGCGCCGCCGATCTCGACGCCCACGAGGTCGTCCGACATGTAGGGGCGGAAGGAATGGGAGCTCATCGACACCGACAGCCGCGCCGCGGGGCTTTCGCCCGGGTCCAGCCGGTCGGTGTAGCGGAACTCGAAGGCGATGGTCGCCGCGGTGGGATGCCCGAGCGCGGTCTCGCGCGCGAAGGTGGGACCGGACAGCGCGCCGATCGGGTGGCCCGGCAGCTCTTCCTCGAGCACGTGGCTCAGGAGGTAGCCGGTGCCGCGCTCGATCCCCTTGCAGCACAGGACGAGCGGCACGCCGGAGTCGAGATGCGGCTTCAGCGCCGCGCACATCTCGCGCAGCGAACTCGACGGCGTGACGATCAGCACGGCGTCCGCGCCGCCTACCGCCGCACCGAGATCGGACGTCGGCACGATACCGTCGGGCAGCGGCGTGTCGGGCAGGTAGTCGGGGTTCTGGCCGGTGCTGCGGATCGTCTCGGCGAGCTCAGGCCGGCGTCCCCAGAGATGCGCGATCCGGCCTGCCTTGGCGGCCACGGCGGCGAGGGCTGTCCCCCAGCTGCCCATGCCGAGGACCGCGATGCGGTCGTAGGGGCGGGCGTAGACGATGCCGGGCCGTCGCGGGGAGGGGTTCTGATCCGGGAGTTTCAGGGCGTGTCCGTCCATGTCGAGAATGTCCGCAGCGTCGTGCAGCGGCGACGCAGGGTCAAGCGGTACGGGTCAGCGATGCTGCAACTGCGCAAGAGCTAGGCATTGCTGCCCGTTTGTCGAGTTTTCGCGCGAATACAACCGTGTCTGCCTGGCGTCGGCTTCGGGCGAGGCGCGTACAGCGCAACATTTGAGCACTTTCCGCGCCTTTTGCATGCCGTTTGGGCAGGGAGGCGCCGAAAACATGCTGCACTGCGCCAAAAACCGCTGTCAACAGGTTCGCGCGCCCCTTGGTAAACGAGGGGGTGAGCATCCGCATGTGGTTGATTTCATTACATCTGAACGGCGTGTGAAAAGCCGTAACACCGGCGGGAACTTCCGCGCCTCACGCATGTTTTGACACGTGCGAGGGCTGCTTTAACCTCGCTGTGTGCCGCACCGCGGCATCGCACAACGCCCCGAGTCAAGGAGCCGACTGATGCAAGAGAAGACCGATCGCAACCTGCCGAATGTTCGCACCGCGATCTTTCCAGTTGCGGGTCTCGGCACGCGCTTCCTGCCTGCCACCAAGTCGACCCCGAAAGAGCTTCTTCCGGTGCTCGACCGCCCGCTGATCCAGTTCGCCATCGACGAGGCGCGCGCGGCCGGCATCGAGCGCATGATCTTCGTGAGCCATCCGTCCAAGGACGCGATCGAGCGGTATGTCCGCGAGGACGTCGACCTCGAGGAGACGCTGCGCGCGAAGGGCAAGGACGCCCTCGCCGACATGCTGCACGACAACGCGCTCTGCGAAGGCTCGGTCGACGTGCGCTTCGTGATGCAGCCCGAGCCGCTGGGTTTGGGCCATGCGGTGCTCTGCGCCGCGGACGAGGTCCTGCCGGGCCCGGTGGCCGTGATCCTGCCCGACGATCTGATCCTCGGCGAGCCCGGCTGCCTGAGCGAGATGATCGCGGCCTACGACCCGGTCAAGGCGGGCCACATGGTCGCGACCATGCAGGTCGAGGCGGAAGCGGTCAAAAGCTACGGCGTCCTGTCCGTCACCGGCCGCGACGGCGCGCTGATCCTGTCCGACGGCATGGTCGAGAAGCCCGATCCGGCCGACGCGCCTTCGCGCCAGGCCGTGGTCGGCCGCTACGTGCTCGACGGCACGATCTTCGACGACCTGCGAGGCCTCCCGCCCGGCGCGGGCGGCGAAATCCAGCTGACCGACGCCATCGCGCGCGGCGTGGGCACGGTGGGCCTGTGCGGCTTCCGGTTCACCGGCACGCGCTACGATTGCGGATCCAAGAAGGGAATGCTGCAGGCGACGATCGCCTATGCCGGCCAGCACCCCGAGTTCCGCGAGACGCTGGCCACCTCGAACGCGGGCATGCTTGCCGCCGAATGATCCTCCGGACACGGAGCGGAGAAGGCCGGCGCGGCGCGCCGGCCTTTCCTGTTCGGTGTCAGTCGTTCGACACGACCAGCCGCAGGTAGGGGACCGGCCCCGCGGCCGCCGGCGCGTGCAGGAAGGGCCGGGCGGGCTCCGACAGTCCGCGCTGGGGCGCGACGCCGGTGTCCGCATGGCCACGCGGGGCGTCGAGCGCCGGCAGCTGCAGGCCCTGCGGCGCCACCCGCCCATGGGTCGCATGCGCGACCTCGAACCGCCGCGGCGCACGGCCGAGCTGCCCGTGCGAGACAAGCCCGCCCAAGGCCCGGTCGATGCGTCCGGTATCCGAGCGCAGCGGCAGCAGGATCAGGTCGGCCGCCAGCGGCGGGTTGCGCAGCCGCCGTTCCGGCGCGAGGTCGAGCCGCAGCGTCTCGGGCCCCGCGAAGACGCGCTCGAGCGCCTCGGCCAGCGCGTCGCGGCTCGGCGGGGCGATGAAGGCCGAAAGCGGCAGACCTGCCGCCTCCATGCCCATGAGGTCGGACAGGTGCGTGCCGCTCACGCGCAGCCGGACGATGCCGCGCCCGATCCGCTCGGCGAGAAAGGCATGCGACAGCGCGTCCTGCATGCCGCGGGGGTCGACCTGGTCGCGGAACGGCACGTCGCCGCACTGGTCGGCCAGCGCCCGCCAATAGGTCTCGATCATGCGCAGCGGCGCCTGGCGCCGCTCACGCTCGCGCTCGGACATCGACACGACCCCCGACCCCCTCACGTCCTTCCCGAACATCCCGCCGTCCTCTCAACGGGTGCGGATCGCAGGACCTCCGGCGATCGACGATGCACCCACGTGCCTTAACAAAACCTTAATTAGACTTATTTGCGCCGCATTTCGCGCCATTTCGAACGAACTGGTTAACATCCGGCCGCGCTTGCCATGCGCGGACGGCTCGCGTAGGTCCGAGACCGGAAGTTGGGACGTTACGGGACTGTGACATGCGGCAGTCGATGACGGGATTTGCCTCCGGGCAGGGATCGGACGCCGGGTTTCGCTGGGCGTGGGAAATGCGCGGCGTCAACGGCAAGGGGTTCGACCTGCGCATGCGACTTCCGGACTGGGTCGAGGGGCTCGATCCGCTGCTGCGCGCGCTGGTGCAGGAGCGTGTGGCGCGCGGATCGGTCACCGTGAACCTGCGCGTGCAGGCCGACGACGCCGAGGCCGCGCCGGTCCTGTCCGACCGCAATCTAGACCGCATCCTGAAGGCGCTGTCGCGGGTCGAGGCCGAGGCAACGGTGCAGGGCGTGACGCTCGCACCCTCGAGCGCGGCCGACATCCTCTGCATGCGCGGCGTGATGGAGATCGCGCAGGAGCCGACCGATGTCGAAGCCCTGCGCACGGTTCTGGTCGCGGATTTCGAGCGGATCCTGAGCGAGTTCGTCGCCATGCGGCAGGAGGAGGGCCGCGCGCTCGACACGATGCTGGGTGCGCACCTGACCGAGATCGAGGCGCTCGTGCGCGATGCCGAGGCCGCGGCCGCGGCGCGGTCGGACGAGGCGCGTGCCCGCCTTGCCCAGCAGCTTGCCCGCGTGGTCGAGACCGTCGACAGCATCGACGAGGCCCGGATCGCGCAGGAACTGGCGCTCATTGCCGTGAAGGCCGACGTGACCGAGGAGATCGACCGCCTGCGCGTGCACGTGGATGCCGCGCGGGCGCTCCTCGCGGGCAGCGGGCCAATCGGGCGCAAGCTCGACTTCCTGATGCAGGAATTCAACCGCGAGGCCAACACGCTCTGCTCCAAGGCGGGGTCGGCACCGCTGACGCAGATCGGGCTCGCGCTCAAGGCGGTGATCGACCGCATGCGCGAGCAGGTCCAGAACGTGGAGTGACCGCCATGGCCAGCGAGCGGCGGGGCCTGCTCATCATCCTGTCGTCGCCTTCGGGCGCGGGAAAGTCGACCCTCGCGCGGCGGCTGCGCGCCTGGGACGACCGCATCGTGTTCTCCGTCTCGGCGACCACGCGTCCACCGCGCCCGGGCGAGGAGGACGGCGTCGACTACCATTTCCTGACCGAGAGCGCCTTCAAGAAGGAGGTCGCGGCCGGCGGCATGCTGGAACACGCCCACGTCTTCGGCAATTTCTACGGCTCGCCGAAGCCGCCGGTGCGCGCGGCGATCGAGCAGGGGCATGACGTGCTCTTCGACATCGACTGGCAGGGCGCGCAGCAGATCCGCAATTCAGAGCTCGGCCTGCACACGCTGTCGATCTTCCTGCTGCCGCCCTCCATCGCCGAGCTCAAGCGCCGGCTCGAGAGCCGCGGACAGGACAGCGCCGAAACCATCGCGCGCCGCATGCAGAAGAGCTGGGACGAGATCAGCCACTGGGACGGCTACGATTTCGTGCTCGTGAATGCGGATCTGGACGAGACCGAGGCGCGCCTCAAATCCATCGTCACCGCGGCGCGCCTGCGGCGCAGCCAGCAGCCGGGGCTCACCGAGCATGTCCGCCGGCTGCAGGCGGAATTCGAGGACGGAGGCACGCCATGACGCTCTACTCCCTGGACGGGCGGGTGCCCGAGATTGCCGAGGATGCCTGGGTCGCGCCCGATGCGAACGTGATCGGCGACGTGCGGCTCGCGCCGGGCGCGTCGGTATGGTTCGGGGCGACGCTGCGGGGCGACAACGAGCCCATCGCCATCGGCGAGGGCACGAACGTGCAGGAAAACGTCGTGTGCCATACCGACATGGGCTGCCCGCTCACGGTGGGCGCAGGCTGCACCATCGGACACAAGGTCATGCTGCACGGCTGCACCATCGGCGACAACGTCCTGATCGGCATGGGCGCGACGGTGCTGAACCGGGCCCGGATCGGCGCGAACTGCCTGATCGGGGCGGGCGCGCTCGTTACCGAGGGCAAGGAGATCCCCGAGGGCAGCCTCGTGATGGGCATGCCGGGCAAGGTCGTCCGGGCGCTGACCGAGGACGAGATCGAGGGTCTGCGCCGCTCCGCCCGCGGCTACCGGGGCAACGCCGCCCGGTTCCGCGCGGGTCTCGCACCGCTCTGATCCCGCGTCCACCCCGCGGGATCCGCCGAACGTACCACTATATAGATCCCGCGCGGCCAAGGTGCCCGCGGCCCGGAGGATGCGACACGTGAAGAAGACCCTGATGCGGCCCGTCGGCCTGCCCGAGAGCGCCTCGCACCCGGTGGCGACGCCGCTCATGCCGTCGGTCGTGTACGCGAGCGACACGCCCGACGCGCTCGACGCGCAATACGAGGGGCGCGTCGCGGGCTACACCTATGCACGCGAGGGCCATCCGAACGCCGACGTGCTGGCCCGCCGCATCGACGCGCTCGAGGGCGCGGAAGGCGGCATCGTCACCGGGTCGGGCATGGCGGCGGTGACCGCGGCACTCATGGGGCTCCTGCGCGCGGGCGATCACGTGCTGGGGGGCGACCAGCTCTATGGCCGGTCGCTGCGGCTCATGCGGGACGACCTGCCGCGGCTCGGCATCGCCACGAGCCTCGCCGATCCGACGGACGTGGACGCGGTCGCCGCGGCGCTGCGTCCCGAGACGCGCATGGTGCTGATCGAGGTCGTCTCGAACCCGACCCTCCGCATCGCCGACCTCGACGGCATCGCGGCGCTCTGCGCCGAGCGCGGCATCCTCCTCGCGGTCGACAACACCTTCACCACGCCGGCCGCGATCCGGCCGATGGAGCGCGGCGCGGACATCGTCATCCAGTCGGTGACGAAGCTCCTTGCCGGGCACTCGGATGTCACGCTCGGCTGGGTGGCGGCGAGATCGCCCGAAGACCGCAAGCGGATGTACGATTTCGCGGTGACCACCGGCATGACCGCCAGCCCCTTCGACTGCTGGCTGGCCGAACGCGGGCTCATGACCTTCGGGCTGCGCTTCGCGCAGGCGCAGGCAACGGCCGAACGGCTCGCCGCGCGGCTGGCGGACATGCCGGGCGTCCGCCGCGTGCTCTATCCCACGCGCGAGGATCATCCCGACCGCGCGCGGGCGCAGGCGGTGTTGCGCGGGCAGGGAGGCAACATGCTGAGCTTCGAGATCGAGGGCGGCCGAGCGGCGGCCAACGCCTTTGCCGCGGGCGCCGCGGGCGTGGCGTTCGCGCCGACGCTCGGCGACGTGGGCACCACGCTCTCGCACCCGGCCTCGTCCTCGCATCGCGGGCTCACGTCCGAGGCGCGCGCGGCGATCGGCGTCACCGAGGGCTTCTTTCGCGTGTCGGTGGGGCTCGAGGACGCGGACGCGCTGGCCGCCACGTTCGAGGCCGGCCTCGCGGCGGCGCGGGGCGCCTGATGGTCGCGGCGCCGGGCAGCGTGGTCGCGGCGCTGCCGATCGCCGCGCTCTTCGTCGACAGGGACGAGCGCATCAGTGCCGCCAATCCCGAGGCGCTGGCCCTGCTCGGCCAGGCCATCGAGGGACGCCACTTCATCACGGTCCTGCGGCAGCCGCAGATCCTCGACGCCGTGGAACAGGTGGTGCGCGACGGCACGCCCCGGACCGCGCGTTACCTCTCGAACGACGGGCGGCAGGACACCACGTTCCGCGCCAGCGTGCGGGTGGTGCGCGAGGGCGGGCTCGACGGCATGCTCGTCTGCTTCGAGGACGAGACGCCGCGCGAACATGCCGAGCAGATGCGCCGCGACTTCGTGGCGAACGTGAGCCACGAGCTCAAGACGCCGCTGACGGCGCTCATCGGCTTCATCGACACGCTGAAAGGCCCGGCGCGCGCGGATGCCGCCGCGCGCGACCGATTCCTGTCCATCATGGAGAGCGAGGCGAACCGGATGAACCGGCTGGTGTCGGACCTCCTTTCGCTGAGCCGCGTCGAGGCGGAGGAGCGCGTGCGCCCGACCGCCCGCGTCGACATCGCCGGGCTTATCCGCGACAGCGTGCGCGCGCTCGAGCCGCTGGCGCAGGAGGCGGGTGTCACGGTCGAGGCCGACCTGCCCGAGAGCACGCCGGGCATCCTCGGGGACCGCGACCAGCTGCGGCAGGTTCTGCAGAACCTGATCGAGAACGCGATCAAGTATTCCGGCCGCGGCGCCGTCGCGCGGGTCTCGCTGACCGGGCCCGCCTACGAGCCGCGGGTGCGCGGCCACGGCGTGCGCATCCAGGTGACCGACAGCGGGCCGGGAATCGACCCGATCCACATCCCGCGGCTCACCGAGCGGTTCTACCGCGTCGACGCCCACCGCTCGCGCGAGCGGGGCGGCACGGGGCTGGGGCTCGCAATCGTCAAGCACATCGTGAACCGCCATCGCGGCCGGCTGCTCGTGGACAGCACGCCGGGCGAGGGCGCGCAGTTCACCGTGGTCCTGCCCACCGGCTGACGCTGCCCCCACGTCAGTGCGCCGCACCGGACGGACCGCGCAGCAAAATGTGCCGGATGACGTGGCGACAGGCCATTCTCGTCACACCGTCCGGGGCCGTGTCACGGGCGGTCGGGCCTCGCCCGTCATGGCTGCGCCGTCGGACGATCCGCGCGAGGTACGGAGCCCGATCGCGGCATCTGTGCCTCAATCCAGATAAAATATCGTGATAACAGATTCTTAAGGGCCAACCAGGGTGCTGCCCGGCTCGCTCATGTTCCGCGGCGTAAGTCGACCCGCGTCCCGACGTGCGGGCTTCCGCCGACGACCGCGGCGATGGCCAGCACCCCGCGGGGCGGGGCAAGGTGCGTCATAAAAGATTTACAATTCCGTCACATACCCGAGACGGACGGCCTCTAGGCGGTGGCTGAGCCGGTCGTAAGGCCGGCCCGACAATCAAATTCCTGGGAGTCACCATGACCAACCTCAAACTGTCCGCCTCCGTGGCCGCGCTCGCACTCGTCTCCGCGACCGCAGTTGCCGCACAGGGCCGTGACGCGATCCGCATCGTTGGTTCTTCGACCGTGTTTCCGTACACGCAAGCGGTTGCCGAGCAATTCTCCAGCTCCACCGACTTCCCGTCGCCGGTCGTTGAATCGACGGGGACCGGCGGTGGCATGCAGATCTTCTGCGAAGGCATCGGCGAAGCGCATCCGGACATCACCGGCGCGTCGCGCGGCATGACCGCTGGCGAGTTCGAGCTCTGCCAGCAGAACGGCGTCGAGAGCATCACGCAGGCGAACATCGGTTCCGATGGCCTGTCGATCGCGATCTCGCGTGACAACGAGTTCGACTGGGACCTCAGCCTGGCCGAAGTCTACCAGGCGCTTGCCGCCCAGGTTCCGGTCGATGGCGAGTGGGTCGACAACCCGTACACCATGTGGAACGAGATCAACTCGGACCTGCCGGAAGTCGAGATCCTCGCCTACGGCCCCCCGCCGACCTCGGGCACCCGCGACGCCTTCGTCGAGCTGGCGATGCACGCCGGCTGTGAAGAGCTGCCCTACGTCCAGGAAGGCGGCTTCGACGGCGACTGGGTCGAAGAGAACTGCTCGCGCATGCGCCAGGACGGCCCCTTCGTCGAGGCCGGCGAGAACGACAACCTGATCGTTCAGCGCCTGACCGCAGACGCGAACGCCGTGGGCATCTTCGGCTACTCGTTCCTCTTCGAGAACCAGGACGCCCTCAAGGCCGTGTCGATCAACGGCGTCCAGCCCGACCCGGACACCATCGCATCGGGCGACTACCCGATCTCGCGCCCGCTGTACTTCTACGTGAAGAACGCGCACCGCGGCGTGATCCCGGGCCTCAACGAGTTCATCGAAGAGTACATGTCGGAAGACGCCATGGCACCGGGCGGCTACCTGACCGAGCGCGGCATGGTTGCTCTGAGCGATGAGCGCCGCGCAGAGGTTCAGGAGAACGTCCTGAACGGCGCCGAGATGGAAGCGCCTGCCGAGTAAGGCGCCGGCGTACCGCACGCATCAGCCCGGTCGCCACACGTGGCGATCGGGCGTTTCCAATTGACAGGGCTGGTCATGACGACACTTGCATTCGCGCTCCTCTTCGTTCTGGCATGCACAGGCTACGTGATGAACCGGCGCGCCGCGCAGGCCATATGGGCGGATGGCACGCGGCTTCATTCGCTTTCGAACTTCCACGGGCTCTATTCGCTGCTCCTGGTGGTCATCCCGATCTTCGTGCTCATCATCCTCTGGCTGCTGCTCGCGCCCTTCGTGATCAACGCGATCACCGTGGCGTCGCTTCCGGCGGACGTCATGTCCGAAGCCAGCTCCGGCCAGGCCCAGCTGATCCTCGCCGAGATCAGCTCGATCGCCGGCGGCCGCGTGTTCGGCGACCCCGAGCCCTGGAAGATCGACGCGGCCAACAGGCTTGTCTTCCTGAACGAGGCGTCCTCCTACGCGCTGGTCGCGGCGGTCGTCGTGCTCGGCGCGGCGCTCGCGTATTTTGCCCGCCAGCGGGTCTCGGCAGAGTTCCGGGCACGTCAGCGCGTGGAAACCATGGTTTCCGGACTGATGATCTTCTGCGCGACGGTCGCGATCTTCACCACGATCGGGATCATCGCGGCACTGGTCTTCGAGACCTGGAAATTCTTCTCGATGGTTCCGTTCACCGAGTTCCTCTTCGGCCTGAACTGGGAACCCCAGATCCCGATCCGTGAAGGCCAGATCGCCGGCGCGGGCGCCTTCGGCTGGCTGCCGGTCATCCTCGGGACGCTCGTCATCACCGCCGTGGCGCTGATCGTCGCGGTGCCCACCGGCCTCATGTCCGCGATCTACCTCAACGAGTTCGCGCCGAAGAGCGTCCGCTCGGTCGTGAAGCCCTTCCTCGAGATCCTCGCGGGCGTCCCGACCGTGGTCTACGGCTTCTTCGCGATCCTCGTGGTCGCCCCCGCGATCCGGTCCTTCGGGCAGTCCATCGGCCTCGACGTGTCGCCCAACACCGCGCTTGCGGCAGGCAGCGTGATGGGCGTCATGCTGATCCCGTTCATCTCGTCCTTCGCCGACGACGCCCTGTCCGCGGTGCCGAACGCCCTGCGCGAAGGGTCGCTGGCCATGGGCGCGACGCGCGGGGAAATGATGACCACGGTGCTCTTTCCGGCCGCGATCCCCGGGATCGTCGGCGGGGTGCTCCTGGCCGTCAGCCGCGCGATCGGCGAGACCATGATCGTTGTGATGGCCGCCGGCCTCATCGCCAAGATGACCATCAACCCCCTCGACAGCGTGACCACGGTCACCGTTCAGATCGTGACGCTCCTGATCGGCGACACCTCCTTCGACAACCCCAAGACGCTGGCAGCATTCGCCCTCGGCCTGATGCTGTTCCTCGTCACACTTCTCATCAACGTGTTCGCGCTCCGCATCGTGCGGAAGTACCGCGAAGCCTACGATTGAGGTACGGACCATGACCGATCTTACAACAAGTTCCGGCGGAGCGGCCTCGGGCCAGACGGGCATCAGTTCGGCGGACCTCGGACTGCGCCGTCGGCATCGCAAGGAGCTGCGGCTCAAGATCCTCGGCATGGCCGCGATCCTGTTTGCCGCGACGATGCTCTTCATCCTCCTCGCGTCCATCGTCTCCAGCGGCTACAAGGCCTTCACCCAGACGCATCTGGAACTGGAGATCGAGGTCCAGGAGGACCTGATCCCGGCGGACAACCCCGCGCGCGGCGACTATCAGGCGATGGTGGAAGCGGCGCTGCTCGACTATTACCCCGACGCCGCGGACGACGAGCGCCGGGCCATCACCAGCATCCTCAGCAGCGGCGCCGCGCTCAAGCTCCGCGACAACGTCCTGTCGGACCCCGATCTCATCGGGACGCAGACGACCGTCAACGTTCCCGTGTCGGACAATTACGACCAGCTGAACAAGGACCTGCTGGACCGCGACCTGCCGGAGAACCGTCGCCGGCTGGACGACAGCCAGATCGCGTATTTCGATCGCCTGGAAGATGCGGGCATCGTGTCGGCGCCGATCAACTGGACCCTGGTCACCGCGGCGGATTCGCGTTTTCCCGAGCTTGCGGGCCTGAAGGGCGCGCTGATCGGCTCGTTCTGGGCGCTGCTCGTCTGCTTCCTGATCTCGTTCCCGCTCGGCATCGGCGCGGCGATCTATCTCGAGGAATTCGCCAAGAAGAACCGCACCAGCGACTTCATCGAGGTGAACATCAACAACCTCGCGGCGGTCCCGTCGGTCGTGTTCGGCCTGCTGGCGCTCGCGGTCTTCCTCGGGTGGTTCGGCATGCCGCGGTCGGCACCGCTGGTCGGCGGCATGACGCTGGCCCTGATGACGATGCCCACGATCATCATCTCGACCCGCGCGGCGCTGAAGGCGGTGCCGCCCTCGATCCGCGAGGCCGCCCTCGGCGTCGGCGCGTCCAAGCACCAGGTCGTGTTCGGGCACGTGCTGCCGCTGGCCATGCCCGGCATCCTCACCGGGACGATCATCGGCCTCGCACAGGCCCTGGGCGAGACCGCGCCGCTGCTGCTGATCGGCATGAACGCCTTCATCACCTCGGCGCCGGCCTCTCCGGTGGATGCCGCGACGGCGCTGCCGACGCAGATCTACATCTGGGCGGACAGCCCGGAGCGCGGTTTCGTGAGCCGCACCTCGGCGGCAATCATGGTACTGCTGACATTCCTTGTGGCGATGAATGCCCTCGCAATTTTCCTCCGCTCCAAGTTCGAGCGCCGCTGGTAAGGAGATACCGAACATGTATGACGCCGATCAAAACCGGACGGAGCGCAAGGTGGGTCAGAAAGACATCAAGATCACCGCTCGGGACGTGCAGGTCTATTATGGCACCAATCACGCCATCAAGGACGTCTCGGTCGAAATCGAGGACAAGACGGTCACCGCCTTCATCGGCCCGTCGGGCTGCGGCAAGTCCACGTTCCTGCGCTGCCTCAACCGGATGAACGACACGATCGACATCTGCCGCGTCGAGGGCAACATCGCCATCGACGGCGAGGACATCTACGACCGCCGCGTCGACCCGGTGCAGCTGCGCGCCAAGGTCGGCATGGTGTTCCAGAAGCCGAACCCGTTCCCGAAGTCGATCTACGACAACGTGGCCTACGGGCCCAAGATCCACGGCCTGGCCAAGAACAAGTCCGAGCTCGACGACATCGTCGAGCGCGCGCTGCGCCGCGGGGCGATCTGGGACGAGGTGAAGGACCGCCTGCAGGCGCCCGGCACCGGCCTCTCGGGCGGCCAGCAGCAGCGGCTCTGCATCGCGCGTGCGGTGGCGACGGAACCCGAAGTGCTCCTGATGGACGAGCCCTGCTCGGCGCTCGACCCGATCGCCACGGGTCAGGTCGAGGAGCTGATCGACGAGCTGAAGCAGAACTACTCGGTCGTGATCGTCACGCACTCCATGCAGCAGGCGGCCCGGGTCAGTCAGAAGACCGCGTTCTTCCACCTGGGCAACCTCGTGGAATACGACGACACCGAGAAGATCTTCACCAACCCCCAGGACAGCCGCACCGAAAGCTACATCACCGGACGGATCGGGTAAGACATGTCGGATCTCAAGAAACACATCGTCTCGGGCTTCGACCGTGATCTCGAGGGCATTCAGGCGCAGATCATGAAGATGGGCGGCCTCGTCGAGGCCGCCATCCGCGACGGCGCCCGCAGCCTCGAGACCCGCGACGAGGAACTCGCCCAGCAGGTCCGCACGGGCGACACCGCCATCGACCAGCTCGAGGAGCTGATCAACGAGGAGGCCGCGCGCGTGATCGCGCTGCGCGCCCCCACGGCGTCCGACCTGCGCGTGGTGCTGTCGGTCCTGCGGATGTCCGCGAACCTCGAGCGCATGGGCGACCTGGCCAAGAACATGGCCAAGCGGACCGGCGTGCTGGTGCAGCTCCAGCCCATCGAGGGATCGGCCGCGAGCCTGCGCCGCGTGGCGCGCGAGGTCGAGCTGATGCTGAAGGACGCGCTCGACGCCTACATCCAGCGCGACGCGGAACTGGCCCGCGACGTGATCGAGCGCGACCGCGATGTCGACCAGATGTACAATACCGTGTTCCGCGAGTTCCTGACCTTCATGCTCGAGGACCCGCGCAACATCACCGCGTGCATGCACCTGCACTTCATCGCGAAGAACCTCGAGCGGATGGGCGACCACGTCACGTCCATCGCCGAGCAGGTCGTGTTCCTCGTGACCGGCGCCTATCCCGACGAGGACCGGCCCAAGGCCGACATGACGTCGACCGACACGCGCTATTCGCCGCAATCGGCGGAGGAGGATTGAAGCCATGCCGGCGGATCAGCCGACGGTGCTCGTCGTCGAGGACGAGGAGGCACAGCGCGAGGTCCTGAGCTACAACCTCGAAGCCGAGGGCTTCCGCGTCGCGCGCGCCGGCAACGGCGAGGAGGCGCTGCTGCTCGTCGAGGAGGAGAATCCCGACATCATCGTGCTCGACTGGATGCTGCCGAAGACCTCGGGCATCGAGGTGTGCCGGCAGCTCAAGACCCGGCCCGAGACGCGCAACGTGCCGGTGATCATGCTCTCCGCGCGGTCCGAGGAGATGGACCGCGTGCGCGGGCTCGAGACCGGCGCGGACGACTACGTGGTCAAGCCCTACTCGGTGGTCGAACTGATGGCGCGCGTGCGGGCGCAACTGCGCCGCACGCGTCCCGCGGCGGCCGGGCTCCGGCTCGAATACGAGGACATCGTCCTCGACAGCGAGACGCACCGCGTGACCCGCGACGGCGCCTCGCTGAAGCTGGGGCCGACCGAGTTCCGGCTGCTGTCGACCTTCATGGAGAAGCCCGGCCGCGTCTGGTCGCGCGAGCAGCTTCTCGACCGGGTCTGGGGGCGCGACATCTACGTCGACACGCGCACGGTGGACGTCCATATCGGGCGGCTGCGCAAGGCGCTCTGCCAGCATGGCGGCAGCGATCCGCTGCGAACGGTGCGCGGCGCGGGCTACGCGCTCGGATAGAGGGCAGGCGGCACGCGCAGGGCGTGCCGCTGCGCCGCGGCATCTTGCAGGGGCGGCGCACGCGGTCCAGAAAGAAGCCCATGAAACGGATCAATCTGGCCCTGCAGGGCGGCGGCGCGCATGGCGCGTTCACCTGGGGCGTGCTCGACCGGCTGCTCGAGGACGAGGACATCGAGATCGCGGCGATCTCGGGCACCTCGGCCGGCGCGCTCAATGCGGCGGCGGTCAAGTCGGGCATGATGCGCGACGGGCGGGATGGCGCGCGCGCGATGCTCGACTGGGTCTGGTCCGAGGTCGGGCAGCTCGAATCGCTTTCGTTGCCGGCATGGATGAACGCGTGGCTGCCCGATCCCGGCATCCTGTCGCTGGCGGTGGAATACTCGACCGCCTATGCCTTCGGCGACACGCTGACCCGGGTTGTGTCACCCTACGCCTGGGGTCCGCTCTACCGGAACCCGCTCGAGGACATCGTGGCGCGGCTCGATTTCGACGAGGTCTGCGCGGGGCAGGGGCCCGAGCTCTTCATCTGCGCGACGAGCGTCCGCGACGGCAAGATCCGCGTCTTCCAGGGCGACCGCATCTCCGCGCAGGCGATCATGGCATCCGCCTGTCTGCCGACGCTGTTCCAGGCGGTGACGGTGGAGGATCCGATCACCGGCGAGGACGAGATGTTCTGGGACGGCGGGTATACCGGGAACCCGGCGCTCTTTCCGCTCTTTGCCGGGCACCTGCCCTCGGACGTGCTGATCGTGAACATCAACCCGCTGGTGCGCACGCGGGTGCCGGTCACGCCTCAGGAAATCCAGAACCGGATCAACGAGATCAGCTTCAATTCCTCGCTTCTGCGCGAACTGCGCGCGATCGCCTTCGTGCAGCGTCTGATCGGGGCGGGCACCATCGCCGAGGGCGCGATGAAGAAGGTGCTGGTGCACATGGTGTCCGACGACGACCTCATGAACCGGCTCTCGGTGGCGACCAAGGTGGTGCCGATCGCCACGATCATCCTGCAGCTGAAGGAATCGGGCCGCCGGGCGGCGGGCGAGTTCCTGGCCCGCCACCGCGACGACCTGAACGTGCGCCAGAGCGCCGACCTCGTCAGAATGTTCGGCTGAGGATGGCGAGGTAGCCCGCGTAGACCGCGAGCAGCACGCCGCCCTCGACCCGCGTGACCCGCCGGCCGGTCGCCGCGAAGACCAGGAGCAGCACCGTCGCGCCGAGCATCGCGTAGATGTCGAAGCCCGCGATCTGGGGATCGACGGGGAGGGGCCGCGCCAGCGCTGTCAGCCCGAGGATCCCCAGGATGTTGAAGACGTTCGAGCCGAGGATGTTGCCGAGGGCCACGTCGCCATGCCCGCGGCGCGCCGCGAGGAGCGAGGTCACGAGCTCGGGCAGCGACGTGCCGACCGCGACCAGCGTCAGGCCGATCACCGCCTCGGAGATCCCCGCGGAGCGCGCGAGGCCGCTTGCGCCGTCGACGAGCGCGAAGGCACCCACCACGGTCAGAACGAGGCCCGCCGCGGCGCGCACGAGCCCGTTCCAGAGCGGCGCGGGCGTCCCCGCCTCCTCGGTCGCGGTCGCGCCGCCCCCCTCCGAGCGCAGCGTGAGAAAGAGGAAGAGCGCGAGGCCCGCGACGAGGGCCGCCCCCGCGCCGCGCCCGATCACCGGCCAGAACACCAGCGCCGCGCAGGCGAGCGCCGCGCCCGCGACCCAGCGCCCGTCACGGATCAGCGCCGTGCGGTCGACGGCGAGCGGGCGCAGGAGCGCGGCGAGACCGAGGATCAGCAGGATGTTGGCGATGTTCGACCCGACCACGTTGCCGAGCGCGATGCCCGGACTGCCGGCGAAGGCCGCACGCAGCGAGGTCACGAGCTCCGGCGCCGAAGTGCCGAAGCCCACGAGCGTGAGCCCGATGATCATGGGCGGCACCGACAGGCGCCGCGCGGTCGCGACCGCGCCGGTGACGAGAAGCTCGCCCCCGCCCAGGAGGGCGACGAGACCGAGCACGGCGAGAAGAATGTCCATGGGTGCGTTTCCATTCGGGGCGCGACCGTCGCGCCCCAGCCGCGCATAGATCGAATTTCAGGCCCGCAAAGCAAGGGGTTGGGCGCGAAATTTCGGCGGCCGTGCCGACCGCGCAGGCCGGGGTCCGCCGAGGCGCGGGCCGGCTCTCAGGACGCGAGGCGCGCCGGTGGGGCCTCGGGCTCCTGCGGATTGGGGTAGACGAGGCCCGCCGAGATCACGAGCTTGGCCGCGTCCTCGAGGCTCATGTCGAGTTCGATCACGTCCTCCGCCGGAAAGAACAGCAGGAAACCCGAGGTCGGGTTCGGTGTTGTCGGCACGAAGACCGAGATCATGCCGCCGCCGGTCAGGGCCTTGTGCGCCACCTCGCCTTTCGTCTCGGTCGAGATGAAGCCGATGGCCCAGATGCCGCGCCGCGGATACTCGATCAGGCAGGCCTTCTCGAAGCTGCGCTCGGACTGCACGAAGACGGTCTCGGCGATCTGCTTCACCCCGCCGTAGACCGAGCGCACGATGGGCATGCGCGCCACGAGGCTTTCCGCCCAGCGGATCAGCGACCGGCCGATCAGTCCCTTGGCCACCCAGCCCACGAGGATGGTGAACAGCAGGAAGAAGATGACGCCGATGCCGCGCAGGTTGATGCCGATATACTGCTCGGGATCCAGCCGGTCGGGCACCAGCGGCAGCACCACGCCGTCGATCCAGCCGATCACGGTCCAGATCAGCCACACCGTCAGGCCGACCGGCGCGATCACCACGATGCCCGTCAGGAAGCTGCCCCTGAGGCGCGACATGAACCCCGGTCGGCGCGGTTTCGTCGGATCGAAAGGCGTGTTCATGGCGAGCTTTCGCGGAAAATTGGACGCTCAGGAGAAGCTAGGCGGGGAGCGGTTCAGTTACAATGGCGTGCCCGCCCGCGTTGCGGCGCCGCCCGGCAGGCTGACCATTTCCGCGGCGATGCGTGCGCCGAGCGCGGCGTTGTTGAGGACGAGCGCCACGTTCGCGTCGAGCGAGCGGCCCTCGGTCAGCTCGAAGATCCGCTGCAGCAGGTAGGGCGTCAGGTCCTTGCCCGAAATGCCGTGATCCTCCGCGTCCTGCATGGCGCGGCCGATCACCGGCAGCATCTCGGCGCGCGGGATCTCCGCCTCGGCCGGGATCGGGTTCGCGACGAGCTGGCCGCCCGGCAGGTCGAGCCGGCCGCGCATGCGGTGGGCGCGCGCGATCTCGGCCGGGTCGTCCATGCGCAGCGGCGCGCGCAGGCCCGCCGAGCGCGACCAGAACGCGGGCAGCATGTCCTGCCCGAAGGCGATCACCGGCACGCCCAGCGTCTCGAGCACCTCGAGCGTCTTGGGGAGGTCGAGGATCGCCTTGGCGCCGGCGGCGACCACGGTGACCGGGCTCTGCGAGAGCTCCTGCAGGTCCGCCGAGACGTCGAAGCTCTGTTCCGCGCCGCGGTGCACCCCGCCGATCCCGCCTGTGGCGAAGACCTCGATCCCCGCGCTGGCGGCGGCGATCATGGTGGCGGCGACCGTCGTGGCGCCTGTGCGCCCCGCGGCCATGCAGACGGCGAGGTCGGCGCGGCTGAGCTTGGCCACGTGGCGCGCCTGCGCCAGCGCCTCGATCTGCGCGTCCTCGAGGCCCACATGCAGCGTGCCGTCGATGACCGCGACGGTGGCGGGTTCGGCGCCGTTCTCGCGCACCACCGCCTCGATCCGGCGCGCGATGTCGAGGTTCTGGGGCCAGGGCATGCCGTGGGTGATGATCGTCGATTCGAGCGCCACGACCGGGCGGTTCTGGCGCAGCGCCTGCGCCACGGCGGGGGAAAGGGTCAGGATGGTCATGAGGGGGTGTCTCCCGAGACGTAGGCGGCCGCGGCCGCGAGCGCGCGCTCGAGCGCCGCGCCACGGTCCGCGCCCGCGCGTTCTGCCGCGACATGCGCGGCCATGAAGGTGTCGCCGGCGCCGGTGACGCGGGTCACGAGCACCTTTGGGGGCTCGCGCAGCACGAGCCCGTCCGAGGCACCGTCGCAGGTCGGCCGGGCACCGTCCGTCACCAGCACCCGCAGCGCGCCCCGCGCGATCAGCGCCTCCGCCGCCGCCTCGGTCGTGGCAAAGCGGGTCTGGCAGAGGATGCCGGCCTCCTCGAGGTTGACGTAGAGCGTGCCGCGCCCGGCGCGCACGAAGGGCAGAAGCCGTTCGGCCTTGCCGGGCGAGGCGGGCGCGATGCGCAGGTCGGCCGCACGGAACGTCTCGCCGTGGGCGATGTCCTCGAGCAGCGTGAGCGTCAGGTTGCCGTCGAGCGCCACGAGGCCCGCATAGGGCGCGTCGGGGGCGGCGAGGCTGCCATCGGCCAGCGGGCGCAGGATCTTCGCGCCCGCGGCCTCGAGCGAGTGCGCGTCGGCGATTGCGGCAATGAGCCCGTTCGCCCCCTCGACCGCCATGTAGCGGTCGGTGGGCAGGTCGTCCGAGCGGTAGAGATGCGCGGTCTCGAGCCCGAGCGCGGCGCAGGCCGCGACGAGCTCCTCGCCCTCGGGGTCGCGGCCGACGGCCGACAGCAGCGCGGGCCTGAGTCCGAACCGCGCGAGCGTCATCGCGATGTTGAGCGCGACGCCGCCCGGCAGGCGCAGGATCCGGCCGGGCACGTCCGCGCCCTTTTCCATGTGCGAGGCGGAGCGGCCGATCACGTCCCACAGGACGGAGCCGATGCAGAGGATGTCGGAACGGTCGGGCGCGCGGGTCATGACTGTCCTTGTGCCCGCGCCGCGCGACGCCCGCAAGCGCCCGGGACGCGCGTCAGTGCAGGGCCGGCAACGGTTCCGGGACCGCCGGGGCTTGCGGTGGGCGCGGAAAGGGCGTAAGGGCGCGGTCGTTCAATCCCGCAGGCGGGGTCGGGCGTCCGGGACAGACATCCCCGGCCGTCCACCGGTTGGGCCAACACGGTCCCATTCCCCCGCCGAGGCGTCAAACCGGAAAGGAAAAACGGCATGGCTCTTCCCGAGTTCTCCATGCGCCAGCTGCTCGAGGCCGGCGTTCACTTCGGCCACCAGACGCAGCGCTGGAACCCCCGCATGGGCGAGTTCATCTACGGCGCGCGCAACGGCATCCACATCATCGACCTGACGCAGACCGTCCCGATGCTGGACGCCGCGCTCAACGTGATCCGCGAGACCGTCGCAAAGGGCGGCCGCGTGTTGTTCGTTGGGACCAAGCGCCAGGCGCAGCAGCCCGTCGCCGAGGCGGCCGAGAAGTGCGCGCAGTACTACATGAACCACCGCTGGCTCGGCGGCACGCTGACCAATTGGCAGACCGTGTCCCAGTCGATCGCGCGCCTCAAGCAGATCGACGAGCAGATGGAGAACGGCGCCGAAGGCCTGACCAAGAAGGAACGGCTGAACATGGAGCGCGACCAGCAGAAGCTGCAGGCCTCGCTCGGCGGCATCCGCGAGATGGGCGGCCTTCCCGACCTGCTGTTCGTGATCGACGTCAACAAGGAATCGCTGGCCGTCGCCGAAGCCCGCAAGCTCGGCATCCCGGTCGTGGCCGTGGTCGACACCAACTGCGCGCCCGATGGCGTGGATTACGTGATCCCGGGCAACGACGACGCGGCCCGCGCGATCGCGCTCTACTGCAACCTCGCGAGCCGCGCCGCGCTCGACGGCATGTCGGCCCAGCTCGAGACCGCGGGCGTCGACCTTGGCGCCCTCGAGGAAGCACCGGCCGAGGAGTTCGCCGAGGAGCCCGCGAGCGAGACCACCGGCGCCTGACCGGCCGCACCGGACGCATGTCGCGAAAGCGACATGCACGCGTGACATGACGGGCAGGCTGCGGGGCCTGCCTGCCCACGACCGAAAAATATGAGGAGAGCCGCGATGGCGATCACTGCTGCACAGGTGAAAGAGCTGCGCGAGATGACCGGCGCAGGCATGATGGATGCCAAGAAGGCGCTGACCGAGAACGACGGCGACATGAACGCGGCCGTGGACTGGCTGCGGACCAAGGGCCTCGCCAAGGCGGCGAAGAAGTCCGGCCGCACCGCGGCCGAGGGCCTCGTGGCCGTGAAGGTCGACGGCGGCACCGGCGTCGCCGTCGAGGTGAACGCCGAGACCGACTTCGTCGCCAAGAACGCCGAGTTCCAGTCGATGGTGAACGACATCGCCGGCGCCGCGCTCACCGCGGACGATGTGGAGGCACTGAAGGCGGCCGACATCGGCGGCAAGCCCGTGTCCGACGTCATCACCGACAAGATCGCGAAGATCGGCGAGAACATGTCGCTGCGCCGCATGGCGCGCATCAGCGGCGACAAGGTCGCGACCTACGTGCACAACGCCGCCGCCGACGGCATGGGCCAGATCGGCGTGCTGGTGGCGTTCACCGGCGACAACGAGGCCTTCGGCCGCCAGGTCGCGATGCACATCGCCGCCGCGCAGCCCGCGTCGCTGTCCGAGGCCGATCTCGATCCCGCGATCCTCGAGAAGGAGCGCCAGGTCCAGATCGACATCGCCCGCGAGAGCGGCAAGCCCGACGCGGTGATCGAGAAGATGATCGAGGGCCGGATGAAGAAGTACCTCGGCGAGGTCACGCTGCTTGGCCAGGCTTTTGTCGTCGACCCCGACAAGACCGTGGCGCAGGCCGCCGCCGACGCCGGCGTCGAGATCACCGGCTACGTGCGCCTGGCCGTGGGCGAGGGCATCGAGAAGGAAAAGGAAGACTTCGCAGCCGAGGTCGCCAAGGCCGCGCAGGGCTGATCCGCCCCGAAACTCCTTTTCCGGACCCGGTCCGAAAAAACAAAGGCCGCCCGTCAATTGGGCGGCCTTTCTCATTCTGAAACGCGGTCTGAAAAGGGGATGTATCCGTTTTCCGCGGCCTTTCCGCGATTTGGCAGAAGCCGCGGGATGGACCCGGCCGACCCCAGAGACATTGGGGATGAGTTCGAGGCCGGCCGGATCCGACGACGGCAACACGAAATCGCGCATCTGCCGCCGCATTCTGGCATGGTGCCGAAGGAGCCGAAGAGCCTTGAAAATACAAGGATTCGGCTCCAACGTTCCATGGCCCTGAGGCCATCACTCACGGAACATGGACACTGTTGCAGTTTACCTTTGGTCAAGGAAGTCGGGATTTCCTGACCTCGTGCAACAACCGCAATTCAATTAGCCGGAAGGTTGAAACTTTCTGGCGATGCGCGCGGCTATCGCGTCAGATTTCGAGCACGAACATCTGGTTCTGGAACGCCGCCTTCATGACCGCCTGGGCGGTCGTCTCGACGTTCAGCGCCTCGCGCGCGAGGCGCAGGTGCTTTTCCACCGTCGCCTGCGTCAGCCCCATGATCTGCGCGATGTCGGCCATGGTCTTGCCGTCGCCGACCCATTCGAGCGCCTCGCGCTGGCGCCGGGTCAGCGCCTGGTTCGGCGGCGTGTAGGGCAGGGTGAGGATCTTGAGGTGCACGAGGTTGTTCATCAGCACGATGTTGTCGCCGTGCCGGTCCCAGACTGCGTCGACCTCTTCCTGCGTCATGCCGCGGCGTCCGGTCAGGGCGATGGCGCCCTTGGCCCGCCGCGACACCGAGCGGAAACTGATCGAGTAGCCGCACTGCACGCCCTGACTGATGTTGAAGTCGATCACGCGCTGTTCCTCGCGGGTCAGCGTGCCGGTCTTGACCATCTGCTGCAGCACCTTCCACGAACACGCGCCGTCGTTCTCGAGCGCCCAGCGGACCATCGGCGCGTGGTGGTAGAGGCGCTGTCCGACGAAGACGTCGGTGTAGCTCTCGTCGTGGTTCGTCAGCATGAGGAAGTCGTTCGGGTCGCCGAGCGAGTTCGGCGTGCGGAAGCGGGTGAAGCCGTAGAGCAGCCGGTCGAATCCGTAGGCTGCCATGCGCTCGCAGTGCATCGCCCAGAGCGTCTCGATGCTCTCGGCGTTCGTGAGGGAAATCATGTAGCTGCGATCTTCGGGCGTCATCGTTCTGGACCTTCGGCGGCTCTTTCGGCAGGACGACCGCGGGGCACACCGGCCTGGCGATCCGCGGCGACCGATCATGTCTAGAACGCTGCCACGCCATCTGTCTAGCTGGCGATAGAGGCATGACCGGCCATGGGCGACCGGAATGCCGCATCCGTATGGATGTTTAATTTACATAATACTGATTATACGAATGGCGAGGGGGATGTGGTGTGCGCTACCCCCAACTGCGACTCTTGTTAGAAACCAGTGAGTTACTGACGAGAGGATGCTGACATGGGTCGTGTGTATTCGCAACTGAACGTCGCCGAGTGCAGAATAATCGAGCGCTGGCGCTACGCTCGAGTGTCGGTGAACGAAATGGCTCGGGTCCTGAAGCGCCATCGCTCGACAATCTTTCGCGAGTTGCAGCGCAATCACTTCCAGGATCGCTGCATGCCGGATGTCGTCGGCTACTTCGCGATGGCGGCGCAACGCAAGACTGCAGACCGGCGGGCGCGCCAGCGAAAGCTGCTCCGGTACCCCGATCTGCGCGCCGAGGTGACGCGCAAGATCACACATGGCTGGACCCCGGAACAGATCGCCCACCGGATGATCCACGACGAAGCGTCCCGGCGCGTGTGTCAGGAAACCATCTACCGGCACGTCTATTCGGTCGAGGGCATGCGCGACGAGCTCTGGTGGTATCTGCCGAACCACCGAAAGACACGGCGTCCTCGCCGGGCGCGCAAGCGCCGCCAGCCGAAATTCGATCGTGATGTCAGCATCTTTTTTCGCCCCGATAGAGTCGCGCGCCGCCGCGAGTTCGGGCACTGGGAGGCTGACCTGATGCTGTTCGAGCAACGCTTTGGGCAGACGAACGTGACCTCGCTCGTCGAGCGGACCAGTCGCTTCACGGTTCTCCTGAAGAACCCGAGCAAGCGAACCCAGCCAGTCATGGGCAAGATCGTGAAAGCTATGCGTGATCTTCCCATTGCCGCCCGAAGATCCGTCACGTTCGACCGTGGCTCCGAGTTCGTTTCGTGGCCGCACCTCCAGGCTGAAACCGGAACGCTCACGTGGTTCTGCGATCCATCCTCTCCCTGGCAAAAGGGCACGGTCGAGAACACAAATCGTCGTGCGCGCCGGTGGCTTCCGCGCAAGCTCGATCCCACGGCGGTCTCAGATCATGAATTGAAGATGATCTGCGACCGCCTCAACGCGACGCCCAGAAAATGCCTCGGCTGGAAGACCCCGGCAGAAGCCTTCAAGGAAAAGATGCTGGAGCCGAGCAAGCACGGCCCCTACCCTTCATCCCATCAAGAGTCGCGGTTCCAATAGCGCTCACAGTGGCAGACCCCCGTTCAGTACGGCAGCCCGACATAGTTCAGCGCCATGGTCGTGCGCGCCGACGGCACCGTGACCAGCTGGCGAAGCTCGCTTTCCTGCATGCGCTGGTCGAAATCGCTCTGCTCCGGAAAGCGGTGCAGCATGTTGGTCATCCACCACGAGAACCGCATGGCGCCCCAGACGCGCGCCAGTGCCCTGTCGGAATACGTGTCGAGTGCCTCGGCATCCGCGTCGCGATACCAGCGGCGCAGCGCCTCGAACAGGTAATGCACGTCGCCGAACGCGAGGTTCAGCCCCTTGGCCCCCGTGGGCGGCACGATGTGTGCGGCGTCGCCCACCAGGAACAGCCGGCCGTGGCGCATGGGCTCGCAGACGAAGGACCGCAGCGGCGCCACGGATTTCTCGATCGACGGCCCCGTCTCCATGCTCTCTGCCAGCTCGGGCGGCAGCCTGCGGCGCAGCTCGTCCCAGAACGCGGCGTCCGACCATTGCTCCGGCCGTGTCCCCTCCGGCACCTGGATGTAATAGCGTGACAGCCGCGCGTTGCGCATGGAGGCGAGCGCAAAGCCGCGCGGATGGTTGGCGTAGACGAGTTCGTGCGCCGCGGGCGCCGTCTCGGACAGGACGCCGAGCCAGCCGAACGGATAGACGCGTTCGAACTCGTGGCGGACCGACGCCGGGATGGTCTGACGGCTGATCCCGTGGAAGCCGTCGCAGCCGGCGATCACGTCACACGCGACGCGCCTCTGCTCTCCGTCTTTTCTGTAGGTCACGTATGGGTTTGCGCCATCGACTTCGTGCAGCGCCACATCCTCGGCGCCGTCGATGAGGGTGGCCCCGATCGCGTCCTGCGCAGCGTAGAGATCCTTCGTCACCTCGGTCTGGCCGTAGACCAGCACCTGCGCGTTCACCATGTCGCGGAACGAGACGTGGAACATGCCCTGCACGGTCGACAGGTAGCAGCCGTCATGCGGCAGCCCCTCGGCATCCATGCGACCGCCCACGCCCGCATGCCGCAGAAGCGCCGCGCTGCCGCGTTCGAGCACGCCCGCACGGATGCGCGACAGCACATGCGCGCGGCTGCGGCGCTCCAGCACGACCGTCGCGATGCCCTCGCGGTTCAGAAGCTGCGACAGCAGGAGCCCCGACGGCCCGCCACCGATGATCGCGACCTGCGTGCGCATGTCCCGCGGTTCCTCCGCAAGAATCCAAGACTTGCAATTTTTACCCATGACCATGGGTCGTTACATGGACCCGTTTGCCAATCTTCGGCATTATTCGAACATGACCCCCGCATCCCCCGTCCCGGCCTACGCGCTCTACGGAGAGGAGCAGGATTTTCCGGACATCCTGCATGCCGAGCGCATCACCGACCGTGCCGGGCGCCACGACTGGACCATCGCGGCGCACCGGCATGGCGGGCTGCACCAGCTTTTCGTGCTGACCGCCGGGACCGCCGAGATGATCGTCGGCGCGGAGCGCATGGTGCTCGAGCTGCCGGTCGCGGTCTCGATGCCGCGTTCGGTGGTGCACGGGTTCCGCTTTGCGCAGGGAACCGAGGGGCACGTGGTGTCCCTGCCCCGGCGCGCCTGCCCCGAGTTGCACGACACGGACAATCCGCTGGGCCAGGCGCTCGCGCGCTGGGGCCTCGTGCCCGCGACGGGGGCCATCGTCGCGCTCGTGCGCCGGATCGAGGAGGAGCACGGCGCGGCCGACCCGTTGCGGGACACGATGCTCAAGGCGCTCGTCCTCGCGCTCGCCACGCGGATCGCGCGCGGGCTGTCGCTGCCCGCCGGCCACGCGCCGCGCAGCCGGGCCGAGGTGCACATGGCACGGTTTGACCGGCTGGTGCGCGAGCACCTGCGCGACGACTGGAGCATTGCAGATTACGCGCGTGCGCTGGACCTCTCGCCGCAGCAACTGAGCCGGGTCACCCACGCCGTCATCGGGCAGTCCGCCTCGCGCCACGTCGAGGCCCGGCTGTTCCAGGAGGCGCGCCGCCTGCTGGCCTACACGCGCATGGGCGTGGCGGAGGTGGGCTACGCGCTCGGTTTCAACGACCCCGCCTACTTCTCCCGCGCCTTCCGCCGCCACGTGGGCGCGAGCCCGAGCGACTACCGCGCGGGCATCGACCGCGCCCAGGGCAGGCCCACATGAAAATGGCGCCCCCGATGCCGGGAGCGCCGTGCCGTCCGATCCGGGGATCGCTCAGAAAAACGCCTGCAGTCCCGTCTGCGCACGGCCGAGGATCAGCGCGTGCACGTCGTGGGTGCCCTCGTAGGTGTTCACCGTCTCGAGGTTGACCATGTGGCGGATGACCTGGAACTCGGCCGAGATGCCGTTTCCGCCGTGCATGTCGCGGGCCATGCGCGCGATGTCGAGCGCCTTGCCGCAATTGTTGCGCTTGATGAGCGAGATCATCTCGGGCGCGCCCTGTGCCTCGTCCATCAGGCGACCGACGCGCAGGCAGGCCTGCAGCCCCAGCGCGATCTCGGTCTGCATGTCGGCGAGCTTTTTCTGGAAGAGCTGCGTCTGGGCGATCGGACGACCGAACTGCTTGCGGTCGAGCCCGTAGCCGCGCGCGGCGTGCCAGCAATGCTCGGCCGCGCCCATGACGCCCCAGGCGATGCCGTAACGGGCGCGGTTGAGGCAGCCGAATGGGCCTTTCAGGCCCTCCACATGCGGCAGGAGCGAATCCTCGCCGACCTCGACGCCGTCCATCACGATCTCGCCGGTCACCGAGGCGCGCAGGCTGAGCTTGTTGCCGATCTTGGGCGCCGACAGGCCCTTCATGCCCTTCTCCAGCACGAAGCCGCGGATCTTGCCGCCATGCGCGTCAGACTTCGCCCAGACCACGAAGACGTCCGCGATGGGCGAGTTCGAGATCCACATCTTGGCCCCGGTCAGCCGGTAGCCGCCATCGGTCTTCTCGGCGCGGGTCTTCATTCCGGCGGGATCGGACCCGGCATCGGGTTCGGTCAGGCCGAAGCAGCCGATGAACTCGCCGCTCGCGAGTTTCGGCAGGTACTTCTTGCGCTGCTCCTCGGACCCGTAGGCATAGATCGGGTACATCACGAGGCTCGACTGCACCGACATCATAGAGCGGTACCCCGAATCGACGCGCTCGATCTCGCGCGCGACGAGGCCGTAGGACACGTAGTTGCCGCCGAGCCCGCCGTATTCCTCGGGCACGGTCACCCCCAGAAGGCCCATCTCGCCCATCTCGCGGAAGATCTCGGGCTCGACGGTTTCGTTCTCGAACGCCTCGGTCACCCGGGTCTGCAGCTTTTCCTGCGCGTAGGCGCGGGCGCTCTCGGCGATCATGCGCTCGTCTTCCTCGAGCTGGTCGGACAGCCGGAACGGGTCGTCCCAGCTGAACCGGCCGAGCTCGGGGGCGTCCTTGGGCTTCAGCGCGGGGGTGGTCTGGCTCATCTCGTTCATGGCAGGTCCTCCTGTGTTGCCCCGCTTATACCTTGCGCCCGGCGCATGAAAAAACGAAAATCCCGCAAGAAAGCATGAGAAAAACGCAAGTGACGGCCCTTTCCCGCCGCCTCATCCCGCCGCTCGGCGCGCTCCGCGCGCTCGAGGCGCTCGACCGGCTCGGCTCGGCCACGGCCGTCGCGCAGGAGCTGGACCTGAGCCAGAGCGCGGTCAGCCGGCAGATCCGCACGCTGGAGGACAGTCTCGGCGTCCCGCTCGTCGTGCGCGAGAAGCGCAGCCTGCGCCTGACGCCCGAGGCGCGGGACTATGCGCAGGTCGTGCGCGCCGCGCTCGACCGGATCGCCGGCGCGTCCATGGCGTTGCGCCTGCCCGACCGCGCGGGCACGCTCGACCTCGCCATGCTGCCGAGCTTCGGCATGCGCTGGCTGGTGCCGCGGCTGCCGGATTTCACCCGCCGCCATCCCGAGGTGACGGTGAACCTCGCCACCCGGATCCGGCCCTGCGATTTCGCGTCCGAGGCCTTCGACGCGGCGATCGAGTTCGGCGGGCCCGCGCGGCCCGGGACCGAGCGGCTGCGGCTCAAGCCCGAAAGCGTTCTGCCGGTCTGCGCACCCCCGCTCCTGCCAGGGGGGCCGCGTCGGCCGGAGGATCTGTCGGCCATGCCGCTTTTGCACATCGAGACGCGGCCTCATGCATGGCGCGACTGGTTCGCGGCGCAGGGCCACCGCGTGGCCACGCCACCCGGAACGACCTTCGACCAGTTCACCGCGATCCGCGAGGGCGCCAAGGCCGGGCTCGGCGTGGCGCTCCTGCCCGACTACCTGATCGAGACCGAGCTTGCGACCGGCGCGCTCGTGCCCGCGACCGAGGTCGCGCCGGTCACGCTCGGCGCCTATCACCTCGTCTGGCCGGTGGACCGGCCGCGCCGGCCGGCGCTCGAGCGGTTCCGCGACTGGCTCGCCACCATGGCCGAGGCCGAGGACGATCCGCTGCCGCGCTGACCGCTTCAGTCGGGGATCGAGAAGACCTGGCCGGGATAGATCAGGTCGGGGTCGCGGATCTGGCCGGCATTGGCCTCGAACACCCGGACGTAGAGGATGCCGTCGCCATATTGCGCGCGCGCGATGGCCCAGAGCGTGTTGCCGGGCTGGACGGTGACCGCCCGGATGCCGGTGCCCTGCCCTTCGGGCGCGACGGCGGCGAGCGCCGCTGGGCTTTCGCGGCGGAACGGGCTTTCGGCGCGTGCCGTCACGGTGCCGTCTGACCCGATCCGGTCTACGCGCAGCGTGTAGTCGCCCGCCCGCACGCCCGCCGGCAGCGCCGCGCGCCAGACCCCTGCCGCGCTGACCGGCACCGTCAGGACCGCGTCGTTGTCGAGGTAGAGCCGCACGGTGCCGTCGGTCCCGCCCGCGCGGCCGGTGACCGATACGCTGCCGTCGGCGGCATAGCTGACCGCGTCGACCGACACGAAATCCTGTGCCTCGGGCCGCGGCGCGGGCGCCGGCGTCGCCGGTTGCAGGACGCTGATGCCCTCGGGATCGGCAAGCAGGACCGCCGTCTGCCGGGGGACAGCCCCGCCGCCGGTCGCGCCCGCCACGTCGGGGGGCGGTCCCGCCTCTCCGCCGGTGGCGAGGACCTCGGTCGCCTGCTGCGCCCCGGGGTCCGGCAGGGGCGCCTCGCCGGCCCCCGCCGCGGACGCCACCACCGGCGCCACGATGACCTCGGCCTCGGAGGCGACGGGCGCGCCGCCCTCCGCCGCGCTTTCGAGCGTCAAGACGTGGCCCGTATCCCCCGCGGGCATGTCCATGAACGCGACGAAGGCACCGTCGGGACCGGCCGTCACCTGCCCGGCATCGAAGCCGTCGACCCGCACCGTCACCGACGCCCCTGGCGCGGCGCGACCCGCAATCGTGGCCCCGCCCGCGGGATCGACCCGCACGAGGTCGAAGCTCGGCGGCGGCCCTGCCTCCTCCGGCAGGCCCGGCGCCGTCTCGGCGGCTTCCTGCGGCAGTGGCGCAGTGGGTGGCGCGGGCGCCACCGGATCCGCGGGCGCCTCTGCGGGGTCGGTCGTCACCAGCGCCGCCTGCGCGGGCGCCTCGGGCTGATCGGTGGGACGCACGACGTAGAAGCCGACGGCGACCAGTGCCAGCGCGGCCACCGCGCCCATGACACCGCCCGACACGCCCCGATGCTTCCCGTCCTGTGACACCTCTTCTCCAGTCCATCGCAGAGCGGCCCGGCGCATGACGCCGGTGCCTGGTTGAGCAAGCATATCAATGGGACTATCACCGGTCAAAACACACTTGACACGAAGGATCCCGCCCCATGACGACCTTTTCCGTTTGCGTCTACTGCGGATCCCGTCCCGGCCGCAATCCGGCCCATGCCGAGGCCGCACGCGCCTTCGGCGAGGCACTCGGGCAGAACGGCTGGCGGCTCGTCTACGGTGCGGGCGACGTGGGTCTCATGGGAGAGGTCGCCCGCGCGGCGCAACTGGCCGGGGCGGACACGTTCGGGGTGATCCCGCAGCACCTCCTCGACCGCGAGGTCGGCAAGACCGACCTGGCCCGTTTCGTCGTCACCGAGACCATGCACGAGCGCAAGAAGGTCATGGTGATGAACGCCCACGCGGTGGTCGTGCTGCCGGGCGGGCCCGGGTCGCTCGACGAGTTCTTCGAGGTCCTGACCTGGCGCCAGCTCGGCCTGCACGACAAGCCGATCTTCCTGCTGAACGTGGACGGTTTCTGGGACCCGCTGCAGGCGCTGCTCGACCATGTCGCCGCCGAGGGCTTTGCCGAGCCGAGCCTGCTGAAGCTCGTTCAGACGTGCGACTCGGTCGAGACGCTTCTCGATGCCCTGCGCCGCGCGCGGTCCTTGCGGAACGACGCACCCGAATAGAGCGCGAGCGCGGTCCAGATCATCCCGAACGCGGCCGCCTGGACCCAGCCGAACGGTTCGCGGAAGACGAGCGTCGCGCAGAGGAATTGCAATGTCGGGTTCAGGTACTGCAGGAGCCCGATCGTCCCGAGCGGCAGGCGCTGCGAGGCATGGCTGAAGAGGATGAGCGGCAGCGCGGTAAGCGGGCCCGCGAGCATCAGGAGACCGGTCAGGCCCCAGTCCTGCCCGTAGACCCTGCCCGGGCCGTCGCCCGCATGAACGAGGGCGAGGTAACCGAGTGCCAGCGGCGCGAGCAGCAGCACCTCGGTCGTGACGGTGGTCACGGCACCGGCGGACAGCTTCTTCTTGGCCGCGCCGTAGATGCCGAAGCTGAGCGCGATGAGAAGCGCGATCCAGGGCGGCGCGCCGAGATGCCAGCTGAGCGCCGTCACCGCCAGCGCGGCAAGCGCCACCGCCACCACCTGTGTCCGGTCGAGCCGCTCGCCGAAGGCGGCCATGCCGATCAGCACGGCCAGCAACGGGAAGATGTAGTAGCCGAGGCTCGCCTGTGTCGCGTGCCCCGTCTGCACCGAGTAGATGAAGAGGAACCAGTTGACCGAGATGGCGCTTGCCGACACGGCGAGCGTCACGGCGGTCCGGCGGTCCGACAGCACCTCGACGATGCGGCGGAGGCGGCCCTGCAGCGCAAGGACGCCCGCGAAGAACACGAACGACCAGAACGTGCGGTGCGCCAGCACCTCGAGCGCCGGAACGGGTGTCAGCAGCTTGTAGTAGAGCGGAGACAATCCCCAGATGGTGCAGGCCGCGACCATCGCCGCGAGCCCCACGTGCCTGTCCTGCATGCCCCGGTCCCCTGCCCTTGCAGGGTCCGGTCTAACGGGACGGCGCGGCGCGGTCCAGCCACGCCGCGCCAGGGCATCATGCCGCCGCGAGGTCGTTGCGGATGACTTCCGCGACCTTGTCGAGCGGATGGTTCGTCAGCGTCTTCGGCACCTCGGCCACGACCTTGGAGGCAACCTCCTTGTGCATCTTGTTGCGCAGCTCGCCCAGCACCTGCGGCGCGGCCACAAGCACGATGCGCTCGAACTTGTGCTTGTGCGCCTGCTTGTAGAGGATGTCCGCGAGGTCGTCCGCGAAGCGCTCCTTGGCCAGTTGGTGCCAGTCGGTATCGTCCATCGCCGAGCGCTGCCCGACGCCCGTGTCCTGCATGCGACCGGGCTTGTTCGCCGACTGGTCGATGTCCTTCGGATTGTCCTGCGCCTCCTCGCGCACGACGTTCAGCACGGGGATGTCCCCGTCGAGGTCGTTGCGCAGGAACAGCGCCTTCTCGCCATCGGCGATCAGCACCCAGGTGCCGTTGGTGAGCTTCTCCATCAGACGCGCTCCTTGTCGCCGCTGCCGTCCTCGTCCTGGCCCTGGGGCCGCGTCGTGCTGTCGGACGTGTCGTCGTGACGCTTCTTCTCGTCGCGGGTGCCGACCTTGCGGGACATCTCGCCGCCGGCCCGGTCCGCGTGGCCGGGTGCGGGCGGGAGGTTCTCGGGCTTCTCGCCCAGAACGTCCTCGGTCTCGCGGTGCCCGTCCTGGGATCTCTTGCGCTCAGGCATTGTCCAGCCTCCTGCGTTTTGGCGTGTGAGGACAGAACGCCGCCCGCGCTAAGTCGTTCCTGTTGCGGGCAATTCCGCCGGGTCAGCAGGCACGAAAAAGCCCCGCGCGCAGGGCTGCGCACGGGGCCTGGTCCCGCGGTGCGGGAAAGGTCCGGTCAGGCCTTCGAGAGGCGCTCCGCGACGTTCTCCCAGTTCACCAGGTTGTCGAGGAAGTTCTGCAGGTATGCCGGGCGCTTGTTGCGGAAATCGATGTAGTAGGAATGCTCCCACACGTCGACGCCCAAGAGCGCGGTCTGGTCAAAGCAGAGGGGGTTCACGCCGTTCTCGGTCTTGGTGACCTTGAGGCTGCCGTCCTTGTCCTTGACGAGCCACGCCCAGCCCGAGCCGAACTGGCCCGCACCCGCGGCGGAGAACTCTTCCTTGAACTTGTCGACCGACCCGAACGCCTCGGTCAGCGCGCTTTCCAGCTCGCCGGGCATGCCGGTGGTGTCGGGCGACATCATTTCCCAGAACTGGTTGTGGTTCCAGTACTGCGAGGCGTTGTTGAAGATGCCGGACTGCGCCACGGCCTTGGGGTCGTAGGTGCCCTTGATGATCTCCTCGACCGACTTGCCTTCCCACTCGGTCCCGGCGATCGCCTTGTTGCCGTTGTCGACATACGCCTTGTGGTGAATGTCGTGGTGGAACTCGAGCGTCTCCTTGGACATGCCCTTCGCGGCAAGCGCGTCGTGGGCATAGGGAAGATCGGGAAGTTCGAAAGCCATGTCAGCCCCCTTCAATTCGGTTGGGTTCAGCAGAAGCGCCGCGTGATAGGTGTCCCGGCAGACGTGTCGCGTCAAGGCCGGTCCTCACGACGCCGTGTAGGGTCACAGCATCAACGCAGCCGCCTCTGGCATGTTCCTCCACCCTGGAAGCGCGTGTCGAACCCCGCGGGCGTGGCCGAGATCTCCATCCGGCCGGTCGCCTTGAGATAGGTCGCGCGGTAGAGCATGCTCGGCGCGTAGGTGCCGCCGCGGTCGCGCACCGCGATCGACCACACGTAGGTCGTGCGGGCCGCGTTGTCGGCGGCCACGCGGGCACCGACGGGGCCCGCATTGAACTGCAGCACCACGGTGTCCGACACGATCGCGGTCTCGGCCCCCACCTCCCGGCCGATGAACAGCGCCTCGGGAATCCAGTTGCCGCCGCCGTACTGGCGCAGCTCGCAGACCAGAAGCTCCGCGGCCGACGCGGGCAGCGGCAGGGCGCCGGCGACGAGGGCGACAAGCGCGAGGACTTTCATGGAAGGACTCCGGACCGATGGGTCCGGCGGAGTATCGGCAGTGGCGCGCCACGGCACAAGCCCGCGCGCCCGGGGAAACACCCCGGACACGCGGCCAGGCGATCACGTTTTCAGAAGTAGCCGACCGTGCCTGCCGGATGCGCCGCGTTTCGCAGCAGCGCAAAGACGTAGTCGGCGACCGAACGGAAGCAGATCACCTGCAGGCTGCCATCCGCGTCGAGCCAGAAGGCCGCCGCCGCCTGCGACAGTCGCGAGCGCCGGATCGTCCCGGGCGCGAAGGCCCCGGGCGAGACGTCCGCGGGTGTGAGCTTTGCCAGCGTCTCGCGCAAGGCCGCCTCCTCGCCGCTCAGGCGGAAGCTGGCGCGCGCGTCCGACACGTTCACCGCAAGCGCGTGCCGCCCCGACAGCGCCTCGGCCATCCGCGCCGAGAGCGCGGCGGCATCGCCGTAGGGGCAGAACAGCAGGAACTCGTCGGGCGACATCCAGGCGAGACGGCGCGCGCCGTCCGCGACGATGGACAGCCGGTCGGGCAGCGCGATCCCGGCCACGTCCGAGACCGGGCCGGACAGCGCGTCCGCATCGCCGCGGAGCGTGACCATGCCCTGCGGGCCCAGGTCCTCGACGACCACGCGGCCCTCGTAGCGGGCCCCGGGCTGGGCGGAGGGTGCGTCAAACATTCTGCTTCTCTCCTTCGGCATCGAAGAACACCGGCGACACGATCCGTGCGGTCACCGTCCCGCCGTCCTCGCGGCTGAACGCGACCTCCTCGCCCATGCGGTCGGGGCCGTTCAGGACGAGCCCCATGGCGATGCCGCGGCCGAGCGTCGGCGAATAATAGGTCGAGGTCACCCGCCCCTGCGTGTTGCGCTGGCGGTTGGCGTTGCGGCCCGCGGCGACGGCATAGGACCCTTCGGGCAGGACGCTGCCATCCACGGTCTCGAGCCCCACGAGCTTCCAGCGGGCGGGATCGGTCATGTGGCTGCGTGCCTGCGCGCGCTTGCCGATGTAGTCGTCCTTCTTCTTCGAGATCGCCCAGTCGAGGCCCAGGTCCTGCGGGATCACCGTGCCGTCGGTCTCGTCGCCGATCATGATGAAGCCCTTCTCCGCGCGCATGACGTGCAAAGCCTCTGTCCCATAGGGGGTTGCGCCGAATTCCTCACCTTTCGCAAGAAGCCGCTCCCAGAGCTCGAGCCCGCGGTTCGCTGGCACCGCGACCTCGAAGGACAGCTCGCCCGAGAACGAGATGCGGAAGATGCGCGCAGGGATCCCGCCGAGGGTGCCCTCGGTCCAGCGCATGAACGGCAGCGCCTCCTTCGAGACGTCGATGCCGCCGAGCTTTTCGAGGACCTTTCGGGCGTTCGGGCCGACCACGGCGATCTGCGCGTACTGCTCGGTCACGTTGGCGGTGAAGACCTTCCAGTCCCACCACTCGGTCTGCAGCCATTCCTCCATGGTCGCGTGCACCCGGTCGGCGCCGCCCGTGGTCGTGTGGCAGAGGAACGTGTCCTCGTCGATCCGCGCCACCACGCCGTCGTCGACGAGAAAGCCGTTCTCCGAGCACATGAGGCCGTAGCGGCAGAAGCCCGGCTTCAGCGTCGACATCATGTTTGTGTAGAGCATGTCGACGAAGCGGCCGGCATCGGGCCCCTTCACCAGGATCTTGCCGAGCGTCGAGGCGTCGAGCAGCCCGAGGCTCGCGCGCGTGGCCGAGATCTCGCGCCGCACTGCGTCGGGCTTGCTTTCGCCCGCGCGCGGGAAGCAGTAGGGCCGCCGCCACTGGCCGACGGGCTCCCACGCGGCCCCGTGCGCCTCGTGCCAGCCATGCAGGGGGGTCCGGCGGATCGGCTGGAACAGCGCGCCCCGCGCCTCGCCGGCGATCGCCCCCATCGACACGGGCGTGTAGGGCGGCCGGAAGGTCGTCGTGCCGACCGCCGGGATATCTTCGCCCAGGGATTGAGAAAGGATCGCCAGTCCGTTGATGTTGCTGAGTTTCCCCTGGTCCGTCGCCATGCCGAGCGTGGTGTAGCGCTTGGCGTGCTCGACGGATTCGAACCCCTCCTGCGCGGCCAGCATGACGTCCGACACCTTCACGTCGTTCTGGAAGTCGAGCCAGGCCTTGCGTCGGAGCGCCGGGGCCGCATTTGCGGGCATCACCCAGACCGGCAGCATCGGGGCCTCCTCCCGCGCCGCCGCGGCAGGCGCCGGGCCCGCCTCGGTGCCGGCGGCCGCCGCACCGGCACGGACCGCGTCCGCAAGCGCTTCCGCGAGCCCCAGGTGGCCGTTCGCGGCCCCGGCCGCACGCGTCACCGCGGTCCCGGCGGCACCGGACGGCGCCTGCGCGGGATCGGGACGGAAGAACGCCTCCTCCGCGTCCCAGGCCAGCTTTCCGCCCGCATGGGACCACAGGTGCACCACTGGCGACCAGCCGCCCGACATGGCGACGCAGTCGCAGGGGATCACGTCGAGCACGCCGCCCTCGCCCGCCTGCGTGCAGATGCCGACGCCGCGCACGCCGCGCAGCCCCTTGACCTTGGCGATGCCCCGGCCGGTCAGCACGCGGATGCCGCGGGCCCGCGCGGCGGCCATCAGCGCGCCGCCGCCCTCGGGGCGCGCGTCGACCACCGCCGGAACCTCGAGGCCCGCGTCGTGGAGCGCGAGCGCGGTGCGGTAGGCATCGTCGTTGTTGGTCACCACCACGGTGCGCCGCCCGGGCGCCACCGCGTAGTTCACCACATAGTCGCGCACGGCCGAGGCCAGCATGACCCCCGGCAGGTCGTTGCCGGCAAAGGAGAGCGGCCGCTCGATCGCGCCGGTGGCGGTCACCACCTGGCCCGCGCGGATCCGCCAGAGCCGGTGGCGCGGCGCCTCGTCCTCCGGCGCGTGGTCGGTGATGCGCTCGTAGGCGAGGACGTAGCCGTGGTCGTAGACGCCCGCCCCCATGGTCCGGGTGCGCAGGGTGACATTGTCCATGCCGTCAAGCTCCTGGACCGCGTCCCTCACCCAGTCCGCGGCGGGCTTTCCGTCGATCTCGCCGCCATCGACCGGGGCGCGGCCGCCCCAGTGCGCATTCTGCTCGACCAGCAGGACGCGGCGCCCGGTGCGCGCGGCCGCCAGCGCGGCAGCAAGGCCCGCGACGCCGCCGCCCACCACCAGCACGTCCACGTGCACGTGGAAATGCTCGTAGCGGTCGGCATCCCGCGCCTCGGCCGCCGGCGCCTTGCCGAGGCCCGCGGAGCGGCGGATGAATGGCTCGTAGACATGTTTCCAGAACGGCCGCGGATGCATGAACATCTTGTAGTAGAAGCCGGCGGGCAGGAAGCGCGCGAGCGCCGTGTTCACCGCACCCACGTCGAAGTCGAGCGAGGGCCAGTGGTTCTGGCTCTCGGCCGCGAGGTCGGGAAAGATCTCGGTCGTGGTGGCGCGCTGGTTCGGCTCGAACCGGTCGCCGCGGCCGAGGCCGACCAGCGCGTTCGGCTCCTCCGCGCCCGACGCGACGATGCCGCGCGGGCGGTGATACTTGAAGCTGCGCCCGACCAGCGTGCGGCCGTTCGCGAGCAGCGCCGCGGCGAGCGTGTCGCCGGCGAAGCCGCGCAGGTACCTGCCGTTGAAGGTGAAGCGGACGGGCGTGGAGCGGTCGATCAGGCGGCCGCCCGCGGGCAGTCGATGGCTCATCGTTCAAACCTTGCGCTGGCGGAGGCGGCGGGTGCCTCCGGCGGGGATATTTCTGCCAAGAAGAAGCATCAGGCGGTTCTGTCGGCGATCGCCGCGAGGAGGTCCTGCGGCGGTTCGGTCACCTGGGCGGGATAGGTGCCCCAGACCTGCATCGTGCGGGTGTCGCGCGCGGCGTGGAACCACTTGCCGCAGCCATGGCTGTGGCGCCAGCGCTCGAAATGCACCCCGCGCGGGTTCTTCCGAAGGAAGAGGTAGGATTCGAAGTCCGCGTCGGCGCTGTCCGGCCCCGAGCGCGCGAGATGCGCCTCGCCGCCCGGATGAAGCTCGGTCTCGTCGGCGGCGACGCCGCAATAGGGGCAGGTGAGCGTCAGCATGCGGGGCTCCTCCGGGCAAAGGAAATCCCGGCCGCGCCAGGCGCGACCGGGAGGAAACGGGGATGTGCGGCGCGCGCGGCGGATGCGCGGCCGGATGCGGGATCAGTTGCCGCCGGACGCCTCGGCGCCGGCCGCGGCACCGTCGTCGCCGGCCGCGGCACCGGCCTCAGCGCCGGTGCCGGCAGAGCCTTCGGCCGCGGCTTCGCCGCCCTCGCCGCCCTCGACGCTGATCGAGACGTCGCCGCCCCCGGCGCTGCCGGTCGCGCCGTCGGGTGCGCCGCCGCCCCAGAAGACGAAGGCCAGGATGCCGACCGCGACGACGAGGCCGCCGACGATGAAGGCGAGCGGGCCGGAGCCGCCGCGCTCGACGCGGGTCTCGCGGGTGTGGGTGTGGTGGCTGGTGTTGTGGTCCGACATGCGAAGTCCTCGGTGTCCTGCTTTGCGGACAGAACGCCGGCGAGCTGATGCCGTGTTCCGCGCGGTGCGCGGGAGCGGCGGTTTCCCGCCGACCCCTGCCCCGCGCCGGCCGCCGCTGCCGGGGCCATCAGTGCGCCACCCCGGCGGCGACGGATTCGTCGATGAAGCGGCCCTCGCGGAAACGCTCGAGCCCGAAGGCGGCGGCGAGCGGGCCCGGTTCGCCCCGGGCGATGAGCTCGGCCGTGGCCCAGCCCGAGCCCGGGATCGCCTTGAACCCGCCGGTGCCCCAGCCGCAATTGATGAAGCAGTTGCCGAGCGGCGTCTTCGAGATGATCGGCGAGCGGTCGCCGGTCATGTCGACGATCCCGCCCCATTGCCGCAGCATCTTGAGGCGCGAGATCATCGGGAAGGTCTCGATCAGCGCGCGCACGGTTTCCTCGATGTGGTGGAAGGATCCGCGCTGCGTGTAGTTGTTGTAGCCGTCCGCGCCGCCGCCGATGACCATCTCGCCCTTGTCGGACTGGCTCATGTAGCCGTGCACGGTGTTGGCCATGACGACCACGTCCATGCAGGGCTTGATGGGCTCGGAGACGAGGGCCTGCAGCGCGACGCTCTCGATCGGCAGGCGGAAGCCCGCCATGTCGGCGAGGTGGCCCGAATGGCCGGCGACGACGATGCCAAGCTTGCCGCAGGCGATGTCGCCCTTTGTCGTCGTGACCCCCGTCACCTGGCCGTTCTCGGAGCGGATGCCGGTGACCTCGCATTTCTGGATGATGTCCATGCCCATGTTCGAGCAGGCGCGGGCATAGCCCCAGGCGACGGCGTCGTGCCGCGCGGTGCCCGCGCGGTCCTGCCAGAGGGCGCCGAGCACCGGATAGCGCGGGCCGCGGAGCTCGATGATCGGGCAGAGCTCCTTGACGCGGGCGGGCGAGATGAACTCTGTCTTCACGCCCTGCAGGGCGTTGGCGTGCGCCGTGCGCTTGTAGCCGCGCACCTCGTGTTCGGTCTGCGCCAGCATCATGACGCCGCGGGGGCTGTACATGACGTTGTAGTTCAGGTCCTGGCTCATGGTCTCGTAGAGGCTGCGCGCCTTCTCGTAGATCGCGGCCGAGGGATCCTGCAGGTAGTTCGAGCGGATGATGGTCGTGTTGCGCCCCGTATTGCCGCCGCCGAGCCAGCCCTTCTCGAGCACCGCCACGTTCCGGATGCCGTGGTTCCTGCCGAGATAGTAGGCGGTGGCGAGCCCGTGGCCGCCGGCGCCGACGATCACCACGTCGTATCTCTTCTTGGGCGTCGCCTTGCGCCAGGCGCGCTCCCACCCGGTATGTCCGCGGAGCGCCTCCCGGGCGATGGCAAAGGCGGAATAGTGCTTCATGGGCGCGCCCTCGAATCTGGGGTCGATGTCTTCGGGCCTCTTTGCACCCTTCCCGGCATCCCCGTCACGTCGCAACCGTCACAATGCGGTGCAGTTGCGACATGGCCCCCCGCGAGGGCCGCGCGGCCCCCGGGTCGCGGCTGCGTGTCACGGGGATTTGCCCTTTCGGCGCAGCGCCCGGCGGGCTAGGACGGACGCCAGTTGCGACGGAGGAGAGGCGCGTGACGACGTTCTGGATCCTGACCGCCTTACTCGCGGTGCTGGTGGCGGCGCTCCTGGTGCTGGCGCTCCTGCGGGGCGTGCGCGACACGCGCGCGGGCGAGGCCTTCGACATGCAGATCTACCGCGACCAGCTGACCGAGGTGGAGCGCGACCGGGCCCGCGGCGTGATCGGTGAAGAGGAGGCCGAGCGGCTGCGCACCGAGGTGTCGCGCCGGCTGCTCGCGGCCGACCAGAAGGCGCGCGCGGCGGCGTCGGGGGACGGCCAGCCGCGGGGGCCGGGCCTCGCCATGGCGGGTCTGATCGCGGCGCTGGTGCTCGGCGGCGCCTACGGACTCTATGCGCGGCTCGGCGCGCCGGGCTACGGCGATCTCGGCCTGTCGGACCGCATCGCGCGGGCGGCCGAGGCCCGCGCCAGCCGTCCCTCGCAGGCGGAGGCCGAGGCGCAGGCGCCAGCGAGCGCCGCGCCGGAGGCCTCGGAGGAATACCGCGACCTCGTGCAGCGGCTGCGCGGAGCGGTCGCCGAACGGCCCGACGACCTGCAGGGCTACCGGCTGCTCGCGCGCAGCGAGGCGGCGCTCGGCAACTTCGCCGCGGCGCACGCCGCGCAGGCGCGCATCTTGGCGCTGCTCGGGGACGGGGCGACCGCCAAGAACTATGCCGATCTCGGCGACATGATGGTGCTCGCCGCCGGCGGCTACGTCTCTCCCGAGGCCGAGCGCGCCTTCGAGGCCGCGCTGAGCCGCGATCCGCAGAACGGCGTCGCGCGCTATTACGCGGGCCTGCTCGAGGCGCAGACCGGCCGGCCCGACCGCGCCTTCCGGATCTGGGACGAGCTCCTGCGCGACAGCCGGGCGGACGATCCCTGGGTCGAACCGGTGACGGGGCAGATCGGGTCGATGGCGCAGCGCGCGGGCGTCGCCAACTACAGCCCGCCGCAGCCTGCAGGCATGGCTCCCGGCCCGAGCGGGGACGACATCGCCGCGGCGCAGGACATGGACCCCGAGGCGCGCATGGAGATGATCCGCGGCATGGTCGCGCGGCTGTCCGAGCGCCTCGAGACCGAGGGCGGCAGCGCCGAGGAATGGGCGCGGCTCATCGGCGCGCTCGCGGTCATGGGACAGGCGGAACGCGCCATGGAGACCTTTGCAGAGGCCGAGACCGTCTTCGCCGACGATCCGGAGGGACTGCGGCTCTTGCGCGAGGCGGCCCAGGGGGCGGGGATCGGCCAGTGATCCACGAGGCGTTCGAGGATTTCGCGGCCGCCCTGCCCCCGGTCGCGGCGCTGGCGGGGCTCGATCTCGGCGACCGGACCATCGGCGTCGCGGTGTCGGACCGGCTGCGTTCGGTCGCGACCCCGCTCGAGACGATCCGTCGCCGCAAGTTCGCGCAGGACGCCGAGGCGCTCACCCGGCTCCTGGCCGCGCGCGAGATCGGCGCGCTGGTCCTCGGCCTGCCGCGCAACATGGACGGAAGCGAGGGCCCGCGCTGCCAGTCGACCCGCGCCTTCGCGCGCAATCTCGCGCGGCTCTGGCCGGGCGAGATCGGGTTCTGGGACGAGCGCCTGTCCACGGTCGCGGCCGAGCGCGCGCTGCTCGAGGCCGACACCTCGCGGCGGCGCCGGGCCGAGGTCATCGACCATGTGGCGGCGGGCTACATCCTGCAGGGCGCGCTCGACCGCCTGCGTCACCTGCGCGCGACACCGGAGGGTCAGGGCGCATGAGCGACGACGTGGCCTCGCCCTGCATCAAGGTCTGCGTGATCGACCCGCGCGCGCGCCTCTGCACCGGGTGCCTGCGCACGCTCGACGAGATCGCCG
>NZ_JAME01000010.1 GCF_000521865.1 Roseivivax isoporae LMG 25204
CCATGTCGGCCTTGAGCAGGTTGACCCGCAACGTGACCGGCGCGCGGTCGCGCAGTGCCCCCGCCACCGCCCCGGCCCGCGCGCCGAAGGCGTCGCGGAACCGCGCGCAGAGCCAGTCGGGCAGGTCCATGGCCTCGTCCGCGCCGGGCGCGCGTCCCGCCGCCGCCTCGTCCGCGCTGAGCGGCGCGGGCGCGTGCGGGGCGCCGGTGAAGCTTTCGGCCGGGTCGAGGCCCGCCTCGCGCAGGAGGCCCAGCATGCGGCCGCGGCCGGTCTCGGCCCCGCCCAGCGCGGCAGAGGACCGCCAGCGGCGGAGCGCGTCGAAGACGTGGTCGCGGATCGCCGCGCGGTCGCCCGAGCCGGCGAAGCGCGCGCCGCGCGCCCACGTGGTCAGCGCGCGCTCGGCCGGCTCGCCCAGCGCGATGCGGTCGAGAATCTCGGCCGCGGTGCGGATGCGGGCGGCGGGCGTCACGGCGTGGCCCTCGCTGGGGCGGCCTTGATCTGCCGCAAGGCGGTGGCGCGCGCGGCGTGCCAGCCTCGGGCGGTCACCGCGACGGAAGGAAGGAGACACCCCCCATGGATGCCGCCACATTGACCGTGTTCGAGGCGCGGATGCGCGCGCGCCGCGCAGAACTGCTGGCCACGCTCGGCACGATCGAGCGCACGCTCGACGAGCCGCCGAACCCCGATGCCGAGGACCGCGCCACCGAACGCGAGGGCGACGAGGTGCTGGAGGCGCTCGCGCATGCCGACGAGGTCGAGCTGCGCGCCATCGACGCGGCGCTCGGGCGCATGGCGGACGGGCGCTACGGCATGTGCCAGTCCTGCGGCGAACCCATCGGGCGCGCGCGCCTCGAGGCGGTGCCGACCGCCGCGCTCTGCCGGGACTGCGCCTGACGCCGGGGCGCGGCCGGTCCCGCCCGCGCGGGATGGTGCTGATGTCATCCGGCCCTCCGATCGGTCGCCGCCTCCGCGCGGTCTAAGCCCCGCGCGGCGCGGATGGAAGGGCGCGCGTCGCCCCGGGGCCCGCGGACCGCCCGCCAAGAGGTGCGGGAACATGTACCGTGTCCGGCTGTTCAGGGCGTCCATTTCCACCGGCGCCGGAAGACCAGCACATGCGGACACGTGTCAGGACGAAACCCGAGGCGGCGCACGCGCTCCTGTCTCTCGCCGAACGGCGCATCGCGATCGAGGGGGTGACGCCCGAGGTCCAGGGCGGGCGCTTCGCCGCCAAGGCGGTGGCGGGTTGGCCCTTCGAGGTCGCGGCCGACATCTTTGCCGACGGGCACGAGGTGATCGGCGCGGCGGTCGTCGCGGGCAAGCGCGAGCACCGCATGACCCATCTCGGCAACGACCGCTGGCAGGCGGTCCTGCGTCTCGCGGAGCCGGGCCCCGCACGGTTCGGCATCATCGCCTGGCGCGACCTCTGGGGCACCTGGGCGCGGGACGCGCGCAAGAAGCGCGACGCCGGCCAGGACCTGCGGGTCGAGCTGGTCGAGGCGGTGCAGCTCCTGTCGCGGGCGCAGGGCGGGCGCCGCTACGACCGGGCGCTCGCGCGTCTTGCCAAGGCGGCCGAGGCCGGCGACGCGGGGCCCCTTCTGGATCCGGAGACCGACGCGCTGATGGCCGAGATCGGGCCGCGGGCGAACCTCTCCGACCTCGGGCGCGAGGTGCCGGTCTGGGTCGACCGCGAGCGGGCGGCGTTCTCGGCCTGGTACGAGCTCTTTCCGCGCTCGATGGGGCCCGGCGACCGGCACGGCACGTTCCGCGACGTGATAGGTCACCTCGACTACGTGGCCGACCTGGGCTTCGACGTCCTCTACTTCCCGCCGATCCACCCGATCGGGACGACGAACCGCAAGGGGCGCAACAATGCCCTGCGCGCCGAACCCGGCGACGTGGGGTCGCCCTATGCCATCGGCTCGCCCGAGGGCGGCATGGACGCGGTGCATCCCGACCTCGGCACGATCGAGGATTTCGACGCGCTGGTCGCCGCCGCCGCCCAGCGCGGGATCGAGGTCGCCCTCGACATCGCGCTCAACGCCTCGCCAGACCATCCGTGGATCGCGGAGCATCCCGACTGGTTCGAGCGCCGCCCCGACGGGACGATCAAGTACGCCGAGAACCCGCCGAAGAAATACGAGGACATCGTCAACTTCCGCTACTACCGCGAGGACGGCACGCCCAACGCGCCGTTCTGGGAGGCGGTGCGCGACCTCTTCCTGTTCTGGGCGGGACACGGCGTCCTGTGCTTCCGCGTCGACAACCCGCACACCAAGCCCTTTCCGTTCTGGGAATGGGTCATCGCCGAGGTGCGCGCGCAGCATCCCGGCACGATCTTCCTCTCCGAGGCGTTCACCCGGCCCAAGGTGATGAAGCGGCTCGCGAAGGTGGGCTTCAACCAGAGCTACACCTACTACACCTGGCGCAACACCAAGGACGAGCTGACCGAGTACCTGACCGAGCTCACCACCGGGGGCTGCCGCGACTTCATGCGGCCGAACTTCTTCGTCAACACGCCCGACATCAACCCGGTCTTCCTGCAATATGCGGGGCGGCCCGGCTTCCGCACGCGGCTCCTCATGGCGGCGACGCTGTCGGGCAATTACGGCATGTATTCCGGGTTCGAGCTCTGCGAGAGCGCGCCCCTGCCCGGCAGGGAGGAATACCTCGATTCCGAGAAGTACCAGCTGCGCCGGCGCGACTGGGATGCCCCGGGCCACATCAAGGACGACATCCGGCTGGTGAACCGGCTGCGGGCCGCGAACCCAGCGCTGCGCGACTTCCTAAACCTGCGCTTCTTCGAGGCGCACGACCCGCGCGTGCTCTATTACGGCCGCTTCGACGCCGAGACGCGCAACTACCTGCTGTTCCACGTGCTCCTCGACCCGTTCGAGCCGGCGGAATTCGGCTTCGAGGTCCCGCTGTGGGAATTCGACCTGCCCGATGACGGGTCGATCGAGGTCGAGGACGCGATCCACGGCAACAGGTTCACCTGGCACGGCAAGAACCACAGCCTCGGGCTCGATCCGCAGGACCGCCCCTATGCCATCTGGAAGCTGGTTCCCCCGGGAGGTGCGGCATGAGCATCGTGGAACGCCGCCTCGCCGAGGCGATGGACGACAACCCGCGGCTCGACTGGTACAAGGACGCGGTCATCTACCAGTTGCACGTCAAGGCCTTCCAGGATTCGAACGGCGACGGCGTCGGCGACTTCGCGGGCCTGATGCAGCGGCTCGACCACGTGCAGGAGCTGGGCGCGACCGCTATCTGGCTGCTGCCGTTCTACCCCTCGCCGCTGCGCGACGACGGCTACGACATCGCCGAGTACAAGGCGATCAACCCGTCCTACGGCAGCATGGAGGATTTCGAGGCGCTGGTGACCGAGGCGCACCGCCGCGGCCTCCGCGTGATCACCGAGCTCGTCATCAACCACACGAGCGACCAGCACGCCTGGTTCCAGCGCGCGCGCCACGCGCCGAAAGGCAGCCCGGAGCGGGATTTCTACGTCTGGTCCGACGACGACCAGAAGTGGATGGACCGCACGCGCATCATCTTCAACGACACCGAGACGTCGAACTGGACGTGGGATCCGGTGGCCGAGCAGTTCTACTGGCACCGCTTCTTCGGACACCAGCCGGACCTGAACTTCGACAACCCCGCCGTGCTCGACGCGGTGCTCGACGTCATGCATTTCTGGCTGGACAAGGGCGTGGACGGGCTCCGGCTCGACGCGATCCCCTATCTCGTGGAGCGGGACGGCACCAGCAACGAGAACCTGCCCGAGACCCACGACGTCCTGAAGGCGATCCGCGCCGATCTCGACCGGCACTACGACGACCGGATGCTGCTCGCCGAGGCGAACCAGTGGCCCGAGGACACCCGCCCCTATTTCGGCGAGGGCGACGAGTGCCACATGGGTTTCCATTTCCCGCTCATGCCGCGGATGTACATGAGCGTGGCGCAGGAGGACCGCTACCCGATCACCGACATCATCCGGCAGACGCCCGAGATTCCGCCGGACTGCCAGTGGGCGATCTTCCTGCGCAACCACGACGAGCTGACGCTCGAGATGGTGACGGACCGCGAGCGGGACTACCTGTGGGACGTCTACGCCTCGGACCGGCGGGCGCGGATCAACATGGGGATCCGTCGCCGGCTCGCGCCGCTGCTGCAGAACGACCGCCGCAAGATCGAGCTGCTGAACTCGCTTCTGCTGTCCATGCCGGGCACGCCCATCGTCTATTACGGCGACGAGATCGGCATGGGCGACAACTACTACCTCGGCGACCGCGACGGGGTCCGCACGCCGATGCAGTGGACCGCCGACCGCAATGCGGGGTTCAGCCGCGCGAACCCGCAGGCGCTCTACCTGCCGACGATCCAGGACCCGATCCACGGTTTTCAGGCGGTGAACGTCGAGGCGCAGTCGGCCTCGCCCACCTCGCTGCTGAACTGGATGCGGCGGATGATCGGCGTGCGCCGCCGGCACGACGTGTTCGGCCGCGGCGCGATCGAGCTGCTCTACCCGCGGAACCGCAAGGTGCTGGCCTATCTCCGGCGCACCGGCACCGAGACGGTGCTCTGCGTCGCGAATCTGTCGCGGCAGGCGCAGGCGGCCGAGATCGACCTGTCGCCCTTCGAGGGCTGCGTGCCGGTCGAGCTGACCGGGCAGTCGCCGTTCCCGCCGATCGGCCGGCTTCCGTACCTGCTGACCATGCCGGCCTACGGCTTCTACTGGTTCGTGCTGGCCGATGCTGGCGAGGCGCCGTCCTGGCACGCGCCGATGGCGCAGACGCTTCCGGACTTCATCACGCTGACCTCGCGTGACGGCACGCTGTCCTCGGCGCTGTCGGACCGTGCCGCGCCGGCCTTCGCCCGAGAGACGCTCGCGGACTACCTGCCGCTCCAGCGCTGGTTCGGGGCCAAGGGATCGCGGATCGAGTCCGTGAAGCTGACGCGGCTGGCCGAGATGGGCGACGGGCGGCACCTTCTGTCGGTGGCCGACGTCGCCCTGCCCGGCGGCGTGACGCACCGCTACTTCCTGCCGCTTTCGGCGATCTGGGGCGAGGATGCGCTGACCATCGGTCCGCGACTGCCCGCGACCCTCGCCAAGCTGCGCCGCGCGAGCCGCGTGGGCGCCGTGGTCGACGGCGTCGTGGACGAGGAGATGGCGCATGCGCTCCTCGACGCGCTGATGGCCGGAGAGGAGCTGCCGGCGGGTGACGGCGTCGTGCGCTTCTCGCGGTCCGCGCAGCTTGCCGACCTGGCCGCAGGCGTTGGCGAGGCGCGGCTTCTGTCCACCGAGCAGTCGAACGCGTCCATCGCCTTCGGCGCGGACCTGATCCTCAAGCTCTACCGCCGCCTGCGGCCGGGGGTTCAGCCCGACATCGAGGTCGCGCGCTTCCTGACCGAGGAGACGGCGTTCACGGCGAGCCCCGCGCTTCTCGGCACGATCGACTGGATCGGCGCGGACGGCACGGTGGCGACGCTCGGGGCCGCGTCGGCCTTCGTGCGCAACCAGGGCGATGCGTGGACGCACCTGACGGGCGGGCTCGAGCGCGAGTTCGAACTGCGCGACATCGGCGAGGGAGAGGACGACGCGCCTGCCGTGCTGGGCAACGGCGTGCTGCGGCTCGGCGACGTGCTGGGCCGCAGGACGGCCGAGATGCACCGCGCGCTGGCAAGCGGCCCCGAGGGCGGCGCGTTCGGCACCGAACCGCTCGGGCCCGACGACGTGGCGACGATCGTCGCGGACGCGCGGCGCGAGGTCGCCGCGGCGCTCGACCGGCTCGGGGCGGAGCGCGCGCATCTGGACGAGGACGTCGCCGCGCTGGCCGACGAGGTGCTGGGCGCGCGCGACGTGCTCGATTCGCGGCTCGGGGCCGTCTGTCACGCGCGCCCCTCGGGCCGGCGCTGCCGCATCCACGGCGACTACCACCTGGGCCAGGTGCTGGTGGTCGAGGCGGACGTCAACATCATCGACTTCGAGGGCGAACCGACCCGAACGCTCGAGGAGCGCCAGCAGAAGGCCTCGCCTCTGCGCGACGTGGCGGGCATGCTGCGCAGCTTCGACTACGCGCTCTGGTCCACGGTGCGCCGGCGCCTCGAGATGGGCGCCGATGCCGACCGGGCGCTCGCGGGCGTTCCCGAATGGCGCGGCCAGATGCAATCGGCGTTCCTCGACAGCTACCGCGCCGGCATGGACGGCGCGGCCCTGCATCCCGACGACCCGGCATTCGAACGGGCGCTGCTCGACACCTTCCTCGTGCAGAAGGCCGCCTACGAGATCGGCTACGAGATGGCGCTGCGCCCGTCCTGGACCGACATTCCGCTGCGCGGCCTTCTCGCGCTCATCGACGGCTGGAGAGAAACGTGACCGAAACGATCCCAGACGACACCCTGCCCGCGACCGCGCCGTCCGCGCAGGACATCCAGGCGATCCTGCGCGGCCAGCACGGCGATCCGTTCCGCGTGCTCGGGATGCACGAGGCCGAGGGTGGCGGCGCGACGGTCAACGTCTTCGCGCCGGGTGCGGCGACGGTCGCGGTGCTGGACGTCCGCGGCCGCGAGGCGACCGCCCTCGCGCCCCTCGGCAACGAGGGGTTCTTTCACGGGACGCTGCCGCGCACCCTGCCGACACCGCTGCGCCTGCGGCTGACCGATGCCTCGGGCGGGCGGCAGGAGGTGCACGACCCCTATTCCTTCCGGCCCGTTCTGGGCGATCTCGACGAGCACCTCATCGGCGAGGGCCGGCACGAGGAGCTCTACGAGCGACTCGGCGCGCACCCGACGACGCACGAGGGGGTCGAGGGCACGTCCTTCGCGGTCTGGGCGCCGAACGCGCGGCGCGTGTCGGTCGTGGGCCCGTTCAACGCCTGGGATGGGCGCCGGCATGCCATGCGCCGCCGCGGCGCAGGGGGCGTGTGGGAGATCTTCCTGCCGGGCCTCGGGCGGGGCGCGCTCTACAAGTACGAGATCGTCGGCGCGCATGGCCAACTCCTGCCGCTCAAGGCCGACCCCATGGGCGCCCGCGCCGAGGTGCCGCCGGGCACCGCTTCGGTGGTGCACGGGCGGGTTTGGCACGAATGGCGCGACGACGGCTGGATCGCGGCCCGCGCGGACGACCGGCCCGCGGAGCGCCCGGTGTCGATCTACGAAGTCCATGCCGGCAGCTGGCGGCGCGGCGACGGCGACACCCTTTTGTCCTACGACGAGATGGCCGAGGCGCTCGTGGCCTATGCCACCGAGATGAACTTCACCCACGTGCAGTTCCTGCCCCTGTCCGAGCACCCCTTCACCGGATCGTGGGGCTACCAGCCCATCGGGCTCTTCGCGCCGACCGCGCGTTTCGGCGACCCCGAGGGCTTCGCGCGGCTCGTCGACCGCCTGCACGGCGCGGGCATCGGCGTGATCGTCGACTGGGTTCCGGCGCATTTTCCCTCGGACGCGCACGGGCTCGCCCGGTTCGACGGCACGGCGCTCTACGAGCACGAGGATCCGCGACAGGGCTTCCACCGCGACTGGAACACGCTCATCTACAATTTCGGCCGACGCGAGGTCGCGAACGTGCTGCGCGCCTCGGCCACCTGCTGGCTGAAGGAATTCCACGTGGACGCGCTGCGCGTCGATGCCGTGGCCTCGATGCTCTACCTCGACTATTCGCGCGACGAGGGCGACTGGGTCCCGAACCGCTACGGCGGGCGCGAGAACCTCGATGCCATCGACTTCCTTACCATGACGAACGAGACGGTGCACCGCTACGTGCCGGGCAGCCTGACCATCGCCGAGGAGAGCACTGCCTGGCCGGGCGTCAGCCGCCCCGTCGCCGAGGGCGGGCTCGGCTTCGACTTCAAGTGGAACATGGGCTGGATGCACGACACGCTGTCCTACATGGCGCGCGACCCGATCCACCGCGGCCACCACCACGGCGAGATGACGTTCGGGCTGGTCTACGCCTTCTCGGAGAACTTCGTCCTGCCGCTCAGCCACGACGAGGTGGTGCACGGCAAGGGGTCGCTTCTCGGCAAGATGCCGGGCGACCGCTGGCAGAAATTCGCGAACCTGCGCGCCTATTACGGCTTCATGTGGGGGCATCCCGGCAAGAAGCTCCTGTTCATGGGCGGCGAGTTCGCGCAGGACCGCGAATGGAACCACGACCGCTCGCTCGACTGGCACCTGCTCGACGATCCCGCGCACCGCGGCATGCAGCGGCTGGTGCGGGATCTGAACGCGCTCTACCGCGACGTGCCGGCGCTGCACCAGCGGGACTGCGACCCCGAGGGGTTCCGCTGGATCGAGGGCGGCGACGCCCGCAACAACGTCTTCTCCTTCGTGCGGACAGGCCGGCACGGCACCCCGCCGATCGTGGTCGTCTGCAACATGGCGCCGGTCGTGCGCGAGGGATTCCGCCTAGGAATGCCGCATTCGGGACTTTGGCGCGACGTCCTGAACACCGACAGGGAACTCTATGGCGGCTCGGGCGTCGGGAGTGGGGACGTTTCCGCGCACGAGGACGAGATGCACGGGCTCCCCGCATCGGCGGCACTGACGCTGCCGCCGCTCGCAACGCTGTTCCTCTTGCCGGAGTAAGCCAAAAATGATCGCAGCGCCCGCCGTGCCGAAACGGCGCATCCTGACCGGATCCGACGTGCCTCTCGGGGCGACGTGGGACGGGTCGGGCACGAACTTCGCGCTGTTCTCGGCGCACGCGGAAAAGGTCGAGCTGTGCCTTTTCGACGACCGCGGCCGCCGCGAGGTCGAGCGCGTCACCCTGCCCGAGTTCACTCACCAGGTCTGGCACGGCTATCTGCCCGACGTGCGGCCCGGCCAGCTCTACGGCTACCGCGTGCACGGGCCCTATGCGCCCGAGGCCGGCCACCGCTTCAATCCCAACAAGCTGCTGCTCGACCCTTACGCGCTGCAGCACCATGGCAGCCTGCGCTGGCACGACGCGATCTTCGGCTACCGGATCGGGCACCAGAACGGCGACCTGTCGTTCAGCCGGCGCGACAGCGCGTTCGTGATGCCGAAATGCGTGGTGGTGGACCCCGCCCACACCTGGGGCGCCTATGTGCGCCCGCAGGTCCCGTGGGAACGCACGCTGGTCTACGAGGCGCATGTGGGCGGCATGACGATGGGCCACGAGGGCATCGACCCGCGCCTGCGCGGCACCTTCGAGGCGCTGGCCGACCCGCGGGTGATCGAGCACCTGGTCGACCTGGGCGTGACCTCGGTCGAACTGCTGCCGGTGCAGGCCTTCTACGACGAGGGCCACCTGACCGACCGCGGGCTGGTGAACTGGTGGGGCTACTCGACGCTCGGCTTCTTCGCGCCGGCGCCGCGCTACCTGACGCAGTCGGGCGGCATCCAGGAGTTCAAGCTGATGGTCCGCCGGCTGCACGAGGCCGGGCTCGAGGTCATCATGGACGTGGTCTACAACCACACCGCCGAAGGGTCGGAACTGGGCCCCACCCTGTCCTTCCGCGGCATCGACAACGCGAGCTACTACACGCTCGCCGATGATCCGCGCTACTACTTCGACACCACCGGGTGCGGCAACTCGCTGAACCTGCGGCAGAGCCGGGTGCTGCAGCTCGTGATGGATTCGCTGCGCTACTGGGTCGAGGAATGCCACGTGGACGGGTTCCGCTTCGACCTCGCCAGCACGCTCGGCCGCGACCGCGACCATTATTCCGAGCACGCGATCTTCCTAGAGGCAGTGCGGCAGGACCCGGTCCTGAACGGCGTGAAGCTGATCGCGGAACCCTGGGACACCGGGCCGAACGGCTACCAGCTGGGCAACTTCCCGCCCGCCTGGGCCGAGTGGAACGATCGGTACCGCGACAGCGCGCGCGCCTACTGGAAGGGCGACGCGGGCACCATGCGGACGCTGTCGGGAGGGCTGCTCGGGTCGGCCGACACCTTTGCCCATGACGGGCGCAGGCCCTGGGCGAGCGTGAACTTCATCACCGCGCATGACGGCTTCACGCTCATGGACCTCGTGTCCTACAACGACAAGCACAACGAGGAGAACGGCGAGGACAACCGCGACGGCCACAGCCACAACCTGAGCTGGAACTGCGGCGCGGAAGGTCCGACCGACGATCCCCAGGTGCTGGCGCTGCGCGACCGCCAGCGGCGCAACCTGATGGCGACGCTGCTGCTGAGCCAGGGCACGCCGATGATCCTGATGGGCGACGAGCGCGGGCGCACGCAGAACGGCAACAACAACACCTACTGCCAGCCCGGCGAGATCAACTGGATGGACTGGGTGCCCGGGGACCGCGACCTGGAGTTCGAGGCCTTCGTGAAGGGTCTGATCGCGCTCCGCGCGTCCGAATCCCTGTTCCTCGCCGGCCGGTTCCTGCATGCGGGACCCGATGCGCGGGCGGGCCGCTATGCCCGCTGGCTGAGGCCCGAAGGCGACGAGATGTCGCCCGAGCACTGGGAGAACGGCGAGAACCGCGCGACGGGTCTCCTGCTGCACGAGACCGGCACGCATCTCCTGATCGCGATGAACGCGAGCGACACGGACCTGATATTCCGCCTGCCCGAGGTCGACACTCCCGGCTGGCAGCTGCTGCTCGACACCGCAGAGGGGTACGTCGACGCAGAGGGCGGGCGGGTCTACGAGGGTGCCGAGGTGCCGCTGCCCGGTCGCGCGCTCCTGCTGCTGAAGGCGCCGCCCCATGGCTGAGGGCACCTATACCTGGGGCGCCGTGCCGGTCGCGGACGGCGAATGGGCGTTCCGCCTCTGGGCGCCGTCCTGCGACCGCGTGACCCTGCGCCTCGAGGACCGCGACATCGGGATGCTGCGCGACGCGCGCGGCTGGCACGTGGCGCGGCAGGCGGCTACGGAGGGCATGACCTACGGCTTCGTCCTGCCCGACGGGCTGGTGGTGCCCGACCCCGCGAGCCGCAGGCAGTCGGGCGACGTGCACGCGCCCTCGGTCCTGACGGCGCCGCGCGCGGCGCCGTTCTGGCGCGGCCGGCCCTGGGAAGAGGCGGTGATCTACGAGCTGCACGTGGGCACGTTCACCGAGGACGGCACGTTCCGGGCCGCCATGGAGGACCTGCCGCGGCTCGCGGGGCTCGGCATCACGGCGGTCGAGATCATGCCCGTCGCACAGTTCGGCGGCGACCGTGGCTGGGGCTATGACGGGGTCCTGCCCTACGCGCCCCACCCGGCCTACGGCACCCCGCAGGACCTGGCCGACTTCGTGGCGGCCGCCCATGCGGCGGGCATGATGGTGCTGCTCGACGTGGTCTACAATCATTTCGGGCCGGACGGGAACTACATCGGCGCCTATGCCGCCGACTTCTTCGACCCAAACCGGCACACACCCTGGGGCGCGGGCATCGACTACGCGCGGCCAGAGGTGCGGCGCTTCTTCATCGAGAACGCCTATTACTGGCTGGCGGAGTTCGGCTTCGACGGGCTCCGGCTCGACGCGGTGGACCAGATCGTCGATCCGACCGAGCCCGAACTGCTGGTAGAGCTGGCGCAGGAACTTCGCACGCGCCTGCCCGACCGGCCGGTGCACCTGACGACCGAGGACAACCGAAACGTCACCCACCTTCACGAGCGCGGCGCGCACGGCGAGGTCCTGCGCCACACCGCCGAGTGGAACGACGACTTCCACAATGCCGCGCACGTTCTGCTGACCGGCGAGACCGAGGGCTACTACGCCGATTTCGCCGACGAACCGACACGGCACCTGGCCCGCGCGCTGGCCGAGGGGTTCGCGTTCCAGGGCGAATCCGGCCGCGGCGCGCCGTCGGGCCACCTGCCGCCGGCCGCCTTCGTGGATTTCCTGCAGAACCACGACCAGACCGGCAACCGCGCCCTTGGCGAACGGCTGGCGGCGCTGGCCGATCCCGCGGCGGTCGACGCGATGACGGCGGTGCACCTGCTGTCGCCGCACATCCCGCTGATCTTCATGGGCGAGGAATACGGCGAGACGCGGCCGTTCCTGTTCTTCGCGGGGTTCGGCGGCGCGCTCGGCGACGCGGTGCGCGAGGGACGCCGGTCCGAGTTCGCGGACTTCGCGGGCTTTTCCGGCGGGCCCGGGGACGTGCCCGACCCGGTCGATCCCGCGACGCGCGACCGCTCGCGGCTCGACCGGGCGCTGATGGCGTCCGAGGCGGGCCGCGCGCACATGGACCGGGTCCGCGGGCTTCTTGCGCTGCGCGGGCGCCACGTGACGCCGAGGCTCGAACGCGCGGGCGCGCGGTCCGGCCGCGTCCTGCTGGCCGAACGCGGCGCGCTCGCCATCGACTGGCGCCTCGACGGCGCGACGCTGCGGCTGCGCGCGCGCTTCGGCCCCGACGCCCCGCCCCTGCCCGAGGCCGCGGGCGCCGAGATCCACCGCAGCGGCCCGGACGACGCGCCCTGCCTCGCCATCCATCACATCGAGATGCACGCATGACGCTTCCCTCCGCCTGTTACCGGCTGCAATTCCGCGGCGGCATGGACCTCGACCGCGCGGCCGGGCTCGCGCCCTATCTCAGGGAATTGGGGGTCAGTCATCTCTACGCCTCGCCGCTCTTCACGGCGCAGGAGGGATCGACCCACGGCTACGACGTGACCGACCCGACCGAGATCGACCCCGCGCTCGGCGGGCGGGCGGCGCTCGAGCGGCTGTCCGAGGCGCTCAAGTCCGAGGGTCTGGGGCTGATCCTCGACATCGTGCCGAACCATCTCGCCTTCTCGGTCGAGACGCCGTGGCTGCGCGACGTGCTGCGCCACGGGCGGGACAGCCGTTTCGCGCGCCATTTCGACATCGACCCGGGCGCGGAGCGCATCCGCCTGCCATGGCTCGGCGCGCCGTTCGAGACGCTGCTCGCGGAGGGCACGTTCCGCGTGGACGACGACCCCGACGGGCCGGTCCTCGACACCGGGGGCCTGCGCGTGCCGCTCGGCGCCTGCGACGCGCTCGACCGCGCGCGGGGCGGCGACGCGGCGGCGATACGCGCACTGCACGCCGCGCAGCCGTGGCGGCTCGTGCACTGGCGCACGGAATCCGACCGGATCAGCCACCGTCGGTTCTTCAGCATCACCGGGCTGATCGGCGTGCGGGTCGAGGACCCGGACGTGTTCGAGGACACGCACCGGCTGATCTTCGACCTCGTCGACACCGGGATCGTCGACGGCATCCGCATCGACCACATCGACGGGCTGCTCGACCCGGCCGGATACCTCGCGCGGCTGCGCGCCCGGGTCGGCGACACGCCCATCTGGGTCGAGAAGATCCTCGCCGGGCGCGAGATGCCGCCCGAGGACTGGCCCATCCAAGGCACCACGGGCTACGTCGCCGCGCGCGCCTTCGGTCGGCTCCTGACGCGGGGCGCGGGGCTCGAGCGGATCGAGGCGCGCTACCGCGCGGCCACCGGGCGGACGGACGCCTTCCACGACGTGATGGGCCGGCTGCGGCGCCTCGTGATGACGGGCGAGCTCGCGGCCGAACTCTGGACGCTGCACGCCCAGCTCTCGGAGATCGCCGCGCGCGATCCCGCGGGCGCGGAGCTTGGCCCCGAATCGCTGCGCGAGGCGCTTCTCGCCTTCATCGGCGCCTTCCCGCGCTACCGCACCTACATGACCGCGGAGGCCGTGTCCGAGACCGACGCGGCGATCGTGCGCCTGACCGCGGCCCGGGCGGCCGAGACGCTCGACGATCCGGGCGCGCTGGAATTCCTCGAGGGCGTGCTGCTGCGGCAGGACGCGGCAAGCGCGCCGTTCCGCCTGCGGCTGCAGCAGGTGACCGGCGCCGCCGTCGCGAAAAGCCAGGAGGACACCGCGTTCTTCCGCGAGGTGCGGCTCCTGTCCATCAACGAGGTGGGCGGCGAGCCCGACGACGATCCCTCGGGCATCGAGGGGTTCCACCGGGCGATGGCGCGACGGGTCGAGCACATGCCGCACGGGCTGACGCTGACCTCGTCCCACGACACCAAGCGCAGCGAGGACGCGCGCATGCGCATCGCCGCGATCACCCATGCGCCCGAAGCCTTCGAGGCGTGGCACCGCATCTGCGCGGGTTTTGCGCCCGAGGGGCTCGACCCGAACGTGGTGTGGTACGTGGCGCAGACCTTCCTCGCGCTCGACGAACGCGACGGCGACCTCGCCGAGCGGCTGTCGGCGCACGTGGTGAAGGCCCTGCGCGAGGCAAAGAGCGAGACGTCTTGGACCGCGCCCGACCTCGACATCGAGGAGCGCGCGCAGGACTACGTCCGGCGCCTCGCGCGGCATTTCCCGCGCCACGCGCCCGAGGTCGACCGCATCGTCGGCATCGCCGACCGGATGTCGCTGGTGCAGGCGACGCTCAAGCTGACCGCGCCCGGCATTCCGGACATCTACCAGGGCACCGAGTTCGCGTTCCGCGCGCTGACCGATCCCGACAACCGCAAGCCGGTCGATTTCGACGCGCGCCAGGCGGCGCTCGGGGGCCGCATGGACGGGCTGGCAGAGCTCGACCGGCAGAAGTTCGACCTGACGCAGCGGCTGCTCTACGCCCGCCGGCGCCACGCCGCGCTGTTCCACGCCGGCACCTACGAGCCGCTGCCGGCACCGGAGGACACCTGCGCGTTCCGGCGCAGCCATGGCGACGCGACGCTCGGGGTGGCGGTGCGGGTCGATTTCTCGGGCGAGGCTGCCGCCCTGCCCGACCTCGCCGGCGCCGAGGTTACACGCGCGACGCTCGACGGCGAGGTGGTGGCGCGGGTGACGCTCGCGGGCTGACGTTCAGACCGGCGTCGGCAGGGCGAGGCCGGCGAGGAAGGCCGCGACGTTCTCGCGCTGCAGCGCCGCCATGGCCGCGCGCGTCTCGGCCGAACCCGACCCCTGGTGCGGCTGGATCACCACCGAGGGGATCGCGAAGAAGCGCGGGTCGATGTCGGGCTCGTTCAGGAACACGTCGAGCGCGGCGCCCCCGAGCCTGCCCGTCTCGAGCGCGTCGAGCATCGCCGCCTCGTCGACGGTCGTGCCGCGCGAGATGTTGACCAGCACGCCCTCGGGGCCGAGCGCCTCGATCACTTCGCGCGAGACGTAGCCCGCGGTGGCACTGCCGCCGACCAGGGCCACGAACATCACGTCGACCGCAGCGGCAAGCGCCACCGGGTCCGCGTGATAGGTCCAGCCCGGCGTCTCCTTCTCGGAGCGCGCGTGATAGTGGATGTCCATCTTGAAGCCCTGCAGCCGCCCCGCGATCTCGCGTCCGATGCGCCCGAGCCCGAGGATGCCCGCGCGCTTGCCGCTGGCCTGCCGGTTGAGCCGGTATTCGCCCCGGGCCTTCCACTGCCCCTCGCGGACCCAGCGGCTGGCATGTTCGGTCTCGCGCACCTGCATGAGCCACATGGCGATGGCGAGGTCGGCCACGTCGTCGTTCAGCACGTCGGGGGTGTTGGTCACGGCGACCCCGCGGGCACGCGCGGCCGCCACGTCGATGGCGTCGAAGCCCACCCCGTAATTGGCGATGATCCCGAGCGCCGGCAGCAGGTCCATCTCGGCCGCGCCGAAGGGCCTGTGCCCCTTGTAGGCCACGGCGCGGACGGACTCGCGCACGTCCTGCGGCAGGTCGGCCAGCGCGCCCACATGGTCGAGGTGCAGGGGCGCGAACGCGGCATCGAGCGCCGCCCGCTCGTGATCCTTGTAGCTGCCGATGGCGACCGTCTCGGTCATCGCTCGATCTCCCGCGCTGTCGTTCGCGGCGGACCATTGCCGCCGGTTCCCCGACTGTCAACGCGCGGGCCGCCCCGACCTTCACCATTTCCAAAGGTTTGTGGGGGATCGTGCGCGCGTATCGCGGGGACGAGGATGACGCCGGAACAGCTTGAACTCGTGACCGAAAGCTTCCGGCGCACCTTTGCCGGCAAGACGCCCGTCGCGCGCGCCTTCTACGACCGCCTGTTCGCGGAGCATCCCGAGCTGCGGCCGCTCTTTCCGCAAAAGATGGCCGCCCAGTACGAGAAGTTCACCGACACGCTGGTCTTCGTCGTGCGCCACCTCGCCCGCCGCGCCACCGTGCTCGTCTCGGCGGAGGAGCTGGGCCAGCGGCACCGCGCCTACGGCGTGCGGCCCGAACATTACGCGATCGTCGGCCAGGCACTGCTGGCCGCCATGGCGGAGGTCACGCCGGGCGGGCTGTCGCCTGCAGAGCGGGCGGCGTGGGACGCCGCCTATGCGCTGGTGTCGGACCGCATGCGCGCGATGACGGATGCGACCGGGGGCTGAGATCCGTTCCTGCCGGGCGTCAGAAGAGGCCGGCCTCCTTCGCGATCATTGCCGCCTGGGTGCGGTTCGCCGCCCCGATCTTGCGGTAGAGCGTTTTGACGTGCAGCTTGACCGTCGGTTCGCGGATGTCGAGATCGCGGGCGATCTCCTTGTTCGACTTGCCCTCGGTCAGTCCCTTCAGGACCTCGAACTCGCGGGTCGACAGCTGCTCGGCGAGGGGATGCTGCGGTGCGGCCTCGGCCGCACGCATGAAGTCGAGCGGCGCGTACTGCTCGCCCATGGCCATGAAGCGCACGGCGTTCACCAGCGACTTGGCCGACAGCGTCTTGGGCAGGAAGCCGGCCGCGCCGCTCTCGAGCGCGGCCTCGGCCACCTCGCGCGTGGCGCTGCCCGAGATGATGGCGACGCGGTGCCCGCCGGGCATCCGCAGCATGCGCTCGAGCCCGTTCAGCCCGTCCATGCCCGGCATCCCGTAATCGAGGAGCACGAGGTCGAAATCGGGCCCCTCGGCCACGAGCTGCGCGGCGTCGTTGAAGTTCGCGGCGCAGACCGTCTCGATTCCCGCCTCGCTGGTCAGGAACAGGTCCAGCGTGTCGCGCAGGAGGTCGTGGTCATCGGCGATGAGCACCCGCATGGCGCCTCCGGTGGATTGTCTCGTCGCCTGCACCGGCTGAGCTGTCGACATTGGATCCCCCCTGCATCGTGGTGCGCGTCGCACGAGGCGCGTCGATCCGGGATTCTACCAGAGCGCGAGTCAGGCGCCGCGACCTTTAATCTATAAGTCAGATATATTTTGCCGGGAATAGGGCAAAAGCCGGGACATACCGATTTCTGGTGACGGTTGGCTCTGCACCTGTGGCGCGACAGCATCGGACGCCCGGCAATGGCCTATCCGTTCGGATAGGTGACCTGCTCCGATGCCCGGCTGGCCTGCCGGGCGACCTGGCGCGATGATGGATCCGATCGAGTGGGAGCCTTGCGTGATGCACAACTGGGTTGCTGCGGCCGTTGCCGTGGCGTTCACGGTGTCGGCGGTTGCGGCCGAGGGGCTTTCCGAGCCTTCGGGCGACGTCTTGCTGACCATCCGCGGCGACATCGCGGAGACGAACGGCGATGGCGTCGCCCGCTTTGACCGGCCCATGCTGGAGGCGATGCCGAGCATCACCTTCAGCACGTCGACGATCTGGACGGAGGGAACCCAGGAATTCACCGGGGTGCCCCTGTCGGCGATTCTCGACAGCGTGGGCGCCGCCGGCGACACGGCGCTGGCCACGGCGATCAACGACTACGCCGTGCAGATCCCCCGCGACGACTGGGGCGACGCGGCGCCGATCGTGGCCTACGAGATGAACGGCGCTCCGATGTCGGTGCGCGACAAGGGGCCGCTCTGGATCGTCTACCCTTACGATTCGGACGCGACCTACCGCAGCGAGGTGATCTATGCCCGGTCGATCTGGCAGCTCGACCGGATCGTGATCGACGAGTGACCCGGTGACGCCCGCGTGCGGGCCTCTTGACGAAGGAGAGCAGGCGTGAGCGGGCCTGTGGAACAACACGGAAAGCGGCGGACATGGGTCCGGACGGGGCTCGCGGCCTCGGCCGTGGTGTTCGTGCTGGGACTGGTCGCCGGGATGGCGACGCTGATCCTGCGGCACATCGACGACCTGTCGGTGGCGAGCTCGGACAACATGCAGTGGAGCCTCGCGCAGGCGGACGTGGAATTCCTGCGCTTCCGGCTGTCGCTCGCAGATGCCCGCGCCGAACCCGACGCCGCGCAGCTGTCGCAACTGCGGCAGCGGTTCGACATCTTCTACAGCCGCATGGCCACCCTCGAGGAGGCCGACACGTTCCACACGCTGCGCGAGGACGCGTCGTTCGCCGCGCCGGTCGACCGCGTGCAGGGCTTCCTGCAGGCCACGGTGCCGTTGATCGACGGCAGCGACGCCGCGCTGGCCGCCGCGCTGCCCGAGCTCGACGAACGCGCCGCCGCCGCCGGAGAGAACGTGCGCCGCTTCTCGCTGGCCGCGCTGTCGGCGCTCGCGGCGCAGACCGAGACGCGCCGCATCGAGCTCCTGACCGCCTTGGTGCTCATGGCGGCGATCCTCGCCGTGCTCTTCGCCGGGCTCCTCCTGCTCGCGGGGTCGCTGTCGCGGCTGGCGCGGCTCGCGCAGGAGCGCGCCCATGAGGTGCAGGAAGGTGCCGCGCGGCTCCAGACCGTCGCCGACACCTCGCTCGACGCGATCTTCGTGACCGATTCCGAGGGCCGCGTGCGCCAGATCAACCGCGCCGCGCAGACGACGCTCGGGCTGCGCCCCGCGGACGCGATGGGCGCGTCGATCGTCGACCTGCTGTTTCCGGAAACGCTGCGCGATCCGCTGCGCAACGGCGCGCTGCGCTTCCTCGGGACCGGCACCCGGCCGGGTCCCGAGGAGCGCCAGTTCGAAACCATGGCGCAGGACATCGCCGGCCGGGCCTTCCCGGTCGAGATCTCGTTCGACCGCGGGATCAGCGGCGGCAAGCCGGTCTTCGTCGTGTTCCTGCGCGACATCTCGCGCCGCAAGGCCGCGGAGGACGGGCTGACCGAGGCACGCGACCGCGCGCTGGCCGGCGAGCGCGCCAAGGCGGAATTCCTCGCGGTCATGAGCCACGAGATGCGCACGCCGCTGAACGGCCTTCTCGGCACCATGCAGCTCCTGCGCGACCACGCGCTGACCGAGCGGCAGTCCGAGCTGCTCGACCGCATGTCTTCGTCGGGGCGGCTGCTGCTCGGGCTCGTGAACGACGTACTCGACCTTGCCAAGTTCGAGGCCGGCAAGATGGAGGTCGAGACGCGGCCGTTCTCGCTCGCGCGGCTTCTCGACGGGGTGGTGCAGACCACCGCACCCCTCGCCGCGGCGCAGGGCAACAGCGTGGAATGGCGCTGGGTCGGACCCGAGCAGCCGGGCGCGGTGGGCGACATGCGCCGGCTGCGGCAGATGCTGCTGAACCTCGTCGGCAACTCGGTCAAGTTCACCCGCGACGGCAGCGTCGAGATCGAGGTGGAGCGCCTGCGCGGCGATGAGGATCTCGTGGAGTTCCGCGTCATCGACACCGGGATCGGCATCGCCGAGGAGGACCTCGACCGCATCTTCCAGGATTTCGTGACGCTCGACAGCTCCTACGCGCGCACCGCCGGCGGCACCGGCCTCGGGCTCGGCATCGCGCGGCGGCTCGCGGCGCTCATGGACGGCGAGATGGGCGCCGAGAGCACGCCCGGCGAAGGCAGCCTCTTCTGGCTGCGCGTCCCGCTGGCCCCCCTGCGCGAGGCGCCCGAGCCGCAGACGGCCCGCACCGCGTCCTTCGGCGACGAGGCGTACCACGACGCCGCGGTCCGCACCGCGTCGCGCCGCCGGCCGCTGCGGCTGCTTCTCGTGGAGGACAACGAGATCAACCGCTTCGTCGCACGCGAGATGCTCGAGGCCGAGGGCCACACGGTGGTCGAGGCCGCGAATGGCCGCGCCGGCGTCGAGCGCGCCGAGGCCGAGGCCTTCGACGCGATCCTCATGGACATCTCGATGCCGGTCATGGACGGGCCCGAAGCCGCACGGCGGATCCGCGCGGGCCAGGGCGCCTCCGCCGACGCGCCGATCATCGCGGTCACGGCGCACGCCCTGCCCGAGGAGATCGAGAGCTTCCGTGCCGCGGGCATGGAACGCGCGATCAGCAAGCCCGTGGACCGCGCCGACCTGATCGGCGCACTCGATTCGGTGACCGGCGGGGCGGACGAGGCGGAGGCGGGCTATGCGGGCTTCGAGGCCGCGCCGCAGCGCGCCCCGCTCGTCGACGAACGCCAGCTGCAGAGCCTCGCCGAGAGCCTCGCGCCCGAGACGCGCGCGCGGCTCATGGACCGCTTCCTGACCGAAACCGAGGGCACCGTGGCGGCGCTGGCCGCGCGCGCACCCGGCGCACCCGAGATCGCGCCCATCGCCCACAAGATCGCCGGCAGCTGCGGCACGTTCGGCATGGTGGCGCTGGCGGACGCGCTGCGCCGCATCGAGACGCGGGTGAAGCGCGGCGAGCGGCTCGACGCCGACGAGCTGCGCGCGCTGCCCGATCTCTGGGCCGAAAGCCGTGCGGCGCTCCTCGCCTGGCACGCGGCCGCCTGAGGGCGGCGCTCAGCCGCGGCCGATATAGGGCATGTGCGAGGCCATCACCGTCATGAACTGCACGTTCGCCTCGAGCGGCAGCGACGCCATGTGCAGGACCGAGGACGCCACGTGCGCGGCGTCCATCACCGGTTCGGGACGGATCGAGCCGTCCGCCTGCGGCACGCCCGCCGCCATGGGCGCGGCCATATCGGTCATGGCGTTGCCCACGTCGATCTGGCCGCAGGCGATGCCGAAGGCGCGCCCGTCGAGGCTGAGCGCGCGCGTCAGCCCGGTCACCGCGTGTTTCGACATCGTGTAAGGCGCCGAGCCGTAGCGCGGCACGTGCGCGGCGATCGAGCCGTTGTTGATGATCCGCCCGCCCTGCGGGTCCTGCGTGCGCATCTGCGCGAAGGCTGCCCGCGCGCAGAGGAACATGCCCGACACGTTCACCTGCATGAGGGCGAGCCAGTCCTCGACCGCGATCTCGTCGATCATGCGCGCGCCGAGGATGAGGCCCGCATTGTTGAAGAGCGCGTCGAGCCGACCCCATTCCGCGATTGCGGCGGCAAAGCCGCTGTCGACGTCGTCCGGGTCCGACACGTCGAAGGGCAGGACCAAGGCCGCGCCACGGCCCTGGGCGGTCTCGACGAGCGGCGCCTCGCGCCGGCCGACGAGCGCCACGCGCCAGCCCGCGTCGAGGAAGGCGCGCGCGGTCAGCCGGCCGATGCCGCTGCCCGCGCCGGTGATCATGATCGTCCGGCTCGCATCACGGTCGTCCTGCGGTGCCATGGCCGCGCTCAGTGGTTGTCGCGCGGCAGGTCCCGCGCGATCCGCTGGTATGCGGTGGCAAGTTCGAGGCAGCCGCCCTCGCCCAGTTGGCCCACATGGGTGCGGTAGATCTCCTGCCACGGCGTCTGGTGGTGCAGCTCGGGCGGCGTCCACGCGGCGCGACGCGCCTCCCACTCCGCCTCGTCCACCAGCGCGTCGAGCCGGCTTTCGTTGAGGTCGAGCCGCACCCGGTCGCCGGTCTGCAGGAGCGCGAGGCCGCCACCCACCGCCGCCTCGGGCGAGGCGTTCAGGATCGAGGGGCTTTCCGACGTGCCCGATTGGCGCCCGTCGCCCACCGTCGGCAGGTGCGCCACGCCCGCGCGGATCAGCGCGTCGGGCGGCTGCATGTTCACCACCTCGGCCGAGCCCGGGTAGCCGACGCATCCCACGTTGCGGATGAAGAGCATCGCGGTCTCGTCGATGCCGAGATCGGGGTCGTTGATGCGGTCGTGGTAATCCTCGGGCCCCTCGAACACCACGGCGCGCGCCTCGTGCACGTCCTCCTGCCCCTCGCGCGACAGGAACCGGCGGCGGAACTCTTCCGAGATCACCGAGGTCTTCATGAGCGCCGAGGCGAAGAGGTTGCCGGTGAGGACCTTGAACCCCGCGCGGGTGCGGAGCGGCCGGTCATGGGGGCGGATCACGTCCTCGTCGCGGCTGCGCGCGTCGCCGAGCGCCTCGGCGAGCGGCCGGCCGCTCGCCGTCATGCAGCCGAGATGCAGCCGACCGGCCTGCGCGAGTTCGCCCATCACCGCGGGCACGCCCCCCGCGCGGAAGAAGCTTTCGCCCAGGTATTCGCCGGCCGGCTGCATGTTCAGCAGGAGCGGCACGTCGTAGCCCACGCGCTCCCAGTCCGTGACGTCGAGCTCGACGCCGGCATGCCGCGCGATGGCCTGCAGGTGCGGCGGCGCGTTGGTGGACCCGCCGATGGCGCCGTTGACCACGATGGCGTTCTCGAACGCCGCGCGCGTCAGGATGTCGGAGGGCTTTAGATCCTCCCACGCCATCTCGACGATGCGGCGGCCGGTCAGGTAGGCCATCTCCATCCGCTCGCGGAAGGGCGCGGGGATCGCCGCCGCGCCGGGCAGCGTCATGCCGAGCGCCTCGGCCATGGCGTTCATGGTCGAGGCCGTGCCCATGGTGTTGCAGTGCCCGAGCGAGGGCGCCGAGGCACAGACCCGGGCCATGAACTCGTCGTAGTCGATGCTGCCCTCGGCGAGCAGCCGGCGGCTTTCCCAGACGATGGTGCCGGAGCCCGCGCGCCGGCCCTTCCACCAGCCGTCGAGCATGGGTCCGCCGTTCAGCGCGATCGCCGGGATGTCGACGGTCGCGGCTCCCATCAGCATGGCGGGGGTGGTCTTGTCGCAGCCGGTGGTCAGCACCACCGCGTCGATGGGGTAGCCGTGCAGCACCTCTACGAGGCTCAGATAGGCGAGGTTGCGGTCGAGCGCGGCGGTCGGCCGCTTGCCCGTCTCCTGGATCGGGTGGACGGGGAATTCCATGGGGATCCCGCCCGCGTCGCGGATGCCCGCCTTGATCCGGTCCATCAGGAAGACGTGGATCTTGTTGCAGGGCGCGAGGTCCGAGCCGGTATTGGCGATGCCGATGACGGGCCGCTCCGATTGCAGCTCGGCGCGGGTGAATTCCTGGTTCTGGTAACGCTCGAGATAGAGCGCGGTCATTCCCGGGTTGTTGGGATTGTCGAACCATTCCTGCGAACGGAACCGCCGGTTGGCGCGGGTGTCGGCCAAGATGTCCTCCTCGGGTGATCGGGCTTGCCGACCGGAATACCACGCGGAACGGGAAATGAAACTGCCGGCTGCGCCCGCGCGGTCTCGCCGCGGTGCGGGTGCGGCGCTAGGTTCATGCGGACTTGTGCCGGGGACGCGGTCCTATAAGGGTGGCCATGCCCCGCGGGGCCAGGACGGGAGAGATGACATGAGCGGGCTTCTGGCGCTACTCGACGACGTGACGGCGATTGCCAAGGTCGCGGCCGCCTCGGTCGACGACGTGGCCGCACAGGCGGTCAAGGCGGGGTCGAAGGCCGCGGGCGCGGTTATCGACGACGCGGCAGTGACGCCGAAATACGTCACCGGATTTCCGCCCGCGCGCGAATTGCCCATCATCTGGAAGATCGCGCGGGGCTCGCTGATCAACAAGCTGGTGTTCCTGTTGCCCGCGGGCCTCCTGCTGTCGGCCTTCGCGCCCTGGGCGATCCCGCCGCTGCTGATGCTGGGCGGGGCCTATCTGTGCTTCGAGGGCGCGGAAAAGCTGCACCACGCGCTGTTCCACCAGCCCGACCCCGGCACCGAGGCGCGCAAGTCCAAGCCAGTGGACGCCCAGCACCTCGAGAAGCAGAAGGTGGCCGGCGCCATCAAGACCGACTTCATCCTGTCGGCCGAGATCATGACCATCGCGCTCGCCGCGATCCCCGAGGGCAGCTTCTGGATGGAGGCGGCGACCCTCGCGGCGGTGGCGCTGCTCATCACCGCGGCGGTCTACGGCGCGGTGGCGCTGCTGGTGAAGATGGACGATGTCGGGCTCTGGCTCGCGCAGGCCGGGCGCACCGGGATCGGTCGCGCGACGGGACGCGGGATCGTCAAGGCGATGCCGTGGGTCATGGCGACGCTGTCGGTCGTGGGCACGGCCGCGATGCTCTGGGTCGGCGGGTCGATCATCGTGCACGGGCTCGCGCAGCTCGGCTGGCACGCGCCCGAGGAGGTCATCCACGCGATCGCGGTCGCCGTCGCATCGGCGACGCCCGAAAGCCTGCACGGGGCGGTCGAATGGATCGTGACCGCGCTCTGCGACGGCATCCTCGGGGTCGCGCTCGGCTTCGCGCTGATCCCGATCGGCACGAAGGTGATCGGCCCGGCCTGGTCGTCGGTCTTCGGCGGCAAGAAGGACGAGGGCACCGCGCACTAGGCGCGGGCCTTCCCGCCCCCGGGGTACTCAGGCGACGGCGCCGCGCACCAGCGCGCCCGGCGCCGCGATCACCCGGGCCGCGAGGGCGATGCCCCCCCGCGCGGCCGCCTCGGGCGCGGCACCCGTCGCGAGACCCGTAAGAAATCCGGCGGCGAAGCTGTCGCCCGCGGCGGTCGTGTCGACCGGCGTCACGCGTTCGGGCATGAGCGTCGCGCGGCCCGTCTCCTCGGACCAGAGCGTGAGGGCCCCGGCGCCGTCCTTGACCGCGACGCAGCGCGCGCCGAGCGCGCGGTAACGGGCGATCGTGTCGTCGGGCACCGCGTCGCCGAAGAGCACGGAATCCTCGTCGAAGCTCGGCAGCACGATGTCCGCGGTCCCGGCCGCACGGGTCAGCCCGTCGCGCATCGCCTCGGAGCTCTCCCAGAGCCGCGGACGCAGGTTCGTGTCGAAAGAGACCGTCGTGCCCGCGGCCCTGGCGCGCGCCAGCGCCGCGCAGAGCGTGAGCCGCCCCTCGGGTGGCAGGATCGCCATCGTGATGCCCGAGACATGCACCATCGCCTGCCCCGCGAGCACCTCGGACAGCCAGCCCGCATCGTCGGCGAGCCGGCGCGCGGCCGACTGTCCCCGCCAGTAGGAAAAGCTGCGCTCGCCGTCCGCGACCGCGATCATGTAGAGCCCGACCGTGCGTTCGGGATCGCGGCGGAGCGTCGAGGTGTCGATGCCCTCGGCGTCCATGAAGTCCGCCATTTCCCCGGACACGCGATCGGTGCCGATCACGCTGCCGTAGGACACCGTCCAGTCGTCGGGCAGGAGCCGGCGCGCGTACCACGCGGTGTTGAAGGTGTCGCCGGCGAAGCCGCGCCGGTAGAGTCCGTCGCCCGCCTCTGCCAGTTCCACCATGCATTCGCCCAGGGCAAGGAAAGAGCCCGCCATCACGCCTCCTCGGGCAGGAGCTTGCCCGGATTGAGAATTCCCTTCGGGTCGAGCGCGGCCTTGATCGCCCGCATGGCGCCGAGCGCCGTCCCGTGTTCCGCCGCCATCATGTCGCGCTTGCCGAGCCCGATGCCGTGCTCGCCCGAGATCGTCCCGCCGAGCGCCAGCGCCTGCTCGGCGAGCCGGTGGGTGAAATCGTGCACGCGCGCGACCTCGTCCCGGTCCTCGGGGCTGAGACTGACACCGCAATGGAAGTTGCCGTCGCCCACATGGCCGACGATGGTCGAGGTGAGACCGAGCCGCGCGGCCTCGTCCTGCGCCCAGACCACCGCCTCGGCCAGCCGCGAGATCGGCACGCAGACATCGGTTGCCCAGATCCGCCGGTTGCCGCCGAGCGCGAGGGACGCGTAGTGCGCATCGTGCCGCATCGCCCAGAGCGCGCTCCTGTCCTCGGTGCGGGTCGCGAAGGCCATGCCCTCGGCCCCGAACTCTTTCGCGATGGCGGCGAAGCCGTCGGCCTGCTCGGCGACGCCCGCCGCGGTCCCGTGAAACTCGAGGAACAGGTGCGGCAGCTCCGGCAGGCCCGCATCGGAATGCAGGTTGAAGCCGCGCACCATGTTCTGGTCCAGAAGCTCGATCCGCGCGACGGGCAGACCGGACTGGATCGTGAGGATCACGCAGTCGACGGCGGAAGCCACGTCGGGAAAGCGACAGGTCGCGGCGGTCACGGCCTCGGGGACCCCGTGCAGGCGGAGCGTCAGCTCGGTGATGATGCCGAGCGTCCCCTCGCTGCCGATCATGAGATGGGTCAGGTCGTATCCCGTCGAGGACTTGCGCGCGGCGCTGCCCGTGCGGATCACCGTGCCGTCGGCCAGCACGACCTCGAGTGCCAGCACGTTGTCCCGGATCGTGCCGTAGCGCACCGCCGTCGTGCCCGAGGCGCGCGTCGCGGCCATGCCGCCAAGGCTTGCATCGGCGCCCGGATCGACGGGAAAGAACAGGCCGGTCGCGCGCAGCTCCTCGTTCAGCCGCTTGCGCGTGAGGCCCGGCTGCACCGTGCAGCACAGGTCCTCGGCCCGCACCGACAGGAGCCGCCCCATGCGGGACATGTCGAGGCAGAGCCCGCCCCGCACCGCGAGGTGCTGTCCCTCGAGCGAGGACGCCGCGCCGTAGGCGGTCACCGGCACGCCCGCGCCGTGGCAGGCCCGCAGGATGCGCGAGACCTCCCCGGTGGTCTCGGGCCAGGCCACCGCGTCGGGTCGCGCCTCGGGATGATAGGCCTCGTTGCGCCCGTGCACCGCGCGCTCGGCGTCCGTGGTCGACAGCCGGTCGCCGAGAGCCGCGCGGAGCTCTGCCAGGACTGTGTCGGGGATCATCGGGCGCGGGTCCTCCTCGTGCGGAACGGGCGGCCCCCGGGGGTCGGGTGCCCCGCCGGCCGCGCGCGATCCTTAGCAGATCGTCGGGCGTGGTCCACCTCCCCGCGGGTCTCTGCGGGCCCGGGCGTCCGCGCGCGTCCCTCGGGCCCTGCCCGCTTCGGCCTTGCACCCGGGGAGCGGCCCGCATAGGGGAAGGCGCGACACCCGAACCTAGATCGAAGGCTCCTCATGGCGCATCCCGTCCGCCTGCGCATCGCACCCTCGCCCACCGGCGAGCCGCATATCGGCACCGCCTACATCGCGCTGTTCAACCTCCTGCTGGCCGACAAGCTCGGCGGGGAGATGATCCTGCGCATCGAGGATACCGACCAGAAGCGCTCCACCCCCGAAGCGGAGGAGCGCCTGCTCGAGGCGCTGGACTGGCTCAAGCTCGAATGGACCGAAGGCCCGGACAAGGGCGGCCCGCACGCGCCCTACCGGCAGTCCGAGCGCAAGGACATCTACGGCGGATACGTCGACCGGCTGCTCGACGAGGGGCACGCCTTCAAGTGCTTCTGCACCGCCGAGCGGCTCGACATGATGCGCGCGGCGCAGCGCAAGGCGGGCCAGCCGCCGCGCTATGACGGCCGCTGCCTGCGCCTGTCGCCCGAGGACGTGGCCAAGAACGAGGCCGAGGGCATCCCGCACGTGGTGCGGATGAAGATCCCCGAGGAGGGGGAGTGCCGCTTCACCGACATGGTGCACGGCGACACCGCGATCGGCTGGTCCGAAGTGGACATGCAGGTGATCCTGAAGTCCGACGGCATGCCGACCTACCACCTCGCCAACGTGGTCGACGATCACCTCATGGGCATCACCCACGTGGCGCGCGGCGAGGAATGGCTGAGCTCGGTTCCGAAGCACATCGCGCTCTACGACTATTTCGGCTGGGAGAAGCCCGTCTTCTACCACCTGCCGCTGCTGCGCAACGCCGACCGCTCGAAGCTGTCGAAGCGCCGCAACCCCACCTCGCTCGGCTGGTTCGCCGATGCGGGCTACCTGCCCGAGGCGCTGGTGAACTATCTCGGCCTCTTCTTCATCTCGATCGGCGAGGGCGAAGAGATGATGCCGCGCGAGGATCTCGCCCGGCACTTCGCGCCGGACAGCCTCGCGCTTGCCGGCGCGGTCTTCGACCTCGACCGGCTGAACTGGCTCAACGGGCGCTGGATCCGCGAACGCACCGATGCCGAGGGCTTCGTCGCCATGGTGCGGGACTGGGCCAACACCCGCGGCAAGATGGACGAAGCGCTGAAGCTCGCGCAGTCGCGGGTCAACCGGCTGAGCGAGCTCGGGCCGCTGATCTCGTTCGTCTTCCAGGCCGATCTCGGCATCACGCGCGAGAGTTTCGTCGCCAAGAAGATGACGCCCGAGGGCAGCCTCGACATCCTGACCGAGGTCATGGGACTGATCGACACCCTGCCCGACTGGACCGCCGAGGCCATCGAGGCGGGCGTGCGCGACGCGGCCGAGGCCAAGGGGCTGAAGCTGCGCGACGCGGTCGGGCCCCTCTTCGTCGCGATCACGGGCAGCCAGCGGTCGCTGCCGGTCTTCCAGTCCATGGCGCTGATCGGCCGGGCCATGTGCCGCTACCGGCTGACGCAGGCAATCCGCATCCTCAAGGAAGGAGCACAGGCATGAGCGCAGACACGCCCGAGACCCTGTCGACCAACACCGAGGAAGCCCGGCGCCAGAAACGCGACCGGATGATCGCGCAGGGCATCGACCCCTACCCGCTGCGCTTCGACCGCACGATCACGCAGGCCGAGCTGGCCGAGAAATACGCCCATCTCGAGGCGGGCGAGCGCAGCGGCGACGTCGTGTCGGTCGCGGGCCGCGTCTATTCCAGCCGCAACTCGGGCATGTTCATGGACCTGCGCGACGCGTCGGGCAAGGTTCAGGTGTTCTGCCACAAGGACGAGACCCCGGCCGAGGCGATGGACTTCCTTCCGATGATCGACGTGGGCGACATCATCGGCGTGACCGGCGAGGTGCGGCGCACCCCGCGCGGCGAGATCACCGTGAACGCCCGCACGGTCACCATGCTGTGCAAGACGCTGCGCCCGATGCCCGAGAAGCATCACGGCATCCGCGACGTCGAGACGCGCCACCGCAAGCGCTACCTCGACGTGATGGTGAACCCCGAGAGCAAGGAGCGGCTGATCGCGCGGTCCCGCATCCTCGCGAAGATCCGCGACTTCATGGGGCGCGACGGCTTTCTCGAGGTCGAGACGCCGATGCTGCACCCGATCTATGGCGGCGCCTCGGCCGATCCCTTCGTGACGCACCACAATGCGCTCGACCAGGACATGTTCCTGCGCATCGCGCCCGAGCTCTACCTCAAGCGCGTGCTGGTCTCGGGGCTGACCGACAAGGTTTTCGAGATCAACCGCAACTTCCGCAACGAGGGGCTGTCGACCCGGCACAACCCCGAGTTCACCATGCTCGAGGCGTACTGGGCCTATGCCAGCTTCACCGACGCCATGGACCTGGTCGAGCGGATGTTCGCGGAGCTGTCCGAGCTCGTGAACGGCGGCCCGACGGCCACCATGGGCGAGCACGTGATCGATTTCGGCGCGCCGTTCCGGCGCCTGCCCATGCCGCAGGCGGTCAAGGACGCGACCGGCATCGACTTCCTCGCGATCGAGGACGACGCCACCGCGCGGGCCAAGACCAAGGCGCTCGGCTACGAGGTCGAGGACGACTGGACCTGGGGCGAGTGCCTTGCCTTCGTGTTCGAGGAGGCGGTCGAGCACACGCTGATCCAGCCCACCCACGTGACCGACTTCCCGGTCGACATCTCGCCCTTTGCCAAGGTGATGGAGGGCGAGCCGCGGCTGACCGAGCGGTTCGAGACCTACGTGAACGCGTGGGAGGTCTGCAACGCGTTCTCCGAGCTCAACGACCCGGTGGCGCAGCGCGAGCGCATGACCGACCAGTGGCAGCAGGCGCAGGCGCGCGGCGAGACCATGAAGGAGCTCGACCTCGACTTCCTCGAGGCGATCGACCACGGCATGCCCACGGCGGCGGGCATCGGCATCGGGATCGACCGGCTGGCGATGGTGCTGACCGGCACCACGTCGATCCGCGACATCCTGCTCTTCCCGACGCTGCGCAAGACCGAGGCGCGCGGCGAGGACTGATCCCCGCGCGGTGCGGGCTCTGCCCGCGCCGTCGGCAGAGGCCGCCCGCGCACCCCGCGCGGTGCACGTGACCCGTTGTGTTGCGCCGCGGCGCAGAGGAATATCCGGCGTCCAAACCCCCGGGATTCCACCAGATGACCCTCGACCAGATCTTCGTCCTCGTTCTCTTGGGCGTCGTCTTTCTGAGTTTCCTGAAAGAAGTCTACCCGCCCGAGGTCATCGCGCTCGCGGCTTCCGCGGCGCTCCTCGCCGCGGGGATCGTCACCACCGACGACTTCCTCGCGGTCTTCTCGAACCCGGCGCCCATCACCATCGCGATGATGTTCATCCTGTCCGCGGCGCTCGAGCGGACCGGCGTGCTCGACATGGTGGGCGACGCGCTGCGCGCGCGCACGGGCGGATCGTTCCTGAAGGTCCTCCTGGGCCTGATGGCGACCACGGTCGCGGCGTCTGCGTTCATGAACAACACCCCGGTCGTGATCCTGCTCACGCCCATCGCCATCTCGCTCGCGGCGGCGACGGGCGTGTCGCCCTCGCGGCTGCTGATGCCCCTCTCCTTCGCGGCGATCTTCGGCGGCACGCTGACGCTCGTCGGGACCTCCACCAACATCCTGATGTCGGGCGTCGCGCGCGCGGCCGGCCAGCCGCCCATCGGCATGTTCGAGATGGCGGGCGCAGGCCTCGTCTTTGCCGCGGCAGGCATGGCCTACATGGTGTTCGCGGGACGCTTCCTGCTGCCCGACCGCACCTCGCTCGCCGGCGTGCTCGCGGGCGAGCCGCGCCGCGCGTTCCTTGCCCGGCTCCTGATCCCGGCCGGGTCGCGGTACGTGGGCCGCGCGCTCAGGGACCTGCCCTTCAACCGCCAGGAAGCCCGCATCGTCGACGTGATCCGCGGCGACGCCTCCATGCGCCGCCAGCTCGAGGGGCTGACGCTCGAGGCCGGCGACCGCGTGGTGGTCAAGACCGCGGCGGGCGAGATCCTCGGACTGCGCAGCGACGGGCAGGTCGCCTTCAACGACATCACCGGAACGGGGCTCGAACCCGTGACCGCCGAGCGCACGGTGACCATGGAGGCCAGCATCGGACCGAACTCGCCCCTGCGCGGCCGGCCGCTCGGGTCGCTCCGCCTGCGCCGGCGCTACGGCGTCTACGTGACGGCGGTGCATCGCAACGACCGCAACTTCTCGACGAATATCGACGGGATGCGGCTTGCCTTCGCCGACACGCTGCTGCTCGAAGGACCGGCCGAGGGGCTGAAGCGGATGTCGGAGGAGGGGCTGGTGGTCAATCTCACCCAGCCTTCGGAACAGCCGATGCGCCGCGACCGGGCCTGGATCGCCGTCGCGACGCTCCTCGGCGTCATGGCGCTCGCCACCTTCGACGTCATGCCGATCGCGGGCCTGTCGGTGATCGGCGCGGTGATCGTCATGCTGACCCGCTGCATCGACCCCGAGGACGCGTTCGCCGCCATCGACTGGCGCATCCTGTTCCTGATCTTCGGCATGCTGGGGCTGAGCATGGGGCTGGAGGAGACGGGCGCCGCGCGGCTTCTGGTCGAGCGCGCGGTGGGGCTGGTCGAGGGCGCGGGCCCGGTTGCGATCCTGGCCGCGGTCTACGTGCTGACGAGCGCGCTGACCGAGACCGTGTCGAACAGCGCCGTGGCGGTGCTGGTCGGACCCATCGCCATCGCGCTCGCCGAGCAGCTGGGCCTCGATCCGCGGCCCTTCATCATGGCGGTGATGTTCGCGGCCTCGGCGAGCTTCGCCACGCCCATCGGCTACCAGACGAACACCTTCGTCTACGGCGCGGGCGGCTACCGGTTCCGCGACTTCGTGGTGGTGGGCCTGCCGCTCAACATCCTCTTCGCGGTGCTGGCGGTGATCGTCCTGCCGATCTTCTTTCCGTTCTGAGGCGCCGGAACGACACGGGGGGGCACGGCTTCCCGTGCCCCCCGACCGGTCGTCAGACGGTCGGGCTCAGTCGCCGAGCGGGCCTTCCTCGGCCGCGTCCTCCATCTTCTTCTTCACGCGCTTGCCGAGGAAGATCGGCAGCACGAAGCCCACGATGGCGATGGTCCAGAGCGCGAGCGCGAGCCAGCTGTCGAACAGCGTCGACCATTCCCCGTTCGAGATGGTGAGCGCGCGGCGCAGATTCACCTCCATCTCGTTGCCGAGGAGGATGCCCAGGATCACCGGCACCAGCGGCACTTCGAGCTTGCGCAGCAGCCAGCCGAGTGCGCCGAAGCCCACCATCATGGTCAGCTCGAAGGTGGAGCCGGTGATGGAATAGATCCCGATGAAGGCGATCATGGCCACGATCGGCATCAGGATGTGCGAGGGCACCAGCAGGACGCGGGTGAAGATCCCCACCATCGGGATGTTCAGCGCAAGCAGCATGAAGTTCGCGATGAAGAGCGCCGCGATCAGGCCCCAGACCACGTCGGGATTGTTCTGGAACAGCAGCGGCCCAGGCTGGATGTTGAGCGTCAGGAGCACCGCGAGCAGCACCGCCGTGGTGCCCGAGCCCGGCACGCCGAGCGCCAGCATCGGCACCAGCGCTCCGCCCGAGGCCGCGTTGTTGCCCGCCTCGGGCGCCGCGACGCCCCGCGGATCGCCCTTGCCGAAGGTCTTCGAGCGCGGATCGACCACCTGCTTTTCCACCGAATAGGCCAGGAACGAGCCGAGCGAGGCCCCCGCCCCGGGCAGCACGCCCGCGAGGAAGCCCAGCACGGTCGAGCGGATCATGGTGGGCGTGCAGTAGCGCAGCATGCCCCAGGACGGGGTGAGCCGGCCGATCTTCATCTTGCCCGCGGCCCCGCCGCTCTCGCCCTGGCCGCGGTGCTCGAGGAACACGAACACCTCGGAGAGCGCGAAGAGGCCGACGATGGCGATCAGGAAGTCGATGCCGTCGTAGAGGTGCACCTCGCCGAAGGTGAAGCGCTGCACGCCGGTCTGGGTGTCGACGCCGATCATGGCGATGCCGATGCCGAGCGCCGCGGCGAAGGCCGACTTGGCCTGGTTCGTGGCCGCGATCCCACCGAGCGTGGCGAAGGCGAGCGTGAAGAGCACGAAATACTCGGCCGGCCCGAAGAGCAGCGCGATGTTCACGAGCGCGGGCGCGAGGAAGACGAGCCCCCAGGTCGCGAAGAACGCGCCGACGAAGGACGCGACGCCAGAGAGCGCGAGCGCCTCGCCCGCGCGCCCCGCCTGCGCCATGGGATAGCCGTCGAGGCAGGTCATCATCGCGGGCTCGTCGCCGGGGATGTTCAGAAGGATCGACGAGATGCGCCCGCCGTACATCGCGCCGTAATAGACGGAGGTCAGCAGGATCAGCGCCGCGACCGCATCGAGGCCGAGCGTGAACGCGAGCGGGATCAGGATGGCCACGCCGTTCGCCGGCCCGAGGCCCGGCAGCGCGCCCATCATCGTGCCGAGGAAGCAGCCGAGAAGCGCCAGCGCGAGGTTCTGCCAGGACAGCGCCACCGAGAAGCCGTCGCCGAGGGATGCAAGGATGTCCATGTGCGTGCCCTCAGAAACCGAGCGGACCGTCGGCGAGCGACAGGCCGAAGATGAGTTCGAAGATGACGAAGAGCCCGACCGCGGTGCCGACGCCGTTCAGGAGCGAGGTCAGCGGACCCGCGCCGAGCCGCCAGGTCAGGTAGGCGGTGATGAGGATCGTCGAGAACACGAAGCCCAGGACCGGCAGCACCTGCGCATAGCCGAACATCACGAGGAGCGCGAAGCCGATCTCGGCCAGGCGGTTCAGCGCGGGCCATTTCGGATCGGGATCGGGCTTCAGCACGAAGTAGAGCGAGGAGAGCGCCAGCACGGCCGCGATGATCATGGGAAAGCCGTCTGGCCCGATGGCGTCGGACGCGAAGGGCTCGGGGATGATCGTCGCCGCCCAGGCGTAGAAGGCGGCGAGCGCGAGGCCCACGCCGCCGAGGACACGGTCACTCATCATGGAAGGTACCTCCCGTCTGTGGGAGCGGCCGCGTCCACGCGGCGCCGCCCGCGCGGATCGCGCGGACGGCTGCCTGCGGCGCGGCGCGCCCCTGCCCGCCCGTGTGGGCTTACTGGATGAGCCCGATCTCGCGCGAGATCGTCTCGATCTCGCTGATCGAGTCGGACACGAAGTCGGTGAACTCGGCCCCCTGCAGGTCGAGATCGGCAAGGCCGTTGCTCTCCATCACCGACTGCCACGCCTCGCTCTCGTACATCGTGTCGAGCTGGCCGACCCACCAGTCGTAGGCCGCGTCGCTCATGCCGCCCGGTGCGTAGAAGCCGCGCCAGTTGGCCCCCACCACGTCGAGCCCCTGCTCGCGCGCGGTCGGGAAGTCGGCGAAATCGCCCTCGAGCCGCTCCGGCGCCAGCACCGCGAGCACCCGCAGGTCACCCGATTCGACAAAGCCCATCGCCTCGGACAGATCGCCCGTGTAGGCCTGCAGCGAGCCCGCAAGCAGCTGGCTGATCGCCTCGCCGCCGCCGGCAAAGGCCACGTACTTGATCGCGCGCAGGTTCTCGATCCCCGCTTCCTGCGCGGCCATCAGCACCTTGAGGTGGTCCCAGCCGCCCGAGGCGGAGCCGCCGCCGATCGAGATCGCGGTCGGATCCTCGGACAGCGCGGTCATGAGGCCCGGCAGGTCCTCGAACTCGGAATCGGGCCGCACGCCGATCACGCCGTAATCGGCGCCGATGGTCCCGAGCCAGCGCACCTCGTCCATGGTGTTGCCCGGGAACGCGCCCTGCGCGAGCCGGGTTGCCGTGGCGGTCGACGCGGCGACGATCAGGTCGTCCTCGTCGTTGCGCTTGTTCACCACCTCGGCATAGGCGACGCCGCCGCCGCCGCCCGACAGGTTCTGCACGCGCATCGTGCCGTCGATCAGGTCGGTCTCGCGCAGCACCCGCGCCACCTGGCGGCAGGTGAAGTCCCAGCCGCCGCCGGCCGCGGCGGGCGCGATGCACTCTGGCTGATCAGGGGTGAATTCCTGCGCCGTGGCTCCGATCGGCAGGCCGATGACGAGGGTCGCGACGACCGCGCCCCCGGTGAGGGTTGTCTTGAGCATCTGGGTCTCCTCCACGTTCAGGGGGCATGAACTGCCCTCCTCTTCCCGGGCGGAGCTTAGCCCCGGAGGCTGTCATCAACCTGTCACGGCGTCACGGGGACGCTTCCCGTTTGCCGCTACGGCGCCTAGTCTCGGCGGCGGGAGGACGGAACATGCGGCTTTTGCTGGTCGAGGACGCCACCGACGTGGCGGACACGGTGGCGGGCTACCTCGCGCGCGAGGGCTTCGCCTGCGACGTGGCGCGCAGCCTGGCCGACGCCCGCGCCTTCGTCGAGGTGCAGGGCTTCGACCTCGTGATCCTCGACATCCAGCTGCCCGACGGCGACGGCCGCACCCTTCTGCGCGAGCTGCGCCGCAGGCGGGACGGAACGCCCGTGCTGATGCTGTCGGCAAGCTTTTCCGTCGAGACCCGCGTCGGATCGCTCGACGAGGGCGCCGACGACTACCTAGTGAAACCCTTCGACCTGCGCGAGCTCTGCGCGCGGGTGCGCGCGCTGACCCGCCGCGGCACCGACCAGCCGGCGCCCGAGATCGCGGTGGGCGACATCGTCTACGACGCGGCGGCGCGCACCGTGCGCCTGCAGGGCGAGCTCGTGCCGATGACGCGGCGCGAGCTTACGCTGCTCAACATCCTGTTGCGCAATACCGGGCGCATCGTGTCGAAGGACCGGCTGTTCGAGGGGCTCTTCAGCTTCGACGACGTGGACGTGGGGGTGAACGCGATCGAGCTCTACGTGGCGCGCATCCGCAAGAAGCTCGGCCGCTCCGAGGTGCGCATCCGCACCCATCGCGGGCTCGGCTACTCGCTCGAGGCGCCCGCCCTTGAGTGACGCCGCCGCGACCCCGCGCACCACCGTGTCGCTCAAGGGCCGCATCGCCGCGGCGGTCGCGGCCGTGGTGCTGGTGGGCGGCGCGGTGGTGCTGGCCGCGGCGCTCGCCTACGGCCGGCACGCCGCGCGCGAGGCATATGACCGACTGCTCGTGGGCGCCGCGAGCGACATCGCGGAATCCATCACGATCCGCGACGGCGAACCCGTGGTCGATCTCCCGGTCTCGGCCTTCGAGCTGCTGGCGCTCGCCGGGCGCGACCGCATCGACTACCGCGTGACCGACAAGGCCGGCATCACGCTGACCGGCAGCCCGAACGCGCCCCGCCCCGAGACCGCGCGCGACGTCGATTTCTACAACGGCAGTTTCGGCGGCGAGTCCGCGCGCTACGTCGCGGTAACGCGGCGCTTCGCCGAGCGCGGCTATTCCGGGCCGGTCGAGATCGTCGTCGGCCACACGCTCCTCGCACGGCGCGAACTGGCCCACGACATCGCGCGCAACGCGCTGGCGGTGCTGGGCGCCGCGGGGATCGCCATCGCGCTTTTCGCAAGCCTCGCCGTCGCCTCGGCGCTGACGCCGCTCACGCGCATCGGCGACACGCTGGCGCGGCGCGACCCGACCGACCTGACCCCGCTCGTCGAGCCCGCCCCGCGCGAGATCGCGGCGCTGCGCGACGCGCTCAATGCCTTCATGCGGCGGCTCGAACGGCAGCTCGGCGCGAACCGCGACCTCATCAGCGACGCCGCCCACCAGCTGCGCACGCCGCTCGCCGCGATCCGCGTGCAGCTCGACGCCGCCGCGGAGGAGGACGATCCCGCCCGGCAGGCCGCGCTCATCGCGCGCGTGCAGGACCGCGCGCGCACGCTGTCGCGGCTTCTCGACCAGCTGCTGAGCCAGGGCATGGTGGTGCACCGGGGCGACGCTGTGCCGAAGGAACGGCTCGACCTGCGCGACGTGGCGCTCGAGGTGTTCGAGCAGACCGATGCTGTGGTGATCCCCGGCGGGCGCCCGGTGCGGCTCGACCTGCCCGAGAACGAGGTGCCGATCGCAGGCGACCTTCTGTCGCTTGCCGAGGCGGGCAAGAACCTTCTCGGCAACGCGCTGCGCCACGGCGCGGAGCCCGTCGCGCTCGGCGTGGGCGTGGCGGACGGCGCGGCGCGGCTCTGGGTGCGCGACGCGGGTCCCGGCCCGGACCCCGAGACGCTGGCGCGCATGGGCGACCGGTTCACCCGCGACAGCGCCTCGGCCGGTGCGGGCGGGCTCGGGCTCGCCATCGCGAACGCGGTCGCGGTGAACCACGGCGGGCGGCTCGCCCCGTCCCGCACCGGCACGGGGTTCGAGATCGCGCTGGTCCTGCCGCTGGAGCGCCCCGAATGAGGCGCGCGCTCCGCAGCGCCGTGGCCGGGCTTTTCCTCGCCGCTCTGGCCACGTCCGCGCCGGCACAGGAGCTGGCGGAACGGCTCGGCGCCCCCCGGGCCGTCCGCGAGATGGTGCTGCGCTCGACCACGGACCTCTCGGTGATGCGGCCGGTGATCGAGGCCTTCCTCGAGACGCGGCCGGGCGTCGCCGTGCGCTACGAGCAATGGCTGTCGAACAACCTCTACGACGTGACGCGGGCCGACTGCGCCGCGGGCGGTCGCGCGGCAGACCTCGTGATCAGCTCGGCCGTGCACCACATGGTCGACCTGGTGAACCAGGGCTGCGCCACGCGGCACGTCTCGGCCGAGACCGCGGCGCTGCCCGCGGCACTCGGCTGGCGGGACGAACTCTGGGGCGTGACGCGGGAACCCGCCGTGATGGTCTACAACCGCGACCTCGTGCCGCCCGAGGACGTGCCCCACTCGCGCTTCGACCTGCTCGACCTCCTGCGCGACGACGACCGGCCCTATGCCGGGCGCGTCGCCACCTACGACATCGAGGCGTCGGGGCTGGGCTACCTCTTTGCCTACGCGGATTCGCTCGAGGCCACGACCTTCGGCGGCCTGATGGAGGCGTTCGGGCGCGCGGACACGGTCGCCACCTGCTGCTCGGCCGAGATCATGGCCGGCGTGCTCGCGGGCGACTACCTCATCGCCTACAACATCATCGGCTCCTACGCGCTGGAACTGGCCGCGCGCACGCCCCGGCTCGGGATCGTGGCGCCGGGGGACTACACGCTGATCCTGTCGCGCGGCGCGATGATCCCGAAGGGCGCGGCGGACGGCGCGCTCGGCGCCGAGATGGTGGATTTCCTGCTCTCGCCCGCGGGGCGCGCGGCGCTCGGCGCGGCGGACCTGCTGACCGATCTCGAGGATCTTGTGGCGAGCGGCGCGGTCGACGTGGACGCGGGCCCCTCGCTCCTGCGGCCGGTCGAGCTGTCGCCGAAGCTGCTCGTCGCGTCCGATCGGCAGAAGCGCATGCTCTTCAGCGCGCGCTGGCGCGCGGCCTTCCCGCAGGCGACCGGCGGTCCGGCCGCGGACCGCTGAGGGCCAGCGCGGCCGATTGTGCAAAATTTCCGAAAGCACCTGTCGGCCGGATGCGCATGGTCGCCATGGCACCGACGCTCCATAGTCGGGAACGACAGGCAGGACACGAGGACCCATGACAGACCCCGTCTACCACGCGCCGCGCGGCGGCCATCCCGGTCAGGACCAGCTTCTCACCGGGCGGGCCGTGTTCACGGAAGCCTACGCGGTGATCCCGCGCGGCACCATGCAGGACATCGTCACGTCCTTCCTGCCGTTCTGGGACGCCACGCGGCTCTGGGTGCTGGCGCGCCCGCTGTCGGGCTTCGCCGAGACCTTCTCGCAATACATCATGGAGGTGGCGCCGGGCGGCGGGTCCGACCGGCCCGAGACCGATCCGGGCGCACAGGCGGTGCTGTTCGTGATGGAGGGGCATGCGCGGCTCACCATCGGCGAAACGCCGCATGACCTTGGCCCGGGCGGCTACGCCTACATCCCCGCGGGCGAGGCGTGGCGGCTGCGCAATGACGGCGACGTGCCGCTGCGCTTCCACTGGTTCCGCAAGGCCTACGTGGCGGTCGAGGGGCTCGACCGGCCGGAACCGATCGTGACCAACGAGCGCGACGTCGCACCCACGCCCATGCCCGGGACGGACGGCCGCTGGGCCACGACCCGTTTCGTCGACCCGACCGACCTGCGCCACGACATGCACGTGACCGTCGTCACCTTCGAGCCCGGCGCGGTCATCCCCTTCGCCGAAACGCACGTGATGGAGCACGGGCTCTACGTGCTCGAGGGCAAAGCGGTCTACCGGCTGAACGCCGACTGGGTCGAGGTCGAGGCGGGCGACTTCATGTGGCTGCGCGCCTTCTGCCCGCAGGCCTGCTATGCCGGGGGCCCGGGGCGGTTCCGCTACGTGCTCTACAAGGACGTGAACCGGCACATGGCGCTGCCGCGCGCCTGAACGCTCACCCGCGCCCGCCCGCCCCGGCGGGCGCCGGCCAGACGCCCCCCACCGCCGCGGTGAGCGCGGCGGCGGCAGCGCAGACCTCCTGCGCCACCCGGTCGATGCTGCCGTCGGACACCCGGCTGACCGGGCCCGAGACCGAGACGCCGGCGACCGCTTCGCCGGACATGTCGAAGACCGGCGCCGCGATGCAGCGCATGCCCAGCGTCTTTTCCTCGCCGTCGAGCGCCCAGCCCCGCGCCCGCGTCGCCGCAAGCTCGGTGCGCAGCGCGTCGGCGTCGCAGAACGTGTGCTCGGTGAACCGCTCGAGCGGCGTGGACAGGAGCCGCGCCAGCCGCCGCTCGTCCATCCGCGCGAGAAGCGCCTTGCCGATCCCCGAGGCATGCATGGGCGACAGGGTGCCCGGCGGAAAGAACGCCCGGATCGAGGCGTCGGTCTCGACCTGGCTCACGAACAGGACGGCCGGGCCCCGCGCCACGCCGAGATTCGCGGTCTCGCCCGTCGCCTCCATCAGATTGCGCAGGATGGGCCGCGCGCGTTCCACGAGGCTCGTGCGACGGAGGAACCGCGCGCCGATCACGAAGGCCTGCGCGCCCACGTGCCAGAGCTGTGCCTCGGCGTCGAACTCCACGAGCCCCCGCCCCTCGAGCGTCGTCAGCACCCGATAGACCGTCGCCGGCGACTGGTCGAGATCGGCGGCGAGCGCCGACAGCGACACGCCCGGCAGCTCGCTCAGCCGGTCGAGGACCTCCATCGCGCGGTCGAGCGACTTGATCGTGTTCTGCTCGGTCCTGTCGTGCCAGCCGCGCGGGCGGCCGCGGGCCCGGCGGCCGGATTCGGGGGTGTCATCGCCAGTCGCCACGGCGGAATCCTCGCTTTCTGAAATACGTTTTCTCTCTATGAAAAATTCAACCCACTGACAATCATGCATTTTGCGTCACGATGCGTTTCTGAAAAACGTTTTCAAAAAAATTGTGCCGGCATCGACGCATCGCCTAGAACACGGGCATCGCTCAGGAGGAGATGGCCATGAGTATGCAGAACCCGGTGTTCATCCCCGGCCCGACCAACATTCCCGAGGCGCTGCGCCGCGCCTGCGACATGCCGACGATCGACCATCGCTCGCCGCTCTTCGGCCAGATCCTGCATCCCGCGCGGACTGGCGTGCGCCGCGTGCTGAAAAGCGACAGCGCCGAGATCTTCCTCTTCCCGTCGACCGGGACCGGCGGCTGGGAAACCGCGCTCTCCAACACGCTTTCGCCCGGCGACGGCGTCCTCGTCGCGCGGAACGGCATGTTCTCGGCCCGCTGGATCGACATGTGCGAACGCCACGGGCTCGAGATGACCATCATCGAGACGCCTTGGGGCGAAGGCATTCCCGCCGACCGTTTCGAGGAGGCGCTGACCGCAGACACGGGCCACCGGATCAAGGCGGTGCTCGCCACCCACAACGAGACCGCGACCGGCGTGCGGTCCGACATCGCCGCGGTGCGCCGGGCGATGGACGCGGCCGGCCATCCTGCCATGCTCTTCGTCGACGGCGTGTCCTCGATCGCCTCGATGGATTTCCGCTTCGACGAATGGGGCGTCGACGTCGCGGTCACGGGCTCGCAGAAGGGCTTCATGCTGCCACCGGGCCTCGCCATCCTCGGCTTCTCGCAGAGGGCGCTCGAGGCGCGGGCGACGGCCACGCTGCCGCGGACGTTCTTCGACACCCGCGACATGGAGCGGGGCTATGCCGCGAACGGCTATCCCTACACGCCCGCCGTCGGCCTGATGAACGGGCTCAACATCGCCTGCGACATGCTGCTGTCCGAGGGGCTCGAGGCGGTGTTCGCCCGCCATCACCGCATCGCCGAGGGCGTTCGTGCGGCGGTCGCGGCCTGGGGGCTCAAGCTCTGTGCCGTGCGGCCGGAGCTCCAGTCCGACACCGTGAGCGCGATCCGCACGCCCGAGGGCTTCGACGCGAACCGCATCGTGGCGCATGCGGCCGAGGCCTACGGCGTCGCGTTCGGCACCGGGCTCGGCGCGGTCGCCGGCAAGGTCTTCCGCATCGGCCACCTTGGCAGCCTGACCGACGTCATGGCACTGTCGGGCATCGCGACCGCGGAGATGGTCATGGCCGATCTCGGCCTGCCCGTCACGCTGGGCTCGGGCACCGCCGCGGCGCAGGAGGTCTACCGCGCGACCCGTGCCACCGCCCTCAAAGACGCCGCCTGAGGAGGACACCACCATGCTCGACGCCACGACCGAAATCGCCACTCTGACCATCGAGGACATGCGCGCGGCGCATGACCGGATCCGCCCGCACATCCGGCGGACGCCGGTCCTGCGGTCCGACTATCTGGACACGCTGACCGGCGCACGGCTGCTCTTCAAGTGCGAGAACTTCCAGGAGGCGGGCGCCTTCAAGGTGCGCGGCGCCTGCAACGCGGTGTTCGGCCTCGACGACGAGACCGCGCGCCGCGGCGTCGCCACCCATTCCTCCGGGAACCACGCGCTGTCCCTGAGTTACGCCGCGGGCCGCCGCGGCATCCCCTGCCACGTGGTGATGCCGCGCACGGCGCCCGAGGCAAAGAAGGACGCGGTGCGCCGCTACGGCGGCCGGATCACCGAATGCGAGCCCTCGACATCGTCGCGCGAGGCGACCTTCGCGCGCGTGCAGGAGGAGACGGGCGCGGAATTCGTGCACCCCTACAACGATCCCCGCGTGATCTGCGGGCAGGCCACCTGTTCGGCGGAACTGCTCGAGCAGGCGGCCGAGATGGGCGCCACGCTCGACGCGGTGGTGGCGCCGATCGGCGGCGGCGGCATGATCTCGGGCACCTGCCTGACCCTGTCGGCCCTCGCGCCCGGGGTCGCGATCTATGCCGCCGAGCCCGAGCAGGCCGACGACGCCTTCCGGTCGTTCAAGGCCGGGCACATCATCGCCGACGACGCGCCCGAGACCGTCGCCGACGGCCTCAAGGTGCCGCTCAAGGAGAACACCTGGCATTTCGTGTCCCGCTTCGTGACCGACATCCAGACCGCCTCCGAGGCCGAGATCGTCGAGGCCATGAAGATCACCTGGAAGCATCTCAGGATCGTGATGGAGCCGTCCTGCGCGGTGCCGCTCGCCTGCATCCTGAAGAACCCCGAAACCTATCGCGGCCGGACGGTCGGCGTCGTGATCACCGGCGGCAACGTCGATCTCGACCGCCTGCCCTGGACGCTCTGAACCGCAGAAAGAAGGAGAGAGACCATGAATGCACCGGTCAAACTCGACGAGCTCGAAGTCGGATATGACGTGCCCGCCGCCATCGGGATGCCGGAGGACGAGATCCAGACGCCCTGCCTGATCCTCGACCTCGACGCGCTCGAGCGGAACATCCGCAAGATGGGCGATTACGCCAAGGCGCACGGCATGCGCCACCGCGTGCACGGCAAGATGCACAAGTCGGTGGACGTGGCGAAGCTGCAGATCGAGCTCGGCGGCGCCTGCGGCGTCTGCTGCCAGAAGGTCAGCGAGGCCGAGGTCTTTGCCCGCGGCGGCATCAAGGACGTGCTGGTGTCGAACCAGGTGCGCGAGCCCGCCAAGATCGACCGGCTGGCGCGGATGCCGAAACTCGGCGCGCGCACCATCTGCTGCGTCGACGACGTGGCCAACGTGGCCGACCTGTCGGCCGGCGCGCAGAAGCACGGAACCGAGATCGAGTGCCTGGTCGAGATCGATTGCGGCGCGGGCCGCTGCGGCGTGACGACGACCCCGGACGTGGTCGCGATCGCCAAGGCGATCGACGCGGCGCCGGGGCTGAAGTTCGCGGGCCTGCAGGCCTACCAGGGCGCGATGCAGCACATGGACCACTACGAGGACCGCAAGGCCAAGATCGACGTGGCCGTGGCCATGGTGAAGGACGCGGTCGACGCGCTGAAGGCCGAGGGGCTCGACTGCGACATCGTCGGCGGCGGCGGCACCGGCAGCTACTACTTCGAGTCGACCTCGGGGGTCTACAACGAGCTGCAGTGCGGGTCCTACGCCTTCATGGACGCGGATTACGGCCGCATCCTCGACAAGGACGGCAACCGCATCGACCGCGGCGAGTGGGAGAACGCGCTGTTCATCCTGACGTCGGTCATGAGCCACGCCAAGGCCGAGAAGGCCATCGTCGATGCCGGGCTCAAGGCGCAGTCGGTGGACAGCGGCCTGCCGGTCATCTTCGGCCGCACGGACGTGGAATACGTCAAGTGCTCGGACGAGCACGGCGTGGTCGCCGACCCCGAAGGCGTGCTGAAGATCAACGAGAAGCTGCGCCTGGTGCCTGGTCATTGCGATCCGACCTGCAACGTGCACGACTGGTACGTGGGCGTGCGCGGCGGCCGGGTCGAGACGCTCTGGCCGGTCTCGGCGCGCGGCAAGGCCTACTGACCGGCGCCGGTCCGCACCGGCCCGGCGGCGGCACGCGTGTCGGCGCCGGATGCCTCCGGCGGGGATATTTCCGCCAAGAAGAAGCAGGGGCGCGCGCTTCGGGCCACGGGGGGGTCCGGGGCGCGCCGTGCATGACGCCCTGCGCGAGGAAGACAGGACAGCACATGATCATCGTTCCGGAACGTGAAATCGCCGCGCTGATGACGCGCGAGGCCGCCTACGACGCGGTCGAGACGGTCTTTGCCGCCATGGCGGCGGAGGATGCCTACAACTTTCCCGTGGTGCGCGAGGCGATCGGCCACGAGGACGCGCTCTACGGCTTCAAGGGCGGGTTCGACCGCGCCGGCAAGGTGCTGGGCCTCAAGGCCGGCGGCTACTGGCCCAACAACCTCGAGCGCCGCGGCATCATCAACCACCAGTCGACGGTGTTCCTGTTCGACCCGGACACCGGCCGGGCGCATGCCATGGTGGGCGGCAACCTCCTGACGGCGCTGCGCACCGCGGCGGCCTCGTCGGTGTCGATCAACCACCTGGCGCGCGCGGACGCGCGGGTGATCGGCATGGTGGGCGCCGGCCACCAGGCGACGTTCCAGCTGCGCGCGGCGCTCGCGCAGCGGCCGTTCGAGAAGGTCATCGGCTGGAACCTGCATCCCGAGATGCTGCCGAACCTCGAGAAGGTCGCCGACGAGGCGGGCCTGCCCTTCGAGGCGGTTGACCTGCCCGGGCTGACCGAGGCGGACGTGATCGTGACCATCACCTCGTCATTCGCACCCTCGCTCATGGCCGCGCACGTGGCGCCCGGCACGCACCTTGCCTGCATGGGCACGGACACCAAGGGCAAGCAGGAGGTCGAGGCCGCGCTTCTGGCGCGCGCCACGGTCTTCACCGACGAGGTGGCGCAATCGGTCGCGATCGGCGAGGCGCAGCACGCGGTGGCGCAGGGCCTGATCGCCGAGGGCGACGTGACACCCATCGGCGCGGTGATCAACGGGACCCATCCCGGGCGGCGCTCGGACGAGGAGATCACGCTCTTCGACGGCACCGGCGTGGGCCTGCAGGACCTCGCCGTCGCCGCGCGGGTGGTGGAGCTGGCCGTCGAGGCGGGCGTCGCCGTCGAGGTCGACTTCTGATCCCGGACCCTCAGCCCGCGCGCGGCGCGCGCGTGCTCGACAGCTTCATGCCCGGCGCGCCCAGCGCGTCGGGCTCTCCCGTCCAGGCATAGGCCAGGAGGCACGGCTCGAGGTCGCCCGTGGTGATGCGGTGCTCGTCGCCCGGACGGTTCAGGATCAGCGAGCCCGGCGCGTAGACCGCGGCGTTGTTCTCGGACCAGGCGCCGGCGACCGAGATGTAGCTTTCCTCGATCTTCTTGTGGCTGTGCTGGGGATAGGTCGTCGCGGGCGCGAACAGCACGAAGCCGAGGATCAGGCGGTCCGACTGCACCGGTCCGCGCGGCCCCAGCACCTCGCAGAACGCGTATTTGCGCGCCAGCGCCGGCGGCACCCGCTCGTAGCCGTATTCCCATGTGAGCAGCGTGCGCACCTCGCGCAGCGCCCGCGCCATGCCCTGCATCGCGCCGCGCTCGCCCACGTCGAGGGCGCGGGCCAAGTGCGCGGTCACGGGCTTGGCCTCGGCGGCCCGCACCGCCAGCTCGGGGTTGCGCGCGAGGACCGCCGAGAGCCGGTCGCGCACCTGCCGGCGATGGGCGCGGATGACCTTGCTGCCGCCGGCCGAGCCGTGGCGGTAGAGCGCCTCGAACTCGCGCAGGAGATAGAGCCAGTCGGGCCGGTCCATGAGGCGCGGCGCCTCCGCAGGGGCACCGGGATGCTCGGGCATCGGGTCGGTCGCGTCGGTCATGTCCCCCTCCGGCTCTGGCGCGTCGCGCGGCCGATCCTGCGCTGCATCGACCCGGAACGGAAGGGGCGCCCGCACGCGGTCGCGCGCGGACGCCCCGTCCCGAGGTCTCTGGCGGGGATCAGGCGGTGTCGCGCCGCTTCAGCCCCGCGCCGTGCCCCGAGAGCCCGCCCGACACCTCCTCGGTCGCCTCGGCGGCGAGCTCTTCGGGCAGGGCGAGGTTCAGCACGATGGCGATGACCGCCGCCGGCAGGATGCCCGAGGTCAGCAGCACCTGCGCGGTCTCGGGCACGTGCTGGAGCGCCCCGGGTTCGAGCTGCAGCCCGAGCCCGAGCGACAGCGCGATGGCGAAGATCACCATGTTGCGCCGGTTCCACTCCACGTCGGACAGCATCGAGATGCCGGCCGCGACCACCATGCCGAACATCACGATCACGCCGCCGCCCAGCACCTCGATCGGCACGGTCGAGATGAGCGCGCCCACCTTCGGCATGAGGCCGCAGAGGATGAGGAAGACCGCGCCGATGGTGACCACGTGCCGGCTCATGACGCCGGTCATGGCGATGAGGCCCACGTTCTGCGAGAAGGACGTGTTGGGCAGCGCGCCGAAGACGCCCGAGATCGCGGTGCCGAAGCCGTCCGCGTAGGTCGCGCCGGTGATCTCGCGGTCGGTCGCCTCGCGGCCCGCGCCGCCCTTGGTCACGCCGGAGACGTCGCCCACGGTCTCGACCGCCGAGACGAAGGCCATGAGGCAGAAGCCGAGGATCGCCGCGAAGGAGAACGAGAGGCCGTAATGGAACGGGTCGGGCAGCGCCACTGTGGCCGCCTGCCCCACATTCGCGAAGCTCACCATGCCGAGGAGGAACGCGACGGCGTAGCCGGCCAGAAGCCCGAGCAGGACCGCCGAGACCGAGAGCATGCCGCGCGTGAAGAACTTGAGCGCCAGTGTCACGACGATCACTACGCCGGCCACGAACCAGTTCCGCAGCGAGCCGTAGTCCTCGGTCCCGATCGCGGGCACGCCGCCCGCGGCGTACTGGATGCCGACCTGCACGAGCGCGAGGCCGATCATCGTGACCACGAGCCCGGTGACGAGCGGCGGCAGCGCGAAGCGGATGCGCCCGATGAAGAGCGCGAGGCAGGCATGGAAGAGGCCGCCGACGAGAACGCCGCCCATCAGCACCGACATCGCCTCGACCCCCTTGCCGGCGACGAGCGGGATCATGATCGGGATGAAGGCGAAGGACGTGCCCTGCACGATGGGCAGGCGCGCGCCCACCGGGCCGATGCCGATGGTCTGGAACAGGGTCGCGACGCCGGCGAAGAACATCGACATCTGGATCATGTAGATCATTTCCGGGAAGTCCGGCGAGTTCGAGCCGAAGCCGAAGCCCGCCGCGCCGCAGACGATGATCGCGGGCGTCACGTTCGAGACGAACATCGCCAGCACGTGCTGGATGCCGAGCGGCACCGCCTTGGCGAGCGGCGGCGTGTAGTCCGGGTCGCGGAGCTGGTCCGGAGTGCCGAGGGAAGTGTCTGCCATGTCACTGGTCTCTCTGTCGGAAGGTTGCGTCTGCCGGGCTTTTCCCGGTCTTGTTCAGATCGGCTCGCCGTTCAGGCGATCGTGTAGGGCGCGTCGAACCAGTGCTCCTGCAGGTTCGCGCCCGGGCCGATGCGGTCGACCACCGCGAAGAGCCCGCTGCCCGCGAGCGGCGTCAGCACGCCGTGCCAGACGTTGCGGTGCAGGTTGATCCCCTGCCCCGGCGCGGTGAGGAAGGCGCGCGGCGCGCCGGGCCGGTCATCCGCGTCCGGCGCGACGATCACGAGGAAGCCATGCGCGCACATCGGCACGAAGGCCTGGCTTCCCTCGGGATGCCGCTCCATCATGTCGAGCCTGTAGGGCAGGCTCCGCAGCTCGGCGCGGAAGATGCTGATCCCGGCGCGGCCCTCGGCGCCGAAATCGAGGCGGGCGCGGTCGTGGAAGCGCCCGCAAAGCCCCTGGTTGATCAGCTTGTCGGGGGGGCCCGCGGCCTCGAGGACCTCGCCGAAGGGGGCGAAGGCCTCGTCCGTGAGCGGCTCAGTCGCGATGGTCGCGCTCATGCGCCGAACATCTCGAGGAGCCGGAGCTCCGCGATGCGTTCGACCTGCGCGCAGGCGGTCTCGAGCTCCGCCTGCCGATCGTTGTCGATGCGCGCGCGGAATGCCGACAGGATCGACGCCTTGTCGTGATCGCGCACCGCGATGATGAAGGGAAAGCCGTGCTTGGCGGTGTAGGCGTCGTTGAGGCGGGTGAACTCTGCCCGCTCGTCGTCGGTCAGCGCGTCGAGCCCCGCCGAGGCCTGCTCGGCCGTCGATTCGGCCGTCAGTCGCCGGGCTGCCGCGAGCTTTCCGGCGAGGTCCGGGTGTGCCGTCAGCACGCCCAGCCGCTGATCGGCGGGCGCCGCGCGGAAGACCCGCGTCAGCGCGGAATGCACGCCCCGCGCGCAATCGTGCGTCGGCCCGAGCTCGAGCTCCCACGCGCCCTCGGCGATCCAGGGGGAGTGTTCGTAGATGCCGCCGAAGGCCGCCACGAAGGCCTCGCGCGTCATCTCTCCCACGGGCTGCGGCACCTTCGCGGGCCGCCGCGGCGGATGGGTCGCCGCCCAGTGCTCGGCGATCTCGAGCCGCGTCGCGAACCACACGCCCTCGTGCGCCGCCATGTGATCGATCGCCCGCTTCAGCGCGGCTGCCCGCCCGGGCCGTCCCACAAGGCGGCAATGCAGGCCGATTGACAGCATCGCCGGCCGCCCCGCCGCCCCTTCGGCGTAGAGCGTGTCGAAGCTGTCCTTGAGGTAGTCCTCGAAGGCCTGCCCGTTGGTGAAACCCGCGGGCACCGCGAAGCGCATGTCGTTGGCGTCGAGCGTGTAGGGCACGATCAGCTGGTCGCGGCCCGAGACATGCGCCCAGTAGGGAAGATCGTCGGCGTAGCTGTCCGCGACATAGGCGAACCCCCCCTCCTCGGCCGCGATGCGGACCGTGTTGGCGGAACAGCGCCCGGTGTACCAGCCGCGCGGGCGGCTGCCCACGACCTCGGTGTGCAGGCGGATCGCCGCGTCCATGTGCGCGCGCTCGTCCGCCTCGGTGTAATCCTTGTACTCGATCCACTTGAGCCCGTGCGAGGCGATCTCCCACCCCGCGGCCTTCATCGCGGCGACCTGTTCGGGCGCGCGGGCAAGCGCCGTCGCGACCCCGTAGACGGTGATCGGCAGGTGCCCCAGCATGCGGTGCAGCCGCCAGAATCCGGCCCGGGCGCCGTATTCGTAGATCGATTCCATGTTCCAGTGGCGCTGTCCCGGCCAGGCTGCGGCGCCCGAGATCTCGGACAGGAACGCCTCGGATGCCGCGTCCCCGTGAAGGATGTTGTTCTCGCCGCCCTCCTCGTAGTTCAGGACGATCTGCACCGCGATCCTGGCGCCACCCGGCCAGGCGGCGTCGGGTGCCTCGGGGCCGTAGCCCGTCATGTCCCTGTCGTATCTCTGCATGCTGGGCCCTCCTTTGAGTGCCTCTTGTAATCCGAGCAAATCCGGATTTTTTTCAAAAAAGAAGCGAAACACCCTCTGAACCCCGGGGGTTTGCGCCGTCGCGGGCCGTCCTGCACACCCGACGGGCGAAAGGAGACGCGAGCCATGGCCGGATACCTCACGACACACGTGCTCGACACCGCGCGCGGTTGCCCCGCGGACGGGCTGACCATCGACCTCTTCCGCATCGACGGCGAGGCGCGCACCCACCTGAAGACCGTGACCACCAACGACGACGGGCGGACCGATGCGCAGATCCTGCCGGCGGAGGAATTCGCGCCCGGGGTCTACGAACTGGTGTTCCACGCGGGCGCGTACCTCGACGCCGCGGGCACGCCGCCCGAGACGCCGCGCTTCCTCGACGTGGTGCCGATCCGCTTCGGCATGTCGGAGGCGGCCCATTACCACGTGCCGCTCCTGCTGTCGCCGTTCGGCTATTCCACCTACCGCGGCAGCTGAACCCGCGCCTCGCGCGCGGCGATCTCGCGCGCGATCCGCTCGATGGCGTGGTCCATGAAGAGCCGCGCCTTGGGATCCTGCCCCTTTCGGTGGGTGAAGAGGCACGCCATCTGCACCGGCTCGGGTGGCGTCGCCTGCGCCACTGGGACAAGGCGCCCCGCGCGCAGGTGCTCGGCGACCTCGAAAACCGGCTTCAGCACGATCCCCTGCCCCTCGAGCGCCCAGTCCGTCAGCACGTCGCCGTCGTCGGATTCGAGGCGCCCGGTGACGTTGAAGCGGCGCATGCCCTCTCGGGTGCGCAGGCGCCACTGGAACTCCGCCGCGCCGGGAAAGCGCAGGTTCAGGCACTCGTGGCCGTCCCGCAGCAGCGCCTCGCCGGTCTCGGGCGCGCCGCGCGCCGCAATGTAGGCGGGCGCCGCGCAGAGCACCCGCGAGCACTCCGCGATCTTGCGCATCCGCAGCGCGCTGTCCTCGGGCTGGCCAAGGAAGAAAGCGAGGTCGATCCCCTCCGCCGTCAGGTCGACATTGCGGTCCGAGAGCCGCAGCCGCACGCTGATCTCGGGATAGGCGGCGAGGAAACCCGGCACCTCGCGCGCCACCAGCCGGCGCCCGACGCCGAGCGGCGCCGCCACGAAGAGCGTGCCGCGCGGGTTTTCGGTGATCTCCATCACCCGCGCCTCGGCGGTCTCGAGGCTTTCCAGAACCTCGCAGGCGCCGCCGTAGAAGGCCCGCCCCTGTTCCGTCGGCGTCAGGTTGCGCGTGGTGCGCTGGAAGAGCCGCACGCCCAGGTGATCCTCGAGCTGCGAGATGCGCGCCGAGGTGACCGCGGGCGAGATGCGCAGGTCGCGTCCCGCCGCGGACATGCTGCCCAATTCGTAGACGCGCACGAAGGTCCGGATGTTGTCGAGGTAGGACACTGTTCGGAATTTTTTGAATGAGCTTGGTTTTCCCCGGCAATACCAGAAGGATCCGTCGCCGGATAGGGTGTCGGCAACGCTTACAGGGAGAACGCCATGTACGATCTTGCCGTCATGTGGGACTGGGCGGCCTTTGCGCTGCGCTGGCTGCACGTGATCACCGCCATCGCCTGGATCGGCTCGTCCTTCTACTTCATCGCGCTCGACCTCGGGCTGCGCAAGGCACCCGACCTGCCGCCCGGCGCGCATGGCGAGGAATGGCAGGTCCATGGCGGCGGCTTCTACCAGATCCGCAAGTTCCTGGTCGCGCCGCCTCAGATGCCCGAGCACCTGACCTGGTTCAAATGGGAAAGCTACGCGACCTGGCTCTCGGGCGCGGGACTGCTGATGGTGGTCTACTGGGTCGGAGGCGAGCTCTACCTCGTCGATGCGACCAAGGCGGACCTCGCGCTCTGGCAGGGCATCGCGATCTCCGCCGCCTCGCTGGTGGTCGGCTACGTGATCTACGACCGGTTGTGCACGTCGCCGCTCGGCGAGCACCCCACGGTGCTGATGCTCCTGCTCTTCGTGCTGCTCGTGGCGATGTCGTGGGGGTACAACCAGATCTTCACCGGACGCGCCGCGCTCCTGCACCTCGGGGCGTTCACGGCGACGATCATGACCGCGAACGTCGCGCACATCATCATCCCGAACCAGCGCATCGTGGTGGCGGACCTCAAGGCCGGTCGCACGCCCGATCCGAAATACGGCAAGATCGCCAAGCTGCGCTCGACCCACAACAACTACCTGACGCTGCCGGTCGTCTTCCTGATGCTGTCGAACCACTACCCGCTGGCCTTCGCGACGGAATATTCCTGGCTCATCGCGTCGCTCGTGTTCCTCATGGGCGTGACGATCCGGCATTACTTCAACACCGTGCACGCGCGTGCGGGCACGCCCAACTGGACCTGGGCGGTCACGGTGGTGCTGTTCCTCGTGATCGCCTGGCTTTCGACCGCCGGCATGTGGGACACCTATGAGGAGGCCGAGGCACGGCCCCTCACGCCCTACGAGGACCGCTTCGCCTCGGCCGAAGGGTTTGAGGAGACGCACGGCATCGTCGTCGGCCGCTGCTCCATGTGCCATGCGCGCGAGCCGGTCTGGGAAGGCATCCGCTGGGCGCCGAAGGGTGTCCTCCTCGAGACCGAGGGCGACGTGGCGCGGAACGCGAAGGCCATCTACCTGCAGGCCGGCCTCAGCCATGCGATGCCGCCCGCCAACGTGACCGACCTGCCGGAGGAAGACCGCCGGACGCTCGTGCGCTGGTACCGCGCCGCGTCCGACTGAGCCCGGCGCGGGCGGCCGGCGCGCCGTCAGCGCGCCGAACGGCCGGTCTGGTCGGCGGCGAAATCCATCCAGTAGCGCACATCGAGGATCTTCGCGACGAGCCCGAGATCCTCGGTCAGCCGGTCCGCGTCGGCCCGCGCCAGCGCCTCGAGCGAGCCGATGCCACAGCGCTCGAACATCCAGACGAGCCCCGGCCCCGCCCCCGGCAGATCGTAGAGGTCGCTGCGCGTGGCCGCCGCCCCGTGCTGCTGCGAGGCGCCCCCGTCGGCGGCCAAGCCGTCGGGCGAACCGGCCGCCGCCGCGTCCGGGTCGGCCTCCATCCCCACGACTGACGGATCGGTCCGCCCCGGCATGGTCTGCGCGCCCGCGAGCGCTGCGGGGATCGTCCCCCCGACATCTACCGAAACACGCTCGACACCCTCGGCCGCGTGCTCGCAACTGACATCCTCCGACAGCGCCTCCACGGGGTCCTGGAACACGTCTCCCGCGTCTCCCGCGTCTCCCGCGTCTCCCGCGTCTCCCGCGTCTCCCGCGTCTCCCGCGAAGGCAAGCTGTTGCCGTTCCTCGGCACAAGTACCCGGAACGGTCGGCCCCGGGACATCCTCGGCCGCGGCCTCCGCGTCGGCCGGGCGGGCCATCTCGGTCAGCGGGTTGTCGGCCTCACTTGGGTCCACCGCACCTGCATCGCCCGCCGGTGCGGCCGCCGCGGCCACCGGACCCGGCCCCCCCTCTTCACGGTCATGAGTGGCAGGCCCGGACTGTTCCGCGCCACCCGGCATCCCGTCCCGTTCGGTCACCGAGCTGTCATCCCACCGCGCCTCGAGAGTAACCTCGAAGGCGCCGTCCCCATGTGTCGCTTCTGCCGCACGGTCCTCTACGCCCCCTGCCGCACCATCCGGCGGCGCCGCAGGACCTGCGGGCGCAACCAGGGTCCCCAGGTCAGCGCCGTCCGACACACGTCCCTCGGGCATAGCGGCACTCGCGTCGGGCGCGCCCAAACGACGCCCTCCCGTTATCTCCTGCACGATCTCCGCATCCGCGCCCGCGACGGCCGCCTCCAGAATTGGCCCGGAAGCACCGGCCGCATCATCGTGGCGCGGGCCAGAACCCCGAGCGCCGTCCGCAGCGCCCGGGGGCTCCGGGAATGCCGGCGTGACCGGGCCCAGTGCCGGGGCCACGCCCGGCATCTCAACGTTGCCGAGCGCCCGGCGCCGGTCGAGCCGGTCCTGGCGGAGTTCCGCAAGCCGGCGCCGTGCCTTCTCCCGCACCGCGCCGCTCTTTTCAGACATGCGTCGTCCGTTCTGCATCCCGCGTCCCCTTCAGGCCGACGCGACCGCGTCGTGCTCCATGTCCCACGCATCCCAGTCCGCAAGTGCGCGCCCGGCGAGCAGCAGGAAATCGTCGACACGTTCATGCGCCTGCTGACGCAGGCAGAGCGCGTCTATGAGCGCGTCGAGCTCGACCGGAACCGCCCCCCCGGCGCCTCGGCTCCGGCCGTCAGCCGCGATCTCGAGGCAGCATTCCTCGACTGCGGCGATCGCCTCCGCCACCGACCCGGTCCGGAGCGCCCACGCGCCCCACCCTTCCGCGAGCGGCAACGCATGCGCCGCGACGAACCCGCCGTGACGCATCCGCCAGAGCTCGACAAAGAGCGGCTCGCCCGCGTTGACGGGTTGCGCATGGCGGAAAAGCCGCCGCCCGGAAAAGCGGATGGGCGGGGCGCCGGTCCGGCGCAAGGTCACGATGTCCCACCCGGCGGCGGCGGGGGGGTCTGGCACGCGGCGCCGAATCGGCGCGATGTCCTCGTCGATCTCCATGGTCCGGAGCGATAGCAGCCCCGGCTTTCCCGCCCGTTAATGCGGCCCTTCAGTGCCGTCCGGGCTGGACGACGTACTGTGCCCCCGGGAAGAACTCGGCGAGGAAATGGATCATCTCCGACGCCTCGGCGATGGTTCGAAACGTGTAGACGAGTATGTCGCGCGCGTCCTCGCGCACGCGCAATTCGATCAGCCCCATGACGGTGCCCCCCAACCAGATACCCACAAGGAAAAGTTTACCCTGAGCGCAAAAGACCGGGCAAGACGGCACGCGGGTAAAGGTTTCTTGACGCTCCGCGGCGACATTCGCCTGGCACCAAGCAATTGGCTGTCATCGTCACGCCAACGCCGCCGAAAGGAGTGTTTCCCGGATGAAGGAAGTTGGGCAACTCATTCAAACCGACGGACGATTCGAGTTCCGGATTCCAGAGATGGGGCTCATCGTCCGCGGCGATCACCCGGAGTGGGTGATACAGGCCGCGAGCGAGGTCCTGGCGCGAACGGCCAAGCTCGAGGCCGAAAGCAAGGTCGAGGAACTCGCTTTCCTCGCCGAGGTCGAAGAGGTCTCGCACATCGACGTCGAATCCCAGCGCTTCCTGATAAAGGAACGCTTCGAGACCATTCCGCAATGCATCGTGACCATGGGGCGGATCGACTACAAATGGGCGGCGCCGGAGGGCCGCGAGAAGCTGACCTCGGAATATGACGGGCATCCGTACCGCCGCATCCACGACTTGTCGCTGACCTTCGACGACTCCTTCCTCAAGAACGAGGACGGCGTCGACATGTCCGACGAATCCTAACGCACAGACAAAGGATCAGACGATGGAAATCATCCCCTTCGGCAGCCAGGACGTGGACAACATCCTGAGCCGCGAGCCCCAGCGTGCGGAATACCTGCCCTTCGGCGCGGTGCTGCTGGATCGTAACGGCACGATCGTCAAGTACAACAAGGCGGAAAGCATGATCGCGAACCGCAATCCCGACGACGTGATCGGCAAGAACTTCTTCAACGACGTGGCGCCCTGCGCAAAGGGCAAGCGGTTCCACGGCGAGTTCCTGAAGTTCCACCAGACCGGGCAGATCAACGTCATGTTCGACTACAAGTTCGCCTACAAGGGCGCGAACGTGGGCGTGCGGATCCACCTCAAGTCGCAGCCCGACGGCCAGCACTGCTGGCTGTTCGTGAAGCGCGCCTGACCGGAGGCGCGCAGCCGCCATGCAAGCCGCGCCGGAACCGGTCTTCGAGGCGACGATATCGCCCCTCCTGATCGCGCTCCTGCGCGGCAGCAGCGGCACCGGCGCGGAACCCGCCGGGCATGCGACGGTCACGCGCGGGTCCTGTCCTGGGGATGCCGCCGGCGACGCGCCGCCACCCGCGGTGCAGCTCACGCTCCGCCGCGACGGCGAACGGCCACTGCGCTTCGACGGCACGCTCCTGTGGTGCGACGCGCAGACCATTCCGGTCGACGGGTCTCCGTCCGCATCGGTCCAGCGGCAGGTGGAACTCTACCGCTGCGCCCACGGCGGTGTCGTCGCGCGGATCGTCTTCGACCCTTCCGAGGGAATGGCGGCCCGGCCCGTCTTCCGGGCCGCCGAGATCGCCTCGCCCGAGGAGTTTCGACAGTTCCTGGACCGCAACGGCGCGCGGGACTGCTTCGCGGTCGCGCCGGGCCACCACGACAGTCGCGCAAGCGCGGATCTCGACCTCCTCCGCGGACCGCATCGGACGGTGCCGCCCCTTTCCCCGATCATCGCTGAACTGGAAGGATCACGCACATGAACTACCAGATGTCCGCCGCCGAGCGAGCCCCGCAGCCGGGCGGCGTCGCCGACATGCCGGCGCTCGGCGCGATGTCGAGCTACCGCCTGCCGCAGCCCGGAGCACGCCCGCTCGTCTTCTCGGGCAGCGAGCTGGCCATGGCCATGAGCTTCACGCCGGAACTGCCCTACTGGTACGAACTGAACGTCTACCGCACGCGGGAGCAGACCTTCGTGCTGGCGATCCGCCAGTTCTTCCAGTCCGAGGAGCAGACCGACATCGTCAAGGCATGGGCGTTCGACTCGCTGCCCGACCTCTTCGACCGGCTCGAAACCTACGACGCGGGGGCCGACGTGCGGACGCCGCATCTCGACCTCGAACGCTCCGCCCCGGCGGAACTCGCTGCGGCCGCCATGGACCTCAAGTCCCGCGTGATTGCGGCCCGCACGCACTTCGCGGGCCTCGTGGGCGAGTTCTTTGCCCAGATCGACGCGGCCGGGAACGGGCCGGTCTGACCGGACCGTGCCCTCCGCCATGTCGCAGGTAGCAGAGACGTGGATCGACCGCGCCGCGGCCATGCGCCTGTGCATGGCCTTCGTTGCGGACGAACAGGAGCGGGCGGTGCGCGCCGGGCGGATGGCGCGAAGTGCCGTCCGTGCGGCACGCCTGGCCGCTGCGACAGATGATGCCGCGACGATGGGCATTGGGGAAGACGGGCTCGGCTTCGACAGCCTGGCTCGGCTGGACCTCGTGGCGCGGCTGACGCGCTGGCTCGGTCTCGCCGCCACAGGGGTGGAAGACTACCTCCTGATACGTCCACGCCTTGGCGACTGGGCCGATCTCGTGGCGCACCATTTCGCCACCGTAGGACCAGCGGCGCAGATCGCGTTCGAGACCTCCGGATCGTCGGGCGCACCGCGCATGGTCGTCCACGACCGTGTCACGCTCGACGCCGAGATCGCGGCCCTCCGGGCGGCACTTCCCGAACGCGCCCCCTCGGGCCGCGTGCTCTGCGCCGTATCCCCCCGGCATCTCTACGGTTTCCTCTGGGGCCTGCTCTTGCCGGCAGCAGAGGGACGCGTGGCGATCGACCTCCACGGCGACGCGCCGCTGCGCGCCGTCAGGGACGCCCGCGCCGGAGACCTGATCCTCGCCACGCCGTTCCTCTGGGAACGCCTGGCCATGCTCGGCAGCGTGCTTCCCCCTGGAGTGCTCGGCGTCACGTCGGGCTCCGCCGCCGGTCCGTCGACCTGGCAGGCGGCGGGCACCTTGGGGCTCGAGATGCTCCTCGACGTCTACGGCGCGACCGAGACCGGCGGCATCGGCCTGCGCCGCGCTGCCGACGCGCCGTTCGACCTCCTTCCGCACCTGCAAGGGGACGCGGCCGGCTTGCATCGCCGGCACGACGGGACCGAGGTGCCGCTGCAGGATCACCTGCGCTGGCAGGACGGCGCGCGGTTCCGCGTCACCGGGCGTCGGGACAGGGTGCTTCAGGTGGCGGGGACAAACGTGAACCCGCGCAGCGTTCGTGAAACGGTGCTCGCGACGGGCCTCGTCCGCGACGTGGCCGTACGTCTCGACGGCGAGCGGCTGAAGGCCTTCGTGGTTCTGGCCGATGACGTCGGGCAGGACGTGGCCGAGCCGCAGATCCGGGCAGCGCTCACGCGGCTGCCGGCACCCGCGCGGCCCGACCGCTTCTCCTTCGGCACAGCGCTACCCCGAACCGCGACCGGGAAGCTGGCCGACTGGTAGGCGGAACAAACCCGGCACAATCAACCGCCGCTTAAGGTGGGACCGGCTAGAACCTTCCGAGATCTCGAGCTCCAGGACGATTCGCATGACTGCATCCGCCTTCGACAAGGACCTGCCGGGCGACAGCCTCGCCCGTGCCCTCGGCGCCGCACTGCTGTCCGACGGACCGACCCTCATCTTCGACGCCGCGACGGGCGCGCTGTCGAGCGCCAACGAGGCGGCCCTTTTCCTCCTCGAACTTTGCGAGGACGGGCTGAGCCACTATCGCTTCGAAACCCTCTGTGCCGTCGATGGCGCGGACGCGGAAACGCTCTGGAGCGAGGTGCGCGACGGGCTCAGGATCCGCTGGCAGGGCACGCTGACCGCTGTCCTGTCGGGCGACGCGCATGCTGTCGAGATCGTCGCGGCCCGCCTGGCAGACGAGGGCAAGCCCGCGCGCGTCGCCGTGCATGCGACGCCCGGTCGCCGGGCGAGCGGACCGGCCGCGCAGGCAAGTGCCGCCTCCGGACCGTTCGACGCAATCGCCGACGTGATCGGTCTCATCGAGTACGATGCCGACGGCATCGTGACCAATGCGAACGATCGCGCCTGCATGGCGCTCGAGTTCTATGGCACCGGGATGACCGGGCGCGGCCATGACACGCTCTGGCCTCCGTCGATGAGCCAGTCGCCGGATTACGTGGCCTTCTGGGAAAAGCTGCGACAGGGCCGCATCGTCGAGGGACGTTACCTGCACGTGGGCGCCGAAGGCGGCCAGATCTGGCTGCAATCGACCTACGTGCCCGTGCGCACCGCCGACGGCCACGTCACGCGCGTGATCCAGTGCCTGATGGACGTGACCGACGACAGCGTCAGCGCCACCCGGAACCGGGCACAGGTCGAGGCGGTCTGGGCCGCGCTGCCCATCATTGAATACGATGTCGAAGGCTTCGTGCAGCGGGTCACGCCGCGCATGCTCGACCTTCTCGGCCGCAAGGAGGAGGAGGTCATCGGCAAGAATTCCCGCCGCCTCATGGATCAGGAATTCGCGCTCGGGAAGGACTTCCTGGCGACCTGGGAAGGCGCGTTGCGCGGCATCTCGACGTCGATCGACGTGCCGCATGTCGATACCCAGCGCGGCCGCCACTGGACCCGCAGCCGTTTCGTCCCGATCGTCGACGGCGCCGGCAAGGTCGACCGGGTGGCCGAGATCGCCGTCGACATCCATGCCGACCGGGAAAGCCTCGATCACCTGTCCCTGCGCTACGAGGCGATGACGCAGGACATGGCGCTTGTCGACTGGGATCTGTCCGGCAAGCTCGTCCACGCCAACAAGAACTACCTCACTCTCATGAGCATGGACCCGGCCCAGGCGGTCGGGCGCGAACATCGCACCACCGTGCCGGCCGAATTCGCGTCCTCGCGCCGGTACACGCAGTTCTGGGACCGGCTCGCCCGCGGCGAGACGATCACGGGCGAGTTCCGCCGCATCACCGACGACGGGCAGGAGGTCTGGTTGCAGAGCAGTTACGTCCCGTTGCGCAACGGAGTGGACGACGCGCTTCAGCAGATCTTTCTCTTCGCGCGGGACATCACCCGGCTCAAACGCCAACAGATCGACGCCCAGGCGCGGATCGACGCCATCGAGCGGTCGATGGCCGTTGTCGAATTCGACCGGGACGGCACCGTCCGCACGGCCAACCAGAACTTCCTCGACACGATGGGATACACCCTCGAGGAGATCAAGGGCAGGCGCCACGCCATGTTCTGCGACACCGAGATGGTGAACACCGACCAGTACCGGACCTTCTGGGAACCCCGGTCTTCGACCTGTCGGGGCAGACAAGCCGCGTGATCAAGTTCGCCACCGACATCACCCAGGAAAAGCTCCGGACGACCGAGCTTGAAGAGAAATGGGCGGCGGCGCGGCGCGCCCACGCCATCTGCGAGTTCGACATCGAGGGCAAGGTCGTCACCGCGAACGACGCCTTCCTGCGCATCGTCGGCTATTCCCTGCGCGAGATCGTCGACCAGCACCACAGCATGTTCTGCACCGCCGACCATGTACGCACGCAGGACTATCGCGGCTTCTGGCTCGAGGTCGCACGCGGGGAGGCCCGGACCGGAATCTTCCATAACGTCGGCCGCTTCGATCGCGACATCCACCTGCTGGCCCACTACGACACGTTCCGGGATACGGCGGGGCACGTGGCCGGCGTGGTGATGCTCGCCATCGACGTGACCGAGCACGTCGCGCTGCGCCGGGAAATCGAACAGCGCGCGATCGCGGTGCGGACCGAGGTCGAGAGCATTCTCGTCGCGAACGACCGGATCCGGACCGGCGCGCAGGCGCTGGACCACGCCCTCGGAGCCCACACCGCGACCCTGTCCGAGGGTGGCGCCCTGCTCTCTGCCGGGGTCGAGAGCATGTCGGGCGCGAGCCGCGCGATGGAGAAGATCTCGGAAATCGTGAAGGTCGTGGGAGAGATTGCTGTCCAGACGAACCTCCTCGCATTCAATGCCGCGATCGAGGCCGCACGCGCAGGCGAATACGGCGTGGGCTTCTCCATCGTGGCGGACGAGGTCCGCAAGCTGGCGGAGCGGAACGCCGATGCCGCGCGCGACATCGTGCGGGAACTCGAGATCGCCTCGGACAGTCTCGGGCGCACCACCGGTGGCGCCCGGCAGACGATCGACATCGTCCGCCAGACCGCGGCACAGCTCGGCGACAGCAAGGGCAGCATCTCCGGGCTTTTCGAGAACTGCGGGCTTCAGACGGTCTCCATCGACCGGATCAGTTCGGTCGTGCGGGCGATCGGGGACACTGCCACATGAGAGGTACAGCAGAACCGGCTCCCCCGCTTCTCCCACAGACCGCCCCGGACGCAGGCGCGCCTTCGGCACCCGCGCCACGTGAGGCCGGGGTCGGCCCGGACGCTTCGGAGACCGTTCCGCCGGCGCAGCCCTCGACGGAGCTGCCAGGCCCGGCTCTTCCGGTGCCGCGGCTCGATTTCGGACTGCTCGACATCGGTCGGCACCGGATCGCGATCGGCATCGAACACCTGTCCGAGGTCTGTCTCGTCCAGGGGATCGTTCCGATGCTCTGCGGCCGTCCGGAGGTGTTCGGTCTCATCAACCTGCGCGGCGCGATGATCCCGGTGCTCGACCCCCACGTCCTGTGCGGCATGCCCCGCGCGGAGCAACCGCCGACCATTGCTGCCATCCTGGAACGTGACGGGCGCGCCCTGGCTCTCGGCATCGACCGGATAAACGGGATCGCTGAGATCGCGGCGGACGACATCCAGACACTCTACCACGACGCGGACCGGGCCGGGGTCATGACGGGCGGCTTCCTGCACGAGCGCGACACGGTCAGCATCCTCGACCCCGCGCGCATCTTCGCCAGGCCAGACCTGCCCGCCTCGGGCGCCGTCCTGCGCGCGCGCCGCGTGGCCGCCAGCGAGGACGCGCGTGCCTTCCTGATCTTCGCCGTCGGCGGGGCGCAGTTCGGGCTCGAGGCGATCCGCATCTTCGGAACCGTGCCGCGGCAGGCCATCACCCGCGACGCGCTGACCTGCGGCGCCTGCCTCGGATCGATCCGGTACCACGACCGGCGCGTGCCGGTCATGGCCGCGGGCCAGGTCTTCGGCCTCGGACGGCGCGCGGTGCCGGACCGGCCCGAAGTGGTCGTCATGCGCTTTCCGGGCGAGCGGCTCGTCGGTTTTGCCGTCGACGTAATCTGCCGCATCCGGCTCGTGCGCGACGGCGAGACGCGCGGAACCGCGGGCATCTTCGGGGGCACCGGCCGCCTGTTCTCGAAGGCTCTCGTCGACCCTGACGGCGAACAGACCTTCCTGCTCGACGCCGATGCGCTCGAGCAGGACACGGACCTGCACCGCGCGGCACTGCTGTCGGACCCTCCGGTTCCGGACGCAGGCCGCGCCGCGCCGCCGGACGGCACGGTGCAGGTCGCGGGCGGGACCGTGATCCACGAGGCACTGCGGCACGTGGTCTTCCACGCCGGACGGCTGCTGGCCACACCGATCCTGCAGCTCGTGCACATCGTCGAGCCGCCGACCAAGCTGACCCCGGTCGAGGCGCACGGCAGCCCGCTTCTCGGCCTCTTCTCGGTCGACGGTCTGATCGTGCCGCTGGTCTCGCTCGCGCGTCTTATCGGCGCACGTCCCGCCGTCGATCCGCCCCGCGCCCGCGTGCTGCTCGTCGGACCCGCCGCGCGACGCATCGGCTTCCTGGTCGACAGCGTCGACGGGATCGAGACGTCGACCTGGTGGGCGGAGAAGGACACGGACCTCCTCGCGGCGCACGGCGTCGTCAAGCTGCGCTCGCCCGATCGCAAGTCGCTCGTCCCGCGGGTCGACCTGGAACGCCTGGCGACGGAGCTCGTGTTCTAGCGCCCGTATCCTTGCCCGAGATCCTGCGGGACGCGGTTAAGACGCCGGAAATCAGAATCATCCTAGGCTGACACAGCCTGCAACCTGACGGGACACGCCCTTGACCGATCCAGTATCAAACACGGCAGATGCGCCGCTCGTCACAGATGGTCCGTGGACCGGCCTCGACCGCGGCCGCCATTTCTTCGAAAATGTCGAGATCGCGTCATTGCTCGACCGGGCGCGGCGCTACGTGCGCGCCGGCGTGTGCGTGCATTTCAGCGGCCCCGCCGGGCTCGGCAAGACCTCGCTGGCACTGCGTCTCGCGCGGTCGCTCGGACGACCGGTCGCGTTCATGGCCGGAAACGACTGGTTGAACGCGCAGGATTTCATCGGCCGCAGCGTCGGCCAGTCCATGTCGACGCTCGTGGACCGGTACGTCCAGACGGTGCGGCGCACCGAGAGCGACGTGCGCGCACACTGGCGAGATTCGATCCTCGCCAGCGCCATGACGCGTGGCGACACGCTCGTCTACGACGAGTTCACCCGCGCCGCGCCCGAGGCGAACGCGATCCTCCTGTCCGTCCTCGAGGAAGGCGTGCTCGTCTCCACCGATCCCGCGAATCCGCGCACCTACCTGCAGGCGCATCCCGACTTCCGCGTCATCCTGACCTCGAACCCCCACGATTATGTCGCGGTGAACGGCGCCCCGGATGCGCTTCTCGACCGGCTCGTCACGTTCCCCCTCGACCGCCTCTCGTCCGAGACGGTCGCGGGCATCGTGGCCGCGCGGAGCGGACTGCCGCCCGCGGAGACGCGGCGCATCGTCGCTCTGGTGGATGCGCTCCGCCGCGATCGCGCCGACCGGCATGCCGCATCAATGCGCGCCGCCATCCTCATCGCGCGCATCATCGCGTCCGAGCGGACGGGCTTTCGTGGCGAGGACATCCTGCTGCAGGTCGCCACGGATGTCCTCGTCGGTCGCGGTCTCGCCGCGACGGCGGCAGAGGTCGCCGCCGCCCTGCGTCCCGGGGCGGCCGCGTGAACCCGCTCCGGCTTCCCGATCCCGTCACGACGAGGAGACGCCTGCCGTGAACCGCCCGATTTCCGCCCTGCCGAAACGCCCGGCGCGCGGCACCGCGCGTACCGCCCGCACGCGCAAGGATGCGGCGATCCACCTTGTCCGGCTCGAGTTCGACATCGGCCGCCTGGCCGACGGGATCGCTCAGGTGGAACGGCGCCGCGACCTCTATGCCGCGGAGCTCGCCGTCAAGACGCGCGAGCGCTCCCGCCTTCTCGGCATCCTCGGGGCCTGACCGCATGGTGGAGCAACCGAGGACCGATGCCTTCCGCGCCGCGGGCGCGCGCCCGCTCACGCTGGCGCAGGCCCTTGCCCGCGGGCGCGCGGCCATGGCGGAGATCACGACCGCCCCGATCGATGCCGTGACCCGGTTCGAGGCCGAATCGGACGGAGGTTGGCACGCGGTGATCGACGTGATCGAGGTGCCGGCGCGCATGGGCGACAACGACCTCCTGTGCACCTACGACATCGCCCTCGACGCCCAGGGCGACCTCGCGGGCTTCAGACGGACCGCGCGTTACCACCGCGAGGACGGGATCCCGGCATGAGCTTCCAGATGCAGAGCCCGATCCATCACGACAGCCTCGCCGACGTGCTGGAGCGCATCCTCGACAAGGGAATCGTGATCGCCGGCGACGTGTCGATCTCGCTGGTGGGAATCGAACTCCTCACGATCCGGCTGCGCCTGTTGATCGCGACGGTCGACAAGGCTCGCGAGCTCGGGATCAACTGGTGGGAGCGCGATCCCGCGCTGTGCACGAACGCCGAGGAACTTGCGACCAGGAACGCTGCGCTCGAGGACCGGATCGGGCGTCTCGAGGCGGAACTCGCGCGCCGCGATGCAGCGTCGGAGGTCGCGCGATGACCGAGGATCCGAAGCGCCGTTTCGACGAGGTGCGTCAGGAGATCGACCTGCGCCTCAATGGGCTCCTTGGGGAACTCGGCCGCTCGCTCACGGAGGTGCTGGGCCGGCTCGACGATGGTCAGGGCGAGATCCGCCGCGAACACTTTTTCCAGTCGGGAGACGGCGGCGTGCGGGCCAGCGCAGGCCTGCGCGTCCGGGTGGGCGGCCTCGCCGCGGAGCGCACCACCGCCGCGCACGCGCAGCGCTCCCCGGCACGGCAGGCCCGAGCCGCCGAGGCCGGGGACATGCCCCAAGGTCAGCCGTCGGCGCCGGCCGCACGCGACATCGCGGCGACGGTGCTCATGGAACGCGGGCTCTGGAGCCTCAGCGCCGACCTGCCAGGAATGACCGAGCGCGACGTGACGCTCTCGGAAAAGGACGGACGTCTCGTCATCACCGCGGCGTCGCGCGGCCGGCGCTACGAGGGCACGTTCGACAAGCCCGCCGGGCTTGCGCTGGATGACATCGCGCTGTCGGTCCGCAATGGCATCCTCGACCTGACGGCATCGCTGCCGGAGGACACGGAATGACCTATCTCTACGGCCTCCTGTCGCCGGACGCGGACCCGGGCCCGGCGCAGTTCGACGGGATCGAGGGCGTGACCGGCGAAGTCCGGCTGAGCCGGCTGCCACAGGGCGTGCTGATCCACGCAGACCACGACGGGTCGGACATCCGTCCGAAACGGCGCAACCTTCTCGCCCATGCCCGCATCCTCGAACGGGCACTCGGCATGGGAACGGTGCTGCCCATGCGCTTCGGGATGGTCGCGCACGACCTGCCCGCCGTGGCCGCGGCGCTCGCAGGTCAGCAGGACCGGCTCGCCGCCGAGATGATCCGCCTGCAGAATGCCGTCGAGTTCGGCATCCGCGTGGAGTTCGAGCGAGCGCCGGCCCTGCAATGCCTTGTCGACGCATCCGCCGCGTTGCAGGCGGAACGCGACCGGCTGCGCGGCGACCCGCGCACGACCGAACGGGACCGCGCCGCCTTCGGCAGCCGGCTGGCGGCGGCGCTCGACCGGGCGCGCACGGACGCGCAGCGACGTGTCCTCGCCGCGCTGCGACCACGCCTGCGCGACCATGTGATCCGGGTGCCCGACTCGGACGTGCAGGTACTCGCCCTCGACGCGCTCGTGGAGACCGGCGCCGAGACCGACCTGCCGGCCGCGATCGACGCCGCCGCGCGGACCTGCGGCTTCGCGACGGGGCTTGAACCGATCGTGCGCATGGTCGGCCCCGTGCCACCCTATACCTTCACGCGGCTCGTCCTGCCCTGCACGGAGGCCGCCTGATGGGCCTCCTGACCGGCCTCCTGTCCTTGCCCGTGCGCGGGCCGACCGGCGCCGCGCTCTGGATCGCGCGGCAGATCGCCGCCGCCGCGGAGGCGGAGCGCAACGATCCTGCGGCGCTGCGCGCGGCCCTCGCGGAGGCCGAGCGCCGCCTCGTCGCGGGCGAGCTCTCGGAGGAGGACTACGACCGGATCGAGGACGAACTGCTCGCGCGCCTGGCAGAGGCAGGCCGATGAGCGCCGCCTTGACAACCACGATCGGCGAGCGCGGCGGGCGCGGGCTCGTCCGGCTGGCGCGCTCTCGCCTCGCCCTGTTCGGCCTCGCACCGGGCGAGACGGTTCGTGTCTCGGCAGCCGCAGGAGGTGCGCGCGCGACGCACGGTCGGGTGGTGCCCGCGGCGCTGCCCGAGGACGTGGCGGAACTCGACCCGATCCTCGCGGGCAACGCGGGTCTCGGCACCGGCGACACGGTGGCGATCGCTCCGGCCTCCCTTCCGCCCCTCCAGACGCTGGCGCTCCGCATCGATGGCGGCACCGCCGCGCACGCGGACATCAAGGACGCTCTCTTCGACATGGCGCTCACCCTCGGCGACCGGATCACGCTGACCCTGCCCGCCGCCCGAGCCTCCGCCGCAGAGGTGATCGCGACGACGCCGGGACCGGCGGGTGTCGTGGATGACGCCACTGCCCTGTCGGTCGAGACGACGGCGCCCGCCTATGACGGCATCGGCGGCATGTCCGAGGAGATCGCGCGCGTTCACGAGATGGTGGCTGCCCCCCTCACGCGGCCCGACCTTTACGCAGCCCTCGGGATCGAGGCGCCGCGCGGCGTGCTGTTTGCCGGACCGCCCGGGTCCGGAAAGACGCTGCTCGCCCGCGCGGTCGCGGCGCGGACGCGCGCGGCCTTCTTCCAGATCGACGGCCCCGAGATCGTCTCGAAGCACTACGGCGACAGCGAGGCGGCGCTGCGCAGGACCTTCACCGCCGCGCAACGGGCCACGCCCGCCATCATCTTCATCGACGAGATCGACGCCATCGCGCCGGCGCGCGCCTCCCTGTCCGGCGACCGCCAGGTGGAGCGGCGCATCGTGGCGCAGCTCCTGACACTGATGGACGGCCTCTCGGATCGCGGACGGGTCATCGTGATGGCCGCGACCAACCAGCCCGATGCGCTCGATCCCGCGCTGCGCCGTCCCGGCCGCTTCGACCGAGAGATCGTCTTTCGCCCGCCGCAGCCGTCGCAGCGCCGTGACATCCTCGCGGTCCACCTCGCGCGCGCGCCGCTCGGGCCCGACGCGGACCTGGAGCGGCTCGCGGCGGTGACCCACGGCTATGTGGGGGCGGATCTCGCGTCCCTTGCGCGCGAGGCCGCGGTTGCCGCCCTCGCGCGCGCCTCCCGCGAGGCGGGCGGAGAGGCACATGTCCGCGCGGAGAACCTGCGCATCACCGCGGCCGATCTCGATCACGGCCTCGCCGTCACAGGGCCGAGCGCCCTTCGCGGTGCAGGTCCCGACCTGCCGCCGGTCGCCTGGCGGGACGTGGGCGGCCTCGACGCGGCGAAGGCCGCGCTGGAACTGGCCGTCCTGCGCCCCCTGCGGCACACCGTGCTCCATGACCGCCTGCGGGTAGCCCCCGCGCGCGGCATACTCTTGTCGGGTCCACCCGGCACCGGCAAGACGCTGCTCGCGCGCGCGCTGGCGGCGGAGGCCGGCATGAACGTGATCGCCGTGCGGCCGCCGCGCATCCTGTCGCGCTATTTCGGCGAGGCGGAACGGGCGATCGCCGAGGTCTTCGCGACCGCCCGGGCGACCGCGCCCACCCTCCTCTTCTTCGACGAGTTTGACGCCCTCGCGCCGCGCCGCGGCGGCGGTGGCGAGGTGCACGACCGCATCGTCGCGCAGCTCCTGACCGAGTTCGACGCCGTGTCCGTCACGCGCGGCGTCGTGGTGCTGGCGGCCACGAACCGCGCCGGTGCCATCGACTCCGCGCTCACACGTCCCGGTCGTTTCGACCTCGTCGTTCCCGTGCCGTTGCCCGACATGGGGGCGCGGGCCGCGATCCTTTCCGTGCACCTCAAAGACCGACCCGTGGCGCCGGACGTGAACCTGGCGGAGCTCGCCGAGATGACCGGCGGCTTCAGCGGCGCGGACCTCGCGGGCCTGGTCGACATGGCGGCGCTGGGCGCGCTCGAGCGCGCCCTTCTGTCCGGCGAGACGGAGCCCTGCCTCACGCGGGAGGACCTCGTGGCGGCCTGCGCCCGCATCGCGGCAGCCGAGGCGCTGCGCCGTCAGGATTTTATCAACGGGGAGTCCCACCGATGACCACGCGTGAGCTGATCGCCGTCCGGCACGCCGGGCTGCCCTACCCCAGAGAGGACGGGATCGAGATCCGACGCGAGGGGGCGCTCGAGGCCGTGCTGGCGCCGCCCGCGCGCCGGCTGCTCGCGGGACGCCGGGCCGCCCTCGGGGCCGCCGCGCGCCATATGCGGCGGCTCGAGGCGCTGATGGTGCACGGAACCGTCCTGCCCGCGCTGCCGGGCACCCGGCTTCCCGAAGCCCTCGTCGGCGCCACACTTTGCGGCAACGCGGCCGTGCTTTTGCCTCCGCTGGAGCGCGTCGCCGGCCGCGTCCAGTTCCAGGTGACTGTGGCCGCGCCGGACGGCCTGGCCCCGGACGACGTCCCGCCGCCCCTGCGCGCGGCGATCGCCACGCGGCTCGCGGGCCCCGGGTTCGACCGCATCGCGCTGCCTGTCGCCTCCGGCGTGATCGCGAACCACGTTCTGCTGATCAATCCGGCAGAGATCGACACGCTCGACGCGGTGCTCGAGGACATCGACCGGCTCGGAGGCGGCGCGTTGCGGATCCGCAGGATCGGCCCTGCGCCGGCCGTCTCCTTCGCCAGCGTCGGGCTCGCCCGCCTGCCCGCCCGCGCGGTGAACGCCGCATTGCGCCGCTTCGGACTGCCGCCCGATGCCCGCGCCGAGGACCTCGGGAGCGCACGTCGCGCCGCCCTCCGTGCCGATCCCGGGGCGCAGGCGGCGATCAGCACGGCCGCGGAGATCGCCGCCACCGCGCTTGCCGCGAGCTGGCGCGACGGTCCGCTGTTCTGCGCGACCCTCTGGACCGAGGCGCGCGCCGAATCCTCTGACACCGCCCGGAGGGTGGCATGAGCGCGGTCGTCCTCGTGGGGCTCGTGCCGCGGGAGGCCCCGGCGCCGACGGACGCGCCCGATCACGCCCGCCTGCCCGCGGGTGGCATGACGGCCCTGGCGCTCGGGGTCGACCGGGACGCGCTTGCGGACGAGGTGACGCTCACCGCCTGGGCGCTCCGGCAGGATCACCTGCTGTCCGCCTGCATCGCTGTCGGCGACGTCATGCCCGTGGCGCTCGGCGCCATCTTCTCGGACATGGCGGCGCTTGTCCGTCACGTGGAGAGGCATGCCGGCTCCCTTTGCGCCGGGCTCGCCAGCGTCGCGGCACGGGTCGAGTGCCGGCTCGACATCACCGACGTCGCGAAGAGCGCGGTCCGTTCGGCGGAGCCTTCCTGCAGCGGCAGCGAGTTCCTGCACCGACGGGCGCGCCACCGTTCCCGCGCGTCGGACCTGGATGCGCGCAGGTCCGAGCTCCTGGCCGCGCTCGACATTCGTCTCGGAGGGATCGTGGAGGCGCGGCACGACCTGCCGGGCCGCGCCGGCGCGGCCCGCCGTACCGCGCTTCTCCTGCGACGGGACCGCGTCCGCGACCTCGTCGCCCTGGTGGCCGGTGTCGCCGGCGACGCGGCGGCGCTCGGCGCACGGATCGCCCTCGTCGGCCCGCTCCCCCCGCATTCCTTCCTGAGAGAGGAGCCGTGTCATGGCTGAACCGCTCGATGTCGCCCTCCTCGACCCGGAGGACATGGGCGCGGATCACCGGGATCGGCTGGTGGATCTTGTCGACAGCCTCCTCGACCATGGCGTGGTCATCCGGGGCGAGGCGTGGCTCACGGTGGCGGGCGTCGATCTCGTGTTCCTCGGCATCGACCTCGTGCTCTCTACGCCCGACAGGATGAACGCGGCGCGCGCAGGGGCTGCCGCATGATCGCGCTCGGATGGACGGACCGCGCGTCGATCCCGCCGGAGCCGTGTGCGGCGTTGCCCGGACCGGCCGGCACGCTTGTGACGGCGCCGGCCCGGCACGCGGCCACATCCGCCGCACGGCTTCGCCTCCAGTCCGCCTGCGCGGTCTCCTGCGCCGCGTTCCTGCCGCTTGCCCCGACGCTCGAGCGCTCGCCGGACGCCGCACATGCCTGGGCCACGGCGGAGGGGCACGCCCTGCCGGACCGGATCGACGCTGTGCGCGGCATGGCGCAGGCAACCTTGCTCGCCGTCGCTCCGCCCGACCCTGCGCCCGCATCCGAGGCCACGTCGGGGGCCGCGTGGCTTTCGCTCCGGACCCGCGTGCAGGCGGACCGCGCCCGCCGCCGCGCTGCTGCGGCACAGGCACTGCGCGGGCGCGCGGGGCAGGACATCTCCGTGCGAGCATGGCCGAGGGGCCTCGCGCTGGACCTCGTGGCGCGGCGCGACATCCTGCAGGCGCAGATGGTCGAGCTGCTGGCGCACCTCCGGCAGGCAGACGAGCCTGCCCTCGCCGGCTGGCGGCTCACGCTCGCAGGGCCGCTCCCCGTGTTTGCGCTCTCCTTCGCGGACCGTGCGGCATGATCGCGAACCAGGGCCTGTCCGCCGCGGACGCAGTCCTCGATCTTCTCGCACGTTCTGGCGACGCCGATGGCCGCGTCAGGATCGACCCCGAGACGGTGGAACAGGATCTCGCCCGCCTCCTTCTCGGGCTGATGGAATTCCTGCGGCAGCTGATGGAGCTGCAGGCGATCCGCCGGCTGGAGGCCGGGCAGTTGAGTGAGGAGGAGCAGGAGCGTCTCGGCAAGACGCTCATGCGGGCCGAGACGGCGATCCACACCCTCGCCGATCGGTTCGGCCTGTCGCCCGGGGACCTCTCGCTCGATCTCGGCCCCCTCGGGCGCACCATCTGACGACTTGTTCTCCGCCAAGGGCGGCACCGAAACCCGGCACGCGGGAGGCCAGAATGGCGCGCGACCTCGACCCCGACCCCCCCGTCTTCGACTTTTCCGTGCCGCTTGATCTCGCGCTGGCGAATGCCATCGCAGAAGGTCGGCTGCGACCGGTCTTCGGCGCGGCGGCGACGGCCCGGTGTCGTGCGGCCGAGGCGCGCCTCGAACGCGTGATTGCCGAGCGCCGGCACGTCTACGGGTTGACCACCGGCTACGGCCCCCTCGCGGACCGCCTTGTCGCACCGGCAGATGCAATGGCGCTGCAGCAGAACCTCGTGCATCACCTGGCCACCGGCACCGGCGCGCCCTTCGACTGGGCGACCGGCCGCGCGGTGGTCCTAGCACGGCTCGCCTCGATCGCGCGGGGGATGTCGGGCGCCTCGACGCGCACCATCGCCGCACTTCTCGCGGTGCTGGGTTCGGACCTCGCGCCGGCCATCCCGGAACGCGGCACTGTCGGCGCCTCGGGCGACCTGACGCCGCTCGCCCACATGGTGCTCTGCCTGCAGGGGCGCGGCGCGTTTCTCGACCGCTGCGGCACGGTCGTGCCGCCCGACGCGGCGCTTGCCCGGATCGGCATGGCGCCCCTCGACCTCGGCGGACGGGACGGGCTCGCGCTCGTCAATGGAACCTCGGCGATGACAGCGCTTGCCCTGCGCAGCGCGCAGACGTCGCGTCGCCTCGTGCTCTGGGCGCTCGCCCTCACCGCCGCACTGGCCGAGGTGCTGGGAGGGAGGTCCGAGGCATGGCATCCTGCCTTCGCCGAGCTTCGTCCGCACGAGGGCCAGCGGCTTGCCGCCAGCGTGCTGCGCGCCCGTCTCGGCGGCAGCCGCCGGGTGGTCGAGGTGCCGATCGCCGCGCGCCGGCTCGACACCGCGCCCGAGAGGCCGCCCGAGGGTATCGCGCAGGACGCCTACACCCTGCGCTGCGCGCCGCAGGTGATCGGCGCCGTGCTCGACAGCCTCGCCTGGCATGACCGCCTCGTCGAGACCGAGCTCAATTCGGTGACCGACAACCCGATCTTTCCCGAAACCGGCGAGGCGCCGGCACTGCATGGCGGGAACTTCATGGGCCAGCACGTGGGCCTCGCCTCGGACGCGCTCGCCAATGCGCTGAGGGTGCTCGCGGGCCTCGCGGAGCGGCAGATGGCGCGGCTGACCGACGAACGGCTGAACGGCGGCTTGCCGGCCTTCCTGCACCGGGGGCGGGCAGGTCTCAACTCGGGGTTCATGGGGGCGCAGGTCAGCGCGACGGCGCTCGTCGCGGAGATGCGCAGCGTGGGCGCAGCCAGCCCGCAGTCGATCTCGACCAACGGGGCGAACCAGGACGTGGTATCCATGGGCACCATCGCCGCGCGCCATGCGCGCGATGCAAGCAACCGCGCGGCAGAGGTCGTGGCGATCCTGTCGCTCGCGGTGGCACAGGCGATCGAGCTCTGCCGCGACGCAGGCACGGACGGGTTCTCGCCGGCGGCAGAGGCGCTCCGGCGCAGGGTGCGCGGGATCAGCCCGGCCCTGGTAACCGACCGGCCGCTCGCCACCGACATCGCGGACATGGCACACCACATCCTCGAGACCGAGGCGCCCGCCTGATCGCCAGCCGCATCGCGGCACGTGGCGGGACGCGATCCGGAAAACTCTCGTCAAAGTTGTATCTTTGGAGCCGTGACTGCGTTGTTGCACCCCGGCCACGCCCTGCCGCACCGCCTGTGCGGCGCCGCGTGCAGGCGGCCGCGCCCCGTGCCGGGCAGGTCTGCCCGGCCGGTCGGCCGGGCACCCGGGCGTCGCAGGATCAGGCCGTCGCGGGATCGACCGTGAGGCCCACGGCCTCGGCGTATTTGAGCCAGCTTTCGATCGACGCGACGACCGCGCGCACCTCGATCGCGATCAGTTCGATGCCGACCAGCGAGACCCGCACGAAGGCGTCGATCACGACGCCCTTGTCGAGGATACGGTCGACCACTTCGGCGATGGAGGCCGAGGCGACGCTTTTTTCGATTGCCATGAACAGGTTCCTTCTGTGAATGCAGGGCCGCCCCTGCGGCAGCCCGCCCAGATTAGTGCGAAACCCTTTAAGCCGGCGTGAACCGAGTCAGGATCGGCAGGGAATTTTCCAACAATCCGAACGTCTTCCGCGTCATTCCGCGTGTCGCACCGCGTCGGCGAGCGCCTCGGCCAGATCGCAGCGCAGCGTGCGCAGGGCCGCGTCCATCCGGCGATCGTGATCGGCGGGCGCGCCCTGTGCGAGCGCGGCCAGGCGGGCATTCGCATCGGCCAGTGCCGCGAGCGACGTCAGGAGCGCCGCGGGCGGAGCGTCGGTCGCGGCCTCCGGGTCACCGATCGTCTGAACCGGGGCCGCAGCCTCCTCGATCCGCGCGGCGAGCCGGACATATTCGCCTGCGAGGCTCGCCACGAGCGCCTCGAGGCGGCGCAGGAAGATGCCCGCGGCGGCGTTGAAGCGGGCGAAGCCCTGCCGTTGCGCGGTGAGGTCCAGCACCGGGTCGGGCCGCGTCGCAAGCCGGTCGATGCGTCCCGAGAGGGCGCCGAGCGCGGCCTCGACCCTGTCCCCGAGGGCGGGCAGCGCCGCCGCCGACATGTCGGAAAGAGCGCTTGCGAGGGCCGCCGACCAGGCCGGCTCCGCGTCGCCCTGCCGCTCGCGCAATGCCGCGATGTCGCCCCGCAGATCATTGATATCGCGTGAAACCTCCTGGAACCGGCAGGCCAGTGCCCCGGGCAGCTCGTCGACCGCGTCGCGCAGCGCGACGATCGCCGGCCCGTGATCCGCAGGGTGCGCCGGCAGGTCCGCCAACGCGAGGCGCAGGGACGCGACGAGACGATCGGCCTCGGCCACCCCGTCCTCCTGCCGGGTCACCAGAAGGCGCGCGGCGTCGCGGTCGGCAGCGAGCGCCTGCAGCGCGGCCGCGAGCGGCGCGGCATCCGGGGCGATCCGGCGCGCGGCTGCCATCGCCTCGAGCTGGCGTTCGAGCCGGCCCATCCGGTCGTCGAGGTGGGCGAGCATCTCGGCCACCTCGTCGCGCGGCGGACCCGCCTGCAGCAGCGAGAATTCGAGCCGCTCGAACCGGTCACCGAGCCGTTCGATGCGATCGGCGAGATCCGCGGCCGACGCCGCGTCCGGGGACAGGCTCCGCGCGAACGGATCCGCCCGGCGGTCCGGACCGGCCTGGCCCGCGCCGAAAAGCCCCGGCAGGTCGTTCCCGTGATGGTCCTGCACCCCCTGAGAGCCTGTCTGCACGTCCCGCTCCTCTGGCCAGAAAGTGCCACCGGATTAGCCCATCTGCCTTAACAGACCGCTTATCCCGGAACGCTTTGCCGCGCGGCCCGTTTTGCTGCCATGCAGCGTGACTCCGCGCGCCGTTGCACGTAATAGTTGCAGCGGAGCCCCTGCACGAATCTCGGAGAGACGACATGATCCAGAAGACTGCGGAAGCGCGCGCCCGGCTGAACGAACTTGTCGAGGCACGTCTCGGCGCCGACGAGGCGGGCACGTTCATGTCGACGCCACATGCCCTGCTGGGCTGGCAGACCCCCGAGGAGATCGCGGCGACCGGTCACCTCGGGCTGATGAAGGTGACGGTCCTCGTGACCTCGCTCACCTCGTCCGGCCTGGCCGCCTGACCGGGATCCGTCACAGCGGATCGAGGCGCAGCACGCGGCCATAGGGCGGCGCCGGCGGATCCCCTGGCACCGCCCACAGGACCGGGCACCCCGGCGGCGGACCGAAGGTGCCGTCGAGATCGGTCAGAACGACCAGCACCGACGGCCGCAGCGCGCCGGCGCGCAGGCCGAGATCAACGAAGGATGTCCCCCCGCCCGTCCGCAGGTCGAGGTCGCGCAACAGCGCATCCGCGCCATGGTCGAGGCGGCGTGCGGCGTGCACCTCCTCGTCGAAGGCCAGAAGGTGTGCCTCGGCCCCCGTGCGCCGCGCGATCCCCGACGCCTCGGACAGGAACAGCTGCAGGGTATGCGGGTCGATCGAGGCCGAAGTGTCGAGGCCGACGACGACCCGCGGTCGGCGGGTGCGACGCTGGCGGCCGGGCTCGAAGACGGGCACCGGGCCGCCGCGCGCAACCGCGTCGGTCTCGGCCGCGACCCAGCGCCCCGCGGGCCTGCGGAAGGTGCGCGCGGGCCGTCGCGCGAGCGCGGTCGCGAGTGCCCCGCGCAGGCGGCGCTCCCACGGCACCCGCGGCGGTGCGAGGTCCGCGAGGATCGTCGAGAGCGTGCCGATCCCCTCGCCCGCGCGACGCCCTGCCCCCATCGCACGCACGAGATGGCCGCGCCATTCGGCCGCGCTGTGGCGCGGCGCTCCCTCCTCCGGCACGAGGTCGACAGTGAACTGCCGCTCGGCGCCGTACGCGCGCGCGGCACGCCCCGTCGCGGCGTCGCGGTGAAGCCGCATGGCCAGACGGTCGGCGTCCCACTCGGCCAAGCCGCTTCGCGCCTCGCCCGGACCCTCACCCATGCGCTCCAGCAGCTCGACAAGCCGCACGCAGGGCCGCGGCAGCGCGTGCCCCGCGAGGATGAGCGCGTCATTCACGATGGCGTCGGCCGCAAGCGCGTACAGGTCGGGGCGGAAAGCCGGGCCGAGCCGCTCGGCCAGCGCCTCGGCCCGTGCCGCGTGACGCAGGGCCACGTGCAGGACGTGGTGCGCAGCCAGGCCCGCCTGCTCGTGCACCGGCAGCGCCGCGAATTCGGGGCCGTAGCGGATGGTCTCGCCCGCGGTGGCGGTCGGCCCCGCGCCGTCGCGGTGCTGGCACCAGAGCGCGAGCGCGCCGAGCGCCGGGTCGGTCTCGGCCAGCCGGGCGAGCGCGTGCCGGGCCCGGTCCGAATGGCTCACGGCAGGCCCGCCGCCTGCCGCGCGCGGGCATGATCGGCATAGGCCTCGGACCGGGCGAACGCCTCCTGCCAGCCATGGTCCAGCGCCTTGCGGATCAGGAGCTCGAACCCGAAGGTGGCGAGTTCCGCCAGCGGCAGCGCGGCCTGCGCGGGGCTGTCGAGACGGCGGATGTCGGCCATGACCTCGATCGCCGCGTCGAGCCGACGGGCGTCGGCGGCACCGACCAGCGCATAGACCAGCGCGGTCAGCCCGTGCAGCGTGTCCGGGTAGAGGGTGCGCCGGTCGCGCCGCGACGCCGCCAGCATCTCGTCGACCGCGACGGAGGCCGCGATGTCGTCGGCCACGAGGGCGAATTCCGCTGCGGCCGCCTCTCCGACCGTGCCCGCGACCATGGTGTCGCGCAGGCGCCGGTCCCTCACCGCGCCGACGATGGCGCTCACACGCTCCCAGGACCGGGGCGTGCAGGCGATGGTCTCGCCCCGCCGGAGCGCCGCCTCCCCGGTTTCGAAGAGGTCCGGCCGGGCACGCAGGAACGCGCAGACTGCCGGGTGGATGCCGGCCTCGACCGCGTAGCCGGTCAGCCAGTCGTCCGCATCGGCACGCAGGTTCAGGTGGATTAGCCGGTCGGAAAGCGCGCTGCCCATCTCGTAGGCGACCGCGCCGTCCTCGACCGTGTTGCCCGCGGCGACGACGAAGCAGCCGTCGGGCAGCACGTGCCGGCCCACGCGGCGTTCCTGCAGCAGCCCGTAGACGGTGGGCTGAAGGGCGGGATCGGCCGCGGTCAGCTCGTCGAGGAACAGAAGCGTCGGGCGGTCGGGATCGTCGGGCAGGTCCTCGGGCCGGTACCAGACGGTCCGCCGCGCGTCATGGTCGTAATAGGGCAGCCCGCGCAGGTCCTGCGGCTCGATCGTCGTGAGCCGCAGGTCGAAGAGGCGCGCGCCCCGGCGCCCAGCCAGCGTCTGCACGATCTGCGTCTTGCCGATGCCGGGCCGGCCGTGCAGCATCCACGACGCGGTCATCACCCCCGCCGCCTGCGCGTCCCAGCCGGCCGCAAGCGTCGCGAGCGCCTCGCCGGCCGAGACGGGGGGCGCGTTGACGCCCATGTCAGGCCCCCTCCGCCGCGGGCGCTGCGCGCGCGCCCTCGCGGTCGATCCAGGCCGCGAGGCGGGCATGGGCGGACACCGACCGCGCCTCGAGCGGCACCTCGCGCAGGAACGCGCCCTCGCGCAGGTGCACCGCATGCAGGTCGCGCTCGGTCAGGTCGGCATCGAAGAGCCCGGCCAGCACCGCCCGGTCGGCGTCATCGAGATCGAGAAGCCGCGGCGCGGGATGCGCCGCCTGCACGCTGACGAGCGTCAGCGGCGGCACGCGGGCCAGTTCCGACTGCTCGACCACGAGGTGCAGCCGCCCCTCCTCAAGCCCCTGCCGCGCGGCGATCCGGCGCAGGCAGGCACGCGCGCGCCAGGCGAAGAGGTCGGAGCGCCGCGCCGCCTCGTCCGCCGGGATCAGCGTCGCGCGGCGCACGTCCGACAGCCGCAGCACCTTCATCTCGACCGCCGCCAACACGACCACCATGGCGAGCGGCGCCTGTGCGATGGGCATGGCCAGCGACGGCCAGACCAGCATCGGCGCCACGAACGGCAGGAGCGCGCCGACATAGCGCAGGAACTGCGCCTCGAAGAGAAGCCGCGCCCACAGACCCGCCCCGCCCCGGCGCGGCAGCGGCATCGCGCGCCCGAGGAACCGGCGCGGCAGGCTGCGCGTCTCGAGCACGGCGGGGTTCAGAAGCGTGGCACGCGTGACGACGAACATGATCCCTGGCGATCGCGACCCCGACGGGGGCCTCAAACGCTGAGGATAACGCGCGGACGCGGCGCGTCCACAGCGGGACGGCGCGGCATTGCGCATGTGCGCCGGCCCCGGGGTCGGGGCCGGACGCGGACCGCTCAGCGCGCCGCGGCGCGCTTCGGCAGCTCTATGTTGATCTCGAGGCTCGAGAGGTCCGCATCGCGTTCCATGCGGATGTCGACCGCGTCGCGGTCGACCTTCACGTGGCGGGCGATCGCCTCGAGGATGTCGCGCTGCAGCAGCGGCAGGTAGTCGGGCCCGGGCGCCCCGCTGCCGCGCTCGTGCGCGAGAAGGATCTGGAGGCGCTCCTTCGCGGTGTCCGCGGACGAGGACTTGCGCGCGCCGAAATTGAAGCCGAACACCTTCATGCCGTCCGTCCGAAGAGCCGCTGGAACAGGCCGGGCTTTTCGTCGCCCGCGATCTTCATCTCGACGCTGTCGCCGGCCAGCCGCGCCACGGCGTCGCGGTAGGCCCGGCCCGCGCCCGAGGTCTCGTCGTGCACGACCGGCGTGCCGGTATTCGAGGCGCGCAGGACCGCCGTGCTCTCGGGCACGATGCCGAGAAGCGGGATCGCCAGGATCTCGAGCACGTCCTCCACCTTCATCATCTCGCCGCTCTCGATGCGCTTGGCGTCGTAGCGGGTGAGCAGGAGGTGCGCCGGGATCGTGCCGTCCTCCTCGGCCTTGCGGGTGCGGCTGTTCAGCAGCCCGAGCACGCGGTCGCTGTCGCGCACCGACGAGACCTCGGGGTTGGTGACCACGATCGCCTCGTCGGCGAAGTACATGGCCAGCTGCGCACCGCGCTCGATGCCGGCGGGGCTGTCGCAGACGATGTAGTCGAACTCCTCGCGCAGCTCGCCCAGCACCTTCTCCACGCCCTCCTGCGTCAGCGCATCCTTGTCGCGCGTCTGCGAGGTCGGCAGGATCGACAGCGTGTCCACGCGGCGGTCCTTGATCAGCGCCTGCTTGAGCTTGGCGTCGCCCTGGATCACGTTGATGAAATCGAACACCACGCGGCGCTCGCATCCCATGATCATGTCGAGGTTGCGAAGGCCCACGTCGAAGTCGATCACGACCGTCTTGTGGCCGCGCAGCGCGAGACCCGCGCCGATGGCAGCGGCCGACGTGGTCTTGCCCACGCCGCCCTTGCCGGATGTGACAACGATGACTTTGCTCACTTGTGGCTGCTCCTGTTGCTGTCCCGGCCTCATCCCAGACGCTCCACGCACAGGCGCTCGCCGTCGAGGAAGACCGTGACGGATGACTTGCGAAGCTCGGGGCCCAGCGTGTCGCTGGTCCGGTAGAGCCCGGCGATGGCCAGTAGCTCGGCGTCGAGGCTCTGGCAGAAGATGCGCGCCTCGAGATCGCCGTTGATCCCGGCCATGGCGCGGCCGCGCATCTGTCCGTAGACATGCACGTTGCCGGCGGCGATCAGCTCGGCGCCCGACGACACCGGACCGACGATCGTCAGGTCGCCGTGCTCGGCCACGACGGTCTGGCCGGACCGCACGGGCCGCGTGATCAGGCGGTTCACCTGCGGTGCAGGCTCGGGCTCGGGGGCCGGGGCCGGTTCCAGCTGCAGGGCCGGCGCGAGGTCGACAGGCGGGCGCGCGGTGCGCGCGGCCGGCGCGGCGGCCTCGGGCTTGAACGCCCCGCGCAGGGGCGCGTCGCGGCCGCCCGCGAGCGCGATCAGGCCCGCCTCGGCCGCGGCCTTTTCCTGCGCGGCGGTGCCGTTCTGCACGCCGAAGACCGACAGGCGGCGCTGACGGAGCGCGTCGGCCAACGCCGCGATGTCCGCGGCCGTCGCCAGGCCCTCAGCGCCCTCGAGGTCGACCACGAGGGGCGCACCGGCGAAGAAGTTCGGTGTCTGCTCGAGCCGCGCGTCGAGCGCGGCGTAGAAGCCCTGATCGGGCGCGCCCCCGAGCCGGAGCGCCACCGCGGTGAAGAACCGCCCGCGGATCTGTAGGGGCCGCCGGGCGATATCCGCCCGCGCGTCCCACCCGGTCGCCACCTGTGGTTCCAAGAGAAGTCCTGCCTTTGCCGCCTGTCGCGCACGGATTCGCGTCCGCGCGTCGCTGTCCCTCTCGTTAATCCGGGAGCGCGGCGGCGTCCACCGTCCCGCGGCGTCGGCCCCGGATTGAGCGGCGCGGCGCCGCATCATCTGCCGCAGGAACGTGCGCCGGGACTTGCGCGCACGCGCGTGCTGGGGCACCGCAGGGCGGCCCGACCCCGCAGCGCATCACAGAGGAGACGCCGCCATGACCACCGGATTCCGCGACACCGTGCTGGCCAGCGCCACCGACCGGCCGTCCTTCTGCGTGGGAATCGATCCCTCGACTGCGCTGCTGCAGGCGTGGGGCCTGCCCGACGATGCCGGCGGCGCGCTCGATTTCGCGCGCGCGCTCCTCGCCGCGTCCGAGGGGCTCGTTCCGGTGGTGAAGCCGCAGGTCGCCTATTTCGAACGCTTCGGCGCGGACGGGTTCGCCGCGCTCACCCGGGTTCTGGCCGAAGCGCGCGACCGCGGGCTCAAGGTGATCGCCGACGCCAAGCGCGGCGACATCGGCACCTCCTGCGAGGCCTACGCGGCCGCGTGGTTCGGACCCCGCGCGCCGATGCGGGCCGACGCGCTGACCGTGGCGCCCTATCTGGGCGTCGGCAGCCTCGTCCCGGTCTTCGAGGCGGCGGCGGCGGACGGCGCCTATGTCTTCGTGGTCGCGCGGTCCTCCAATCCCGAGGGCGAGCGGCTGCAGCAGGCGGGCGCGGGCCCGGTCTGGCGCGACGTTCTCGACGCCATCGCCGAGTGGGAAGCGGGCGCCGGCACGCCCCGCACCGTCGGCGCCGTGGTGGGCGCCACCGCGCCCGGCGACCTGAGACAGGCGGTCGCGGCACTTCCCGAGGCGCTGTTTCTCGCCCCGGGCATCGGCGCACAGGGCGCCTCGGCGGGCGACCTTGCCGCGGAGGGCCTGTCCACGCCCAACATCCTTCTGTCCTCGAGCCGCGCGATCGCCCGGCTCGGGCCCGATCGCGGCGCCCTCCGCGCGGGCATCGAGGAGGCGCTCGCGGGCCTCTGAGCCCGCGGTCCGCATCGTCCCGAATCGCGTGCGGACGAGCCCCGCGCGGCGCCGGCCCCGGGGGTCCGGGGCGATTTCAAGTTGACATCGACTCATCCCCCCCGGACCTTTGGGGGGTCTTTCCGCTCGGAAAGGTCCCAAAATTCATGCCGGTTGTCCGGGCGCGATCCACGCGACCCCGGGCGGGCGGAACCAGGGAGATGAAAGAAATGACCCGCAAACTGTTCATGCTGACGAGCGCCTTCGCCCTTGCGACGGGGGTGAACGCGGCCGGTGCCGATACCTGGCGCTATGCCTTCGAGGAAGCCCTCGACGAGGTTCAGGGCAAGTTCGCCCAGAAGTTCAAGGAAGAGATCGAGGCGAACTCCGACCACGAGGTGCAGCTCTTCCCGTTCGGCACGCTTGGCGAATCCGCGGACATCATGGAGCAGGCCCAATCGGGGATCCTGCAGTTCGTGGACCAGTCGCCCGGCTTCACCGGCGCGCTGATCCCCGAAGCGCAGGTCTTCTTCGTGCCCTACCTGCTGCCGCAGGACGAGGAGACGCTGGCGGAGTTCTTCCGCACCTCGACCGCGATCAACGAGATGTTCCCGCCGCTCTACGAGGAACAGGGGCTGAAGCTGCTGACCATGTTCCCCGAGGGCGAGGTCATGATGACCACCGCCGAACCGGTGACGGGGCCCGCGGACCTCAACGAGGTGAAGTTCCGCGTCATGACGAACCCGCTTCTCGTGGAGAGCTACCAGGCCTTCGGCGCGACGCCGACGCCGCTGCCCTGGGGCGAGGTCTACGGCGCGCTGCAGACCGGCATCATCCAGGGCCAGGAAAACCCGGCCTTCTTCATCGAGTCGACCAAGATGTACGAGGTGACCGACCACATCACGCGGGCCGGGCACAACAACTTCACCACCGCGGTGATGGCGAACCTCGACTTCTTCGAAGGTCTTCCGGAGGAGGAGCAGACGCTGATCAACGACGCCATCGACACGGCCTTCGAGTACATCATCGAGTACCAGGAAGGCCTGACCGAGGAATCGCTCGAGAAGATCAAGGAAGCCAAGCCCTCGATCACCATCACCACGCTGTCCGAGGAGGAGCGCCAGCCCTTCATGGACACCGCTGAGGCCGTGGAGCAGGAGTTCCTCGAGATCGGCGGCGACCAGGCGCAGGAGATCCTCGACCAGTTAAAGGCGGATCTCGAGGCGGTCGGCGCGGAAAGCTGACGTCCCGCCCCGCGTGACCGGTGCCGGGCCGCCCCCGCGGCGGCCCGGCACCCCTTGCCGGCACGCACCTTCCCCTCCCGAGGACAGTCCCATGACGACACGCAACGAAGAGGTGTCCGCGCGCGACACCGACATCGCCCCCACCGGCGCGGCCCCCGCCGCCGATGCCGACATCGACGATTCCGCCTATGTCTCCGGCCTGCCCGGCATCCTGGGCGTCGTCGATGTCGCCATCGCGCGGATCGAGGCGATCCTCCTCGCCGTCGGCGTGCTCCTGATGGCCCTCAACACCGTGGCGAACGTGGTGGGACGGTTCCTGCTCGGCCGCAGCATCTTCTTCTCGGAGGAGCTGAACCAGGCGCTCATCATCCTCATCACCTTCGCGGGCATCTCCTACGCCGCGCGGCACGGGCGGCACATCCGCATGTCGGCGATCTTCGACGCGCTGACGCCCGCCCTGCGCAAGCCGCTGATGGTGATCATCGCGGCGGTGACGGCGGCGGCGATGTTCCTGCTCGCGTGGTACTCGGTCGAGTACGTGACGACCCAGGCCTCGCGCGGGCGGCTCCTGCCGGCGCTGCAGGTTCCCGTCTGGTGGATCATCGTCTGGGCGCCGCTCGGCTTCTTCCTGACCGGCCTGCAATACAGCCTGACCGCGATCAAGAACGTGATCCACAAGGACATCTGGCTGTCGACGAGCACCATGGAAGGCTACGACGACACCGGCCGGGAGGAGGTCTGAGCCATGAGCCTGATGATCTTCGGCAGCATGATCGTGCTGCTCCTGCTCGGTTTTCCCATGATGATCCCGCTGATCGCGGGCTCGCTCATCGGCTTCGTGTCGCTCTTCGGCGGGGTCGGGCAACTCGACACCATGGTGCAGCAGATCCTCGCGGGCATCCGCCCCGCGAGCCTGATCGCCGTGCCCATGTTCATCTTCGCCGCCGACATAATGACGCGCGGACAATCTGCCGCGCGCCTCATCGACCTCGTCATGGCCTTCGTCGGCCACCTCAAGGGCGGGCTCGCGGTGTCGACCGCCACCGCCTGCACGCTTTTCGGCGCGGTGTCGGGATCGACGCAGGCGACCGTGGTCGCGGTGGGCGGCCCGCTGCGCCCGCGCATGCTCAAGGCCGGCTACAACGACAGCTTCGTGCTGGCGCTCATCGTGAACGCGTCGGACATCGCGTTCCTGATCCCGCCGTCGATCGGCATGATCATCTACGGCGTCGTCTCGGGCACCTCGATCTCGGAACTCTTCATCGCGGGGATCGGGCCGGGGCTGCTGATCCTCTTCATGTTCTCGGTCTACTCCTACATCTACGCGCGGCGGCACAACGTGCCGACCGAGGAAAAGTCGACCTGGTCGGAGAGGATGTCGGCCATGCGCCGCGCGCTCTGGCCGCTCGGCTTCCCGGTCATCATCGTCGGCGGCATCTACGGCGGCATCTTCTCGCCCACCGAGGCGGCGGCGGCCTGCGTGCTCTACGCGCTCATCCTCGAGATGGTCGTGTTCCGCGAGATGAGCCTGCGCGAACTCTACGCCACGGCGAAGTCGACGGGCCTCATCACGGCGGTCGTGTTCATCCTCGTGGGCGCGGGCGCGGCGTTCTCCTATGTGATCAGCTTCGCGCAGATCCCGCAGCAGGTGCTGGGGTCGATCGGCATCGACGAGATGGGCCCCTACGCGATCCTCTTCACCATCTCGATCGCGTTCTTCGTGGGCTGCATGTTCGTGGACCCGATCGTGGTCATCCTGATCCTCGTGCCGATCTTCGCGCCGGTGGTCGATTCCGCCGGGCTCGACCCGGTGCTCGTGGGCACGATCATCACCCTGCAGGTCGCCATCGGCAGCGCGACTCCGCCCTTCGGCTGCGACATCTTCACCGCCATCGCGGTGTTCAAGCGACCCTATGCCGAGGTGATCCGCGGCACGCCGCCCTTCATCGTGATGCTGCTGACGGTGGCCGTGCTGCTGATCTTCTTCCCCCAGATCGCGCTGTTCCTGCGTGACATCGCCTTCGCGGACTGAGGAGAGGCCCGATGTTCCAGACGATTCTCGCCGCCTACGACGGATCGAAGGGGGCGCTGCAGGCGCTCGACAAGGCCGCGGGCCTCGCGCGGCTGACCGGGGCCGAGGTCAAGGTGCTGACCGTCTACCGCCACCATTCCATGCTCGAGGCGTCGCTCTCGATGGTGCGCGGGATTTCCGACACGCGCGGCAACCTCGACGACGTGATGCGCGGCATCGCGCGCGAGACCGCCGAGGACGCGAAGGCGCACCTGAAGGGCGCCGGCGTCGAACGCGCCGCCGCCTATATCCAGGGCGGGCCCTCGGCGCGCACGATCGTTTCCTTCGCGCGCGAGAACGCCTGCGACCTGATCGTGCTGGGGTCGCGCGGGCTCGGATCGTCCGAGGGTTACCTGCTGGGCTCGGTCAGCCACAAAGTGACGAGCCTGACCGACATCCCCGTCCTCGTCGTCTGAACCCCGGGCGCGGGCATCAGCCCTGCGCGGGGACCGGCGCGCGCGCCCCCGTGCGGTCGCGTGCCCAGGATCCCACTGCCATGTCCCGCACCCGCGCGATGGCCTCGGCCGGGACCGGGCGCACGCCCGCGGGCCGCACCGCGTGGTCGTGGAACAGGTAGATGCGCGACAGGAACGCCTCGAACGGCAGCGAGCCCTCGCCATGCCGTTCGCCGTGGCCGCCGGTGGTGACGACGACGCCGTTGCCCCAGTCCTGCGCGCTGTCGTTGTTCGGATTGTAGAAGAACACCCGCATCTCGCCCGACCGCCCCGGCGCGACGCGCAGGATGGTGATGGCGTGCCATCCCACGAAGCTGCCCGTCGGGTCGGTATAGGCGATGCCCGCGGGCTGCGGATGGATGAGCGGCCGGCCCCCGTTGTAGTCGGGATGGTAGCTCTGGTGGAAACCCGTCAGGAAATCGTCGTAGTCGGCGAGCGCGCCGGTTGCGATGTCGACCGCCACACGGCAGTCGCGGCGGACCCACCAGCCGTGGAACTCGGGGTTGATCCAGCGGTGCGGGTCGCCGTCGCGGCCCGCGCAGAGGCGCCCCATCTCGGCATAGATGCGGTCGAGATGCGGCACGAGCAGCACCGATACCGGGTCCGCGTCGATGGGACCCGCCCCGGCAAGCCCGCTCGGCAGGTCCGCGGACACGATGGGCGTGCCCTCGAAATGCATATTGATGGTGTCGGCCTCGGCCGCCTCGACGACGAGGTGCAGGAGGTAGTCGGGATCGTTCAACGCCCACATGGACAGCGCACGCGCCGACTGGCAGGTGGGATTCGCCCCCTGCCCCACGCCGAGCGGCTGCCCGAGGATGACGAGCGCGCCCGCGACGAGCAGCGTCTCGGCCGGCACCGCGGGCCCGAAGGCCAGTTCGAGCCGCGCGCGCACGCCCGGATCGAGGTCGAGCGCCAGCACCCGCTGCAACGCCGGCACGATGGGCGCGCCGTGCATCACGCCACGGTCCATCATCGCCGAGAGGCCGTAGATCGCCTGCGGCGTGAAGGGCGTGACCGCCCGCCGCACGAGGTCCTCCACGAGCCCGCTGTAGCAGCGCCAGCAGTCGAGCCCGGTCGTCCCGAGCCCCAGTGCCTCGGGCACGAGCTGCCGGTCGCCGAAATCGAGCGCCCAGGTCAGGAACGTCGCGTGGTAGTCCGACACGAGGCCCGTGTCGTGCATCGACCGCGCGAACCCCATCGCCTCGCGCGACAGGCCGTTCTCGTCGAGCGTGTCGAGCCGCTCGGCGTAGACCGCAACGCCCGGATCGTCGAGCGTCTCGGCCGTCGGACCGAACAGCGCGCTGACCAGCCGTTCGGCGCCCAGCCGCTCCGCGCCGGGTTCGGCGCCGTGGCGATTGAGGGCGATGGCGATCTGCGCGATCATCTCACGCACCGGCGCCACCTGCACGGGTCGCTGCTCGAGCAGCCGCCAGATCTCGGCGACGAGCACGCCCAGCACGTCGCGCAGACCGATCCGGTCCGCGACGAAGCGCAGGAGTGCCGCGCTTTCGGCGTCCCGGTCGCCGCGGGCCCGCGAGGCCTCGTCCGAAAAGCTGAAGAAGCGCCGCAGGTTCAGCGCAAGGACCTGGGTCAGGAAATGGCGCGCATGGTCGGTGCCGAGCGTCGGGTGCTGCTCGACGCGGCCCGTCGCCACGGCGAGAAAACGCATGAGGCTTGCCGTCTCGAGCGCCGCGCGCCGGGGATCGGCGGCGTCGAGCGATCCCGCCACCAGCTGCGGCAGGAGCACCGTCGGCCGGTCCCAGTCCGAGCCCGCGAAGAGGCCCGCCGCTTCCATGCGCCCCGCCCGGTCGAGCACGGCCTCCGCGCCGCCCGCGACGCGCATGAGGCGCGCCACGAGGTCGAAGACCAGCCCCTGGTGGCGCCCCTTGGCGAAGGGGCGCGACTGTTCCAGCCGGACGATGGCCTGGTCGAGCGTGGCGCTCAGCCGGTCGAGGTCTGGCGATGTCTGGTCCATCTGGCATCCCGCCTGGGCAAGATCGTCTGCCTGCCGTGGTCAGACATAGAAATCAAGCTCTTCCTGCGCCTTCAAGAGGTCGCGCAGCTTGTGCGGATCGTCGCCGAAGAAATAGGCGAGCCCCCAATGGGTGCCGAAGGCGGTGCGCTTGGCGACCTTCTGCTCCATCGGGTCCGACAGCTGGTGGAACTCGAAGTACGGGTGGTTCTCGGTCTCCTCGGGCACCTGCAGGCGGCTGACGACGCGCCGGCGCGGATAGACGCCGAAGCAGCCCGCATGGCCCTTTGCGCCGGTCACCTCCTCGGGGAAGAAGGCATCGATCTCGTCCTGCGTAGTCTTCGGATCGAACATCAGCACCATCGCCTGGTAGCCGTTGAAGCCGTAGGCGCGCTCGATCAGTTCAAGCGCGTTGAAGCCCGGCGGACGGTAGGCGACCTCGCCGAAGTAGAGCTTGTTGTCGCTCGTCAGGAAGTACTCGGGGTGGATGAAGCCGAAGTCGATGTCGAAGGCCTCGATCAGCTTCTCGATCTCCTCGGTGATGCGCGCGCGATGCGCCTCGAGCTCCGGCGTCGCCGGCACGAAGACCGAGTAGCCGAGCGTCACGTATTCCGAGATGTTGAGGAAATGGACCTTGCGGTCCTTGATCCACGCCTCCACCGCGAATTCCCAGCCGTCGAGATGGCTCTCGAGCAGCGCGGGAAATTCGTCGTCGGGAATGTTGTCCACGTCCTCGGGCGTCCGGATCACCCGGTGGCCGGCCGTGCCCGACTTGTCGAACGCCTTGAAATGGATCGGATCGTTCGGGTCGCCGTCGAGCTTGAGCAGCGTCTGGTTCACCCGCTTGAGGAACCGGATCACGTCGACGCGGTCATGCGCCTCCTCGAACACGCCGACGCGGATGCCGCCGAGCTGCGCGCGCCGCTTCATCAGCGACTTGTCACGGAACAGCATCGACTGGCCCAGCAGCCGCGGGTTGTCCATGAGGACGGCGTTGATGGCCCCCGCCCATTCCACGGTCTCCTCGAAGAGAGGAATGGCGACGTCGACGCCATCCTCCTTCAGCCGCTGGGCAAGCTCGTGCGACCGCTCGTTGAGCCGGGTGAAGTCCCAGGGAATGAACGGGATCTCGTTCTGTGTGCAGTACTCCTCGGCCCAGGGCGGTGCGACCACCACGTAGCGCCGGTCGAACCGGTCCACGGCGTCGATCGCGTTGAGGCTCCAGCCAAGGATGGCAATGTAGCCCTTTTCCGGGTTCCTGTCGGTCATGTATCCTCCGTTCTGGCCGGGTCTCTGCGCCCGGTCGCGCGCGCCGTTGAAAGGTCCGGACGGACTGTGCGCGCAGGCGGAGTGGCGGTCGCGCGAGAGCCGCGGACCTGCCTGCAAACCGCCGTTTCGGTACATCTACCTATTGCGATGTGGCCCCGGGACAACCCGCAGCGGTCGACAGAGTGGCGCGCGGGGCCGATCGTGACGGAACAATCGGCCCGGCCCGGGCTTGATCCGTTGACGGCGCGCCGGGTGGTCCGGCGCGTTCCCGTCCCCGTCGAAAGGATCGCCGCCATGACCCTCACCACACAGGGTGAAGACCTCGCTTCGCGGCTCGCCGAACGTCACGGCACGAGCGTGGACGCCGTGCGCACGCTGATCGCGGCCGTCGTGGCCGGGAACGGCCGGCAGGCGCAGTTCTCGCACCCCGATCTTGGCGGCATGGGCCAGTGGTCCTCGGGCGGCATGACCATGGTGGGCGACATGTTCAACACGCGCCTGCAGGCGCTGGTCGCGGCGCTCTGCGCGGACATCGCGCAGGCCGCCGGGGACGCGTCGCTGGTCGCGCGCCCGGCACCGGGGTCCGGTGGTACCGGGCAGTCCCGCAGCGGCGCGTGGTGGCCCGAAACGCTCGGCATTCCCACATCGACCGGATCGCAGAACGACACCGCCTATGCTGTCTTTCCCGACAGCCGCCGGCTCGCCACCCGCATCGGCGGGCGCGTCACCGTCCACGACACCCGCGACCACGTGATCGGCGGCGTCGGCCAGCAGCAATCGGGCGGCGCCGACATGACCTTTACCAGCCAGTTCGGCATCGTCCGGCTGCGTGACCTGCCGGTCGTTTCGGGCGAGGAGGCGAAGGCAACCGAGTCCCCGTCCGACGCCGGGCGGCCCGAGACGGGCGGCACGGACGACGTCTTTGCCGCGCTCGAGAAGCTCGGCGCGCTGAGGGACAAGGGCATCCTGTCGGAGGAGGAGTTCGCCCGGAAGAAGGCCGAGCTCCTGGCGCGGATCTGAGCCGCGTATGGGGGCGCCCGCGCACGGGCGCCACCGGGACGTCGCTCAGGCCGGCTGGCCGTTCAGACGCGCATCGAACCAGTCGAAGATCAGCTCTGCGCAGCGCTGCATGCGGCGGATTTCCTGATCGTTCAGAGCATCGCCGCGCACCACGCGCGAACTGAGCCGCGTGAACTCGACCTGGATGGTGCGGGGCATTTCCAGGTCGCTGCGGGTGGCCCGCGCCCAGCGGGGCAGGTCCTGCAGGCGTTTCATCGCGTCACGCACGATCTTGCGGCCAAGCTTGTCGGTTTCGACCGACGCGACGAGTGCCGCGTCTCTTTTCAGGAGCTGGACTGTGTCCATGGAACCCTCACGGTTGTCAGGTTGCGATTTGCGGGAAACCACTCGGCAAACGAACCAAAGGCGAAAGTTACCAACACCCCACAATCATGGGCGGCATTTGGGGCGGGAGTTTGACAGGCTTTACAGCCACTTTCCCGCCGCAAGCGCCAATCCGCCGACGCTCCGAATCATTGTCCACGGGCCGCAATCGGAGCGAAGAAATCATTGGTTAACGAAGGATTAACCACGGGCCGCGCAAGCAATAGGTACGCGCCGCGCTCGTCATTCGGGGCGGACCCGCCGGCGGCGTCCTTTTTCGTGCACGGTTCGGCCACAAATTCGTCTCATCCCGGCACAATCTTGCATCCGAAGTCGCGCATCGCGCAGCTCGCCGCACACGGCGCCCCGCCGGCCCCGCCCATGGCACGTCGTGCGAGGGGACCGGGACGCGATTCGGAGGCGTTCAACCTGCAAGCTGCTCCCTCTCCTGCGTTATTCCCACGTGAATTGAGCGGATCACCGCCTGCCACCGCAGATCGCGAGATTTAGCTGTTGATTTGCAGGGAGTTGTGTCTTTTCTGCATGTTGGCAAAAATTTCACGCATCCTGAGTGGCCTTCCTGTGGTAGAAGAAGGCGTCGTCCGGCGCCGGCACGCGGATTGTTAGCAAGTATCGTTTTATGCGTCGGGTCCGAAGAATTTCGGACGGACTGTCTTGCACCGATGACGAGTGGTCGCGGTACCGGTTCAGATTGCAGGCAAGTCTATTCAAAGCTGCCGGATTCAGAGCGAGAACCGCCCGGCGCCTTCCCGCAGTTGGCGCCGGGCACCCGTGTCTGGATCCGGGCTCCCCGGATCAGGCCAGGTCGCCCGCCAGCAGGGCCTCAGGCATGTTCTGGAAGCAGACCGGCCGGAGGAAGCGGCGGATCGACAGGGTCCCCACGCTCGTCGCGCCGAAGTTGGTCGATGCCGGATAAGGCCCACCGTGCACCATGGCATCCGCAACCTCGACCCCGGTGGGAAAGCCGTTCACAATCAGCCGCCCGGCCTTGCGCTCGAGGACCGGCAGCAGGTCGCGGGCGAGATCGGTGTCGCCCTCGTCCATGTGCAGCGTCGCAGTCAGCTGGCCCTCGAAGCCGCGGGCGAGCTCCGCCATCTCCGCCTTGTCCGAGACCCGCACGACCAGTCCGAGCGGCCCGAACACCTCCTCGCCCAGCGCCGCGTCCTGCAGGTAGGCGGCGGCGTCGGTCTCGAAGAGGTTGGGCGTCGCACTGCGCCCCTCGCTCTCGGTGGACAGCACCGCGCGCACAGCATTGCGCCCGCCAAAGCGTGCCTTGCCCGCGCGGTAGGCGTCGGCGATGCCGTCGGTCAGCATGGTCTGCGCGGGGCTTTCTGCAAGCGCCGCCCGGGCGGCCTCGACGAAGGCATCGCCGTCGGCTCCGGTGCCCACGACCGCGATCCCCGGGTTCGTGCAGAACTGCCCCGCCCCCATGGTGAGCGACCCGGCCCAGCCGCGCCCGATTTCGGGCCCGCGCGCGCCCGCGGCGGCCGGCAGCACGAACATCGGGTTCACCGATCCAAGCTCGCCGAAGAACGGGATCGGCTCCGGCCGCGCCATGGCGAGGTCGAACAGCGCCCGCCCCCCGGCGAGCGAGCCGGTGAAGCCCACCGCGCGCACGAGCGGATGCTGCACCAGCGTCTGCCCCACCTCGCGCGCGCCGCCGTGCACGAGCGAGAAGACCCCCGGATGCAGGCCGCAGCGCGTCACCGCCGCGCCGATCGCCTCGGCGACGATCTCGGCCGTTCCGGGATGCGCCTCGTGTCCCTTGACCACGACCGGGCAACCCGCGGCGAGCGCGGCGGCGGTGTCGCCGCCCGCGGTCGAGAAGGCGAGCGGGAAATTGGACGCGCCGAAGACCGCGACCGGCCCGATCGGCCGCTGGATCATGCGCAGTTCGGGGCGCGGCAGCGGCTGGCGGTCGGGCAGCGCCGCGTCGTGGCGGCGGTCAAGGTAGGCGCCGTCCCTCACATGCGTCGCGAAGAGCCGCAGCTGCCCCGTGGTGCGCCCGCGCTCGCCCTCGAGCCGCGCCGCCGGAAGGCCGGTCTCGGCGGTGCCGATGGCGGTGATCGCGGCGCAGCGCGCGTCGATCTCCTCGGCGATCGCGTCGAGGAAATCCGCCCGCGCGGCGCGCGTCGTCCAGCCGTAGGAGGCGAACGCCTCCTCCGCCGCGCGCACCGCGCGGTCGACATGATCCGGCGTGCCGGCCGAGAACGCGTGGCCCGCGCCCGAGACGGGATGCGAAGGGAACGTGGGCTCCGCCGACACGCGCTCGCCAGCGATGAGGTGGGCGCCGTGGGGCGTGTACTCTTCGGATGTTGCGGCCATGGGGTCGCTCCTTTTCACAGGTGAAAGCTGCGGGCGGACCGTCAGTCCTCGCCCGGATCGTGGCGCGCCGCGGCGACGTTGTCCGCCGCGGTGCCGAGATGGGTGCGCAGGGCGGCCGCGCTCGCCGCCGCGTCGCGGGCGGACAGCGCCGCCGCGATGTCGAGATGTTCCTCGAGCGTCCGCGCGCGCTTCAGCCGGCGGCGCGACGAGATGAAGCGCGCGCGCCAGAGCCGCGCGTTGAACTGGGCGTGCGCCCGGAGGAGCGGCGGGTTGCGCGCGGCCTCGACGATCCCACTGTGGAACGCCATGTCCCGGCGGAAGAAGGCGAGCGGCTCGTCGCTGTCGGACCGCTCGGCCATCTCCCGCGCGGCCGCCGCGAGCGCGGCCAGCTCTGCATCGGTGGCCTGCGCGCAGGCCTCCTCGCCCGCGAGCGCCTCGAGCGCGCCCAGCACCCGCAGGTTCTGCGCCAGCGTCGTGACGTCGGGATCGGCGACCATGGGCCGGCGCGTGGCCGAATAGGTCACCAGTTCGTCCATCTCGAGGATGCGCAGCGCCTCGCGCAGGGGCGTGCGGCTGATGCCCAGAGCCTCGGCCAGGTCGCGTTCGCGGATGGGCGCACCGGGTGCGAGCCGCTCGAGCAGGATGAGGTCGCGCAGCCGGTCCGCGATCTCGGCCGCGAGCGTGCGGCGGCCCTCGATCGGGCCGAGCTCGGCCAGGCTTTCTGCGAGGGGAGACCGGTCGGTCATGACGCGCCTACCGGCCCCAGCGCAGCGCGACGGGATCGAGCGGACGCAGGAGGCCCAGCAGTTCCGCCCGCGTCTCGGGCGCCAGCGGCGGCACGGGATGGCGGCAGAAATCCGACGCGATGACGCCCCCTTCCCGCATCGCGGCCTTGGCGGCGCGGAAGCCGCATTGCCGGTTCTCGTGGTTGATCGCCGGCAGGATGCGTGCGTAGCCGGCGACCGCCGCCTCCCGGTCCCCCGCGGCATGGTCGGTCACCACGCGGCGCACGTGCTCGGGGATCATGGCCGAGCACATCGTGCCGGTCGCCCCCGCATCGAGATCGGCGAGCATGGTGATGCCCTCCTCGCCGTCGAGCGGGCTCACCACGTGCTCGCCCCCCTCGGCCACGAGCGCGCGCAGCTTGCCGGCGGCACCGGAGCACTCGATCTTGAAATGCCGCACCATGGGTATCTCGCGCGCCATGCGCACGAGGAGCGGAACGGGCAGGTCCACGCCGGACAGGGGCGCGTCCTGGATCATGATGGGAATGCCCACCTCGCCCACGCGTGCCACCTGCTCGAAGGTCTGCTCGGCCGTGCCCTTCAGGAGAGCGCCGTGATAGGGCGGCATCATCATCACCGCCGCGGCCCCCAGCGCCTGCGCCTGCCGCGCCCGCGCGACGGCGATGGACGTGGCATAATGCGAGATCGTGACGATCACCGGCAGCCGGCCGTCCACATGGGTCAGGCAGAGCCGGGTCAGCCGCTCGCGCTCCTCGTCGGACAGCAGGAACTGCTCGGAGAAGTTGGCGAGGATACAGAGTCCGTCGACGCCCTGGTCGACGATGCAGTCGAGCACCCGCCGCATCCCGTCGAGATCGAGCGTACCGTCGTCGTGAAACGGCGTCGGCGCGACCGGCCAGGCCCCTCTCAGCGTGTCATCCATGTCCTCTGCGCCCTCCCCGGCAAGCGGCGCACCTCAAGGCGCCTTCGGACCTCCGCCTAGCACGGGCGTTTCGGAATGTCGATATTTTGGCATGCCAAAATGATCCGTTAACCACGGCATCACGAAACCGCCGCACTTCGGGCGCGACGCCACGGTTTCGCCACGATGCGACACAATGCTCTGCCTCCGTCCCGTTCTGTTTCGCGGTCGTGGACGCTGCCCCCGGGGTGGCCCTGAGACATGTGCTCCGGCGCCGGAACGGCCGCGGCGGGACCGCGAGTGCGTGTGTTCTAGGTATCAGGTCCGGTCGCATCATGGCCGTCTTCGTCATCTCCTCGTCGAACTACGACGACCCGGCCTTCTGGTCGGCGATCAGCGTGTCGGGCCCGGGCCACACGCTGGATTTCCGCGGGCTGCCCGCGTCGTGGACCGTTACGGTGGACCCGCCCGCGGGCCTGATCGTCATTCACGACGGCACCCGCAGCGTCACCGTGGGCGAGGAGGGCGCGACCGGCACCGACGCGATCTTCGGCCCGCGCACCGATCTCGACGACTTCACCACCGTCCTCGCGGGGGACGGCAACGACCGGATCGACGCCGGCACGGGCCTCGGCAGCGTCGAGGGCGGCGCGGGGAACGACACCATCACGGGCGGACCGGACGGCGCGGCGCCCCCGCCCTGGCGCGATTTCGGCGTGAACGACGACGTGACCGGCACCTTCGGCCAGGACCATTTCCGCTATGCCGCAGGCGAGATGTCGAACGCCGACGTCACGCTCGACGACCGCTCGGGCACGAGCACCGACGGCGACCGCCAGCAGGACTGGCTGCTGATCGACAGCACGAACCAGACGGGCATCCTGCATGTGCGGGGGTTCGATCACGGGCTCGACCGGATCGTGCTGCGCGAAATGCCGGTCAGCGTCAGCCCGAGCGTGAACCCGGGCATCCTGAACGTCACGATCACCTACGCCAACGGCAATTCGCAATCATTCGAGATCCTGCATTCGGGCGGCGACACGCCCTTCGCGTTCGACGACTTCTTCACCACCGAGATGCCGGGCGGCGGCGACGACGTGCTGTCGGGCGGCACGGGGTCCGACCGCTTCATCTTCGCCGACGGCTGGGGCGACGACACGGTGTCGGGCGGCGACGGCGCGGGCGACGTGGACGAGATCCGCCTCGACCGCCTTGCCGCCCCGGTCAGCGTCACGCAGTCGGGCAGCGGCGCGGGCACGATCACGAGCGGCACGAACACCATCACCTATTCCGGGATCGAGCAGCTGACCCTGACCGACCAGGCCGACGCGCAGAACGCGCAGGCCGCGACGTCCGGCGTGTGGATCGACGGCCGGGACGGCAACGACACGCTGCTCGGGAGCCGCGGGGCCGACACGCTCGCGGGGGGCGGCGGCGACGACTACATCGAGGGCGGCGACGGCGACGACCTGCTGAGCACGGGTCTCGGCCAGGACACGCTCTCAGGCGGGGCGGGCAACGACACGCTGCGGAACGCGGCCGGCGACGATTCCCTCGTAGGCGGCGCGGGAGACGATTCCATCGTCGCGACGGAGGGCGACGACACGCTCGACGGCGGCGACGGCAACGACACGCTGATCGGCGGCGGCGACGAGGACAGCCTCCTGGGCGGCGCCGGGTCGGACCTCCTGTTGCCCGGCGCGGGCGACGACGTGGCCGATGGCGGTGCAGATGCCGACAGGTTCGTGTTCGAGGACGATTTCGACGACGACACGGTCTCGGGCGGCGAGGCCGGGACCGATGTCGACACGGTCGACCTGAGCGCGCTGTCCGAGGCGGTGACGGTCGACCATTTCGGCACCGAGCAGGGCCTGATCGAGGAGGGCAGCGACAGCATCCGCTTCTTCGGGATCGAGAAGTTCGTCCTGACGGATTTCGCCGACTTCCAGACAAGCGGCGCGGACACCGCCGGGTTCCAGACCGATGCCGGCCTCGGCAACGACACGGTCTATGGCGGGCTCGGCGACGACACGATCCTGGGCGGCGGGGGCCGCGACGAGATCTTCGCCGATGCGGGCGACGACCTCGTGACGGGCGGTGCCGGCAACGACGACCTCGGCGGCGACGACGGCAACGACACCGTCGAGGGCGGCGACGGCAACGACTACGTGCAGGGCATGGGCGGCGCCGACCGGGTGGCGGGCGACGCGGGCGCGGACACCCTGCTCGGCGGCAGTGGCGACGACACGCTGGCGGGCGGTTCCGGCAACGACGTGATGACCGGCGGCGACGGCGACGACGTCTTCGTCTATGCCCCCGGCGACGGCGCGGACACCATCGCCGACTTCAACGCGGGCACGACCGGCACGGCGCGCGACGGCCTTGCCGGCAACAACGATTTCATCGACCTCTCGGCCTTCTACGACACGCTCGTGGAGGTGCGGGCGGACCAGGCCGACGACGGCATCCTGAACCAGTCGAACTCGGTCGCGCGCGGCGGGACGGCGGACTATTCGGACAATGCGAGCTTCGGCAACGGCAGCCTGACCTTCACCGGGGCGAGCGCCGAGCGCGCTTTCTTCACGACCGAGAACACGGGCGTCGTCTGCTTCACCCCCGGAACCGGCATCCTGACGCCCCGGGGCGAGGTTCCGGTGGAGAAACTGCGCCGGGGCGATGCCGTGGTGACGCGCGACAACGGGGTGCAGCGGATCGTCATGATCGCGGCGCGGCGGGTGGGCGCGACGGCCCTTGCGGCGCGACCGGGCCTCCGGCCGGTCGCGATCGGGGCCGGCACTTTCGGCGGGCACCGCGGTCTCGTGGTCTCGCCGCAGCACGGCGTGCTCGTGCGCGTGGACGGCGAGGAGCGGCTGGTGCGCGCGACGCATCTCGCGGGGCTGGCCGGCGGATCGGTGCGGCGCCTCGAAGCCTGCCGGCAGACCGTCTACGTGCATCTCGTCTTCGAGCGGCACCAGATCGTCTTTGCCAACGGCCTCGCCTGCGAAAGCCTCTATCCGGGACCGATGGCTCTGGGCGGGCTCCGGGCGGGGGCGCGCGCGCGCCTCGCGGCCCTCCTGCCGGACCTCGGACGCGCGCCGGTGACCGAGGTCTACGGCGCCCCCGCCCGGCACTTCCTCGCGCGCCGCGACCTGCCCGGCAGCCTCGCCGCGCTCGCACCTGCGGGCCGCTGAGCGCCGCATTTCGCGCTGGCGGGCAGCGGCACCGACGCTAGGCTGCGAGCCATGGCACGTCTCCGTCTCGACAACCGCACCGCCCGACGGCTCTTTCTCGACCGCCACATGCTGCTGCGGCCCGGCGGCGGCAGCGGACGGGGCCGCGACCTCGACGACGTGCTCTACGCGCTGGGCTTCGTTCAGGTGGACAGCGTCAACACGCTCGCACGGGCGCACGACCTGATCCTCTGGGCGCGGCGGGGACGCTACCGTCCGGCGGCGCTCGATTCCTGCGTCGCCACGCGGCGCGCGGGGTTCGAGCACTGGACGCACGACGCATCGGTCATCCCGATGGCGTTCTACCCGATGTGGCGGCTCAAGTTCGCCCGCGACGAGGCGCGCATGCGCGCGCGCTGGCCGCGCTGGCAGGGCAGCGGCTGGACGGACGAGGTCGAGGGCGTGCTGCGCCACGTCCACGACCATGGTGCGGTGACCACGCGCGACATGGACGACGGCGCGCCGCGCGGCGCCACGGGCTGGTGGGACTGGCATCCCTCGAAGACCGCGCTCGAATTCCTCTGGCGCTCGGGTCGGCTGGCGATCTGCCACCGCGAGGGCTTCCGCAAGGTCTACGACCTGAGCGAGCGGGTCATTCCCGAGGCCGCGCGCGCGGCCCGCCTCGACACCGCCGAGATCGTCGACTGGGCCATGAGCGCGGCTCTGGCGCGGCTCGGCTTCGCCACGAGCGGGGAGCTCGCGGCGTTCTTCGACATCGTCACGCGCGACGAGGCGAAGGCATGGTGCGCCGAGGCGCTGGCCGCGGGCCGGGTGCGCGAGGTCGACGTGGAACTGGCGGACGGCACGCACCGGCGCAGCCTGACCACCGAGGCGATCCTCGACGCGGGCACCGCCCTGCCCGCGCCCTCGGGCCGGGTGCGGATCCTGTCGCCCTTCGACCCGGCGCTGCGCGACCGCGCGCGGGCCGAGCGGCTCTTCGGCTTTCACTACCGGATCGAGATCTTCGTGCCCGAGGCGCAGCGCCGCTTCGGGTACTACGTGTTCCCGGTGATGCAGGGCGACAGCGCGATCGGGCGGCTCGACGCGCGGCGCGCGGGCGCCGCGATCGAGGTCCGCGCGTTCTGGCACGAGCGCGGCGTGCGCATGGGCGCCGGCCGGCAGGCGGCCCTCCTTTCCGAGCTCGAACGGCTGCGCGGACTCACGGGGGCGGAGCGCGTCGATTTCGCCGAGGACTGGCTCCGGGCCTGACATGTCCCGTGCCGAAACCGGCCGGCCCCAAGCTCGGCGCGCTTGACACCTGCGCGCGAGAGCGTACATGCAGGAGCGTGCGCTGCGCTGCCGCGTGAGCAAGCCCTGGCCCGGACGGGCCGTCGGCGCACACGATCCTCCGGTTCCCCATCACGCAGGGTTCTAGACGCGACGGCCGGATGGCGCGGGACACGCCCGTGCATCCCGAGGCCGCGTGGACCCTCTGCTGTCGCCCCCCGGGCGGCACCTTGACACGGCCGCGGCCGGGCCTGACGTCCGCGCGGTCCATGAAGGACACGACTTGTTCGATTTCGACATGCTGGGCCTCGGCCCCAGCCTCAATTCCGCGCTGGAACGCGCAGGGTTCAAGGAACCCACCCCCATCCAGAACCAGGCGATCCCGCTTGCGCTGGACGGACACGACATCCTGGGCCTCGCCCAGACCGGCACCGGCAAGACGCTGGCCTTCGGCCTGCCGCTGATCGAGCACCTGCTGGCCGCGCCCGGCAAGCCCGCGCCCAAGACGGTCAAGGCACTGATCCTCGCGCCGACCCGCGAGCTGGTGAACCAGATCGCCGACAACCTGCGTCCGCTGACCGAGGGCTCGAAGCTGCGCGTCGCGACCGTTGTGGGCGGACAGTCCATCAACCGCCAGATCGGCGTACTGGCGCGCGGAACCGACGTCCTCGTGGCGACGCCCGGCCGGCTCATCGACCTGATGGATCGCGGCGCCGTGGACCTGGGCCAGGTGCGTCACCTCGTCCTCGACGAGGCGGACCAGATGCTCGACCTCGGGTTCATCCACGCGCTGCGCAAGATCGCGCCGCGGCTCGGCACGCCGCGCCAGACCATGCTGTTCTCGGCCACCATGCCCAAGCAGATGGAGGAGCTGTCGCGCGCCTACCTCAACGATCCGCGCCGCGTTCAGGTCTCGCCCCCGGGCAAGGCCGCCGACAAGGTCACGCAGTCGGTGCATTTCGTCGCCAAGGCGGACAAGCCCGCCAAGCTGCGCGAGATCCTGTCGCGGGACCCCGACGCGCTGACGCTGGTCTTCTCGCGCACGAAGCACGGCGCCGAGAAGCTGATGAAGGGGCTCGTCGCCGACGGCTTCAACGCCGCCTCGATCCACGGCAACAAGAGCCAGGGCCAGCGGGACCGCGCGATCCGCGACTTCCGCGCCGGCACCACGACCATCCTCGTGGCGACCGACGTGGCCGCGCGCGGCATCGACATTCCCGGCGTCGCCTACGTCATCAACTTCGACCTTCCCGAGGTGCCCGACAACTACGTGCACCGCATCGGGCGGACGGCGCGCGCAGGCCGCGAGGGCGAGGCCATCGCCTTCTGCGCGCCGGACGAGGGCGACCTTCTGCGCCAGATCCAGAAGCTCATGAAGATCGAGATCCCGGTGGCGAGCGGCACGAGCCCCCTGCCCGGCGACGACGACGAGCGCGGCAACCGCCGCTCGGGCGGCCCGCGGCGTCGCGGCCAGCGCTCCGGCGGCGGCGGTGGCGGGGGCGGTGCCAAGGCGCCCGCCCCGGCCGGCAAGGGCCGCCGCCCGCGCCGGCGTCGGCAGGCCTGAGACGACCGATCCCGGGCGGCCCTGACGGCCGCCCGGGGACATGCGCCGCCGCCGCTCAGAAATTGAGCGAGATGTCGCGGTGGACCGCGTTGCAGGACGCCACGTAGAGCGCCTGCGCGCGCGGCAGCCGCGGCTGCTGGCGCAAGCCGATGGTTCCGGCGATGGCATCCTCGTAGGCGCGCAGCTCGGGCAGAAGCTCTGACGCCGCGCGCGCGCGCCACGCGACCTCCCCGGCGAAAAGGGCCTGTGCCTCCTCCACATGGTCCTGCGCGCGCTCCTGATCGGGCGTGCGAGCGTCGATCTCGCGCCGCGCATCCGCCAGAAGGCTGCGGATCTCGCCTGCGCCCGCCACCTCGCCCAGCATCCGCTCGACATCGCCGAACCGGGCATCCGCCGTCGCGCCGTCCATGCCGGGCGCGTCCGCGGCGAGCGCCGCGATCTCGTCCCCGAGCGCCGACAGCGCGTCGGCGGCGGCGATGGTGTCGATCAGTTCCCCGACGGGCTGGTAGGCCTGGTCGACCGTGCGACGGTAGAGGTTGCGCGCGGCCCGGTCGGCCGAGGCGATCTCGGTATAGGCGGCCTCGATCGCCTCCCAGTCGGCCGGCACCCGGTCGAGCAGCGCCTGCCGCTCCGCCTCGAGCGTTGCGACCCGGGCCTGCAGCGTCTCGCTGTCACCGAAGCCGCGGCTGATCGCGGTGCGCAGGTCCTCGAGCTGCGCCTCGATCCGCCGCGCGTCGGATTCCAGCCGGCGCACCTCGGTGTGCAGCGGGCGGTACGTCACCGCGCCTTCGGCCAGGCGATCCTGCACGGCGCCGATCTCGTCCATGAGCACGAAGGACTGCGCGGCCTTGTCGATGCCGTCGAGGAAATCCTCGCGCGGCGCGCGCGGGAGGTAGGAGAGGTCGAGCCCGCGCGCCCGGTCGATGGCCGTGCGGATGTCCGCGCCGTTCTCGGCAAACTCCGCGGCCACGTAGGTCTCGAGGCAGTATTGCAGCGCGGGATTGATCGGCGGCGGCGCCGTCTCGGCGGTGAGCGAGCTGCGCATGGGCAGGTAGTTCACCAGCGGCGGGTAGGCGGCGACGATCAGCAGCGACAGGATCTGCAGGCCGATGAAGGGCAGCACGCCGACATAGATCTCGATGGTCCGCACGGCCTTGGACGCGACACCCCGCAGGTAGAACAGCGCGAACCCGAAGGGCGGCGTCAGGAACGAGGTCTGGATGTTGAGCCCGATCATGACGCCGAGCCAGACCGCGGTCACGTTCGCCTCGGGGTCGGCCAGCAGGATGGGCGCCACGATGGGGACCACGACCACCGCGATCTCGATGAAGTCGAGGAAGAAGCCCAGCACGAAGATCACGATCATCACGATCAGGAACTTGGTCCAGAACCCGCCCGGCAGCCCCTCGAGGAAGTGCTTGACCAGTTCCTCGCCGCCGAAAGCGCGGAAGGCCGCGGTCAGCATCGCCGCGCCGAGAAGGATGATGAAGACGAGCGACGTGGTCTTGGCCGTCTCGATCATCACGCCCCTGAGCGCGTCCTCGGTCACGTAGGCGCGGTAGCCGCTCCACGCGATGGCGAGCACGAGCAGGACGACCCCGGCGACCGCGAGCCGCACGCCGAAGCGGTCCTCGTCGGTCTGGATGTTCTGCACGTTGGTGTCGTAGGCCGAGAGCACGTAGGTCAGGAGCGCGAGGCTCGCGAGCGCGAGGAGCGCGGGCACGAACCGCAGCCGCCCCCCCGGGTGCAGCCTGTAGCCGGCCATCACCAGCGCGCCCACCGCGCCGATCGCGCCGGCCTGGTTCACCGTGGCGATGCCGCCGATGATCGAGCCCAGAACCAACACGATCAGCGCGAGCGGCGGCACCATGGCGACCAGCACGCTGCCGAGGAACCGCAGGTCGTAGGACCCCTCGAACGGCACCGCGGGGGCAAGCCGCGGCCGCAGGATGGCGACCGCGAGGATGAAGAGGATGTAGAGCCCGACAAGCAGGAGCCCCGGTACCATGGCGCCGAGGAACATGTCGCCCGCGCTCGTCGAGACCACCGCGTACTCGGAGGGCATCACCGGCTCGCCGGTCACCGCGCGGTAGAGCGTCTGCCGCTCCTGCCCGGCCTGGTCCACCGCGGAGGCCAGCTGGTCGGCGAGGATGATGAGAACGATCGACGGCGGGATGATCTGCCCGAGCGTGCCCGAGGAGGCGATGATCCCGGTCGAGAGCTTGTTGGAATAGCCGTTGCGCATCATCGCGGGCAGCGAGATCAGGCCCATCGCCACCACGGTCGCGCCGACGATGCCCGTCGTCGCGGCGAGGAGCGCGCCCACCACCACCACCGAGATGCCGAGACCCCCCGGCACCGGGCCGAAGAGCTGCGCCATGGTGACGAGCAGGTCCTCGGCGATCTTCGAGCGCTGGAGCATGATGCCCATGAAGATGAAGAGCGGGATCGCGATCAGCGTGTCGCGCTCGGGCTCCCAGTAGACTCCGCGCAGGTTGGTGACCCCCGCGCTCAGCCATTGCGCGGGACCGCCCGAGTGGAAGTAGGCATCGGTGCTGCCGGCAAAGATGTAGCCCGCGCCCGCCGCCAGCAGGACCGTGAGGATCGCCGCGCCCGGCAGCGAGAACGCCACCGGGTACCCCGACCCGAGCGCCGCACCCATGATGAGGATGAGCAGAAGCAGGAAGAAGAGTTCCATCCGGTACCGTCCCCCCTGCCTACGTCATCTCGGCGTGCGTCTGGCGCGCGCCGGCCTCGCCGCGCGCATCGGCGACGGCCTCGAAGAACTGTGCGACGAACTGCACCATCATCGTCACGGCGAAGACGCCGAGAAACCCGGCCATGAAGTATTTCACGTACATGCCGAACCCCGATTGCGTGACCTCGAAGACGAGGATCGGCCCGACGATCACGCTCGAGGACGAGGCGAAGCCCAGGACGAGGATCGTCCAGCAGAGCAGCATCCCGAGGATCACCGCGCCGACGGCGTTCACGCGGCCCTGCCGGTCGCGGCGCAGGCTCGCGTAGAGCAGGTCGACACGGACATGCCCGTCCTCGAGAAGCGTGTAGGCCGAGGCGAAGAGGAAGAGCGCGCCGTACCAGAACCGCACGAGGTCGGCCATGAAGGCCTGCTCGTAGGAGAACACGAAGCGGCTCAGGACGATCAGAAGCTCGGCCGCGACCACGAGAAGCGAGAGCCACAGGAAGCCGATCCCGCGGGTCACCGCGCCGATCAGGATGCCCAGCACGACGAGCGGGACGTGGAAGCAGACGCCGCGCGTCTCGGCCCGGCCGAGGATGCCCGCGGCGGTCTCGCCCGCCACCTGGGCGAGCTGCCCGTTGACCCGCAGGAAAGACACCGCCGCGTCACCCACCCCCACCAGCAGCACGACCCAGAACGCCGCGCGCACGAGCAAGGCGTTGATCGCGGTCACGAGTTCGGCGTCCGTGCGCAGCGACCGCCCGCCCGTGCGTTGCACGACCACGAGGGCGCCGCCGATGCACGCCGCGTAGAGCAGGACCTGCAGGACCGCGCGCGCGCCGCCGCCCGACAGCGCCGCGCCCGCGCCGGGAAAGCCGAACCAGAACGTCAGGATCGCGTTTGCGAGAAAGGCCGCCATCGCGGCCAGCATCGCCCAGCCGAACATGCGCACGCCCGGCGCCGGCGCGCCGTAGATCTCTGCCATCGGGCAGTCCCCCCCGTCGTTCGGGGCCTGCGGCGGCACGCGGCCGGCGGCCCGTTGTGATGCCGGCCGGCATGTCCTGCGCCGGCCGGAACGCCCTGCGCCGTGGTCAGATGCGCAGGAAGCGGTTGCGCTTGGCCACGTAGGGGGCGTCGGAGAGGTTCGACCAGACGCCGGCGTTGTCGCGGACCTCGATGAAGCTGTCGATGATCTCGGCGGCGAGCGGGCTGTGGTCGCGCGTCTCCTCGATCACCTCGGACGCGGCCTCGCCGAAGGCGTCGTAGACGTCGTCGTTGAACTCGCGCAGCTCGACCCCGTACTCGTCGATGAGCCGGTTGAGGTAGATGCCGTTCTGGTAGTTTGTCTCGGCCGGCTGCATCGCGTTCTCCTCGGCGCAGCAGAGCGTGATGATCCGCTTGTCGTTGTCCGAGAGCTGCGACCACCAGTCGGCGTTCATGCCGAGACTGACCTGGCTCGCCGGCTCGTGCATGCCCGGCCAGTAATAGTACTGCGCCGCCTCGTAGAGCTTGAGGAAGAAGTCGTTCCACGGCCCGACCCATTCGGTCGCGTCGATGGCGCCCGAGACGAGGTTCTCGTAGATCTGCCCGCCGGGCAGCGACACGGGCGATGCGCCGACCTTGGCCATGACGTCGCCGCCCAGCCCCGGGATCCGCATCTTGAGGCCGCGCAGATCCTCGGGCGCGTTGATCTCCTTGTTGAACCAGCCGCCCATCTGCAGGCCGGTATTGCCACAGGGGATGCCCTTGATGCCGAACTCGGCGCCGATCTTGTCGAGAAGCGCCTGGCCGTTGCCGAACTTCATCCAGGCGTCGATCTCGGGATAGGTCAGACCGAACGGCACGGCGGTGAAGGGCGCCCAGCCGGGATGCTTGCCCTTCCAGTAATAGTCGGTGCCGATATAGGCCTGCGCGTTCCCAGACGCGACCTCGTCGAAGCTGTCGAACGCGCCGACGCGCTCTCCTGCGGCGAAGTACTGGACGGCGATGCGGCCCTCGGTCGCCTCCTCGATCCGGGCCGCCACGCGCTGCGCGCTGGTGCCGAGGCCGGGGAAGTCGCGCCCCCAGGTCGACACGATCGCCATGTCGATCCTCTCCTGCGCGACAGCCGGCGCGGCGAGCGTCGCGGACGCGGCCGCACCGCCTGTCGCGACCTTGAGAAACGTGCGTCTTTCCATCTGTTTCCTCCTCCTGTCGGACCCAAGGCCGAAATCGAAGCTTTATGTCGCCGCGACACGTTCGGGCGTTCCGATTGTTACCGCGGCGTCCGCGGCCGAAGGCACAGGGCCGCCCGGGCAGCAAAGTCAGTTCGGGGGAATGTCTACAGTCCCGCGTCCCCGATTCCGCACCGTCACCCGGCCGATGCCCGCCTGCGCGGCACAATCGGGGGAAACGCCCAAGAGGCGTGCAGGTCTCGGACGGACGGGTGCCGCTGCGTCAGAGGACAGGCAGCGTCGCCTCGACCGACGCGCGCCCGCTCTGGCGCGCGCGCCAAGCGGCAAGCCTGGGCAGCCCCGCGCACCAGTCGCGGCCGGGAAAGCGGAAGAGGACGTAGTCAAGCGCGGTGACCGTGGCGAGCGCCGCGATGTCGGGTCCGTCGACGAGGTCCCGCGGCGGCGCGGCGTCGAGCCGCGCGAGCCCGTCCGCCATGGCGCGCACCCGCTTGGCCCCGATCGGGTCGGCGTCGAAGCCCGGCACGGATTTACGTCCGACGACGAGGGCGACCGCCGCCTCCATCGTGCCGAGCGCCAGGGCGGCGGTGGCGAGCGTCCGGGCGGCCTCCCGCGCCGGGAAGAGGTCCGGCCCAGCGAGGGCGTCGAGATGGCGCAGGATCAGCTGCGTCTCGGCGATGGCATGCCCGTCGGCGGTGACGAGCACCGGCACCCGCCCCGTCGGGTTCGCGGCGAGGAGCGCGGGCGGGTCGGCCCAGGGGTCAACGATCTCGGTCCTGACCCGGGGCGAGAGCCCCTTCTCCATCACGGCGAGCCGCACGAGGCGGGCAAAGGGCGAGGTCGTGTTGACGAAGAGCTGCATGGCGCCGGTCCTTTCCGCCCCACCATGCACGGGCCAGCCGGCATGTGCCAGCCGCGCCCGCCTAGGGGCTGCGGACCTCCTGGGCGTCCGCGTCGCCCTGGTCCGACGCCCAGGTGGTGGCGGCCTCGACCGCGACCGAGGTCGCGCTGGGCGGCACGGTGACGAAGCTCTCGGTCGCGCCGACCGGCACCGGCGCGCGCCGCGTCATGCGGTAGAGCGCGTAGAGCGCGATGGCGAGGAATGTCGCGCAGAGGACGAGCCAGAACGCGCCGGGGCCCGCACGCTCCATCGCCCAGCCCGTCGCCATGGGCCCGAGGATCGCGCCGAGCCCGAAGGTGAAGACGAGCCCGCCCGACGCCGCCGGCATGTCTTCGGCCGAGAGGTAGTCGTTCGTATAGGCGAGAAAGAGCGCGTAGAGCGGCGTCGTCACCCCGCCCGCGAGGAAGGCCGCGGCGAGGAGCCCGCCATATCCGTCCCCGGCGAGCCAGCCCAGCGCGCAGGACCCGGCCCCGAGCGCCGAGGCCGCGAAGATCAGCCAGCGGCGGTCCATGCGGTCGGACAGCCAGCCGACCGGGAATTGCAGCAGCAGCGCGCCGGCGAAGAGCATCGCCACGAAGAGCGCGATGTCGTTCGAACCCATGCCGATCTGCGTGCCGAAGACCGCGCCCATGCCCGATTGCGTCGCGTAGACGCCCCCGAGGAGGAAGATGCCCACCGTGCCGAGGGGCGAGTTGCCGAAGAGCCGCCCGAGCGGCATGGGCCGCGTCACCTCGGCCGACGGGGTGGGCACGACGCTCAGGAGGATCGGCGCGAAGGACACAGACACGAGGATGGACGCGGTGATGAACAGAACGGAGGTGCCCGCGTCGCCGAGCGTCAGGATCCCCTGCGCGCCGATGATGCCGAGCGTCTGCGCGATCATGTAGGCCGCGAGCACCTTGCCGCGCGTCTCGTTCGTGGCCGACCCGTTCAGCCAGCTCTCGGCGGTGACGTAGATGCCCGACATGCAGAAGCCCACGAGCAGGCGGAACGCGGTCCAGGCCCAGGGTTCGACGAGCAGCGGAAAGGCGATGAGCCCCGCCGACATGAAGCTGCCGAGCGCCGCGAAGACGCGCACGTGCCCGACCCGGCGGATCATCGCGGGGGCGAGCCGCGCCCCCGACAGGAAGCCCATGAAGTAGCCCGAGGTCACGACTGCGAGCTCGACCGCCGAGAACCCCTCGATCCCGCCGCGCAGGCCGATGAGGGTGAAATGCATGCCGTTGCCCAGCATGATGAGAACGACGCCCACCAGCAGGGCCCAAACGCTCGAGAGGACGGGGATCACGGGGGGCGGACCTTTCAGCGACGCGGGGCCGCGGGGCCCCCTGCCCGGCAGCTAACCGCCGGGCAGGGGGCCCCGCCGTCGCACCTGCGTCCCATCATGGGCCGGATGCGACCTCAGGCGGCCGCGCGGCGCCCCTCCGCCGCCCAGAGCGCGCCGCGGCGGATCATCTCGGTCACCTGCGGCACCTTCAGGTCGTCGAGCTCGTGCCCGATCGAGCAGTAGAACACCCGGCCCCGGTCCCAGCGGCGCGTCCATGTCACCGGGATCACCGTGCCCTCGATCCACCACAGGTGGTCGCCCGAGAAGGTCGTGGTGGCCAGCACCTCGTTCGAGGGATCGACCAGCATGTAGTACTGCTCGGACCGCAGGCGGAAGCTGCCGATGCCCTCGACCAGCGGGTGCGCCGGCCGGCAGATCGTCACGTCGTAGTCGATGTAGTCCTCGGCCGGCTGCAGGTTGTCGGGCCAGCCCGGGGGATGGGCCACGAACTGGCCGCCGATCAGGAAATGGTAGGTCGGGCGGTCGCGGAACGCGTCGCCCATGTGCCCGTGCCAGCCGGCCAGCCCGCAGCCGTTCGCGACGAGCTGCAGGAGCCCGTCCTCCTGCGGCTTCGTCATGTTGCCGAACTCCTCGCGGTGGCCCGAGCGGGCCGAGGACCAGATGGGCGTGATCAGATCCACGTCCGCCATCTCCTCGGGCCGCTCGAGCGGCTCGAGCGTGTCGTGCACCACCACGTCGAAGCCGTTCCGGCGCAACAGGTCCTCGTACCAGTCGGCGAACCGGATCGGCGCGTGGCCTTCCCAGCCGCCCACGAACAATGCCGCCTTCATCTGCGTGCCTCTCTCATGAAATTCAGGATGGATGCCATGTCGCGGTCGCCGAAGCCCCGGGCCTCGGCCGCCCGCAGCCGGTCGAGCGTCACATGTCCCTGCGGCATCTCGGTGCCGAGGCTCTCGGCGAGCGCCGTGGTGACCTCCATGTCCTTGCGCGCGAGCGCCACGGTGAAGGTCACGTCGTGCGCCGCCTCGTCGAGGTAGAGCGGCCTGCGGTAGGACAGCATCGGCGCCGCAGCCGCGCTGTTCTCGATCACGTCGAAGGCCGCCTCGGGGGCGATGCCCGCCGCCTCGGCCAGCGTCAGCGCCTCGGCCAGCGTCTGGTTCAGCCCGTGGATCAGCGCGTTCACCGCGAGCTTCATCACCGCGCCGGCGCCCGGCCGCCCGAGGCACATGGTCGCGCGCCCCATCGCGTCGAGAAGCGGCCGGATCGGGCCCGCCTCCTCGGCAGTGCAGCCCGCCATGATCAGGAGGCCCGCGTTGCGCGCGGCCTCCGTCGCGCCCGAGACCGGCGCGTCGACGACCTTCATGCCGACCGCGGCGCCGGCCTCGACCAGGTCCGCCACGTGGGCGGGGCTCATGGTCCCCATCTCGACGAGCACGCGGGCGCCCTGCCCGGCGAACAGCCCGTCGGGCCCCGAATGCACCGCGTCCGAGGACGGGTCGTCCGCCAGCATGGTCACCACGGCCTCGGTCGCATCGGCGAGCTGGCGCGGCGTCCCCGCGACGGCGCAGCCGGTCTCGGCCGCGAAGGCGCGCGACTTGTCGGGCGAGCGGTTCCAGACGGTGACCTCGTGGCCCGCGCGCACGAGGTTCAGCGCCATGGGCGCACCCATGCGCCCCAGTCCTGCAAACCCGACCCGCATCACGCCACCTTCTCCGGCTCGAGCCCCGAGATCGCCTGGATGAGGCTGTCCTCGGTGACCTCCTCGGCGGCGAAGGTGCGCATGATGCGCCCCGAATACATGGCCGCGATCCGGTCCGAGACGTGCAGCACCTCGGGCATCTCGGAACTGATGACGATGACCGCGTAGCCCTGGGCGGCGAGGTCGCGGATCAGGTTGTGGATCTCGGATTTCGAGCCCACGTCGATGCCGCGCGTCGGTTCGTCCACGATCAGCACCTGCGGCCGCATGGACAGCCACTTGCCGATGACGATCTTCTGCTGGTTGCCGCCCGAGAGGTTGCCCACGATCTGCCGCCAGCCCGGCGTGCGGATGTCGAGCCGGTCGCGGTACTGGTCGAAGATCGCCACCTCCGCCCCGTCCGACACGAAGGGACCGGTGGACAGGTCGTCGACCTGCGGCAGGGTCATGTTGTCGCGGCAGTTCATGCCGAGGACGAGCCCCTGCCCCTTGCGGTCCTCGGGCACGAGCCCGATGCCGTGGCGGATGGCGTCGACCGGCGAGCCGATGCGCACCTCGTCGCCGTTGACGCGGATGCTGCCCGCCGACGGCGTGCGCAGGCCGAAAAGCGTCTCGGCGATCTCGGTCCGGCCGGCGCCGACGAGACCGTAGAACCCCAGTACCTCGCCCTCGCGCACGGAAAAGCTCACGTCGCGGTAGAGGTGGCCGCATGAGAGGCCGCGCACCTCGAGCGCTACCTTTCCCAGCGCGTGCCGGACGGGGCTGCGCGACAGGTCGAGGCTGCGTCCGATCATGAGCTGCGTCACCTCGTCCTCGGTGGTCTCGGCGGTCCGCAGCGTGCCCCGGTACTGGCCGTCGCGCAGCACGCTGATGCGGTCGGTGATGCGGAAGATCTCCTCCATCCGGTGGGAGATGTAGATGATGCCGACACCCTTCGCCTTGAGGTCCTCGATCACGTCGAACAGCACGACCTTCTCGGCGTCGGTCAGCGACGCGGTCGGCTCGTCGAAGATCACGGCACGCGGCGACACCGTCAGCGCGCGGGCGATCTCGACCATCTGCTGGTTGGCGATGGAGAGGTCTCCCACCCGCGTGCGGGCATCGAAGCGCACGTTCAGCGTCTTCAGGATCGCGTCGGTCGTGGCGTAGAGACGCGTCCAGTCCACGCGGCCGAACCGCTTGCGGGGCAGTTCCCCGAGAAAGATGTTCTCGGCCACAGACAGTTCGTCCGCGAGGCTCAGCTCCTGGTGGATGAAGACGACGCCCTTGCCCTTCGCCTCGAGCGGCGAGGTCATGACGACGGGGGCCTCGTCGATCAGGATGCGGCCCTCGTTGGGCTGCAGGATGCCGCCCAGCACCTTCATCAGCGTGGACTTCCCCGCGCCGTTCTCTCCCATCAGGGCGTGGACCTCGCCCGGGCGCAGCTCGAGGTCCACGCCGTCGAGCGCGCGCACGCCGGGAAACGTCTTCACGATGCCCTCGAGGCGCAGGACGGGTGTCGCGTCGGTCATGTCTTCAGCTCCTCGCTGCCCTTGCGGTTGAGTTGCCGGTCGAGGAACAGCACAGCGATCAGGATGAGCCCGATCACGAGGTTCACCGTCTCGGTGTCGGCGCCGATATAGCCGAGCCCCTTGCGCAGGAGCTGGATCGCGACGACCCCGCCCAGCGTCGAGATGATCGAGCCGTAGCCGCCCGCGAGCTTGGTGCCGCCGAGGACAACGGCGGTGATCGCCCAGAGCTCGTAGAGCATGCCGTCGTTGGGATTGACCGACCCGCTCTCGGAATAGAACACCACTGCCGAGAGCGCCGCGAGAAAGCCGATCAGCATGAAGTTCAGCAGGAAATGCGGGCCCACGCGGATGCCGGCATTCACCGCCGCTTCGCGATTGTTGCCGATGGCGTAGGCGTTGCGGCCATGGACGGTGCGCGTCATCACCAGCCAGAGCACCAGCGCCGTGCCGAGGAGGAACCAGGTCGCGGTGTGCAGGCCCAGGAACTGCGCCTCGGCGAAATCCACGAGGGTCCAGTTCAGGTGGCTCGTCGGCTGCTCGCCGTTGTACATGAAGACGAGCCCGCGGTAGCCCAGCATCGACCCCAGGGTGACGATGAAGGCATCGACGCCGGTCTTCCACACCACGAGCCCGTTGACGAAGCCGAGCGCGGTGCCCGTGGCCAGCGCGAAGATCCAGGCGAGCGGGATCGCCCAGTCGCCCAGCGCCTGCATGAACGGCCATGTCATGCTGTCGAGGAGCACGATCGCCGACAGCGCGAAGGTCGCCCCCACCGACAGGTCGATGTTGCCGTTGATCATGACGATCGTCATGCCGAGCGCGATGATCCCGATCGGCGCCGACTGCTTGAGCAGCAGCAGCATGTTGTCGAGATCGAGGAAGGCGGTGTCGGAATTCGACAGGAACCGCCCCGCGACGCTGAAGAAGATCAGCTCGAGGACCACGAACCCCCAGATCGCCCCCTGCACCACCAGCTGCGAGCGCGGCTTGCGGACCGGCGCGTCGTCCGGGGGCGCCGCCGCGGTGAAAGTCGTCGTCTGTGCCATGTTGTCCTCCCTCACGCGATCGGCGACCAGAGGCGGCTGCGCTTGGCCGCGATGTCGAGCCAGACCGCGAGGATGATGATCACCCAGGTCACGACGTACTGGACGTAGAACTCGAGCCCCATGAGCAGGAGGCCGTTCTGGATGAAGCCGAGGATCAGCACGCCGATCACGGTCTTGAAGATCGTGCCCGCCCCGCCGAGGAGCGACGCGCCCCCGAGGATCACCGCCGCGAGCACCTCGAGTTCCATGCCCTGCCCCACGGTGTTCTGCGAGCCGAGCGAGCGGCTGGCCTGCATGAGGCCCGCGATCGCCACGCAGAACGCCGACAGGATGTAGGTCAGGAACACGACCCGCGCCCGAGGCACGCCCGAGAACGTCGCCGCCGTGCCGTTGCCGCCGACGGCGTAGACCTTGCGCCCGAACGGCGTGCGCGACAGCACGACGCTCAGGACCACGGCGAGCAGCGCGAAGATCAGGATGGGCACCGGGATGCCCAGCACGTCGCCCCGGCCGAAGATGCCGAACCAGGTGCCCGCCTTGTCGGCGATGTCCATGTTCTTGCCGCCCGACCACATGAGCGTCAGGCCGTGGATCGCCGACAGCATCCCGAGCGTCACGATCAGGGAGTTGAGCTTCAGGTACCCGACGAGGATGCCGATGAACGCCCCGAGGCAGAGCGTCAGCGCGAACATCGCCGGGATGGCGAGCGCCGGGCCGAGCGTGTCGTGCAGGTCGAGCACCACGATGGTCGAGAAGGACATCATCGAGCCCACGGACAGGTCGAGGTTGCCGCCGATCACCACGAAGGTGACTCCCAGCGCCATGACGCCGAGGATTGCCGACGAGCGGATCACCCCCGCCACGTTGCCGATGTCGATGAAGCGCGGGTTGGCCAGCGCGAAGACCACCATGAACACCGCGAATGCCACGAGGATCCCCTGGCGCGCCAATAGGCGGCCCGCGGCCTCTCTTGTCAGTGCTGCCATGCTCTCCTCCCCAGCTGGCTCGATTTCCGGTCTTCAGACGAGCGTCATGCCCCCGTCGATCATCACGATCTGGCCCGTCATGTAATCGCTGTCGCGCGACGCGAGGAACGTGGTCGTCCCGGTGATGTCGGCGGGCGTGGCGACGCGGCCCTTGAGGATGGTCGCCGCGAACTCCTCCATCGCCTGGCCCGGGCGTGCCGCGGCGCCGATCTCCATCAGGTCGCGGTCCACCTGTTCCCACATCTCGGTCGCCACCACGCCCGGCGCGAAGCCGGTGACCGTGATGCCATGCTTGGCGAGGTCGCGCGCGCCCGACTGGGTCAGCGCCACCACCGCCCACTTGCTCGCGCAATAGGGCGCCACGTTGTCGAAGCCCTGCCGGCTCGCGATCGACGCGGTATTGACGATCTTGCCGCCGGTGCCCTGCGCGATCATCTGGCGCGCGGCCTCCTGCATGCCGATCATGCAGCCGAGCCCGTTCACGCCCATGATGAAGTTCCAGTTGTCCTCGGTCACGTCGAGAAAGTTCATCGGGCGGTTCACGCCCGCATTGTTGAACTTCACGTCGAGCCTGCCGAAGGTCGCCACGACGTGGTCGATCATGGCGCGCACGGCGTCGCGGTCGGTGACGTCGACGCCCGCATGCGTCACGCGTCCGCCGCCCGCCTCGGCGCGCCCGGCATTGGCGCCGGCGACCGCCGCGACCTTGTCGGCGTTGATGTCCGCGAAGCAGACATCGGCGCCCTCGTCGAGGAGGGCCTCGCCGATGGCGCGCCCGATGCCCTGTGCTGCGCCCGTGACGATGCACGCGCGTCCCGAGACCCGGCCCATCCCGTCTCTCCTGCCTGTAGTGCGATTGGTCGTTGCGGCCCACCCGGTCGGTGCGGGGCACGCGCGGCGCACACGCTGCGTCGCCCCGCGTGCCCCGCACCTACCGGGAGGAGCTCAGAACACGGGCTTGGTGAACTCGCCCATGTTGTCCTGCGTGATCTTCGGCGTGTCGAAGTAGTTGAGGAACGGAACGTCCTCGCCGTTCAGCACGTCGATCGCGGTCTGCAGCGCCGCCTCGGCGTCGTCGACCGGCGACTGGTAGATCGAGCCCCAGTAGTCGCCCGCCTCCATGGCCTCGTATCCCACGGCGAAGTTGGTGGCGCCGACGAAGGTGATGTCGCCCGCGCGGCCCGCGGCCTTGGCGGCGTTCAGCGCGCCCACGCCCATGTTGTCGTCGCCGGCATAGACGCCGTCGATGCTGTCATACTTGACGAGGAACGCCTCCATCACCTGCTGCGACTTCTCGCGGTTCCAGTCGCCCGGCTGCGTCTCGAGCAGCGTGACCTCCGGGCAGACCTCGGGCAGACGGTCCTCGAAGCCCTTCGCGCGTTCGATGGCGGTGGTGTAGCCGGGCTGGCCGCTGATCTGGACGATCTCGGCCTCGGTCTCGATGCCGAGCGCCTTGAAGCGATCGCACATGATCTCGGCCGCGCGCGCGCCCTGCGTGATGTTGTCGGGGCCGGAGAAGGACGCGACGAAGTCGAAGCCCTGCTCGGCGATGTTCGAGTTGGTCACGATGACCGGGATGCCCGCCTGGCTGGCCTTGCGGACGGCGGGGATCACGGCCTCGCCGTTGGTCGGCCAGATGATGATGGCGTCGACCTGCTGCTGGATCAGGTCCTCCACCTGCGCGATCTGCCGCGCCACGTCGCCACCTGCATCGAGCACCACCGTCTCGACCGCGTCATTGGCGGCGGCCGCGTCGATGAAGGCGCTCTCGTAGGTGGTCTGGTAGCTGTCGACGCCCACGTTGTTCTGCGTGATGCCGATGGTCATCGTGTCCTGCGCCATGGCGGGGCCGGCCAGCGCCGTGCCTGCGACCAGTGCTGCGGTCAGCTTGCGTGTCATTCGTTTTCCTCCCTGAGACGTGTCCCTGCGGGGCGCGCGGCGGCGGTTCCGACGGTCGCGGAATCGTCCGCTGCGTCCCGTCACCATCCATCGCCGCTCGCGGCATCCGGGGCCGCCGCAAAAGTATCCGTTATGGATATAATGTCATCCATAACGGACAATCCCGCTGTGTTCCCGCACCGCCATTCCGGACAAAGAAGGAGCTGCGACCTTGGCCAAGCGCCCTGACCGCCCCCAGATGCCGAACCCCGACAGCGAGAAGATGCCACAGATCGCCGAAACCATCCGTTCCGGACATTCCATACCGGCCGCACCCGATGCGCAGGCCGGCGCGGAACTGGAACGCGTCGTCGGTTTCCTGAGCGATCTGTGCCTCGAACTCGATACCTCGCTGGACCCCACCACGCCGAACCCCCACCTGAACATGATCCTGCACCTGCTGCGCGGTCATTTCGAGGGCCGCCTTGTGTCGGCCTCGTCCATGGTGGACGCGGCGCAGGTTCCCTACGCCACCGGCATGCGCAAGCTCGGCCACCTGCAGGAGGCGGGCCTCGTCGAGCAGCGCCCGCGCACGCGCACCGGCAAGAGCTTCTCGCTGCATCCGAGCGAGCGGCTGCTGTCGGGGTTCAACCAGCTTGCCGTGCGCATCGACCGCCTCGGCCGGGCGACCTTCGGCGCGGGCGCGCGCAAGGCCGCGCCGGACGACTACTATTTCGGCGATTCCTACGTGCCCGGCCAGACGATGATCCCGCCGCTCGCGGCGCTGCCGCGCCCGCTGAAACTGGCCGGCGGCCTGCGCATCCTCGTGCACGGCGACCCGACCTTCATGGTCATGGGCAACCTCAAGCGCCAGTTCGAGCAGCTCGTCGGCACCAACATCCAGCAGCGCGCGTTCTCGATCGACCGGCTGCGCGAGGAGGCACTGCGCAACGCCCAGCGCACCCGCAGCCAGTACGACCTGATCGCGGTCGACCTTCCCTGGCTCGGCGAGTTCGTCGACCGCGGCGTGATCCGTCCGCTGCCCTCGGTCATGGACGTCTCGCGGCTCGACCCGGGCGACTTCCACACCGCGGGCTGGCGCGCGGCGCACTGGGATGGCGTGCCCTACGGCGTCCCGAGCCAGACCACGCCCGAGCTCATGTTCTACCGCAAGGACTGGTTCGCCCGCGACGGGCTCGAGCCGCCCACCACCACGGCGCGCGTGCTGGAGGCGGCGGCGCGCTACCACGACCCGCGCGCGGGCCGGTACGGGGTCGCGTGGAACGCCGCCCGCGGCACCGCGCTCGGGCACACCTTCATGATGACGAGCGCGGCCTTCGGCCAGCCGATGCTCGACCTCGACGAGATCGCGGGCGGCTACGATGCCGACCGGCTGGCGCACCGCCGCTTCCGCCCGATGCTCGACACGCCCCGCGCGCTCGACGCCGCGCGCTACCTCGTGGAGCTCATGCGCTATTCGCCGCCCGACATCCTGTCGATGTCCTGGTACGAGCGCATCCGCCCCTATGCCGCGGGCAAGGTCGCGATGGCCTACGGCTACACCCTGCTCGCCCCCTATTTCGAGCTCGACGAGACCTGCCCCGCGCACGGCAATTCGGGCTACCTGCCGCATCCGCACGGGCCCGAGGGCGCGCCCATCGCGCCGGTCGGGGGCTACGTGCTGTGCGTGCCCTCGAACCTCTCGCCCGAGCGCATCGACGACGCCGTCGACGCGCTCTGCGTCTTCACCTCGCCCGCGGCGCAGAAGCTTTATGCCCAGAACGGCAGCCGCACCTCGCCGCGCTACTCGGTCGGCGCCGATCCCGAGGTGCGCCGGCTGTCGCCGATCTTCGAGCTCGTGGACCAGATGTCGTGGCGCGACGAGCTGCAGTTCTGGCCGCGCCCGCCGATCCCGCAGGTGTCCGAGATCATCCGCATCTGCGGCACCGAACTGCACGACATGCTGCGCGGCCTCGCCGCGCCGGAGGAGGCACTCGCCCGCGCGCAGGCACGGGCCGAGGAAGCATTACGGAAATGAGTCACTCAGGGAGGACACCATGGACCCCAACCGCCTGAAGGGTAAGAACATCCTGATCACAGGGGCCGGCCGCGGCATGGGCGCCGCAAATGCCGAGCACTTCGCGGCGCAGGGCGCCAATGTCTGCCTGGGCGATCTCGATCTCGACGCGGCCCAGGGCGTCGCGGACGGCATCAACGGCCACGGCAACGGCCGCGCCATCGCCGTGCGCATGGACGTGACCTCGCGCGAGGACAATGCCGCCGCCGTCGCCGCCACGGTCGAGGCCTTCGGCATGATCAATGTCGGCCTCTTCAATGCCGGCCTCAACAAGCCCCGGTTCTTCATGGACATCGATGAGGACAACTGGGACATGATCATGAACGTGAACACCAAGGCGATGTGGCTCGGCATGCAGGAGACCGCGCGCCAGATGATCGCCCAGGGCAAGCAGGACTATCCCTACAAGCTCATCAACGTGGGAAGCATCGCCAGCCGCAAGCCGCTGGTCGACGTCACGGTCTACTGCACCTCGAAATACGGCTGCCTCGCGCTCACGCATTGCGGCGCGGTAGCGCTGAGCGAGCACAACATCACCGTGAACGGCTACGCCCCTGGCGTGGTGGTCACCCCGCTCTGGGAACAGCTCGACAAGGACCTCGTCGACATCGGGTTCAAGCAGCGCGAGGGCCAAGCCTACGACGACATCGTGCGCGACGCGCTGCAGATCAAGCGCGTCTCCTATCCCGACGACGTCACCGGCACGGCCGCCTTCCTCGCCAGTTCCGACAGCGACTACATGACCGGCCAGATGATCCACATCGATGGCGGCTGGTGCATCCAGTAACCCGCTGAATTTCCTACAATCCAGACCATTTCCCGGGTGCAGGCGACGGCACCCGTCAGGAGGATCCCATGTCTCGCGCACTGATGCCCAACCTGCTCACGCCGCAGGATCTCGAACCGAACTGGAAGTGGGAGGGCCGCATTCCCGCCTGGGGCCACACCTCGGTCGACTTCGAGCGCCGCATCGACCACGACCGCCTGCGCCGCTACCGGCTGGCGCGCACCCGGCAGTCGCTCCAGGCCTCGCAGGCCGGCTCGCTGCTGCTCTTCGACGTGAACAACATCCGCTATGTCAGCGCCACGAAGATCGGCGAGTGGGAACGGGACAAGATGTGCCGCTTCTGCCTGCTGACCGGTGACGACAGCCCCTATGTCTGGGATTTCGGGTCGGCCGCGGTGCATCACCAGAAGTATTCCGACTGGCTCGAGCCCGATCACTGCCTCGCCGGCGTCGTCGGCATGCGCGGCACGATCCCGCCGGAATTCGGGCTGATGCGCAAATACGCCAAGATGATCGCCCAGCTGATCAAGGATGCGGGCATGGCCGACATGCCGGTGGGCGTCGACTACGCCGAGACCGCCATGTTCCACGCGCTGCAGGAAGAGGGCCTGCACGTGGTGGACGGCCAGCAGATCATGCTGGCGGCGCGCGAGATCAAGAACTGGGACGAGATCCAGCTGCTCACGCAGGCGGCGAGCATGGTCGACGGCGTCTACCACATGATCTACGAGGAGCTGAAGCCGGGCGTGCGCGAGAACGACATCGTCGCGCTGTCCAACAAGATGCTCTACGAGATGGGCTCGGACGACGTCGAGGCGATCAACGCGATCTCGGGCGAGCGCTGCAACCCGCATCCGCACAACTTCACCGACCGCTACTTCCGCCCCGGCGACCAGGCGTTCTTCGACATCCTGCAGAGCTACCAGGGCTACCGGACGTGCTATTACCGCACGTTCAACATCGGCCGCGCGACACCGGCGCAGACCGATGCCTACGTGAAGGCGCGCGAGTGGATCGACGCGGCCATCGCCATGATCAAGCCGGGCGTCAGCACCGACAAGGTCGCCGCGGTCTGGCCTAAAGCCGAGGAGTTCGGCTTCCCGAGCGAGGACGCTGCCTTCGGCCTGCAGTTCGGCCACGGGCTCGGCCTTGCGCTGCACGAGCGGCCGATCATCAGCCGCGCGGTGTCGCTCGACCACCCGATGGAGATCCAGACCGGCATGGTCTTCGCGCTCGAGACCTACTGCCCGGCCGCCGACGGCTATTCCGCCGCGCGGATCGAGGAGGAGGTCGTGGTGACCGACACGGGCGTCGAGGTGATCAGCCTGTTCCCCGCCGAGGAACTGCCCATCGCCAACCGCTACTGACCGTCCACGGCGGCGGGGGGCTTTCCGCCCCCCGCACCCCCCGAGGATATTTTCACCAAGAAGAAGACAGGGCGCGCGCGGCGCGCGCCACGGGAGGATCCCCGTCATGGGCAAGACGAACACCGAGGACTACCTGCGGATGTACCGCCAGATGGTGCGCATCCGGACCTTCGAGGACAACGCCAACCAGCTCTACCTCTCGGCCAAGATGCCGGGGCTGACGCACATGTATTCCGGCGAGGAGGCGGTCGCCGTGGGCCTCTGCGAGGCGCTCACCGACACCGACCGCATCACCTCGACCCATCGCGGCCACGGCCATTGCGTGGCGAAGGGCGCGGCGTTCCGCGAGATGTTCTGCGAGCTTCTCGGCAAGGCCGAGGGGTATTGCCGCGGCAAGGGCGGCTCGATGCACATCGCCGACCAGAGCCATGGCAATCTCGGCGCGAACGCCATCGTCGGCGGCTCCATGGGCATCGCCACGGGATCGGCGCTGCGGGCCAAGCTTCTCGGGCAGGACGACGTGACCGTGTGCTTCTTCGGCGACGGGGCGACCGCGCAGGGGCTGCTCTACGAGGTCATGAACATGGCGGCGCTGTGGAAGCTGCCGGTGATCTATGCCTGCGAGAACAACGGCTATTCCGAGTATACCCGCACCGACGAGATCGCCGCGGGCTCGATCACCGCGCGCGCCGAGGCCTTCGGGATCGAGGCGCACCAGGTCGACGGCCAGGACGTCCTGGCGGTGAACGCGCTCGCGCGGGACCTCGTGGCGCGGGCACGCAAGGGCGAGGGCCCGTTCTTCGTCGAGCTCATGACCTACCGCTACCACGGGCACCACGTGGGCGACATCAACCGCGAATACTACCGCTCGAAGGACGAGGAGAAGGACTGGAAGGAGAACCGCGACCCCATCATCCGCTTCCGCGCCCACCTGGTCAGCGAGGGCATCGCCACCGAGGAGGAGATCGAGGCGATGAACGCCGAGATCGAGGCCGACGCCGCGGAGGCCGTCGCCTATGCCGAGAAGGCCCCCTACCCGCCGGCCGACGAGGTCGACATGCACGTCTACGCGGACTGAGGAGCAGCCCCATGCGTCAGATCACCCTGTCCCAGGCCGTGAACGAGGCCATCGCCGAAGAGATGCGGCGCGATCCCGCGGTCTTCCTCATGGGCGAGGACGTGGCCGAGGCCGGCACGCCCTTCAAGGTCCTGTCGGGGCTCGTGGAGGAGTTCGGCACCGCGCGCGTCATCGACACGCCGATCTCGGAGCCGGGCTTCGTCGGCATGGCGGTCGGCGCCGCCATGACCGGCGCGCGGCCCATCGTCGACCTGATGTTCGGCGACTTCATCTACCTGGTGATGGACCAGCTCTGCAACCAGGCGGCCAAGCAGCACTACATGTCGGGCGGCAAGCTGACCGTGCCCATGGTGCTGCGCACCAACATGGGCGCGACGCGGCGCTCGGCGGCGCAGCACTCGCAGTCGCTGCAGGCGCTCGTGGCGCACATCCCCGGCCTCAAGGTGGCGATGCCGTCCTCGGCCTACGAGGCGAAGGGGCTGATGAAGACGGCGATCCGGGACAACAACCCGGTCGTCATCTTCGAGGACAAGCTCATGTACCAGGACAAGGCCGAGGTGCCGGAGGAGGAATACCTCATCCCCTTCGGCGAGGCGCACGTGAAGCGCGCGGGACGCGACATCACGCTGATCGGGACCTCGTCCATGGTGCAGGTGGCCGAGAAGGCGGCGGCCCTGCTCGCCGCGGACGGCATCGAGGCCGAGGTCATTGACCCGCGCACCCTCGTGCCGCTCGACGAGGCGACGCTGCTCGAGAGCGTGCGCCGGACGAGCCGCGCCATCGTCATCGACGAGGGCCACCAGAGCTACGGCGTGACGGCCGAGATCGCGAGCCGGCTCAACGAGAAGGCGTTCTACCATCTCGACGCGCCGGTCCTGCGCATGGGCGCCATGGACGTGCCGGTGCCGTTCTCGCCCGCGCTCGAGGATCTGACCGTGCCCACGCCCGAAGGCGTGGCCGAGGCGGCGCGGCGGCTCTGCGGCGGGGAGATGATCCATGCCGCATGAGGTGACGATGCCGCAGCTCGGCATGGCGCAGGATGCCGGGCGGCTCGTCGCCTGGCTGAAGCGCCCGGGCGAGGCGGTGCGCAAGGGCGACGCGCTCTTCGAGGTCGAGACCGACAAGGCCACGATGGAGGTCGAGGCCCAGCGCGACGGTTACCTGACCGGGGTGGCGGCGGCGGAGGGCGACGACGTGCCCGTGGGCCGGGTGATCGCGCGGATCACGGACAGCGCCGAGGAGGAGGCGCCGGCGGCGGCGTCCCCGGCGGAGGCGGAAACGGCGGGCGCGGACGCCACGGCCGGCACCCCGGACGACCTGCCCGACGGGCGCGCGGTGACCATGCCGCAGCTCGGCATGGCGCAGGATGCGGGGCTTCTCGTCACGTGGTCGGTGACGCTCGGCGACAGGGTCGGGCCCGACGACACGCTCTTCGAGGTCGAGACGGACAAGAGCACCATGGAGGTGCCCGCGGGCGCGGCGGGCTACCTCGCCGCGACGCTGGCCGAGCCGGGAGAGGAGGTGCCGGTGGGCCAGCCGGTGGCGATCCTCACCGAGGATGCGCCCGGGCGCACGGTCGCGCGGAGCCGCGCGGAGGCGCCTGCCCCGGCCGCTGCCGCTGCCCCGGCCGCGGCCCCGGAGGACGCGCCCGCGCCCGACACCTGCAGGGTGCCCGCGGCGGCGGCGGCCTCCGCGCGCGGCGCGTCGGGGGACCGCATCCTCGCCTCGCCCAAGGCGCGGCGGCTCGCGCTGGAGCGCGGGCTCGACCTGCAGCGGCTGGTCGACGCGGGACATCCGCAGCCCTTCCACGTGCGCGATCTCGAGGCACTGGCAGCCCTGCCCGCGCCCTCCGCGGCCCCGGCCGCCGCACCCGCCGCGGCGATGCTGCGCCTGACCGCAGAGACCCGCGCCGACGGCGTGCCGGCCTTCGCGGGCTGGGCGGCCGCGACCTGCGGTCTCGACGATGCGCGCGCGCTCCTCGCCGGGTTCGCGGGCGCGGGGTTCGGGGCGGACGGCGTCGTGCACGTCGAGGTCCGCGATCTCGCCGGGACGGCGTGCTACGCCGTACCGCCGACGCGGCGGCTCGGAGAGGTCCGCGCGGCCGAGGCGGCCCCCGACCTCGTCCTGCGCGACCTGCGGGCGACGCGGCTCTCGGGGCTCGAGACCGGGCCGGGCGCGGCGCCGGTCCTGACGCTCCTCTCCGGGGGCGCAGGCGTCGTCCTCACGCTCGAGGCGGCGGCGGGGCAGATCGACCCGCAGGACGCGATCCGCCTGCTTTCCGATTTCGCGGGCCGCATCGAAGACCCGATGCGGCACCTGCTCTGACACGAGGACCCCTCCGATGACCAAGCACGGACACAAGATCGACCCGCTTCACACCGACCTCTGGATCGACGGCGCGTGGCGCGCCGCCGAGACCCGCTTCGACGTGGTGAACCCCGCGACCGAGGAAGTGCTGGCCTCCGTGGCGTCGGCGGACATCGCCGACGCCGACGCGGCCCTCGATGCGGCCGAGCGCGCGATGGCCGAGTGGGCCGCGCGCACGCCGCGGGCGCGGTCCGAGGTGCTGCGCCGGGCGTGGGAGCTGATGACCGGCCGGCTCGAGCAGTTCGCGCATCTCATCACGCTCGAGAACGGCAAGGCCCGCGCCGACGCCGTGGGCGAGGCGACCTACGCCGCCGAGTTCTTCCGCTGGTTCGCGGAGGAGGCGGTGCGCGCCGACGGCATGGTGACGCGCGCACCGGCATCGGGCGCCCGAATCCTCGTGCAGCACAGGCCTGCGGGGCTCGCGGTGCTGGTGACGCCTTGGAACTACCCCGCCGCCATGGGCACGCGGAAGATCGCGCCGGCGCTCGCGGCGGGCTGCGGGGTGGTGATCAAGCCCGCCTCAGAGACGCCGCTGACCATGCTGGCGCTGATGCCGCTCCTCGAGGAGGCGGGCGTGCCGAAGGGGCTCGTGAACGTTCTGCCCTCGCGGCGGACGGGGCCGCTCGTCGATCACATGCTGCACGATCCGCGGGTGCGGGTGGTCAGCTTCACCGGGTCCACGGGCGTCGGGCGGACGCTGCTCAGGTCCGCGGCGGACCAGGTGCTGAAGCCGGCGATGGAGCTGGGCGGGAACGCGCCGCTCATCGTCTTCGACGACGCCGATCTCGACGTCGCGGTCGAGGGCACGATGCTTGCCAAGATGCGCAATCTCGGCGAGGCCTGCACCGCGGCGAACCGCATCTACGTGCACGAGCGCGTGGCCGCGGATTATACCCGCCGGCTCACGGAGCGGATGGCGGCGCTCAAGGTCGGGGACGGCACCGATCCCACCGTGGACGTGGGCCCGCTGGTCAACGCGCAGACCCGCGACAAGGTGGCGGAGTTCGTGGCCGACGCGGTGGCGCGCGGCGCCCGCGTCGAGTGCGGCGGCACCGTGCCCGAGGGCAAGGGCTACTTCTACCCGCCCACCGTCCTGTCGAACGTGCCGGGCGATGCGGACTGCGTGCACGACGAGATCTTCGGCCCCGTGGCGGCGCTGCAGACCTTCACCGACACCGAGGACGTGATCGCCCGGGCGAACGACACCGAATACGGCCTCGTCGCCTACGTCTTCTCGGAGGATTTCAGGCGCGCGCTGCAGGTCTGCGAACGGCTCGACTACGGCATGGTGGGGCTCAACCGCGGGCTTGTCTCGGACCCGGCGGCGCCCTTCGGCGGCACCAAACAATCGGGCCTCGGGCGCGAGGGCGGCCACGAGGGCATGCTCGAGTTCATGGAAACCCAATACATCTCGGCAAGCTGGTGAGCGCCATGAGCAACGTGAAGATCAGCCCCTCCACCCGCAAGCTGGCGCAGGAGAAGGGCATCGACATCGAGGCGCTGGCGCGCGACCTCGGCCGCAGCACGATCGGCCCCGAGGACCTGTCCCGCGGCGGCAGAACCCCCGCGACACCGGCCGGCGACACCTCGTACTGGGACGTCGACCACGCCCAGTACGGCCCCGTGACCGAGGAGCCCATGAGCCGCTTCGCGCAGGTGGCGGCCCGCAACCTCGCCGCGGCTCAGGCGCTGATCCCGGCGGTCACGCATCACGACCGCGCCGACGTCTCGTCGATCGAGGCGCTGCGCAAGGCCTGGAAACCCGACGCGCAGGCCCGCGGCGTGAAGCTGACGGCGCTCGCCTTCCACGTCGTGGCGCTGGCGCGCTGCCTGCGGGAATTCCCGCGGTTCAATGCCTCGCTGTCGGCCGACGGCGGGACACTGGTCCTGAAGGACTACGTGCACGTGGGCATCGCCGTCGACACCCCGCACGGCCTGATGGTGCCGGTCATCCGCGACGCCGACCGCAAGGGGCTCTGGGCCATCGGGGCCGAGATCGCCGACCTTGCGTCGCGCGCGCAGGCGCGCAAGGTCGGCCCGACCGAGATGGGCGGCGCGTCGATGACGATCACCAATCTCGGGGGCATCGGCGGGACGGCCTTCACGCCCATCGTGAACCCGCCAGAGGTCGCGATCCTCGGGATCACCCGGACCGAGACGGTCACCGTCTGGGACGGCGACAGCCCGCGCCCGGTACCGATGGTGCCGCTCGACCTGAGCTACGACCACAGGGTCATCAACGGCGCGGATGCGGCACGCTTCCTCGCGCGCTACGCCGCGGTCGTGGGCGACCCGCGGCACATGCTCGTCTGAGTTCAGGACATCATGCAGTCGGCGGCGGGCGGCAGCGGCGGCGCGTCCGCCGGCAGCGTCGGCACGTAGTCGAAGCTCGCGATCCGGTCGCCGCTGTCGAAGGCGACGAAGAGCTGCCCCGACCCGGGGCGGATCGCGATCCCCTCGGGGTCGAGGCCGTAGGGCACGAGCGATTCCGTCGCGAGAAGCCGCCCCTCGGCATCGAACTCGTAGAGCGCGTTGGTTCCCTCCCAGTCGTCGACGATGAGGAGGTGCCCGGTGCGCGGGTCGCGCGCGATGCCCTGCGCCTCGGACAGGGGCGGCTCGAGCGTCATCGTGTCGACGCGGCGCAGGAGCGTGCCGTCCGGCGCGAGCCAGGTCAGGTATTCGGGGTCGTCCTCGACGGTGATCAGGGTGCCGTCCTCCGTCGTCACGATGCCCTCGGTGTCGAGCCAGCCCTCCGCGCGGAACGGCGCGCCGAGGGCCGCGCCGGACGTGTCGAGGCGCTGGAAGGACCCCGCGCCGTCCGCGACGATCAGACCCTGCCCGTCCACCGCGATCGCCTTGATTCGGAAGAGGTCCGAGGTGACGCGGCGCAGCTCGTCCCCCTGCAGGGTGACGAGGATCGCCTCGGGCCCCTCGTTCGCGATCCAGAGCCCGCAGAAGGTCGGATCGTAGTCGAGGCTCGAGGGTCGGTTCAGCGCGTAGCTGCCCGTTAGCGTGAGCTCGAGCGCGCCGGTGCCCGTCGCCCAAACCATCCCCGCGAGACAGGCCCGTTTCAGCATGAGACGCCCCCTGCTTGCATGCTCGCCCTGATGGGCAAGCTAGGGCGCGCATGCCGGAAATCCCGTGCTTGCGGCGCTGGCGCGCGTGTGCAGCGGAATCCACGGTTGCCAAAAGTATTATAATATGAGTTTACTCGGGCAGGCTTCGGCCTCATGAGGGAGGAATTCATGAAGACATTGATGCTCGGTGCGGCCATGGCCGCGCTCTCTACAGGTGTGTCCGCGCAGACCATCGGCTTTTCCCAGATCGGATCGGAATCCGGCTGGCGGGCGGCCGAGACCACCGTGACCCGGCAGGAGGCCGAGGCACGCGGCATCGACCTGCGCTTCTCGGACGCGCAGCAGCGGCAGGAGAACCAGATCGCGGCGATCCGGTCCTTCGTTGCGCAGGGCGTCGACGCGATCCTGCTCGCCCCCGTGGTGGCGACCGGCTGGGACAGCGTTCTCGAGGAGGCCAAGGAGGCGGAGATCCCCGTGGTGCTGCTCGACCGGCAGGTGGACAGCTCCGAGGACCTCTACCTGACCGCGGTGGGTTCCGACCTCGTGCACGAGGGCGCCGTCGCCGGCCAGTGGCTCGTCGACAACAAGCCCGAGGGGGCCTGCCGCGTGGTCGAGCTGCAGGGGACGACCGGCTCCTCGCCCGCCATCGACCGCGCCAACGGCTTCCGCCAGGCGATCGAGGGCACGCCCGACATCGAGATCGTGCGCAGCCAGACCGGCGACTTCACGCGCTCGGGCGGCAAGGAGGTGATGGAGAGCTTCCTGCAGGCCGAGGGCGGCGGCGACAACATCTGCGCGCTCTACGCCCACAACGACGACATGGCGCTCGGGGCGATCCAGGCGATCAAGGAGGCCGGCATCGATCCCGGCGACGACATCCTGATCGTGTCGATCGACGCGGTGCCCGACATCTTCAAGGCGATGGCCGAGGGGGACGCGAACGCCACCGTCGAGCTGACGCCGAACATGGCCGGCCCGGCCTTCGACGCGCTCGCGGCCTACATGGCCGACGGCACCGAGCCCGAGAAGTTCATCCAGACCGAGTCCGCGCTCTACACGCAGGACGACGACCCGATGGCGCAGTACGAGGCCCGCAAGGACCTGGGCTACTGATCGCAGGGCGGGAACCGGCGCGGCGCCCCGCACGGGCGCCGCGTCCCCCCGCGTTTCGACAAAGGGCGGCCGATGCTCCTGACCATCCGCGACCTGACCAAGACCTTTCCCGGCACCGTCGCGCTCGACGGCGTGCGGTTCGATCTCGCCGCGGGCGAGGTGCATGCGCTCCTCGGCGAGAACGGGGCGGGAAAATCCACGCTCATCAAGTGCCTGACCGGCATGCATGCGCGCGACGGCGGGCAGATCGCGCTCGACGGGCAGCCGATCTCGCCCGGCTCGACCCAGGAGGCGCAGGCGCTCGGCATCGGCACCGTCTACCAGGAGGTCAACCTCCTGCCGAACCTCACCGTGGCCGAGAACCTGACCTTCGGCCGCCAGCCCGTGCGCTTCGGCATGGTGTCGCGGCGGCGCATGCATGAGGAGGCGCGCGAGATGCTCGCGGGCTACGGGCTCGACCATGTCGACGTCGCGCGGGAGCTCGGCGCCTACCCGGTGGCGGTCCAGCAGATCGTGGCGATCGCCCGCGCGGTCGCGCTGTCGGGCAAGGTGCTGATCCTCGACGAGCCGACCGCGAGCCTCGATGCGCGCGAGACCGAGACGCTGTTCGAGGTCGTGCGCGGCCTGCGGGCGCGCGGGCTCGGCATCATCTTCATCTCGCATTTCCTCGACCAGGTGTTCGACCTGACCGACCGGGTCACGGTCCTGCGCAACGGCCGGCACATCGTGACCGCCGGCACCGCGGCGCTGAACCGCGTCGAGCTCATCCACCACATGCTCGGCCACGAGCTCGAGATGGCCGAAGCGCGCCGCGGCGTGCAGCGGGACGGCCCGGCGATGCTGCGGGCAGAGGGACTCGGGCGGCGCGGCCGGATCGCGCCCTTTGACCTCACCGTGCGCCGGGGCGAGGTGATCGGCCTCGCGGGGCTGCTGGGCTCGGGCCGGACCGAGACCGGCGACGTGCTCTTCGGCCGCACGCCCGCCGACCGTGGGGCCCTGCGCGAGCCCGACGGAACCGCGGTCGAACTGCGCTCGCCGCGCGCGGCCATCGCCGCGGGCTTCGGCTATGCCCCCGAGGACCGCAAGACCGACGGGATCGTCGCGGACCTGTCGGTGCGCGAGAACATCGCGCTCGCGCTGCAGGCCCGGCGCGGCTGGGCACGGCCCCTGCCCCGCGCCGAGGCGCGCCGGCTGGCCGAGGACTACATCCGCCGCCTCGACATCCGGCCGGCCGACCCGGAAAAGGCCGTGGGCCTGCTGTCGGGCGGCAACCAGCAGAAGGTGGTTCTGGCGCGATGGCTTGCCATGAACCCGCGCTTCCTGATCCTCGACGAGCCGACGCGCGGCATCGACGTGGGCGCGCATGCCGAGATCCTGAGGCTCGTGGGCGACCTCACCGATGCGGGCATGTCGATCCTGCTCATCTCGTCGGAACTCGACGAGCTCATCGCCGCCTCGGACCGCGTGATCGTTGTCCGCGACCGGAGGCACGTCTCCGAACTCGTGGGCGAGGACATCTGCACCGACCGGATCGTGCAGGCCATCGCCCGCCCCGACGCCGATCCCGAAGGAGCCAGAGCATGAGCCAGGGCCTGCGCCGCCTCGCCCCGCAACTGGTCACGCTGGCCGCCGTGGTGGCGCTGGTCTCGGCCTTCTTCCCGGGCTTCCTCGCCGTCGAGATCGCGGACGGCCGGCTCGTCGGCAGCGCGGTCGACGTGCTGAAGCGCGGCGCGCCCGTCGCGCTGCTGGCGGTCGGAATGACTCTGGTGATCGCGACGCGCGGGATCGACCTGTCGGTTGGCGCGGTCATGGCGATCTGCGGCGCGGCATCCGCCTGGGCGGTATCGAACGGGCTGGGGCTCGGCGCGGCGCTGGCGCTCGGGCTCGGCGCCGGGCTCCTCTGCGGTCTCTGGAACGGGGTGCTGGTGGCGCTCTTCGGGATCCAGCCCATCGTCGCCACGCTGATCCTCATGGTCGCGGGGCGCGGCGTGGCGCAGATGATCACCGAGGGGCGCATCCTGACCTTCAGCCACGAGGGCCTCGCGTTCTTCGGCGCGGGCGACGTGGTCGGCGTGCCGACGCCGATCCTCATCTGGATCGTGACCGGGGTGGCGGTGGGCCTCCTCGTCCGGCGCACGGCGCTCGGGCTCCTGATCGAGGCGATCGGCATCAACCGGCCGGCAAGCGCCCTGGCCGGGGTCAACGCGCGCGTCCTGCTGATCGCGGTCTACGTGGCCTCGGGCCTCTGCGCCGCCATCGCGGGCATCGTGGTCGCCGCCGACATCCGCGGGGCGGACGCCAACAACGCGGGCCTCTGGCTCGAGCTCGACGCGATCCTCGCGGTGGTGATCGGGGGCACGTCGCTTCTCGGCGGGCGCTTCTCGGTCGCCGCGTCGATCCTCGGGGCGCTGGTCATCCAGACCATCGACACCGGCATCCTGCTCGCGGGCTTCCCGTCCGAGTTCAACCTCGTGATCAAGGCCGGGCTCGTGGTCATCATCCTCGTGCTGCAATCGCCGCGGCTCGGGCCCGGCCTGCCGGGCTTCGGCCTGCGCGCGCCGCGCGCGGCCGGGGTCGCCCGAACCGAAAAGGCCACCGAATGACGTCCCGCCTGCTGCCGCTCTACGCCACGATCGCGATCTTCCTCGCGGCCTACCTCGTCTGCTACCTGCAGTTCCCCGCGATGCTGTCGACGCGGGTTCTGGGCAACCTGCTGACCGACAACGCCTATCTCGGCATCGTTGCGGTCGGCATGACGGTCGTGATCCTGTCGGGCGGCATCGACCTGTCGGTCGGATCGGTCATCGCGTTCGCCGGGGTCTTCATCGCGGTCCTGCTGCGCGACACCGGGCTGCACCCGCTCGCGGTCTTCGCGCTCCTGCTCGCCACGACGACGGCCTTCGGCGCGGCGATGGGCGGGCTCATCCACGGGCTCGCCATGCCGCCCTTCATCGTGACGCTCGCGGGCATGTTCCTCGCCCGCGGGGCGGCCTACATGCTGACCATCGACAGCGTGCCCATCGACCACGACTTCTACGACATGCTGCGCAGCTACCAGCGCCTGCCGGGCGGCGGGCGGCTGACGGTGATCGGCGCGACGATGCTCCTGTCGGTCCTCGCCGGGATGATCCTCGCCCACCGGACGCGGTTCGGCACGGCGGTGCTCGCGCTCGGCGGCGGCGCACCGACGGCGCGGCTGATGGGCGTCTCGATCGGCCGCACGACGGTGCTGATCTACGCGTTCTCGGGGTTCATGGCAGGGCTTTCCGGCATCGTCTTCTCGATCTACACGGGCTCGGGCTACCCGCTCGCCACCGTGGGGACGGAGCTCACCGCCATCGCGGCGGTGGTGATCGGCGGTACGCTCCTCACCGGGGGATCGGGCTACGTGTTCGGCACGCTGATCGGCGTGCTGACCATGGGACTGATCCAGACCTATATCGTCTTCGACGGCTCGCTCTCGAGCTGGTGGACCAAGATCGTGATCGGCATGCTGCTTCTCCTCTTCATCCTGCTGCAGAAGGGCCTGCTGATGCTCGGCCACGGGCGCGGCGCCGTGTCGGCCACATGACGCGGCTCCTCGAACGCCTCGACCCGATGCGGCGCGAGCTCGGCGGCAACCACGGCCGCGTGGTCGAGGGGCTGGGCCGCGCGATCACCGCGGGCGACCCGGCCCCCGGGGAACTGCTGCCCCGCGACGAGGAACTGGTCGAGACCTTCGGCGTCTCGCGCACCGTCCTGCGCGAGGCGCTCAAGACGCTGGCGGCGAAGGGCATGATCGTGGCGAAGGCGCGCGTCGGCACCCGTGTCCGGCCGCGCAACGCGTGGAACATGTTCGACGAGCAGGTGCTGCGCTGGCATCTCGACGGCGAACCCTCGGACGCGTTCTACAAGCAGCTCTTCGAGATGCGCCTCGCCTTCGAGCCGCACGCGGCGGGGCTCGCCGCGCGCAAGGCCACGGCGGCGGACGTGGCGCGGCTCTTCGACTGCGTGACCGCGATGCGGCGGGCAGGCAACGAGGTCGACTTCTCCGTCGCCGATCTCGAGTTCCATCGCGCGGTGTTCGACGCGGCCGACAACGCGTTCCTCTACTCGGTCGTCTCGCTGGTGGGCGCGGCCTTGCTGTCGCTGCTGCGCCGCTCGTCGCCCGAGCCGAAACCCGGCCAGCAGAGCCGCATCTGCGACGGCCACCAGCGTATCGCCCAGGCGATCGCGGACGGCGACGCCACCGCCGCGCAGGAGGCGATGAAGGCGGTGATCGCCGTGGGCTGGACGCGCGTCTTCGGCGACGATTCCGCGATCACCTGACCGTGGCCTCGACGAGGCTCGCACGCGGCGCGGATCGGCGCTATGCCTTCGCACATCCGGGATGCACGGACGGAGACGCAGGGTGGACAGCTTCGATTTCGACACGGTGGTGGTCGGCGCGGGCGCGGTCGGGCTCGCCATCGCGGCGACGCTGGCCGAGCGCGGACAGTCGGTCCTCGTGATCGAGGCCGGCGCGCGGCCGGGCGAGGTCACCACCGCGCGCAACAGCGAGGTCGTGCATGCGGGCCTTTACTACCCGACCGACAGCCTGAAGCACCGGTTCTGCGTCGAGGGACGGCGCCTGCTCTACGCCTTCATGGACCGCACCGGCGTGGATTACCGCAAGTGCGGCAAGCTCGTCGTGGCGACCGATGCGGCCGAGGAGGCGCGGCTCGCCGAGATCCACGCGCTCGGGCGCGCGAACGGGGTCGAGGGCCTGCGCCTCCTGTCGCGCGCCGAATGCGCCGCGCGCGAACCGGACGTGGCGGCGACGGCCGCGCTCTGGTCGCCCGAGACCGGCATCTTCGACGCGCACGGCTACCTCCTGCGGCTCATCGCGGTCCTCGAGGACCGTGGCGGCATGGTCGTCCTGCGCACGCCCTTCGTGTCGGCCGAGCTGTCGGGCGACGGGTTCCGCATCGCCACCGGCGGCGCGGATCCGGCGACGCTCCGCGCCCGCCGGCTCGTCAACGCGGCGGGCTTCTGGGCGCCGGCGCTCGCCGCCGCCATCGAGGGGCTGCCGGCGCGGTCCGTGCCACGGCAATGGCTCGCCAAGGGCTCCTATTTCCGTCTCACGGGGCGCGCGCCTTTCTCGCACCTGATCTACCCGGTGCCGGTCGACGGGGGTCTCGGCGTGCACGCGACGCTCGACCTCGGTGGCGCCGTGCGCTTCGGCCCCGATGTCGACTGGCTGCCCGAGGGCACGATGCCCGACGAGATCGACTACTGCGTGGATCCGGCCCGCGCGCGGGCCTTCGAGGAGGCCATCCGCCGCTACTGGCCGGGCCTGCCCGACGGCCGCCTCGAACCCGATTACAGCGGCGTGCGCACCAAGCTGAAAGGCCCCGGCGCGGGCTTCTTCGATTTCGACATCCAGACCGAGGCGCGGCACGGCGTGCCCGGGCTCGTGAACCTCTTCGGGATCGAGAGCCCGGGCCTGACCTCGTCGCTCGCCATCGGTGCCGCGGTCGCCGACGCGCTCACGGCCTAGCCGCCGGTGACCTCGGCCACCAGCGCCTTGTAGAGCGCGCGGATGCGCGCGGTGACCGGGCGGTCGCCGTCGCCGATGGGCTTGCCGTCGATCGAGGCGACGGGCGTCTGCGCACCGAAGGTCCCGGTCAGGAACGCCTCGTCCGCGCCGTAGGCCTCGTAGAGCGAGAAGTTCTTCTCGAAGACAGGGATGCCGTTCGCGCGGCAGAGCGCGATCACCTTGGCGCGCGTCACCCCGTTCATGCAGTAGTCGCCCGTCGAGGTCCAAACCTCGCCCTTGCGCACCACGAAGAAGTTGCAGGCATTCGTGGTGTTCACGAAGCCATGCGGATCGAGCATCAGCGCCTCGTCCGCGCCCGCCGCCTCGGCCTGCAGGCAGGCGATCACGCAGTTGAGCTTGGAATGCGAGTTGAACTTGGGGTCCTGGCTGTTCGGCAGGCCGCGCACCTGCGGCACGGTCGCCAGCCGGATGCCCCGCGCCTGCAGGCTCTCCGCGGGTTTCGAATGCTCGGCGATGATGACCACGGTCGGTCCGGACCGGCTGAGCGCGGGATGCTGGAACGGCTTGTCCTTCACCCCGCGCGTGACCATGAGCCGGCAATGCGCGTCCGAGGTCATGCCGTTCGCCTCGGCGGTGCGGTTCAGCGCCTCGAGCACCCCCTCCCGCGTCAGGCCCGGATCGAGCGACACCGCCTTGCAGGAGGCGAAGAAGCGGTCCATGTGCTCGTCGAAGAAGGCCCACTGACCGTTGTAGAGCCGCATCCCCTCCCACATCCCGTCACCCAGCATGAAGCCGCTGTCGTAGACCGACACCTTGGCCTCGTCGCGGTGCACGAGCTCGCCGTTCACGTAGATCAGGATGTCGCGGTTGCGGTCGTCCGCGGCGGCGTCGTGGGTCGAATGGCTGGCGTGCGGCGCGTCGGTCATGCGGGGCCCTTCTCTGGCTTCGGGATCGGCCGCCGCACCGGCGGTCGGTGCGGCGGCGGCAGGACTTACATCCAGCCCTGTTCGCGATAGTAGCGCTCGGCCCCGGGATGCAGCGGCGCGATGATGCCGCGCGTGATCATGTCCTGCTTCTCGAGATTGGCGAAGGCCGGGTGCAGGTCTCGGAAGCGGTCGAAATTGTCGAAGACCGCCTTGACCACCGCGTAGACCGCCTCGTCCGAGGTGTCGGTCGAGGTCACGAAGGTCGCGAGCGGCCCGTAGGAGCGGATCTCGTCCTCCTGCCCCTCGTAGAGGCCGGCAGGGATCGTTGCGGCGGAATAGTAGGGCGTCTCGGCGATCATCGCCTCGACCTCCGGGGCGTCGATCTGCAGGAAGCGGGTGTCGCAGGACACCGTCGCCTCCTTGATGTTGCCGACGGGATGGCCGGCCGAGAACATCATCGCGTCGATCCGGTTGTCGCAGAGCGCGGCGCTCTGTTCCGACGATTGCAGCTCGGAGGCGAGCGAGAACGACCCGACGTCGATGCCCACGGTCTCGAGCAGGACCTCGGCCGTGGCGCGCGAGCCCGAGCCCGGATTGCCGATGTTCACCCGGTGGCCCGGCAGGTCCTGCAGGGTCTCGATGCCGCTGTCAGCGCGCGCCACCACCGTGACCACGTCGGCATGCGCCGAGAAGATCGCGCGCAGGTTTTCGTTCGGCCCGGCATCGGCGAAGGTGCTCGTGCCGTTCACGGCGTGGTACTGCCAGTCGGACTGCACGATCCCGAAATCGAGGTCGCCGCTGGCGATGCCGTTCAGGTTCGCGATCGACCCGCCCGTGGCCGAGGCGGTGCAGCTGAGGCCGTTGTCGTCCGCGCGCCGGTTCACCAGCCGGCAGATCGACTGGCCGACCACGTAGTAGAGCCCGGTCTGGCCGGCCGTGCCGATGGTGATGAATTCCTGCGCCGCGGCGGGGCCGCCGGCTAGCAGGCCAGCGCCGGCGACGAGGCCGAGCATGCGGGTGCGCTGATGGGTCATGGAACCTCCGTGGGTGCTGGACAGGGACCCGGGCGGGTCCGGGCGTGGCCGCGATCCGGCCGCTTTTATTGTCCGACAATCAGACACTCGGATCGTGCGATGTCAACACTTGATGGCGTCGCACGGATCGGGGACTGTGCGCACCGGACGCAACCCCGAGGTTCCGACGGCATGCAGACGGACGCGAAACCGCTCGAACCCGTGACGCATGACACCCTGCGCAGCAGGGTGGCGCAGCGGCTCGCGCATCACATCGTCGGCGGCAATTTCCTGCCCGGCCAGCGGCTGACCGAGCGCGAGCTGACCGAGGCGCTGGGGGTCGGCCGGGGCTCGATCCGCGAGGCCGTGCGCGAGCTCGTGGAGGCGCGCCTGGTGATCAGCGAGCCCTACAAGGGTATCCGCGTGCGCTCGATCTCGCGCCGGGATCTCGAGGAGCTCTACTCGCTGCGCACCACGCTCGAGCGCTTCGCCTTCGAGCTCCTCTGGAACCGGCGCACCGATGCGGCGCTCGCCGATCTCGCCGCGCGCAACGCCCGGCTCATCGAGGTGATCGAGACGGGCGGCGACCCGGTCGAGGCGATCGACCGCGAGTTGCACCTGCACGCCTGGTGCTACGAGATGAGCGGGCACGACCTCCTGCGGCGGAGCTGGGAGGGCATGCGCCCGCACGTGAACTTCTACTTCTCGATGCACCAGCGCGCGCATGGCCGGGCCGGGCCGCGGCGGGAAAGCCACGACACCTACGTGCGGCTCGCCTGCGGCGAAGACCTGTCCGCGATGCTCGACCATCTCGACGCGCACATGCGGCAGGGCCTCGCGCGCACCATGGCGGAACTCGGCCCCGAAATGGGGGCGTGAGCCGCGCCTAGTCCGCGGTCCAGCCGCCGTCGACGGTCAGATGCGTGCCGGTGACCAGCGCCGAGGCATCCGAGGCCAGGTAGAGCACCGCGCCCATGATGTCCTCGACCACACCTGCGCGGCCGAGCTTGATGCGGTCCTCGATCCAGGCGCGCCGCGCCGGATCGGCAAAGGTCGCCTCGGTCAGAGGCGTGCGGATGAAGGTCGGGCAGAGCGTGTTGATGCGGATGCCGAGCGCCCCCCACTCGATCGCCATGGCCTTCACCATGCCTTCGAGCGCGTGCTTCGAGGCGCAGTAGACGGCGCGGTCGACGCCGCCCACATGCCCCATCTGCGAGGAGACATGCACGATGGACCCGCCGCGTCCCGCGGCCTTCAGCGCGCGGGCCGCGCGCTGCGACAGGAAGTAGGCGGCGCGCAGGTTCACGTCCATCACCGCGTCGAAATCCGCCGGCTCGGTGTCGAGCGCGGGACCGTGCCGCGCGAGGCCTGCGGCGTTCACCACCACGTCGGCCGGCGCGTCGAAGAGGGCGTCGAGAGCGTCGAGATCGGCCACGTCCGCCGTGCGCGCCTCCGCCTGCCAGCCCTCGGCCCGCAGCGCCGCGACCGCCGCGTCGAGGGGACCTGCGCGGCGCGCCACGCAGGTGACGTGCGCGCCCGCCTCGGCGAGAGCCCCCGCGCAGCCGAGGCCGATGCCCGACGAGGCGCCGGTCACCAGCGCCCTGCGGCCGTCGAGCCTGAGGGACGGTGTGCGGGGCAGGATCATGCCGCCCTCCCCGCGCCCGTCCGGATTGCCTGTCCGTCCCGCCATGTCGCTACTCCGCCGCCCCGCGCACCGCGGCTCCGGTACCATAGGGCACGTTGTCGCCGCC